>NZ_AEUD01000013.1 GCF_000192435.1 Gordonia neofelifaecis NRRL B-59395
CAGTGCCGCACAGCGCACCCATGACGGATTGCTGGCGGTGCTGCGGTTCGTCCGCGCCCACGGCGAAGCCAGCGGTACCGGCGGCGGCCGGTTGTCGTCGCAGCTGGTCATCACGGTCACCGACCGGGAACTGCGCGAGCATGCCGGGGTGGCGCTGACCGCGACGGGAACGCGGATTCCGGTCGCCGATCTCGTGCAGATGGCTGCCGGGGCGACGCCGCATCTGGCGGTGTTCTCCCAGGCGACCGGTCAGCCGCTGTACCTGGGGCGGGGCCGCAGGTTGGCGTCGAGGGCGCAGCGGTTGATGTTGTTCGCGCGGGATCGCGGATGCACCGCGCCGGGGTGTTCGGCACCGTTCTCGCGGACGCAGGCCCATCATTTCCCGGATTGGCAGGACGGCGGCCCGACCGACGTCGATCACCTCGGCGCCGCATGCGGCCGTCACAATCGCAGCGTCGGCAAACGACTCGGCGACTGGGAGACGATGATCCTGATCGACGGCCCACACGCCGGACGCGTCGCCTGGCGGCCGGTCGGCGAACGGCCCGGGCAGCGATGGCGGATCAACCAGATCCACCACGCCGAACTCCTCCCCGACCAGGGACCGCACGCACCGCCCGCACTCGACGCGTCCCGGGCCGAAGCCCACCTGGACGCGCTGCTCGCCGCCTGACCCCGACCCTCACCGGCCGGGACACCGGCATGTCCGAATTCGATCAACGGCCGGTTCGGCGCGCACTCGGCGTCGCCGCTGCGGCAACGGCGCCTCGGTCGACGCTACTTCGCCTCGTCGTCCTTCGGCTGCTGCGGTGCCTCCTCGGCCCCGACCGCCTTGCGCGCCGCGTCCTGTGCCTTGTCGACGTGCGAGGCGTACTTGTTGCCGGTCGCCTTGTCGATCATGTCGCCGCCCTTCTCGATGAGATCCGGGTTCGACTTCAGTGCGGCCTTGGCCTTGTCAACGAGTCCTTTGAGATCCATGAACGCGATCGTACTGTGGATTCGGCGACGTGCACGATCAGTGACTTCAGACCTGCACGCGCTGCTCGCCGAGCCGCGTCCGACGGTCCAGATAGCCGTTGAGCACCCGAGTGGAGATCTCGACGGCCACGATGCCCACCGCCGCGCAGACGCCCGCGATCGCCATCATGTGGCCGTTCGACGAGTCCAGGTGGAACAGCCGCTGGCTGAACGGGACCGTGAAGATCAGCACGTACATGCCGACGGACACCGCGAGCAGCACGATCTTCCACCAGTTGTACGGCCGCGCGACCACCACCAGCACGTAGACGGCGATCGCGATCATCGTGGCGAGTGCGGCCGTGGCCGCCTGCGTCTGCACCGCGCCGACCGTCTGGGTGGCATTGGCGACGGCCGCGATGCCGTCGCTGGGCCGGGTGGTGGCGTTCGCGACATAGCCGCCGAGAGCCGCCGAGTAGTCACGATTGACCAGCAGGAAGCAGACGAAGGTCGACAGCCCGACGATGATGCCGTTGGGCACCGCCTGGGTGAGCACCCGGCGCACGAAGCCGGGCTTGGCACGCTCGTTGTTGGGCGCGAGCGACAGCACGAACGCGGGCACGCCGATGGTGAACCACGCGGAGATCGTGACGTGGATCGGCTGGAACGGGTAGCTGATCGACGCCCAGCCCAAGCCCTTGGCGAGCAGCCCGGCGCAGCCGATCAGGAGGGCCAGCAGGACTGCGTAGACGGTCTTGGTGAGGAACAGGTTCGAGACCCGCTCAATGTTGCCGATGACGCGACGGCCTTCGCCGACCACGTACGGCAGGGTGGCGAACTTGTTGTCCAGCAAGACGATCTGCGCCACCGACCGCGCGGCGGACGAACCGGAGCCCATCGCGACGCCGATGTCGGCGTCCTTGAGCGCGAGCACGTCGTTGACGCCGTCGCCGGTCATCGCGACGGTGTGTTCCTTCGACTGCAGCGCCTTGACCATCGCGCGCTTCTGATCCGGCCGCACCCGGCCGAACGCGTCGGCGTCGGCGATCACGCCGGCCAGCGCCTCATCGTCGGTCGGCAATTGCCGCGCGTCGACGGCGGTGTCCGGTGAGCCGAGTCCGAGTGACTCCCCCACCGCGCCGACCGACCGCGCGTTGTCGCCAGAGATGATCTTGACCGCGACGTTCTGTGATTCGAAGTACTCGATGGTGTCGCGGGCATCGGGCCGGACCCGCTGTTCGAGCACGACCAGCGCAGTGGGCACCAGGGTTCCGGGGACCGCGGTCGGGCCGGCCGGTTCGGTGTCGACCGGGACGTCGGTGGTCGCCACCAGCAGGATGCGCAGACCGGTGGAGCCGAGGTCGGACGCGAGCCGAGCGGTGTCGGAGTCCGGGTCGAGCAGGACGTCCGGCGCACCGATGAGCCAGTTGCCCTCGGAAACGCCGGCGCCGTCGACGAACGACATCCCGGAGAACTTGTTGGCCGAGCTGAACGGCAGCACCGCCGACGTCGACCAGTCTGGAGCCTCGTCGAACGCCTCCTGGACGGCCTGGATGCTCGCGTTCGGGCGAGGGTCGTGCGCGGCGATCGCGGCCAGCGCCGCTTCGACCTGCGCCTGCGCCACGGCGTCGTCGACGATCCGCACCTCGGACAGTCGCATGCCGTTCTCGGTGAGCGTTCCGGTCTTGTCGGTGCAAACGACGTCGACGCGCGCCAGACCCTCGATCGCGGGGAGTTCGTTGACCAGGCACTGCCGCTGGCCGAGTCGCACCACGCCGACCGCGAACGCGATCGACGTCATCAGCACCAGACCCTCGGGGACCATCGGGACCAGCGCGGCCACCATGCCGAGCAGTGCGGTCCGGATGCCGTTCTGACTGATGAACAGCTGGTTGACGATGGTCAGGATGCCCGCCGGGATCAGCAGCCAGGTGATCACGCGAAGGATCTGATCGATGCCGGACCGGAGTTCGGAGGAGACGAGGGTGAACTTGGAGGCCTCCGCCGCCAACTGGTTCGCGTAGGAGTCGGCGCCGACCTTCGTCGCCCGATACGCGCCCGACCCGGCGACCACGAAGCTGCCGGACATGATCTCGTCGCCGAGTCCCTTGTCGACCGCGTCGGCCTCACCGGTGAGCAGCGACTCGTCCATGTCGAGCGACTCGGACTCGATCGTCGCGCCGTCGACGATGACCTGATCGCCGGGGCCGAGTTCGATGATGTCGCCGAGCACGACCTCCGACGACGCGACCTCGGCGGCGACGCCGTCTCGGCGCACCATCGGACGCGCTTGGCCGACGATCGCGAGGCGGTCGAGGGTGCGCTTGGCGCGGACCTCCTGGATGATGCCGATACCACTGTTGGCGATGATCAGCAGGCCGAACAGTCCATTGATGAACGAGCCGGTGGAGGCGACGATCACGAACAGGACGCCGAGAATCGCGTTGATCCGCGTGAAGACGTTGGCCTTGACGATGTCGGCGACGCTGCGGCCCGACTTGTCCGCGGTGACGTTCGCCTGACCGGCGGCGGTGCGCTCGGCGACCTCGGCGGCGGTGAGACCGGGGTCGCGCCCGGTCGTCGTCGAGGTCGTCATGCGCATCGCTCCCACCAGGTCGGATCGAACATCGCCGTACCGGTACGGCTGTCGGGCGCGATGGTCGAGCCCGGACTCGGCACGCAGACGTCGACGCCGGTCCGCTGCGCCTCGACGGTGAGTCTGCGCACCGGATCCACCCACGAATGCCGTGCCAGGTTGAACGTACCCCAGTGAATCGGGACGAACAGCGCGCCGGGCTCGTCGCCGCTCAGCAGCCGGTGGACGGCGAGCGCCTCCTCCGGGTTGAGGTGGATGTCCGGCCAGGCGGGGTCGTAGGCGCCGACCGCGATGAGGCTGAGGTCGAAGGGCCCGAACGTGGTGCCCGTCTCGGCATAGGACTCGGTGTACCCGGTGTCCCCGGAGAAGAAGAACCGGTGATGCGGACCCACGACGGCCCAGCTCACCCACTGCGTCAGGTTGCGCGACAGTCCGCGCCCCGAGAAGTGCCGCGCGGGAACGGCGTGGAAACTGACCTCGGTGCCCCGCACCGACAGGTCGACCTGCTCGAACCAGTCGGCGTGCCGGATCCGATCCGCCTCGACGCCCCACGACCGCAGATGGGCTCCCACCCCGACCGGCACCACGAACACCGCGTCCGGCTGCGTCCGCGCGATGGTCACGACCGTCGCGGTGTCGAGGTGGTCGTAATGGTCGTGACTGATCAAGACGACGTCGACCGGCGGCAGCTGACCGGCGGTCACCGGGGCGCGGTGCATCCGCCGGGGCCCGATGATCTGCGACGGGGAACAGCGCTCGGACAGGACCGGGTCGGTGACGATCCGGACGCCGTCCAGATCGACCACCGTGCTCGCGTGACCGAGCCAGGTCGCCGACAGGCCCAGCGGCCCCGCGGTGAACTCCGGACGATGCACCGGGATCTCACCGCTCGGCTTTCCCGGCCGCCGCGCCATGTCGAGCATCGTCGACATGTCGGGGCCATTGACCTCGGGCGCCCGCTCGCGATTGGCGAAGACGCCCCCGCGAGCGAACGGCGATTCGGCGGTCAGTGGGGCGATGTGCTCCCGGCTCGCTCCCATCGCATTCAGCGGCGGCAAGATCCGTGCCGACTTCGCCAGCCTCGTCTGTACCGCCGAAGCACTTTCGGCGACCGTGTTTCCCAGTGTCCTCACGCTTGTCTAGCGTAATCGTTGTCGCGACCGTCGGATTCTCAAAGGAGTTGCCGCACCATGCCGCCCACTGACAACCCGTACGTCACCGACCCCGCCGAGTACTGGGGCGGAATCGACGACGCCGTCCGGCGCGCGGGGCTGGACTCCCCTGTTCTGGCCCTCGACCTCGGCGCCCTCGAGCACAACGTCGCCGATCTCCGGGCCCGCGCGGGCGGCGTGCCCATCCGCGTCGCGAGCAAATCGCTGCGCGTGCGATCGGTCATCGACGACATCCTGCAGCGCGACGGCTTCGCCGGCGTCCTCGCCTACGACGTCGCCGAGGCTCACTGGCTGGCGACCGAATCCGGCGTCACCGACGTGCTCCTCGGCTACCCGACCGTCAAGCGGGCCGCCCTCGCCGCGCTCCTCGCCGACTCGACGGCGTGCGAGCGTGTCACCCTGCTGATCGACGATCCGGCACAGCTCGACATCGTCGACGCGGTCGTCGCACCCGAACGCCGCCCCGTGGTGCGGATCGCGATCGACCTCGACGCCTCGTTGCGGGCGGTCGCGGGCCACGTTCACGTCGGTGTCCGCCGCTCGCCGGTGCATTCGGTGGAGCAGGCTCAGCGGCTCGCGCGAACCGTCGCCGCCCGGAAGGGCTTCCGTCTCGTCGGCGCGATGTCGTACGAGGCCCAGGTCGCCGGCGTCGGCAACGAGGTGGCGGGCAAGTTCCTGATGAACACCGCGGTCCAGACGATGCAGACGGTCTCGATGGTCGAGCTGCGCCATCGGCGCGGCAAGGCGATCGCCGCGCTGCGCGAGGTCGCCGATCTCGAGTTCGTCAACGCGGGCGGCACCGGCTCCCTGGAGGAGACCGCGAAGGACGGCGCGGTCACCGACATCGCGGCGGGCAGCGGATTCTTCGGCGGCCACCTGTTCGACACCTACAAGCACTTCCAGCCCGCACCCGCCCTGAGCTTCGGACTCGACGTCCTGCGTCGTCCCGACCACGAAATCGTGACGTGCGCGGGCGGCGGCTGGATCGCCTCCGGACCACCCGCGGCCGACCGGCTCCCGAAGCCCGTCTGGCCCTCCGGCCTGCAGTTCATCGGCACCGAGGCAGCCGGCGAGGTGCAGACTCCGCTGCGCGGAGCGGCTGCGGCGACGCTCGCGATCGGCGATAGGGTTTGGTTCCGGCACACCAAGTCCGGTGAAGTGTGCGAGAGGTCGGAGTCGGTCGCGCTCATCGAGCGCGGTGCCGACGGGCGAGCGGAGGTCGTGGACGTGGTCCCGACGTACCGTGGAGAAGGGAAGTGTTTCTTGTGAGCGAAGCGGCGACTGGCACGTGGAGCAACTGGGGCGGCACCGCGCGGTGCACGCCCACACGGTTGATCATGCCGCAGAGCGTCGACGAGCTGGCCGCGGCGGTCGCGGCCGCCGCCGAGCGCGGCGACACCGTGAAACCGGTCGGCTCCGGTCACAGCTTCTCCGAGATCGCCGTCGCCCCCGGCATCCAGATCGGCATGTCCGGGTTCCAGGGCGTCC
Source organism: Gordonia neofelifaecis NRRL B-59395 (assembly GCF_000192435.1). Lineage (GTDB taxonomy): Bacteria > Actinomycetota > Actinomycetes > Mycobacteriales > Mycobacteriaceae > Gordonia > Gordonia neofelifaecis. Next base: position 6,214 of record NZ_AEUD01000013.1, read on the forward strand.
GCGACGTCGACACCGCCCGCAAGCGCATCACGCTCGGCGCGGGCACGCACCTGCACCAGATCCCAGCGATCCTCGAGCCGCTCGGGCTGGCGATGGCCAATCTGGGTGACATCGACCGGCAGACCGTCTCCGGCGCCACGTCCACCGGCACGCACGGCACCGGCGGCGAGTTCGGCGGCATCTCGACGCAGATCCGCGGACTCACCCTGGTCGACGGCACCGGACGGGTCCGCACGATCGGCGAGAACGACCCCGACCTGAAGGCCGCCGCGCTCGGCCTCGGCGCTCTGGGCGTCCTCACGGACGTGACTCTCCAACTGGTCGACGCCTTCGCGATCGAGGCCGTCGAGTCGCCCGCCGACGCCGACGAGACCATTGACGGCTTCCTCGACCGCGTCGCCGCGATCGACCACTACGAGTTCTACTGGTTCCCGCACACCACGCGGACCCTGACCAAGACCAACACCCGGCTTCCCGCGGACACGCCCGCAAGCGGCCCCGGCAGGATCCGCCGCTACGTCGACGACGAACTGCTGTCGAACGGGATGTTCCGCATCCTGTGCACGCTGAGCGCCAAGCAGCCGCGTGTGGTTCCCGCAATCAACCAGCTGTCGGGGCGGGCACTGTCCGCGCGGACGTACACCGACCGGTCGGACAAGATCTTCATCTCCTCGCGCGACGTGCGCTTCCGCGAGATGGAGTACGCGATCCCGCTCGAGTCGGTGCCCGAGGCCCTGCGCGAGCTGCGCGCCACGATCAACCGCCGCAAGCACAAGGTCAGCTTCCCGATCGAGGTCCGTGCCGCGGCCGCCGACGACCTGATGCTGTCGACCGCCGGCGGCCGCAAGTCCGGCTACATCGCCGTGCACCGCTACCACCGCGACGACGCCCGCGACTCGCAAGCCTACTTCCAGGACGTCGAAGACATCATGACCGCGCACGGTGGTCGTCCGCACTGGGGCAAGATGCACACCCGCGACGCGGAGTACCTCCGCAGCGTGTACCCGCGCTTCGACGACTTCCTCGCCGTCCGGAACGAGTTCGACCCGAACCGCACCTTCACGAACCCGTACCTGCAGCAGACCCTGGGCGACTGAGATCGGAGCCGGCGACCTGCGCGTCCCCGTGAGGGCTGCTCGTGGACCATGTGTCCATCAGGTGCGGTGGCGGGGACGCGGAGGACGGCACGGTCCAGTCAGCGGCCGGTGAAGACCGGCGCGCGCTTCTCGGTGCGCGCGGCGCGGGCCTCCTGGACGTCGTCGCTCAGCCAAGCGGAGCGCATCGCGGCGACGCGCTCGTCGGGGGCGTCGTCGCGGGCGCCGTCGCCGGTGAGCACCAGCTTGTAGTGCCGCAGGGTCAGCGGGGCGTACCCGGCGATCTCGGCGGCCCACTGCTGCGCGACGTCCAGATCGCCGAAGCGGTTCGCGAACCCCAGGGTGAGCGCGCGGTCCGACGACAGCGGCTCGCAGCCGATCAGCATGCCGCGGGCCTGGCCGGCACCCACCAGGGACACCAGTCGGCGGATGGTCCACTCGTCGACGGCGACGCCGATCTTGGCGGCCGGGATTCCGGCGAACGCCTTGCCCGCCATGACGCGCAGGTCCGCCGCCATCGCCAGCTGCAGGCCGGCACCGAGAGCGGCGCCGTTGAGCGCCGCGATCACCGGCACCGGCGTGGACTCGATCTGCTCGATGAGCGCGACGAGCTGATCCAGAAAGGACTCCTGGTAGACCGGGCCGGACAGGTCGGCGCCCGCACTGAAGACCTTGCCCCGCCCCGTCAGGACGATCGCTCGCGCTCCCCCGTCGACGGCTGCGGTGAAGGCCTGCGAGAGGTCTCGCACCATGGCCTCGTCGAGAGCGTTGCGCTTCTCCTCGCGGGCCAGCTCGATGGTCGTGACGTTTCCGGTGGTGCTGCTCACAATCATGCGGGCATGCTATCGACCCGGGACCTTCGTCGCCCGTCGGGGGCCATTCCTTGACAATTCGTTGTGTTTTCACAACACTCTGTTTTGTGAGTCCGGTCAGGAGGGGGCCCAAGCTCCCGATCTACAACCGCATCTCGGTGCTCCGCGCCGAGCGCAAGATGTCCCGCGCCCAACTGGCCGATCTGGTCGACGTCAACGTCCAGTCGGTCGGCGCTCTGGAGCGGGGCGACAATTACCCGAGCCTGGATCTGGCGTTCCGGATCTGCGATGTGTTCGGCCTGCCGGTCGAGGCGGTCTTCAGCCGCACCGAGTTCACAGCGATGTCGACCGAGCTCTACGGGGGGAACGACGATGCATGACCCGAACTACGTATTTCCAGACTCCGCCGTCCCCGGATGGGTGTGGCGCTACAACAGATCGGCCGCACAGCGCCACGATCGGTTCGTCCGCAGCACCCGATCCTGGTTTCCCGGACTGCGCGATCGCCGCGGCAGGCGGCTGCTGTCGTCGATCCTGCTGGCGCTGCTCGCCGCCGTCGTGATCACGTCGGTGGTCTCGTTCTGGTACCCCGTCTGGTCGTCGGTCCCGTTCCTCGTCTTCCTGCTGACGTCGCTGGCGGCGGTCATGATGCTGCGGGTGGTGACCGAATCGATCGCGGGCGCTCCCGCCGACACGCTCGACGAGATCCAGCTGACGCAACGCAACGCCGCTCGCGCCCTGGCCTACAACCTACTGCTCCCGCCGATGCTGGTCGTGTACGCCATTCTGATCACACTGAGTCTCCGGGAGCAGGTCGACGGCACGCTGCTGATGTCGATCGCGTGGCTGCTGATCGCCTCCGTCTACTCCCTCTCCTGTGTGCCGGACGTCCTCATGTCCTGGTGGATGCAGGACCCCGAACCCGAGTACCCGAGCGACGAGAACTAGGAGACTCCACGTGCCACAAGCACTGAACGTCAACCGCCTCGCCAAGAACTACGGATCCGTCACCGCGCTGCGGGAGGTCACCTTCACGGTGCCGCCGGGCGAGATCTTCGGCTTCGTCGGCAGCAACGGCGCAGGCAAGTCCACCACCATGCGCATCGTGCTCGGGGTGCTCGCCGCCGACTCCGGCGACGTCCGTCTCGGCGACGCTCCGATCGGCTTCGCCGACCGCAAGCGCATCGGGTACATGCCGGAGGAACGCGGCCTGTACCCGAAGATGAAGGTCGGCGACCAGCTGGTCTACCTGGCGCGGCTGCACGGACTGTCGAAGTCCGACGCCACGACCGCCACCGAGAAGTGGACCCGACGACTCGGCATCCACGAGCGGATCGGCGACAACGTCAACGACCTCTCCCTCGGCAATCAGCAACGGGTGCAGCTCGCCGCCGCTCTCGTGCACGACCCCGATCTGCTCGTCCTCGACGAGCCCTTCTCCGGACTGGACCCGGTGGCCGTCGACGTGATGAGCGAGGTCCTGACCGACAAAGCCGCACAGGGCATCCCGGTCATCTTCTCCTCGCATCAGCTCGACCTGGTGGAGCGTCTGTGCGACACCGTCGGAGTGATCTCCGGCGGCGTGATGAAGGCCGTCGGCACCGTCGACGACCTCCGCGCCAGGGACGGACTGCGGCTGGAGGTGACCGGACCGGACTCCGCAGGAAGGTGGGCCGACGGACTGCCCGGCGTAACCGACGTGGAGTACCACGATCGGTCGGCCGTGCTCCACATCGATGAGGGCGCCGACGACCAGCGGATTCTCGCCGCCGCCCTCAGCGCGGGCCCCGTGCACCGATTCGCGACCACCGCGCCGACCCTGACCGAACTGTTCCGAGAGCTGGTGTGAATCCCATGAACTCGACTCTGAGCAACATCCTGCTCGTGGCCGGCCGCGAGATCACCACCCGCGCCCGCGAGCGGTCGTTCATCGTCAGCACCGGGATCATGCTGGCGGTCATCATCATCGGCGCCGTCGTCTGGTCGTCCCTGTCCGGCGGTGAGAGCGTGGAGAAGGTCGCCGTCGTGGGCGGCGACGTCAGCCTCTCCCAGGCGATCGAAGCCGGCGGTGATGCGGCCGGCCAACGGATCGACGCGGTCACGCTACCGGATCCCGCTGCGGCACGAGCTCGGGTCGCCGACGGTGACCTGTCCGCCGCGCTGGTGGTCGGACCCGACGGCCGGTACGCGGCCATCAGCAAGAACGGCATGGATCCGACCATCGAGGGCGTCCTGCGCGGTGTGGTCGCCCAGCACGACCTGGCGTCGGCGTTGAGCGCCCGCGGCGTCGACGCGGCGTCGCTGCCCCCGACCCGGTTCATCACCGAACGCACGCAGGAGGCGAAACCCGATCAGGCACAACGGATCACCGTCGCGCTCGTCGGCTCGATCCTGCTGATCATGGCGATCATGATGGGCGGCCTGATGGTGGCCGTCGGCGTCGTCGAGGAGAAGTCGTCGCGGATCGTCGAACTGTTGCTGTCGTCGGTGCGGCCGCTGCAACTGCTGTGGGGCAAGATTCTGGGCATCGGCGCCATCTCGCTGGGCCAAGTGGTCCTGATCGGCGCCACCGCGCTCATCGCGGGGAAGGCGACGGGGCTCCTCACCCTGACCGGAACGGCGACCGCCGTCTTCGCCGCGGTGATCGTCTGGTTCCTGCTCGGCTTCCTGTTCTTCGCCGCGCTGTACGCCGCGACCGGCGCCATGGTCAGTCGGCAGGAGGAACTCAACTCCAGCTCGGCGCCGTTGACGCTGCTGGTCATGGCAGCGCTCTACTCGGGCACGTTCGGCATCCAGGCGCTCGACTCGACACTGATCCAGACGCTGAGCTGGATCCCGCCGTTCAGCGCCGTCCTCATGCCGATCCGCATCGCGACCGGAGATACCGACGCCGCGCAGGTGATCGGCACCCTCGCCCTGATGATCGTCGCCTGCCTGGCCGCTGTCTGGATCGCCTCGCGGATCTACACGCTCTCGATCCTGCGAACCGGAAGCCGCATCAAGTGGGGCGAGGTCGCCGGAATGGTGACCGGCCGGAAGTAGCGCCGGGCAGCTCAGATCCGGACCACGCCGCGGCCGGTCGCTCCGCCGGCGAGGATCCGGTCCAGCGCCTGCGGGAGGTCGTCGAGCGAGATCTCGTAGACGAGGTCGTCCAGGTGCAGTGGTCGCAGGTCGGACTCGAGTCGTTTCCACAGCGCACGCCGCGTCGAGATGCTCGCCTGCACCGAATCGATGCCCGCGAGGGTCACGCCGCGCAGGATGAACGGCATCACCGTGGTGTCCAGCCCCGCACCGCCGGTCAATCCGCTGGCCGCCACGGTCCCGCCGTACGACGTCGTCGACAGCACGTAGGCGAGGGTACGACCGCCGACGCAGTCCACCGCGCACGACCACCGCTGCTTGTCGAGCGGGCGGATCCGCGCCTCCGGGTCCTCCGGCAGCCTGCCGATGACCGACGACGCCCCGAGTCCGGTGAGCAGTCCAGCGGCGTCCGGCTTCCCCGACGATGCGACGACGTCGAAGCCGAACTTCGACAGCAGGTCGACGCTGACCGAGCCGACGCCGCCGCTGGCACCGGTCACCAGAACCGGGCCGTCGGAGGGGCGGTAGCCGCCGTCGAGGATGGCCTGGACGCTCATCGCCGCGGTGAAGCCTGCGGTGCCGATGGCGGCCGCCTCCCTGGTCGACAACTCCTCGAGGCGCACCAGCTGGTCGCTGCGGACTCGGGCCCGTTCGGCGTAGCCGCCATGCTGGGCGGTACCGATGTCGTAGCCGTGCGCGACCACCGCGTCACCCGGCGCGAAGTCGTCCGACGACGACTCCTCGACGACGCCCGCGATATCGATGCCGGGAATGATCGGATAGTCCCGCACCACACCGCCGCGCGGCGTCACCGCGAGAGCGTCCTTGTAATTGACGCTGGAGTACTCGACGCGGATCGTCACGTCGCCTTGAGGAAGCGAACTGTCGTCCAGGCTCTCGCGGGCCAGGGCCACTGCTCCGTCACGCTCCCGGGCGACCATCGCGGTGAATGTCATCGAGCTTCTCCTTCGGTGGTGGATTCGTCCATGTTGCTGAGATCTGCACCGGGCCGGCCACTCGTCCACGAGACGGCGAAGGCCGCGTCGCTGAATGCGACGCGGCCTCTGCCTGGTGCCATGTATTCGCTGCGGTCAGACGCCGAGCAGGTCGATCACGAAGATCAGCGTCTTGCCCGACAGCCGGTGTCCGGCGCCGGCCGGACCGTAGGCGAGCTCCGGCGGCACGACGAGACGGCGACGACCGCCGACCTTCATGCCGGGGATGCCCTCCTGCCAGCCGGGGATCAGGGCGTCGAGCGGGAAGCGCGCGGACTGACCGCGGTCCCACGACGAGTCGAACTCTTCGCCGGAGTCGAACTCCACGCCGACGTAGTGCACGTCGACGGTGCCGCCGTGCTGAGCCTCGGCTCCCTCGCCGATCACCAGATCGGTGATCTCGAGCGACGTCGGGGCCGGGCCCTCCGGAAAATCGACTTCGGGCTTACTCATGGTCAGCGGTCCCCCATCTGAATGTAGTCACGCTCGGTGTAGCCGGTGTACAGCTGACGCGGGCGGCCGATCTTGGTGGTCGGATCGTTGTGCATCTCACGCCAGTGCGCGATCCAGCCGGGCAGGCGGCCGAGCGCGAACAGCACGGTGAACATGCGGGTCGGGAAGCCCATGGCCCGGTAGATGACGCCGGTGTAGAAGTCGACGTTCGGGTAGAGCTTGCGCTCGACGAAGTAGTCGTCGTGCAGCGCGACCTCTTCCAGGCCCTTCGCGATGTCGAGGAGCTCGTCCTCCACGCCCAGCGAGGTCAGGATCTGATCGGCGGTCTTCTTCACGATGGCCGCACGCGGGTCGTAGTTCTTGTAGACGCGGTGACCGAAGCCCATGAGCTTCACGCCGTCTTCCTTGTTCTTCACCCGGGTCATGAAGGCCTTGGTGTCGCCGCCGGAAGCGCGGATCTCGTCGAGCATCTCCAGCACGGCCTGGTTGGCGCCGCCGTGCAGCGGGCCCCAGAGCGCGTTGATGCCGCCCGAGATGGACGTGAACAGGTTGGCCTGCGACGAGCCCACCAGGCGCACGGTCGACGTCGAGCAGTTCTGCTCGTGATCCGCGTGCAGGATGAACAGCATGTCGAGGGCCTTGGCGACCTCGGGGTCCACCTCATACGGCTCCGCCGGGAAGCCGAAGGTCATCCGGAGGAAGTTCTCGACCAGGCTCAGCGAATTGTCCGGGTACAGGAACGGCTGGCCCTGCGACTTCTTGTACGCGTACGCCGCGATCGTCGGCAGCTTCGCGAGAAGTCGGATGGTCGCCAGTTCCACCTGCTCGGGATCCTTGGGATCGAGCGAGTCCTGGTAGTAGGCGCTCAGCGCGTTGACGGCGCTCGAGACCACCGGCATCGGGTGAGCGTTGCGCGGGAAGCCGTCGAAGAACCGCTTGAGATCCTCGTGCAGCAGGGTGTGCCGCTGAATCTTGTTTGCGAACTCGTCGAGCTGCGCGGCGGTCGGCAGCTCACCGTAGATCAGCAGGTAGCTGACCTCGATGAACGTCGACTTCTCAGCCAGCTGGTCGATCGGAATGCCGCGGTACCGCAGGATGCCCGCGTCGCCGTCGATGTAGGTGATGGCCGACTTGGTGGACGCCGTGTTGACGAAGCCGCCGTCGAAGGTCGTCATTCCGGTCTTGGCGAGGAACGGGCCCAGCGCGACCGAATCGCTACCCTCGGTGGCCTTCAGAATCGGCAGATCGATCTCGCCACCCGGGTAGGTGAACTTACCTGTCGTCTGTTCGGTCACGTCATTGTCAACGGACACACAAACCCCTTTAACTCGCGGGTGAGCAGTTGCTGGGTAACAACCTAGTCGTGGTTCGACTCGGACACCGCATGAGGGTCCCACCTCGGCGCCCGCGACGCTTGTCGCGTGCTCAGCTTACTCACATGTGGGTACCGTGTTGGAATGCGAGAGCTCCGAGCGGGCAGCGACGCCGTCCTGCTGGACTTCAGCACCGGCCGGGCACCCGAGGCCGAGGCGGCCCACGTCGCGAAGGCCCTGCGATCCGCACTCCACGACGGCGCGCTCGCGTCCTGCGACGTCGTCCTGAGCGCGCACACGATCCTCGTCGAGGCACTCCCCGGTGCCGGGCTCGACGAGCTGTCGGTTCTCCGCGTGGTGCATCGGGCCCGGCATTCGTTCACGGAGGCCCGGCGGAGCAACGGCCTCCCCGCGACGGCGGACCTGGAGATCCCGGTGGTCTACGACGGCGCCGACCTCGCGGAAGCGGCGCAACTCGCCGAGATCACCGAGACACAGTTGGCGGCAACACATTCCGCCGTTCTGTGGACCGTGCAGTTCATGGGCTTCGCGCCCGGTTTCGGCTATCTCGTACCCGCCGCGGGCACATCGCCCGAGCACGTGCGGACTCTCGCCAGGATCACCCGCCGCACCGAGTCCCGTCCGGTGGTGCCCGCGGGCTCCGTGGCGGTCGCGGCCGGCTACAGCGCCGTCTACCCCCGCAGCAGCCCCGGAGGCTGGTTCCTCCTGGGCACCACCGACGTCGCGATGTGGGACAGCGCCGCCGAGCCGCCGTCGCGGTTGACGGCCGGGATGACGGTGCGATTCCGTGCGGCGCAGCGCCCGCCGACAGAGGAGGAACGGTGAGACATCTCACTCCGTCCGACAGGGGTGGGCGCGAGCACGCGACTCTGACCGTCCTGTCCACCGGTCCGCTCGCCACCGTCCAGGACTTCGGCAGGCCCGGTCGGGCACATCTCGGCGTCCCCCGTTCGGGCGCCGCGGACCTGCCCGCACTCGCCCAGGCGAACCGACTCGTCGGCAACCCCGAGGGCGCCGCCGCAATCGAAGTGACGCTCGGCGGCTGGTCCGCGCGCGCAACGGGACGGATGCTCCTCGCCGTGACCGGTCCGGCTGTCCGGGTGACGATCGACGGCGTCGAGGCGGGCAGCCACAGCGCGATCGGGGTGCGCGACGGCGCCGTGGTCCGCGTCGACGCGCCCGTCCGAGGCTGTCGCAACTACGTCGCAGTGCGCGGCGGTTTCGACGTACTCGCCGAACTCGGTTCCCGATCGACCGACACACTGTCGGGACTCGGCCCCGATCCGCTGCGCGTCGGGGACGTCCTCGCCATCGGGTCCGATGAGAACGAGTGGCCGGCAAGCGGATTCGCCCCGGTCGGCAGCATCCCGGAGATCGTGTCGCTGGTCGCGGCGACGGGACCTCGCGACGACCGCGTCGTCGACGTGACCGTTCTCGGCGACGGCCGGTGGACCGTCTCCCCGGCCTCGAATCGGATCGGTGTCCGCCTCGACCGCGTCGCCGACGATCCGCCGGTCCGGCACCGCGACGACGTCCCCGAGATGCGAAGCGAGGGGGTGCCGCTCGGCGGCGTCCAGATACCGCCGAGCGGTCAGCCGGTCATCTTCCTCGCCGACCACCCGGTGACCGGCGGCTATCCGGTGGTCGCCGTCCTCACCGCCGAATCGGTGTCCCGCGCGGCCCAGCTGACGGCCGGGGACGAAGTCCGGATCGTGCTGCGCTGATCGACGGTGGTCGAGCGCGTCCGGATGATTGACTCAGCCTGAGACGAACAATAACCTTCGTCTCATGACGCAGGTGGCAGCCCCGACGGGCGAAGGACAGTTCGACGACGCCGACCGCTTCTCCGGCGCGCGATCCGCCGCCGAGATCCCCGCCCCCGGCCCCGACTCGGTGACCTGGCGCTATTTCGGGAGCTGGCGAGGCATGCTGATGGGCCTGTGGTCCGGGTCGATGCAGAACATGCACCCCAAGCTCGCCGCAGGCGTCTGGGACCACTCCGATTTCTTCGGCGAACGGTGGGAACGGCTGATGCGGTCGCTGTACCCGATCAGCGGCGTCGTCTTCGACCAGACCCCGGAGACCGGTCGTGCGGTCCGCGACTACCACCTCACGATCAAGGGCACGATGGACAACGGCGAGCGCTACCACGCGCTCGACCCGGACGTCTTCTACTGGGCGCACGCCACCTTCTGGTACGGCAACATCCGCTGCGCCGAGGCGTTCGGCCCGCCGATCTCCGAAGCCGACAAGCGCGCACTGTTCGAGGAGTCACGCGCCTGGTACGCCCAATACGGCGTCAGCATGCGTCCGTGCCCGGACACCTACGAGGAGTTCCTCGAGTACTGGGACCACATGTGCCGCCGGGTGCTTCGCGATCACGCCGCCGTCCGCACCGTGCTCGACATCACCACGCTCCCGCCGCCCCCATGGATGCGGGCGTGGATGCCGGACTGGTTGTGGCGCAAGCAGGTCGGCATCGTCGGACGTCTCTTCATGTGGATCACCACGGGCCTCTACGACGAGCCCGTCCGCGAGATGATGGGACTGACCTGGAGCGACTCCGACCAGCGCAGGTTCCGGATGTTCGGCAGGGCGGTCAACGCCGCCATGAGCCTGCCGCCGGCCCGATACGAGAAGCACCCCCGCCCGCGAGACGCCTTCGATCGCGTCGCCGGCCGGGTGGCCGCGAACGCACCGCTGCTCGAGAGTCCGACGCGGAACCTGCCGTCGGGCCCCGAACGCGATAACCCGATCCACTACTGCCCGGTGCACGCCGGACGCCGCGCGAATCTGCCGTGGCAGGACAACGAGGCCTGAACGCGGTCCGATGATGATTCCGCTAGCCCGGCGATGCCGCCGGGCGAGAACCACATCCGGGCCGAACCGCTCCGGGTTCGCTGTTTCGACCACGCGCCGGGGACTGAAGAAGGCAGTCTTTCAAGCAGAAAACCGCAGCCCGACGGAGGAGAACGCATGCCCGCACCACTGACTCACCGATCCGTCGACGTCGGCGACATCACGATGCACATCGCGGAACAGGGCGACGGCGATCCGGTGGTGCTGTGCCACGGGTTTCCCGGCCTCTGGTACAGCTGGCGCCATCAACTCGCCGCCCTCTCGGAGGCCGGGTATCGGGTCATCGCTCCCGACATGCGCGGCTACGGCGGAACCGACTCCCCTGCGGACCCGAGTCAGTACGACCGCAAGCACACCGTCGCCGACATGGTCGGACTGCTCGACGCCCTGGGCCTGGACGACGCGGTGTTCGCCGGGCACGACTTCGGCGCCCAACTCGTCTGGGACCTGCCTGCATGGGCGCCCGGGAGGGTCCGGGCCCTCATGCAGTTGAGCGTCCCCCGGACACCCCGGTCGCCTGTCCGTCCCACCGACGGGTTCCGCTACATGGCGTCGAAGCACTTCGTGCACCTGCACTATTTCCAGGAGTACGGCGTCGCCGACCGTGAACTCGGCGACCGCCCTCGCGAGTTCCTCACGAAGATCTTCCACGCACTCAGCGGCGCGAACCGCTACCTGGACTGCTGGGACTTCCCGTCGGAGGGCAACGGCTACCTCGACGTTCTGCCCGACCCGCCCGCGCTGCCGTGGTCGTGGCTGAGCGAGTCCGAATTCGACTACTACGCAGACGAATTCACGCGGACCGGTTTCACCGGCGGACTGAACTGGTATCGCGCGGACGACTACGTGTGGGAGCAGACCGAAGACCTTCACGACCTCCCGGTCACCGTCCCCACCACATTCATCGCCGGCGGGAACGACCCCGTGCTCGAAATGATGGGTGAGAACCCCTTCGACACGATGAAGGCGATGGTGCCGGGCCTGCGCTCGACCCTCGTCGTCCCCGGCGCCGGACACTTCGTTCAGATGGAGGCCGCCGACCAGGTCAACGACGCGATGATCGGGTTCCTGCGAGACCTCGACTGACCGAGCCGCTCCATGCGGCGGCGCCGTGGCCCCCTGCGCCACAACCCCGAATGCCGTCGCAGCACCCACCGACCACTCCTCCAGCCCCATGCCCCGGAAGCAACCCGTGCCGCCTGTACCGCGACGCGCTATGAAGTTCTCAAACAACCCGAGACGACCTCCGCGGCCACCTCCGCCCCTGCGCGGACTATGATATGGATCACCTCTGACAGAACGGGCGCACCCCGGGCGGCAGGAATCCCAGGCCCCCGGAGGCACGCCGACCTCACCTGTCCCCGGCACTCGGAACGACGATTCGTGTTAGATTTCCGATTCGAGCAATTCCGGGGGGGAGCCATGCCGATAATCGGCGGAATCGTACTGCTGATCTGGATCGCGGCGCTCGTCGACGCCATCGTCACCGACGAGTACCGAGTCCGCCATCTGCCCAAGGCGCTCTGGATTCTGATCGTGATCCTGCTGCCGCTGATCGGCTCGGTGCTGTGGTTGGTGATCGGCCGACCGGAAGGCGCCACGCCGCCGCCACGCACGACGGGGTTCCCCGAGTACGAGCGCCCCGAATATCGAGCGGCGATTCGGGCGCGCGATGAAGCCGAGTTCCGCCGTCAGACCCGTGAACGAGCCGAGGCGCAACGGCGCAAGGCCGGCGATTCCGACGCGACTGATCCCGACGAGCCGGACGATGGGCGAGCCTAGGCCGGACGCTCGCGCTCGCCGATCGTCACCCGATACCGCCAGAACACCGGCACCGCGAGCGTCGCGATCACGGTGAAGATCACCACCAGAACGCCACCGCCCGCGAAGGTCGCCGCGGTACCCGCGACGGCCGCGGCCGCACCGTGGGTCACGTCGGCGATGCGCGGCCCGCCCGCGACCACCACGATGAACACGCCCTGCAGGCGCCCCCGCACGTCGTCGCTGGCCGCCGACTGCAACATGGTCTGACGGAACGCCGCCGACGCCATGTCCGCCGCTCCGCCGACCATCAACGCGAGGACGACGATCGGCAGCACCGGCAGCATGGTGCCGTGCGCGAAGACCAGCACGCCGCCCGCGACGGCGATCGACACACCCCAGATCAGCACGCACAGCACCACGGCCCGCCCCTGCCGCTGCACGCGCGACACCCATCCCGACAGCACGCCGCCGACCACCGCACCCAGCGGAATCGCGATGAACAGCAGGGCGAAGGCGACGCCGCCGTCGGCCGGCCCGCCGAAGCTCTCGTGCGCGATCTGCGGGAACAGGGCGCGCGGCATGCCGAAGATCATCGCGATCAGGTCGATCACGAATGACATGAGCAGCACCGGGTGTCCCTTGAGGTACACGAGGCCGTCGACCACCGAGCGGAAGCCCGCGGTCGGCCGATCATGCTCGCCGCCGGAGTGCTCCGGCGGCAGCGGCGGCAGACTGATCACCGCCCACAGCGTCGCGAACAAGCAGATCGCGTCGACGAAGTAGAGCGTCGAGAAGCCGAGGACCGGGATCAACGCGCCGCCGACCAGCGGGCCCGCGATGGCTCCCGCCTGCATCACCGTCATGTTCAGGGAGTTCGCGGCGGGCAGTCGCTCCAGCGGCAGGATGCGCGGCAGCACCGCGGTGCGCGTCGGCTGGTTGACCGCGAAGAACGCCTGCTGACATGCGAAGATGCCCAGCAGCAGCCACACGTTGTCGATGCCGGAAGCGGACTGCGCCCAGAACGCGGCCGACGTGACGATCAGGCCGACGGTGGTGATCGTCAGGATCCGTCGGCGGTCGAAGGTGTCGGCGAGTGCGCCGCCCCACAGACCGAACACCACCAGCGGAACGAGTCCGAAGACGCCGCTCAGTCCGACGTACGCCGAGCTTCCGGTGATCGCGTACAACTGCGCAGGCACCGCGACGATGGTCAGCTGCGCACCGATGACGGTGACGATGTTGGCGGTCCACAACCGCCGGAAATAGACGTTCTGCAGCGGCCGGGTGTCGGCCAGGATTCCCCGCGCCATCAGGGCTGGAGGCGCTCGGTCCGCCACCCTTCCGACGTCCGCACCGCCCGCGCCCGATTGTGCAGCCGGTTGGCACGCCCCTGCCAGAACTCCACGACCTCGGGCTCGATCCGGTACCCGCCCCAGGCAGGCGGCACCGGGACCGGCTCACCGTCGTCCGCGCCGCCGAACCGCTCGGCCGTCGCAGCTGCGGCGGCCTCCAGCTCGGCTCGCGAGCCGATGGGCTGCGACTGCGCCGACGCGTACGCCGACAGCTGCGACCCCCGCGGTCGAGAGTTCCAGTACCGCAGGGTCTCCTCGGCGTCCACCTTCACGACACGGCCGCGGAAGTGAACCTGACGTTCCAGAGCGATCCATGGAAAGGTCGCCGACGCATACGGATTCGTCGCCAGGGCCCGGCCCTTCTGCGACTCGTAGCCGGTGAAGAAGACGATGCCCGCGTCGCTGACGCCCTTGCACAGCACCGTGCGGGTGGCGGGATGCCCCTGCTCGTCTACGGTGCCGACGACCATCGCGTTCGGCTCCGGGATCCGCGCGGCGACGGCCTCGGCGAGCCAGGTCTCGAACAACGACCGCCACGGCGGGTCGCCGACGAACCACGAGGGATCGAGATTCGCCGACATCCCGTCGGCGCCGGATTCGCTGTCGCCGCCTGCTGCATAACCGACTCGCATACTCGGCAGGTCTACCAGCTTTTTCACGATGTGCATGCTACTTCCACTTCAGACGACGAGCCGATCGGGCAACCCGACCGCGCTCGCCGACGACTCCGGCACCTCATCGCCCGTCACCCGCCGGTACGCCTGTCCGACGAGGTCGATCGGCTCACGTCATGATCTGGCGCGTGGCGGAGTGGTCTGGCCGTTCGGTCGACATCCGAGGCGAGGCGAGGCCCGCCTCTCTGCCTCGGAGCCGCTGCCGATCCACCCGGGATCAGCCTGACCCCGAGCTCGGCGGCCGCCGCGGCCGTCGCATTGGCGACCGGGCGCGGCAAGGCGGTCCAGATGCACAGTCCGCCGACGCCCCGCACCGGCACCGCACCGGGCAGATGCTCGGCGATCGCGTGCATGGCGGCCGCCCGCTGCTCGCGAAGCCGGGCCCGGCGCGCAGGCAGGAAGGCCTCCAGGTTGGCCAGCGCGTACTGCGCGGCGAACTGTTCGAACACCGCACCGCCGAGGTCCGACTCGTAGCGAGCCAACGCGTACGTGTCCGGCCGGCCGTCGACGCGGATCCAGCCCACCCGCAGACCCGGCCACACCGTCTTGCTCGCCGATCCGAGGGTGATGATCTGCGCTCCCGGCGGCGCGAAGCTCGCGAGCGGAGGCGGCGCCATCACGTCGAGACCCAGTTCGACCATCGTCTCGTCCACCACGACCGGGACCCGGTGTCGCGCGGAGATCTCGCCCAGTCGGATGCGGCCCGCCTCGTCGAGCAGCAGGCCGGTCGGATTCTGGAAGTCCGGGATCACGAAGATCAATCGCGGCCGCTGCAGCCGCACGACCGATTCGAGCTGATCGAGATCCCAGCCGTATATCGGGTGCAGACCGACGGTGACCGCCCGGGCACGATGCCGGGCCAGCGCCAGGATGGTGCCGTGGTGCGTGGGCTGCTCGAGCAGGATGCGGTCGCCGGGGCAGACGTGGGTGTCGAGGACCAGCCGGAGCGCATGCTGCGCGCCCGACGTCACGAGAATCTGATCGGCATCGGTCGGCAGCCCGCGTTCGGTGTATCGCCGGGCGATCGTCTCGGTGAGCGCGCGCAGCCCGTTGGGGTAGAGCCCGGTGCCCGCGAGGTAACTCGGCGCGCACTCCAGCGCGTGGCGGAAGCCGTCGTGGACGATCTGTTCGGGGGCCGCGGGCGCCGCGATGTTGAGCTTGATCATGTCGGCCTCCGCACCGAGGTCGAGCGGCTCGGCCGGCACCTGGACCGGCAGGCTCAGCACGCTGCGGGCGCCCTGGCGGGAGAGCAGATGGCCGCTCTCGCGCAGCGCGGCGTACGCGGCCGCGACCGTGGTCCGCGACACCCCGAGGACCTCCGCGAGGGTGCGTTCGCTCGGCAGTGCGGTGCCGACTGGAACGCGGCCGTCGAGCACCAGGACCCGGAGTCCGTCGGCCAGCGCCTGATAGCCCGGCCGCGGCCCCGCTGGGCGCCAGGACCCGAGATGACGTGCCAGCGCTGTCGCACCGATTGCACCGGTAGGAGCGATCATGAGTCCAGTGTTTCACAACTGGCTATGGATTCAAATGCCAGTTGGTCGCACAGTGGGTTCATGCTCAAACGACTACTGGCTCTGGCCGTCGGCCTGGTTCTCTACGGCGTCTCGATGTCGATGATCCTGCACGCCGGACTGGGAAACATCCCGTGGGACGTGCTGCACCAGGGCCTCGCGAATCAACTCGGACTCTCGGTCGGGACCGTCACGATCATCGTCGGTGCCGTGGTCCTGGTCACCTGGCTTCCACTGCGGCAACGCCCCGGCTTCGGCACCGTCGCGAACGTGGTCGTCATCGGGCTGGCGTTCGACGCCGCCACGCCGTACCTGCCCGACCACCCGAAAGCGGCGATCGCGATCCCGATGATGCTCGCAGGCATCGTCGTCAACGCCTTCGCGACCGCGCTGTACATCGGCGCGCGCCTGGGCCCCGGCCCACGCGACGGACTGATGACCGGCATCGTCGCGCGCACCGGCTGGTCGGTGCGGGTGGTGCGTACGGCGCTCGAAGCGCTCGTCGTGGTGATCGGCGTCCTCCTCGGCGGCGACTTCGGAATCGGAACGGTCCTGTACGCCGTCACCGTCGGCCCCCTGATCCAGTGGTTCGCCGCACTGATGCACGTCGACCGAGCGGTCGCGGGCGATACCTCCGTCACCGGCGAGATCCCGCAGACCGGGAACGACGACAGCGCGCGCGACCCTCACCCGCCTAGCGTCGAATCCGTTCCCACCGTCGAGAGGTCGTCGCCGTGCACACCGCATTCATCAAACTGAGAGTCCACGCCGATCACGCCGATCGTGCCGCCGATGCGATGCGCGGGCTGGTGCAGCCGGTGTCGGCCGAGCCCGGGTGCATCACCTATGAGTTCTATCGGGACCTCGACGATCCGTGCCTGTTCCACTGCTTCGAGCACTGGACCAGCAGGCAGGCCCTCGACGACCACGGCAGCACCCCGCACATCCGGGCGTTCCTCGACGAGTTCGGGCCGCACATCGAGCTCTGGGAGTCGCACCACACGGCCGCCCTCGACTGAGCGCGTCGCCCGCCTCTGGTGATCGTCAGCCCAGGTCGCGACGCTCCCACAGATACGCGGCGCCGACGGCGAACACCACCGCGACGAGCGCCGGAATCACCAGCGGCATCGCCTGCACCGCCTGCAGCGGGATCATCGGCACGTGCGTGAACGGCGAGATGTCGCGCACCCACTGCGGCAGTCCGAGCATGCCGCCGAACGGCCCGAGCAGCCACGAGGCGACGAGCAACGGCCAGCCGACGATCGCGAGGCGTCCGTCGATCGCATACAACAGGACGGCGAGTGCGATGGTCGCAGCGGCCGCGGGCAGCGACGCCGCGGCCATCCCGAACACGGTCCGTGCGGTGGATCCCCAGCCCGCGCCCGCCAGTCCGGCGCCCACCAGGATCGACGTCGGCGCCGCGATCATCACGGCCACGATGGCACCGCCGACCATCGACGACTGTGTCCAGAAATACCGCCGTCGCGAGACCGGCGTGGCCAGCAGCACCTCCAGGCGGCCGCTGGTCTCCTCCGAGCGCCAGCGGATGACCAGCGAGACCCCGGCTCCGACCGCCGCGACGGCGAGGAACGCGGTCATCGTCGACAGGAAGATCTGCGTCAGGGTGCCCCCCGCCCCGGATGATTCGAGGAAGTCGGTCATCGCCTTGTTGCTCCCCGCAAGAGACTCCACCTGGTTGGTGACGACGCCGATGATCACGCCGTACGCCGCGATGCCACCTGCCCAGGAGAAGACGATCGACCGACTCTGCCGCCAGACCAGCACCAGGGGCGAACGCAGACCCGGACCCGTCGCCGGCCCCGGCCGCACCGCGAGGACGCCCGAGCCGAGATCGCGGCGCCTGCGGACCACCGGCGCGAACGCCAAACCGGCGGCGAAGACCACGAGCGAGGCCGACGCCGGCCACAGGTTGTTGGAGTCGAAGGGTTCGACCGCCTCGGCCCAGCCGACCGGTGAGGTCCACCGCAGCCACGATGCGCCGTCGACGGTGTCGGCCACACCGCGCAGGACGTATCCGACGAGCACCACGGTCGACGCCGCCAGGTTGGCCGAGTGCGCGGATGGGAAGACCTCTGCGGCGACCACCGCGAGCCCGATCGCCGCCAGACCGGTGCTCAGATATTGCGCGAACACCGCGATCAACGACATCGCGTCGGCACCGTCGACCGACAGCAGGGTGAGCGCCATCGCCGCGGACACCGCGATGACGAACCCGATCACCACCGTGACCGCGGCGACGGCAGGCGCCACCGGTCCCACGGCGCCCGCCAGCGTCAGCTCCGTCCGGCCCGCCTCTTCCTCCTTGCGCGTCAGGCGGACCACCGCCATCGCGGCGCACACTCCGAGGGAGGCGACCATGAACAGTCCGGCACGCCACGACGCGAGCGCGGCGAGCGAGTCGGCGTCCGGAACGGCGCCGAGCAGGAAGCGGAACGCCGCGTTGGTGCCCGCGGTCAGCCGCAGGGCCTGTTCCTGCGCGGGATCGCTCGCCAGATTCTGAATCGTTGCGGCCGTCGACAGGTTGATGACGGCGAACAGGACGACGGTGGCCGGAACGATCACCCGCTCCCGTCGCACGTCCATCCGCGCCAGCAGCCCCCAGCGCGTCGCGGCTGCGGTCATGCCCCCACCTGGTCCTGATCGCTGTAGTTCTGCAGGAACAACTCCTCCAGGCTCGGCGGCTCGATCGACAGTCTCGTGACTCCCGCTTTCGAGAGCTCGGCGGTGACCGCGGACAGCGCCTCGTCGTCGACGGTGAAGGTGATCTCGCCGTCGGCGGTCGTCTCGAGGTCGTGCACACCCGGAAGTGATTCGAGGGCGGCGGCGCGAGCCAGTTCCGCGGTCACCCGTGACCGCCTCAGGTGGCGCAGATCCTCGAGCCTCCCCGTCTGAACGGTCCGGCCCGCCCGGATGATCGTCACCGAGCTGCACAGGGCCTCGACCTCGGCGAGCAGGTGCGACGACATGAGGACCGCGGCACCGCGCTCCGCCCGCTCCGCGACGCACCGCGTGAACTCCCGGGTCATCAGCGGATCGAGTCCCGACGTCGGCTCGTCCAGCACCAGCAGATCGGTGTCTGCGGCGAAGGCGGCGACGAGCGCCACCTTCTGCCGATTGCCCTTGGAGTACGACTTCGACTTCTTGGTCGGATCGAGTTCGAATCGGTCGATCAGCGTCGCGCGGGCGGGTGTGCGGTCCGGGTCGATCCCGCGCAGGCGGAGCAGCAGATCGATGCACTCGCCGCCCGTCAGCTGCGGCCACAGCGTCACATCACCCGGCACGTAGGCCAGTCGGCGATGGATGGCGACCGCGTCGCGGTGCGGGTCCGCCCCGAACACCGCAGCCTGGCCGCCGTCCTGGCGAAGCATGCCGAGCAGGATGCGGATGGTCGTCGACTTGCCGGCACCGTTGGGCCCCAGGAATCCCGCGACCTCACCGGCGGCGACACTCAGATCGAGCCCGTCGAGTGCGGCGAACGAACCGAACCTCTTCTGCAGTCCCCGCACATCGATCACCTTCGATGTCGTCATACCCTCACCTTCGACGCGCTGTGAAACCTCCACGCATATCGTGCTCCGTCCGTCGCCCGAAAGCCGTCCAACCGACGAGATTCCCGCCCGGCCCGGGTGAGCCGTCCCACGATCGTCACCCGGCGACTCGACGGAGTCGACCAGGGCTGTTTTAGAATCGTGACCATGACCGACACCGCGATCACGCTGCCCGCCGAACTCCTTCCCGCCGACGGCCGTTTCGGCTGCGGCCCGTCCAAGGTCCGCCCCGAGCAGCTGCAGTCGCTGGTCGACACCGGCGCCTCGGTGTTCGGCACCAGCCACCGTCAGGCCCCGGTCAAGAACGTCGTCGGTGCCATCCGGGAGGGCCTGACCCAGCTGTTCTCCCTGCCCGACGGCTACGAGGTCGTTCTCTCCAACGGCGGCACCACCGCCTTCTGGGACGCCGCCGCCTTCGGTCTCATCCGCGAGCGTGCACTCAACTTGACCTACGGCGAGTTCTCGTCCAAGTTCGCGACCGTCTCCAAGAAGGCGCCCTTCCTGCAGGACCCCAAGGTCATCTCGACCGACCCGGGCACCGCCCCGGACCCCGCCGCACTGACCGCCGACGACGTCGACGGCGTCGACCTCATCGGCTGGGCGCAGAACGAGACCTCCACCGGCGTAGCCGTCCCCGTGCTCCGCCCCGCCGCCGCGGGCGACGCGCTGGTCGCCATCGACGCCACCTCGGGTGCGGGCGGTCTGCCCGTCGACATCTCCCAGACCGACGTCTACTACTTCGCACCGCAGAAGAGCTTCGCCTCCGACGGCGGCCTCTGGGTCGCGATCATGAGCCCGGCCGCGCTGGCCCGGATCGAGGAGATCAACGCATCGGGTCGTTGGTGCCCCGAGTTCCTGTCGCTGCCGACCGCCGTCGACAACAGCTCCAAGAACCAGACCTACAACACGCCGGCGCTCGGTTCGCTGCTGCTGTTCGCGAACCAGATCGAGTGGATGAACGCCGGCGGCGGCCTCGACTTCTGCACCGGCCGTACCGCCGACTCCAGCTCGCGCCTCTACGACTGGGCCGAGGCCAGCTCGTTCGCCGGCCCGTTCGCCGACGCCGCGCACCGCAGCCAGGTGGTCGGCACCATCGACTTCGACGACTCGGTCGACGCGGCCGTCGTCGCGAAGACGTTGCGCGCCAACGGAGTCGTCGACACCGAGCCGTATCGCAAGCTCGGCCGCAACCAGCTCCGCATCGGCATGTTCCCGGCCATCGACCCCGAGGACGTCACCAAGCTGACCCAGTGCATCGACTACATCGTCGAGCGCCTCTGATCCGCTGACCCCAGTCCCGAAACGCTGCCCGCCGGCCACTCCGGCGGGCAGCGTTTCGTCGTGGTGTCGGGCCGTGCCCGCCTCGTGGACGACGGTCACACTTGCACATTCACCGCGTGTCCACCCACCGTTCGGCACAGAAATTCACTAGGCTGGACGCAATGTCCGCGTACCTGGTGACCGGAGGAGGAGTCGATGCGCGAACTTCATGCCGATCGCGCCGACTCAGAGGGTGCGTTCATCTTCGTCATGGATCTGGACTCGGGCGAGGAGTTCCAGATCCCGATCGACAACACTCTGCGGACGCTGGTGCATCCGCCGGAGCCCATCGAGCCCGATGAGCCCGCCGAGCCGGACCCCGAGGACGCTCCGGCGGTCGAAGCACCGCCCGCCCTCACCCTGACCCCCCGCGAGATTCAGGCTCGCGTACGCTCCGGCGCGACGGTGGAGGAACTGTCCGAGGCCACCGGCGTCGGCGTCGACAAGATCAATCGCTTCGCGCACCCGGTGATCCTCGAGCGGAGCCGGGCGGCAGAGCTGGCTCGCGCCTCCCATCCCATGGGCGTCGACGGCCCCGTCGCCGGGACGCTCGGCGAGATCGTCGCCGAATGTCTTGTGCTACGCGGTAATTCACCCCAGAACGCGGAATGGGACGCATGGCGGACCGAAGCCGGCCAGTGGGTGGTCCAGGTGTCCCCCGATCCCGACGCCGACTCGTTCGCGCATTGGCGTTTCACGCCCGGCGCTCATGGCGGCACCACCGACCCGATGGACGATCTCGCCGTCGAACTCACCGAACCGGAGCTGGCGAGGACGGTGCGACGGCCCGCGGTCGTCGCTGTGCCGGAACCGCCGACGCGCGAGGTCACCGAGGACGGGCACGAGTACGTCACGGTCAACGCCGACGACCTCACCGGCGAGCAGACGCACCGGCAGGATCCGTTCGGCGAAGTGCTGGACCTGCGGTACCGGGACGAGCGTCCGGTGGAAGGCCCGGCGGCACAAGAGGACTCGGACTCGACCCCACGGCACCGCAGCAAGCGCGCCAAGCCTACAGTTCCTGCGTGGGAGGACGTGCTGCTCGGCGTACGGAGCCACCCGAACGAATGACGCGACTTGGAGGCTCGGTGCTGCCGAACATTACTGCCCTCTGGTTCATCGACTGCCCCGATCCGGCAGCGGAGCTGGCCGCCGGGGCGTACATCGAACCGGACAAGACCACCGACTTCATCGAGCAGGCGTTCGCCGACACCGAGATCACCCCGATCGGCACCTCGGATCTCGCCGCCGTCGTCGACGGCCCCGACAATCGGGTCTTCGCAGCTCATTTCGGTTCACTGGCGGTCCTGGCGGGTACGAGTCTGCGGACCGCCGACCCGACCGAACTGACCGGCTACCTCGACGATCTCGGCGTCGGCCACTCGTGGGCGGTCATCTCGCTCGACCCGGACACCGACACCGGTTGCTTCGCCCGCTGGCACGACGGCGAGATGCAGCGCGCCTTCGTCGGCACGCCCACCGTCATTCGCGCGGACGTCGGCCTGCCCTATCCGTTCGAGGGTCCGTTCTGGGCCGGCGAGCATCCGCAGACGCACGCCTCCGGCGATCCGCTGGCTCTCCCCTTCCATCCCGGCGAACTCGCGGACGCGGCTCACCTCGCCTGGTTCGGGTTCGGATTCCACACCAACGCCGAGGGCGCCGTCGACCCGGCCCGCGTCCCGGTCACCGTGTACCGGATCGGTCCCGACGACGGCCGGGACGGCTTCATCGAGTCCTCGGTGTCACTGCGGGCCGACAACCCGCCGCGCGGCGATGCCGACTCGACGTCCGAGGACGCGGCCGAGACCGCACCCATCAGCGCGCAGGGCGCGAGTCCATCGGACGACGAGACCTCGCCCATCGCCACGACGGCACCGATCGCCACGACGGCCGACTCGGCTCCGGCGTCCGACGAGCCGTCGTCGAGGACGCCCGGCCCGATCTCACGCTATTTCGGCTTCCGCGGCCGCCTGTAGAGTCCGTCTCCCGCATCCGCGTGGTCCGGCAAGGAACGCGGTGCCCCGGACACCGCGACGGACCTCGATCTACGCGGATCCGGAGCGTCCCCTAACGGACCACTTCGAGCGGCCCTTCCTCGGGTGTCGGCGGCTCGAACCGCTCGAAGTACTCCGTCGCCGTCTGCTCGGTCAGCGGCCAATCGTCCGCCTGCCTGCCGTGTCGGTCGCCGACGCGACTCACGATGGTCTCGAGGTCGGTCGCGAGGTAGACGGTCGTCGGCACGATCCCCGCCGGTGCAAGCAGTTCGCGGTACTGATCACGTTGGCGCCGGAACCAGAAGCCGAAGTCGAGTACGACGTCGTTCCCCGCCGCGACGAGGCACAGCAGACGGCCCTTCAGGTCCGCCGCCACCTCGGCGACCACCTCCGCGGACGGCATCGTGGTGATCCCGCGGTCCCAGAACTCCACCTCGAACGACAAGCGCGTCCACCCGTCGCGCTCCAGGCGCTTGGCGTACGTCGTCTTGCCCGCGCCACCGGGCCCGCACATCATCACGACGCGGGATGTTCGAGTCGTGTCCGTTGCCACCGGGCAAACCCTACGCGCCGCCACCCGGCCGACGGGTCACTCGCTCAGCGCGCACAAGGTCGACCGATCACGGTCTATCAAGGCCGAATGACGTCCGAGGTACCGTCAGCGGTCAACCCTGTGCGGAAACCGCTGGGCGGTAGCTCGTGCTGTCGTTCAGCGGAGCCGCCTACACCCGAGCGCGCTCGTAGAACGCCACTGCGGCGGCCGTCGCGACGTTGAGCGAATCCGTACCGCGGCTCATCGGAATCCGGGCCCGGACATCGCAACGACGCATCGTGTGCTCGGCCAGGCCCGGTCCCTCGGCGCCGACGAGGAAGGCGACCTTGCCGCCCGACACCGCGCCCGCGAGCGGGACGCTGCCCTCTCCCGGCGTCAACGCGACGGTGGTGAACCCCGAGTCCCGGAGTACGTCGAGGTCGCCGGGCCAGTCCTGCGATTTGGCGAACGGCACCAGCAGGGCATGACCCATCGAGACGCGCACGCACCGGCGGTACAGCGGATCGGCGCAGCCCGCGCCGAAGACCACCGCGTCGACGCCCAGTCCGGCCGCATTGCGGAAGATGCTGCCGATGTTCTCGTGATCGTTGACGCCCTCCAGAACGGCGACTGTCCGCGCGTGCTCGATCACGTCCACGACCGTCCGCTCGACGGGACGTCGGGCGGCGGCCAGGACGCCGCGATTGAGATGGAAACCGATCACCTCGGCCATCACCTCGGCGGACGCCCGGTAGAACGGCACGCCCCGCAACGACGGGTCCCGCAGATCCGCATCCAGTTCGCCCATCCGCCGGTCCACTCCGAAGAAGGCGTGCGGGGCGAACCTCGAGGCGATCATCCGCTGCGCGACCAGCACGCCCTCGGCGATCACCAGCCCCTTGCCGACGCGTCCGCCGGGCAGGGCGGGCACGTCCGGGCGACGGTCCACCGAGTTGAGGTCCCGGAAGTCGTCCACGCGAGGATCCGACGGGTCGACGATGTCGATCACGTCCACGGCGAGGCCGTCGCCTGCGAGGCCTGAGTCTGTCGAGTTCACCCGTCAACGGTGCCATATCGTCCCCGGTCAGCGACGGCCTGCATCCGCCCGCGTGAGCCCTGGCACACTGGACTGGTGAACAATCAGTCGTCCGGCCCCGTCGATCCGTTGTCCCTCGAACGACCGAGGGGCACCGACTGGCCCGAGATCCTCGCCATCGACGCCCGCGCGTTCGCGCTGCCGAAGCCGCTGCCAGCCGACGAGATGATCGAATTCCGCAACCGAGCGGGCGAGGGCGACACCGTCGTCGTGCGCGACACCGCTTCGGAGGGTCAGCCGATCGTCGCGGTCTCGCTGTACTTCCCCGTCCCCGTCACCGTCCCCGGCGGAGCCGCGGCGACCACCGCGGGACTGTCCTGGGTGTCGGTGTCGGCGACGCACCGCCGCCGCGGTCTCCTGCGCCGGATGATCACCGAGCAGTACCGCACGTGGCGGGAACGCGATTTCCCGCTCGCCACGCTGACCGCCTCCGAAGGCGGCATCTACGAGCGTTTCGGCTTCGGCCCGGCGATGTTCGCGCACCGGATCCGGGTCGAGCCGGCGGCCGCGCAGTTCCGCACACCGGCGCCCGCCGACTCGCGCGTCCGTTACGGCAGCACCGAACAGGTCGTCCGGCACGTGCCCGCGGTGCATCGAGCGTGGGCCGCAGGCCGCAACGGCGCCATCACCCGTCCGGACACGTGGTGGCCGTCGATCATCGCCGACCGCAACTTCCGTCGTAACTCGCAGACCAGCGGGCTGCACTACCTGCTCCACGCGGACGGCTACGCCGCGTACCGCATCGACGCTCGGGACAAGACCGCGATCGTCGAAGACCTCGTCTACACCACCCCGCAGGCGCACACCGATCTGTGGCGCGTGCTCACCAGCCTCGATCTGGTGTCCGCGGTGACGGCGTCGATCCCCGTCGACGACCCGCTGCCGCACAAGCTGGTGAACGCCCGCGCCCTGGAGGTCCAGGGACGCGCCGATCAGCTGTGGGTGTCGATCCTCGACGTGGTCGCGGCGCTGGAACTGCGCACCTACGCCGCCGACGGCGACCTCGTCCTCGATGTCACCGACGGTTTCGGCGATCGGGCCGGGCGGTACCGGCTGACGGTCGCGGGCGGTCGTGCGACGGTGACCCGCACCGACGACGACGCGCAGATCGGGATCGACATCGCGACCCTCTCGAGCATCTACCTCGGCGGGATCAGCGTGCGCGAGATGACCGCGGCCGACCGCATCGACGCCGACTCGGCCGCCGCGTCGACGCTGGCCTCGATGTTCGCCGTCGACGAGGCGCCGTTCGCCGGGACGTTCTTCTGAACGGCCCGGCCGATCAGCCCGAGATCAGGCTCTCGATCGGCCCGCGCGCGAAGTAGACGATGAACAGCGCCGCGACGATGTAGAGCAGCGGGTGCATCTGGCGCCACTTGCCGCGGGCGACGCCGAGGACCACCCAGCTGATGAAGCCGACGCCGATGCCGTTGGCGATCGAGTAGGTGAACGGCATGACGACGATGGTCAGGAACGCCGGGAGCGCGACCTCGAACCGGGTGAAGTCGATGTCGCGGATCTGGCCCATCATCAGCGCGCCCACGACGACCAGCACCGGCGAGACGGCTTCCATCGGGACGACGCTGTACAGCGGGGTGAAGAACATCGCGCCCAGGAACAGCACGCCGGTGACCACATTGGCCAGACCGGTGCGCGCCCCTTCGGCGATACCCGCCGACGACTCGACCAGCACGGTGTTCGACGACGCCGACGCCGCACCGCCGACGATGGCTCCGGTGCCCTCGACGATCAGCGCCTTGCCCATACCCGGAAGGTTGCCGTCGGCGTCTGAGAGACCGCCTTCCTTGCCCAGACCGGTCATCGTGCCCATCGCGTCGAAGAAGTTCGACAGCAGCAGGGTGAACAGGAAGACGCACGCGATCAGCGCGCTGACATTGTTGAACTCACCGGTGAAGGCACCGAAGAGGTCGACGTCGCCGACGAGTGCGAAGTCGGGCATGCCGCCGATGCCGCTGGGCAGCTTGGGGACGTTCATCGCCCATCCGCCGTTGCCCTCGGACGCCGGCCCCAGATGCATGATGCTCTCGACGATGATCGACGCCACGGTCATCACGATGATGCCGAGCAGCAGCCCGCCCGGGACCTTGCGGACCATGAGGATCGCCATCAGCAGCACACCGATGACGAAGATCAGCGTCGGGACGGTCGTGATCGATCCGTCGTCGCCGAGCTGGACCGGCGGCGATCCCGCACCCTCGGGGCGGGTCACGAAGCCCGCGTTGATGAATCCGATGAACGCGATGAACGCGCCGATGCCCGCGGCGATCGCCGACTTGATCTCGGACGGGACCGCGTTGAACACCGCGGTGCGCACGCCGGTGAAACCGAGGATCACGATGATGACACCGTTGATCACCACCAGGCCCATGGCCGCGGGCCAGCTCATCTGCGGGGCGATCGTGACCGCGAGCAGACTGCTGATGCCGATGCCCGCAGCGATGCCGAACGGATAGTTGGCGACGAGCCCGAACACCACCGACATCACGCCGGCCGCCAGAGCCACCACCGCCGCCACCTGGAGCATCGGCAGGACGTTGCCGAGCGAGTCGGCGTTCATCGGTTGTCCGGGGACGCCGCCGATGATGATCGGAGTCAGCACCACGATGTACGCCATCGTGAAGAACGTGACCAGACCGCCGCGGATCTCGCGGCCCACGGTCGACCCCCGCTCACGGATCTTGAAATAGCGATCGAGTACGGATGGCGAGGCCTTCGGGGGCGTGGGGTCGTCCGCCTCCTGCGGATCGGTGTCGACCGGATCGGTCATCGGCTGGTCCTTCACGGTGTCGAGGAAGAGTTCGCATAATTGTTGCGCATGACCGCCGCTTTCGGTGCACCGCGGGCGCGAAAGCTACCCTGAGGTCATGTCAGACGAGCCGCAGATTCCTCAGCTTCCGGCGAAGCTTCGCGCTCCCGAACCGGTGATCGTCGTCGGCATGCTCGTGTGGGCGGCGGCCACGCTGGTCGTGTGGCTCACCGACCTCGGCTCCGACCGTGCACTCGCCGTCTGCCTCGTCGGGCTCGGCGTCGGAGTGTTGGGAACGGGCGTCGTCCTCCTGCAGAAGGCCGCGGTCCGTCGCGGTTCCCGCGGCGCTCAGGAGGGGTTGGACGTCCGCTGACCCGATCCTGATCGCGGCTGTCCGGCCTTCGTCGTCATCCGCTTGGTCCCCACCCGCAGGAGTGCGGGTCGTCGAACCAGCTGTGCGTGCGTGACCAGGCACATCAGGATCCACAGGACGCCGAACAGCCAGCCGAAGACCACGTCGGACATCCAGTGGACGCCGAGGTACACGCGGCTCAGGCCGATGAAACCGATCAGCACCGGTACCCAGAGCAGGATCAACGGCCGGTCGCGAACCCACGGGTACAGCCGGAACAGGATCACCGCGGAGAGCCCGTAGACGATGGTGCTCAGCATCGCGTGCCCGGATGGGAACGAGGCACCGCCGACGTCGATGAGCCGGTCCTCGATCGGTGGTCGGCCACGCGCGAACAGCAGTTTCAGCAGGAGCATCAGCACGTAGCCGCTGAGACCGCCGAAGACGATCAGCGCTGACAGGTCGATGCGGTTGCCCATCCAGGCCAGCACGAACACGCCGATGACCACCAGGACGAGCGTCAACGTGTCACCGAACACCGTCACCAGTTGAACCACGGACGTCAGCGGTTCATGGCGCGATTCCACCACCCAGTTCGTGATGCGGTCGTCGATCGGAAACTGCTGCACTGATGCCTCTCCGGGGAGCCGGTCGTTCGCGGCTCACCGTACTGTCTTATCGCACATCGCCGGTCACGTGTGTCCGGACCGGCCCCGGCTCAGATGCACGACGCCGTCATCGGTGACCCAGCGCGGGATCCGCTGCCGCCGCGTCCGGTCGTCGTCGGTGATCTCGACGTGCAGGTCGTCGTGGATCCGGACCTGGCGGGCGGTGGTGAGCCCGGCCGCAGCGAGCAGTCGCACCGCTTCAGCGGAGTCGGCGTCCACCGCGTCGCCGCCCGGGTCGGGCAGCACCTGACAGACGGCGTCGGCGGTCGGCGCGTCGACGAGGTCGGCGAGGACCGCCGCCGCCGCGCTATCCGGGGGCAGTCCGGGCAGCACCGCGCGCTCCGGCGGGATCACGTCCACCCACCACGGGGCACCGATCACCACCGGATCGTCGGTCGTGGTTCCGGCGACGGTTCGTAACCGGTCCGGCGGATCGACGTCGGCCACTCGGAATGCGCCGTCGACCACCGCGGCCACCAGTGCCGCGTGGGCACCGA
The DNA here is from genome assembly GCF_000192435.1 of Gordonia neofelifaecis NRRL B-59395. Classification (GTDB taxonomy): domain Bacteria; phylum Actinomycetota; class Actinomycetes; order Mycobacteriales; family Mycobacteriaceae; genus Gordonia; species Gordonia neofelifaecis. The sequence continues at coordinate 34,938 of NZ_AEUD01000013.1, forward strand.
CCGCGACGCCGCTCGGCACGGCCCGGTCCGGGTCGGCCAATGCGGCGAGGCGATCGCTCGCGTCGGCCGCGTCATCCGGTGCCGGGCCGGCGAGCAGTCCCGCCGCCGCCACCGGGACCTGGACGGGGTCGAGGAGCCCGCGCAGGCCGACATCGTCGACTCCGCGGAGCCGACGGAGCGGCACCCCGTCGATCTCGGCGTACCGGCGCAGCCACCACCGCGTGTAGCCGCCGGTCAGCAGCGGCGCGGTGTGGTCGTCGGAGGCGAGGAGTTCGAGGGCGGCCGGCCAGCGCGCCGGATCGACGAGGTCGAGGTCCCGGACCGCGTGCAGCTCGTCCGGCGGGACCTCGTGCGAATCCCACCACTCCTCCTCGTCGGGGAGATCGTGCTCGGGCGCCACGGGCGCCGGATCGTGCACGACGGTGAAGCCCCAGCCCACTCCCAGCCGCCGCAGCGCGTCGCGCCCGTACCGCTCGACGACCTCGTCGGCCACCGTCCCGAACGGCGAGTCGGCGACGAGCACCTGCGCCAGCGGGCTGTCGGGCAGCAGCAGTTCGTCGGCGGGCCAATGATCGCCGTCGGCCCCCCGCAGTTCGAGCGAGCCGAGGTCGGCGGGGGCGGTGCCTGCGTGCGGAAGTCCGAGGATTCGCAGCACGGCGTCGACGAGCACGTCGTCGTCGGAGTCGTCGATCGCGGCGGCGAGTTCCGGCAGTGCGAGTGCCTGCTCCGGCGAGATGCGCGTCAATCCCAGCCGTTCAAGCAGCGGATCGTAGGCGTCGGGCGCGACGGTGGGCACCCAGCTCACGACGGGCGGGTCAGCGAGCTCTTCGAGGCCGTCGATCAGGAACAGTCCGCGGCCACCGACGTGCATGCGGCCGTCGGCTCGCGGGACCGGCAGCGTCGCGAGTTCTTCGGCGGCGCGCGCGTCGGGAACGAAGCCGGACAGGGCCGCGTAGAGCCGCGCCCACCAGTCATGATCGGCACCGCTCGACCCGGACAGCAGCTCTGCGACGTCGGCCAGGCCGATCTCGCGCGCACCGAGTCCGACGAGCAGGGAGGCGGTCACGCGATCGCTGACGTCGGGATGCGCCAACGGCTCAAGCACCTCCGACAGCAGCTCGGCCAGCTCGGCGGTGATGCCGGGGAACACCCACGTCCGGTCGGGCGACAGGGCTTCCCCGGTCGCCGACGGCACCCATTGCGCGACGGCCAGTTCCGATCGCACCGCCTCGCGAAGCACCCCGTCCACACCTCCGGCGGGCAGTGCGGGCGGCGGCACGAGGACCTGCTTCTGGTCGTCCGGCGCCAGCGCGACGAGTTCGGGGTATCCCGCGGCGGCGGCCGCGATGTCGGCGTCCGGGTGCAGTTCCCGGCGATCGGGCGTCAACGGCAGATCGGCGATCACCCGGGCGGGCAGCGTCAGCTCGATGTCCGTCGCCGTGGGACTGCGCAGCACGTCGCGGCCGAGCGGCACCACCCTGCCGTCCCGCACAGACGCGAGCCAGCGGGTGCGCTCCGTCCGCGCGATCAGCCAGCGCCGGTGCTCGACGCCGTCGCGCGAGACCACCACGGTGTCGGTGTCGTCGCGTCGTTCGAAGGTGTGGGCGCCGACGACGATCCGATCGATCGCCTGCAGTTCCAGCAGCAGATCCGGGGCCTGCCCGGCCGCCGCGGCGACCAGCTCGCCTGCGACGTCGTCGTCGACCGCGAGGATCACCTCGGTGTCGAAGCCCGGCGACGGCGATGCATCCGACGGCCAGGCGAGGCGCTGGGCGGGCAATCGATCGAGCGCCGCGTCGGCGGCGACGGCGGCCACCGCGTCTCGGGTACGCGCGGCGTCGAACTCGATGGACCCGCTCGTCGACGCCACGACCACCCGCGGGGCGAGCGACGTGGCCCGAAAGCCCATGCCGAACCGGCCGACGGTCGTGCCGTCGTCGCCGTGCTTCGGGGAGACCCGCAAGGCGGTCAAGGAGCGCACTCCCGCCGCGGTGAGCGGAGCACCGGTGTTCGCGACGTGGACCGACCGACCGTCGGCCCACACCGCCACATGTCCGACGATGCCCGCCGCGCTCGCCGCGTCGGCGGCATTCGCTATCAGCTCGGTGAAAAGCCTGTCGCGGTAACCGATCTCGAGGAGCTCGGCCTCGGCTGCGGCGTCCTCTGCCAGCCGGGTGGGCGACGACTGCCAGCCGCGCAGGGTGGCACGGCGCAGGTCGGCGGTCCCGAAGGGATCCGCGGGATCAGGCTCCGGCAGCGCCATCGGCTGCCGGGGCTGCGGGCAGCGTCACGATCTCGACGGCACCGTCGTCGAAGGCGTCGTATGCGGGACTGCCGTTGCCCGCGGCGGGACGGACGTCGGAGTGCGCGCCGCAGCCGTACTCGGCCGAGACCGCCCGGCCGTCGGCCGCGAGTTCGTTGGCGCAGACGCCGAACGCACCGTGCAATGCCCCCGCGATCGGCAGATAGAAACCGCAGGTGCCGCAGGAGTGCCGCGCGTTCCGGGCCATCGCTGAGTCGGGGCCGAACTCACCGTCGTACCAGCGCTGCGCGGCGTCGGCGCGCCCGTCGAACGAGAGCAGCCGCTTGCGGCCCAGACCGATCTCGGCGGACACCTGGCCCACCTGGTCGGCGTCGATCGGGTCGATGTCGAGTGTGTCGATCTGGCCCGGCACGAGGCGCGGATCGTCGACGGGAGCCGCCAGCAGATCGCCGGGGCCGAGATCGCCCGGGGCCACGCGATCCACCCACGGCACCCATTCGGGAGCGAGGAGGGCGCCGTCGCCCGGAAGCAGCACCGTCTCGCTGACCGTCAACTCCGCGGAGTCCGGCGCACCGGCGACGACGACGCACCACTGCCAGCCCCGATAGCCGGGGACCTGTGCCGCGAAGTAGTGGGTGGCCGCGTATTCACCCTCCGCACGAGCTCCCAGATGTTCGCCGGGCGTCTCACCGTCGGCGACCAAAGCGTCCCGCGCAAAGGCGACGGCATCCACCAGGGCGCCGTTCTCGAATGCAACACTCACCCTTCCAGTGTGCAATAGCCACCCGCCGGAATGCACGTCAGGCACCTTTCCCGAGGATTTTCGACCCGGATGTCCCCCGGACGAACTGCCCTGAGCCGCCTGTTCCCTGCCGTGTCGGTGCGATAAGGAACAATCGGAGGTGTGAATCCTCGTCAATCCGGAGACAACCGCCCGCCCGGCGGTGACCGGCAGCAGCCTCCGCGACCGCCGCGGCGACCCGCTCCGCATCCCGGCCAGGCGAATTACCCGGCCGATCCCCGCCCGCGGGTCCCGACCCGGCCCTTCGAATCCCGCGAGCGGCCGGCGAGCGACGGCTACCTGCCACCGCGGACCCGCAATCCGCATCTGCCGCCGCTGGATCCGCAGACCGAGCCGCTCGACCAGCCCACCTCGCGGATCCGGTCGGAGTCGGGTCCGGACGGCGGTCGTCGCGGTGCCGAGTACGTGCCCCCGGAGAAGGTCACCGTGGTCCGGGTCTTCGCGCGCCGCTCGAAGTACTTCACCGCGCGGGGCGTCAACATGGTGCACCGTGCCGCGACCGCCGACGGCGCCGATCGTTCGGGTCTCACCGCACTCACCCTGCCGGTGATCGCCAACAGCGCCGTCGACGCCGCGATGGCCGTCGCACTGGCGAACACGCTCTTCTTCGCGGCTGCGACCGCGGAGTCGAAGGTCAACGTCGGCCTGTACCTGGCGCTGACCATCGCCCCGTTCGCCCTGATCGCACCGCTGATCGGTCCGTTGCTCGACCGTCTGCAGAACGGTCGACGGTTGGCGATGGCAGCGACGTTCGGCCTGCGCGCCGTCCTCGGCCTGCTGATCATCTTCAACTGCTCGTGGGACTCCGCCGCCGGCCAGCTCACCTACACGCCGTGGGTGCTGTACCCGTGTGCCCTCGGCCTCATGGTGCTCTCCAAATCGTTCGGCGTTCTCAAGTCGGCCGTCGCTCCCCGGGTGCTCCCGCCGTCCATCGACCTGCCTCGGGTCAATTCGCGTTTGACCACGTTCGGCCTCATCGGCGGCACGATCATCGGCGGCGGCATCGCGGGCGCGCTGGAGATGGTGCTCGGCAAGTTCCTGCCCTTCCACGTCCCCGGTGCCATGCTCTGGCTCGTGGTGGTGGCTGCGATGGGCGGCTACTACTGCATGAAGATTCCGTCGTGGGTCGAGGTGACCGAGGGCGAGGTGCCCACCACCATCACCTACCGCGGCAATCCGGATGCCGAGGCTCCGACGTCGGAGCTCGGCAAGCAGAGCCTGTCGAAACGCCTGGCCGACAAGATGCGCCAGCCGTTGGGCAGGTCCGTGGTCACCGGGCTGTGGGGCAACGGCACCATCCGCATCCTCACCGGATTCCTGACCCTCTACATCGCGTTCTACGCCAAGGCCCAGGACCACCTCGGGTCCGGTTGGGCGCAGCTGATGATGCTCGGCGCGGTGGGCGCGGCCGCGGGTGTCGGCAATGCGCTCGGCAACGGACTGGGTACGCGGATCGAGCTGCGCAATCCGACCGCGATCGTCGTGTGGTCGACCGTGGCGACCTTCGTCGGCTGCGTGCTGGCCGCCGCCTTCAACTCATTGGTCTTCGTCGTCGTCGCGGGTTTCATCGGATCGGCGACCAGCGCCATCGCCAAGGTCTGCATGGACTCGAGCATTCAGGACGATCTGCCGGAGCAGTCGCGGGCGTCCGCGTTCGGGCGGTCGGAGACGGTTCTGCAGCTGTGCTGGGTGTTCGGCGCGACACTCGGAGTCCTCCTGCCCACCGAGCTCTGGATCGGATTCACGGTGGTCAGCGTGTTCGTCGGCATCGGCCTGGTGCAGACGGTCCTCACCAGCCGCGGCTCCACCCTGGTCCCCGGTTTCGGCGGTCGTCGACCCGATCACGCCGCTCCGACCATGCCCATCGCGATCCCCGATCACCTGCGCTCACCGCGCTGATCGGCTCGCAGTTCAGACCTCCAGCCCAGCCCCCCTCGAGAGAAAGACGGATTCACCGTGATGCAACCGGCGGACAAGAAGGCCCTCACCATCATCGGAGCGGTAGTCGTCGCCGCACTCGTGATCATCGCCGGCGCGACGGCACTGCTGGTCAGTGGTCACGAGAAGCCGCTGCCGACCGTCTCATTCCAGGCCGGGGACGATCTGACGCGTGCGGAGCCGTCGTACTGGTGCTCGGTGCAGATGGACGACTGCCGCGGTGTGGACGCGAGGGGCCGGTTCAAGCTGCGCACCTACGACCACCCCGTCGCCGTCGGCGAGCGGGTCACCTTGAGTGTGCCGAAGGAGGTCGCCAGCGGACCGTGGACGCTGATCGCCGAATACGCGACACCGCGCGGCATCCAACGGGTGATGTGGCTGCACATGCCGGACACGATGTACACCCAGATCCTGCACAGCGAACCGCGCCGGGTGCTGATGGGTGTCGAGATCTCGTCGATCTCCGCGTACCGGGAGAAGACCCCCGGGATGGGCGGCGACACCCTGGACGCCGACTTCTCGATCCGTGGCACCTTCTCGATCCGCACCCTGCCGGTCGACTTCCGGATCTTCAGCACCCGGGAACTCCCCGACCAGCGAGGCTAGGCCGGTCTCAAGCGCAACGAAGCCCGCTCAGTCAGTGACTGAGCGGGCTTCGTCGTAGGCGAGCGGATCCCGGATCGACCCGCAGGCAACGTCGAACTGGGACCTCAGCGATCGAGCTCGCGGGTGACGCCGCGAACGACTTCCGAGATACGCTGCTCGGTCTTCCGATCGGGGTAGCGACCGTTGCGCAGGTCGGGCTGCACCTTGCCCTCGAGCAGCGTGATGAGGTCGGCGATGAGTCCGTGCAACTCGTCGGGCGAGAGGCGCTTGGCATCACGTTCACGGCGAGCGGCTTCCCGAGTGTTCCGCGAGACGCTGGGAGCGGGCTCGAGGACGGTGACGCGCAGCGCCTGCGGTCCGCGACGACCGGCCGCCATGTCGAACTCCACCTTCTGACCGACCTTCAGCTCGGGAACGTCGGCGGGCAAGGCGTTGGCCCGCACATAGACGTCCTCACCGTCGGTCTGCGAGAGGAACCCGAAGCCCTTCGCGGAGTCGTACCACTTCACCCGGCCGGTCGGCACAGCGATCACCTTCACAACTGATCTGGTCTGCCACAAGACAAAAGCGCCCGAGCCCGATGGCAGTCCGAGCAGAGGCGCACTGAAACAGATTCTACCGTCCCGGCTACCGTTGATGCCATGCAGACCCAGAAGTCCTCACGCCTGCTCGGGGTCGCCGTCGTTCTGTTCGGCATCGGCATGATCGCGAGCATCGCACTGCTCTTCCCGGCGGTCCGGGACACCGGAACCGTACCCGTGACGATCGTCTACCTTCTGGCGATGTGCGCTCCGGTCGGACTGCTGCTCGGCATCGTCTTCGCCCTGCTGTCGGGACGGCGCAGTCGATGAATCAGATCGATCCGGATCGCCCGCTCCGGCCGGTGACCGACGAAGGCGAACTGAAGCGGGCCTTCAGTTGCTTCCCCTCCGGCGTGGTGGCGGTGTGCCGAAGCGGTGACGGTGCGGACGACGAGCCGATCGGCATGTCGGCCAGCGCATTCACCACGGTGTCCCTCGACCCCCCGCTGGTGTCGGTGTGCGTCCGCAACGGATCGGCGACGTGGCCGACGCTCAAGGGCGGCACCGTCGGCGTCAGCGTCTTCGCGGCCCACCAGGGCGACATCTGCCGCAGGCTCGCCGGACCGCCGGAGGAGCGCTTCACCGGCGTCCGGCCGATCTCCGACGAATCCGGAGCGGTGTACATCCCCGGGGCCACCGCACACCTCGAGTGCACGGTGTTCGCCGAGATCCCCGCCGGCGACCACATCGTGGTGCTGCTCGCGATCGCAGCGCTCCGGTGCGACCCCGACGTCGAACCACTTGTCTTCCACGCCAGCAGCTTCCGGGCACTCGAAGCTCGGCGCGCACAATCCTGACATTCCCCCGTGTCTGACGTCTCAATCGGGCTGTGACCTTTGTCACATAACAAGTCGATAACAAGCCGGACACGGAACGGGTATCAGTGCCGTGAGCAGCACCGACGCCGAAATGCCGACCAAGCAAGTGCTACCGGCCGTTGACCGCGGGTCGACGCAAAGGCTGTCCAAACCTGGGCGACACCGTAGTGTTCATGGCGGCCGTCAACCAGGCGACCACCCGAACACCAGTTTTGCCGGTCGCGCCCAACCTCGCTTCCGCCGGTAGAACTCCGCTGATGCAAGTTCAGGAGCGAGGACGGGGGACCCACAATCCTCCGGGAACCGGTCGATCATCTCGATGAACGACCTTGGGGTTAAGTCCGGCAGACGTCGCACCCAGCGACGCGAGCCGGACCGGGCACCTCTCAGCCCGAACCCGACAGCTCACCTCGTAGGCGCGTGGAGAGAGGAACGAAGACTATGTCCGGACGTCACGCCAAGCAGACGACCAACACCAAGACTTTCGCCAAGATCGCCCTCACCTCGGCCATCATCGGCGGCGGCGCAGCCCTCATGGGCGCGGGCCACGCCTCGGCCGCCACCGATTCCGAGTGGGATCAGGTCGCGCAGTGCGAGTCGGGCGGCAACTGGGCCATCAACACCGGCAACGGCTACCAGGGCGGTCTGCAGTTCAGCCCGAGCACCTGGGCGGCCCACGGCGGCACCCAGTACGCTCCGAGCGCCGACCAGGCCACCCGTGAGCAGCAGATCGCCGTCGGCGAGCGCGTGCTGGCCACCCAGGGCAAGGGCGCATGGCCCACCTGCGGCGGTCCGCTCTCGGGCGCTACCCAGCGCACCGCGCCGTCGACCCCGAAGCCGGCCAACCCGATCGCCCCGAAGGCTCAGGACGCTCCGAAGTCCGAGCTCGGCAAGACGGCGGATGCCAAGAGCACCGATGAGGCCAAGCAGCAGGTCGACGAGGCCGTCAACAGCTCGAAGGTCAGCCCCGAGGTCCGTAGCGCATGGAAGGCCGCGAAGGACTCCGGCTACCAGCTCACCCCGGATCAGCTGAAGCTGTACAACCAGAACAAGGGCCTGGTCAACCTGCCCTGACCCCCTGAGTTCCACCAGAAAGGCCCCCGCCTCGGCGGGGGCCTTTCTGCATGCGACCGCTGACCGCATCCGCGCGCGTCGCCTGCATCCGCTCACCTCCGGACTGGAGCGGATGCAGGCGAGCGAAGCGGATACGACAAAACCGACCGGACCTGTCGGTCCGGCCGGTGGGAGTCCGCTGTCAGATCAGCGGTTGACGACGGTGTGCGACTGAATGAACGGCAGGTCCTCAGCCGGTTGCGGGAGCTGCGTGTCGCCGTACGGCGAAAGTGCGCCGGCCAGGTGCGAAACGAGTTCGGTCACTGCGTGCTCGTCACCGATCTCGGTCGGCCAGCCGTTGTCCACGTATCCATTCTTCTTTGCCACGACCTCATTGTGCCATGCCGCCCTCTGCGGCGGTAAAGTTGGCCGAATGAGTCCCGACCTGCCGTTGCGCGGGTTGGCCGACGATCTCGCCGGGCGCTCCGACGACGCTCTCACCGCGCTGCTGATCGCCCGGCCCGACCTCGCCTCTCCCCCGCCGCGCGGCACCGGTGTACTCGCCCAGCGCGCCCTGTCCGCGGCGTCGGTGGCGCTCGCCGGCGAAGGCCTCGATCTGCTCGCGGTCGCGGTGCTCGAGGCGTTCCTCGACGCCGCCGACGCGCTCGGCGAACGCAAGGAACTGCTCGGACCCGTCGGACGCGACGAGATCGTCCAGCGGATCGGCAAGCGGGCGTTGCGCGCCGACGTCGACGCCCGGATCGAGACTCTCGTGACTCGCGGGCTGCTCTGGGGCACCGGTCCGGCCAAGCGCGGCAAGTACGCCCACTGGATCGGCGGCGCGCACCTGCCCGCCGCCCTGCCCTGGCGCGCGCACAACCTGCTCGGGCCGATCTCCGGACTCGATCCGACGGAGATCCGCGAGCGGATCGAGTCCGTGGACGACCGCCCGCGGGAACTGCTGACCACGCTCGCCCAGGGCTCGGCCCTCGGCCGGAGCCGCGACGCCGCCCCCGACGCCGACCCGGCCGCACCGGTTCCGACCCTCCTCTCGCTGGGGCTGCTCGCCCGGATCGATGAGCAGACGGTCGAGCTGCCGCCGCAGGTGGGTCAGGTGCTTCGCGGCGAACCGCCGCTGGTCACGCGCACGCTGCGCGAACCGGCCCTGACCGATCAGGACGGGCCGGGTCGCTTCGATGCGTCGGCGGTCGACGCCGCGGGCGCCGGCGAAGTGCTCGAACTGCTGCGGCACGCGGGAGATCTGATCGACGCCCTCGGCTCGGCGCCCGCCGCGATGCTGCGGTCCGGTGGCCTCGGAATCCGGGAGCTCCGACGGCTGGCGAAGACGACGGCGCTCTCGGTGACCCGCGTCGGCATGCTCGTCGAGGTCCTCGCCAAGCAGCGGCTGCTCGACGCCGGTCCACCGGATTCGGCACAGCACGACTACCTCGCCGAGGACGTCTTCGCGCCCACCACCGCCGTCGACGCGTGGGCGCACCAGGGCACCGATCGCCGCTGGCTCGGCATGGCCCGCGCCTGGCTGGAGCTGCCCCGTCGCCCGTGGCAGATCGGCGACACCGATCGCGACGGGAACACCCTCGCCGCGCTCTCCGCCGAACTGTTCGACGCGACCGCCGCTGCCTCCCGCCGGATGATCCTCGCCCCGTTGGCCGACGCCGCTCCTGCGCACCCGGTCACCGCCGAGTCGCTGACCGCGGTGCTCGGTTGGCGTCACCCCCGACAGCTCCGCCGGATGAACCTGAACACCGTGTCACAGACCCTGCGGGAGGCGACCGAACTCGGGCTCGTGGCGCACGGCTCGCTGACCACCGCGGGTCGTCTGCTGCTGGCCGCCGCGCCGGACGACGACGCCCCGTCGGACGTCCTCACCGCGATGACCGGGTCGCTGCCCGAACTGATCGACTACTTCCTGGTCCAGGCCGATCTGACGGTCGTCGTCCCCGGTCCGCTCGAACCGGACACCGCAGACCGCCTCCGCCTGCTCGCCGACCTCGAGTCGGGCGGCGCCGCCTCGATGTACCGGGTCACCGACGACAGCGTCCGGCGCGCACTCGACACCGGCCGGAGCAGTGCCGAGATCAGCGCCTTCCTCCAAGAGCATTCGCGCACACCCGTGCCCCAGTCGATGTCGTACCTGATCGACGACGTCGCCCGGCGCCATGGCACCCTCCGGGCCGGCGTCGCGTCGTCGTTCATCCGCTGCGACGACACCGCCACCCTCACCGAGGTGCTCCGCAGCGACGCCGCGGCCGATCTGGCATTGCGGGCCCTGGCGCCGACCGTCGCGGTGTCGGCGGCGCCGCTGCGCGATGTGATCGACCGGCTCCAGGCGGCGGGATTCGCACCGGCGGGCGAGGACTCGTCCGGCGCACTGATCGACCTGCGCAGCCGAGGCGTGCGCGTGCCGGCGCGAGGCGCGGCGTCGTCGCCGGCCCCGCGGCGCTCGGCGATCGGGCCGGGGCAGGCGCAGGCGGTCGTGTCCCGGATGCGGACCGCGGACCGCGCGGCCGGTCCGATCGCCGCGACGGCGGCCGCGAGCGGAGCCTCCGCCGTCGAGGGCGAGACGGTCTCTACCCTCATCCAGCTGGCGCTGCGCACCGGGCGGCGACTGCGCATCGGCTACGTCGACGCCCAGGGCGCCGCGAGCAGGCACGTGCTGCATGCGCGCTCGCTCGCCGCCGGGCAGCTCGTCGCCGACGAAGAGGGCGGCGACGAGGAACTGCGGTTCCCCCTGCACCGGATCACCCGCGTCGAACTGCTCTGACGCGGACCGCCGGCCCGGGGCCGGTAGCCACACCCGCGGCGAATCTGGACAATGGACGGGTGACTGACGGACCCCTCATCGTGCAATCGGACAAGACCCTCCTGCTCGAGGTCGACCATCCGGGTGCCGCGGCGGCTCGCGCGGCGATCGCGCCGTTCGCCGAACTGGAGCGCGCACCCGAGCACGTGCACACCTATCGGGTGACGCCGCTCGCGCTGTGGAACGCACGCGCGGCCGGGCACGACGCCGAGCAGGTGGTCGACGCCCTGGTGACCCACTCCCGCTTCCCGGTCCCCCAGCCGCTGCTGGTCGACATCGTCGACACCATGGGCCGGTTCGGGCGACTGCAGCTCACGAAGAACCCCGCCCACGGTCTGACGCTGGTCAGCCTGGACCGCGCGGTGCTCGAGGAGATCCTGCGCAATAAGAAGGTCGCGCCGATGCTCGGCGCCCGGATCGACGACGACACGGTGGTCGTGCATCCGTCCGAGCGCGGCAGGCTCAAGCAGATCCTGCTGAAGGTCGGCTGGCCCGCCGAGGACCTGGCCGGGTACGTCGACGGTGAGGCGCACCCGATCGACCTCGACCAGTCCGACTGGCACCTGCGCGACTACCAGGAGCTGGCCGCCGACTCGTTCTGGGCCGGCGGTTCCGGCGTCGTCGTGCTCCCGTGCGGCGCAGGCAAGACGATGGTCGGCGCGGCGGCGATGGCGAAAGCCGGTGCGACCACGTTGATTCTGGTCACCAACACCGTCGCCGGCAGGCAGTGGAAGCGCGAACTCGTGGCTCGCACGTCGCTGACCGAGGACGAGATCGGCGAGTACTCGGGCGAGCGCAAGGAGATCCGCCCGGTCACCATCGCGACCTACCAGGTGATGACTCGGAAGTCGAAGGGCGAGTACAAGAACCTCGACCTGTTCGACTCCCGCGACTGGGGGCTCATCATCTACGACGAGGTCCATCTGCTTCCGGCCCCGGTGTTCCGAATGACCGCGGACCTGCAGTCCCGGCGCCGCCTCGGCCTCACGGCGACGCTGGTTCGCGAGGACGGTCGCGAAGGCGACGTATTCAGTCTCATCGGCCCCAAGCGCTACGACGCACCGTGGAAGGACATCGAGGCGCAGGGCTGGATCGCGCCCGCCGAGTGCATCGAGGTCCGCGTGACGATGACCGATGAGGAACGACTGCAATACGCCGTCGCCGAACCGGAGGAGAAGTACAAGCTCTGCTCCACCGCGCATTCGAAGGTCCGTGTGGTCCGCTCGATTCTGGACCGCCACAAGGACTCGCAGACACTGGTGATCGGCGCGTACATCGATCAGCTGGAGGAGCTCGGCCGCGAACTCGACTGCCCGGTGATTCAGGGCTCCACCCGGAATGCGGAGCGCGAGAAGCTCTTCGACGCGTTCCGCCGCGGCGAACTGCAGACACTGGTCGTGTCGAAGGTGGCGAACTTCTCCATCGATCTGCCGGAGGCGTCGGTCGCCGTGCAGGTGTCCGGCACGTTCGGCTCGCGCCAGGAGGAGGCGCAACGGCTCGGCAGGCTGCTGCGACCCAAGTCCGACGGCGGTCAGGCCCACTTCTACTCCGTCGTCTCGCGCGACAGCCTCGACGCCGACTACGCCGCCCACCGGCAGCGCTTCCTCGCCGAGCAGGGCTACGCATACCGCATCGTCGACTCCGACGACATCGTCGGACCGCCCCTGCCGTAGAGGCCGCCGGCAACCGACCCCGGGTCGGCCGAGTAAGGACGCCGACCGCAGTGAGGCGACCGCATCGAGACCCGCACGACGATCTCGATGCGGTCGCCTCGCTCCGCTCCGACGGCAACTCGACCGGCCGACCCGCCCCGTGTGCCAACCTGGACGCATGCCTCTGGTCGACCGCATGCGTCCGTTCACGTCAACGATCTTCGCCGAGATGTCGGCGCTGGCGGTCGCGCACGATGCGATCAATCTGGGCCAGGGGTTCCCGGACACCGACGGTCCGGCGTCGATGCTGGCCGCGGCGGTCGACGCGATCAACGGCGGCGACAATCAGTACCCGCCCGGCATCGGGGTCCCGTCGCTGCGTCACGCCGTCGCCGAGCACGAGCGTGACTTCTACGGATTCGACCTCGCCCCGGACACCCAGGTACTGGTGACGGTCGGTGCCACGGAGGCCATCTCCGGCGCGCTGCTCGGGCTGGTGGAACCGGGTCGCGAGGTCGTGATGATCGAGCCCTACTACGACTCCTACGCCGCCTGCGTCGCGCTCGCCGGCGGCGTCCGCCGGACGGTGCCGCTAGTGCCCGACGGCGACGGTTTCGTCCTCGACCGCGACGCTCTCGCCGACGCATTCGGACCGAACACCGCGGCAGTCCTGGTGAACTCCCCGCACAACCCGACCGGCACCGTCCTCAGCGACGACGACCTCGCCGAGATCGCGCGGCTGACCGTCGAGCACGACGTCGTCGCGATCACCGATGAGGTGTACGAGCATCTCCTCTTCGACGGCCGCGAGCAGCACCCGCTGGCACTGCTGCCCGGCATGACCGAGCGGACGCTGCGGATCTCGAGCGCGGCCAAGACCTTCAGCTGCACCGGATGGAAGGTCGGGTGGATCACCGGGCCCGCCGAACTCGTCGCCGCCGCCCGCGCCGCGAAGCAGTTCCTGAGTTATGTCGGGAGCGGTCCGTTCCAGCCCGCGGTCGCGCACGCGCTGCGCACCGAGATGGGCTGGGCCGCACAGAATGCCGCCGAGCTGCAGCGCAAGCGGACGGTACTCGCGGAGGCTCTCGCCTCCGTCGGCTTCGAGGTCCACCGCAGCGAGGCGGGCTACTTCGTGTGCGCGGACCCGCGTCCGCTCGGATACGCCGACGGCGACCAGTTCTGCCGCGAGTTGCCTGCGCGAGTCGGCGTCGCGGCGGTGCCGGTGAGCGCCTTCGTCGACGACAAGGAGTCGTGGCGGCACCTGGTGCGTTTCGCGTTCTGCAAGCGCGACGACGTGATCGCCGACGCCGCGGCAAGACTCCGCAGACTGTAGAACATACGTTCGATCTGGGCGTACACTCGGGACATGACTCCCGGAGTGCAGGCCTCGCTGTTCGACGTCGCCGTCGGTGCGTCAGGCCTCGGGCTGGCGTCGCTGACCGGCCAGTTCTTCCGTCACCGATTGACTGACGGCGCCTGGGTCGACGTCCGACCCGGATGGGTCACCGGCTCGATGGAACTCTTCGACGACCTGCACGCCGACGTCCCGTGGCGCGCCGAGCGACGGCAGATGTACGAGAGCATCGTCGACGTCCCCCGACTCCTCTCGTTCTACGCCGAGGGTCAGCCGCTGCCGCACCCGCTGCTCGCCGCGATGCGCGCGGACCTGAACGCGCACTACCGGCACGCGCTGCCCGAGGGCTTCGCGACCGCCGGACTCGCGCTCTATCGCGACGGCTCCGACAGCGTCGCCTGGCACGGCGACCGCATCGGTCGCGGCCGGACCGACGACACGCTGATCGCGATCGTCTCGCTCGGATCGCCGCGCACCCTGCTGATGCGGCCGCGCGGCGGAGGGCAGTCGCGGAAGTTCGTCCTGAGCTCCGGTGACGTCCTCGTGATGGGCGGCACCTGCCAGCGGACGTGGGACCACGCGGTGCCGAAGAGCCCCGGTGCGGGCCCGCGGATCAGCGTCCAGTTCCGCCCCTCGGGTGTGCGCTGACGGCGGGCCGTCACACCTCGAACGTCACGCCCGTGAGCTTCTCCGAAGCGACCCACAGCCGGTCGCGGGTCGGCTGATCGTCGGCCGCCGAGCGATATCGCGCGGACGCGGGAGCCCCGCGGACCACGAAGTCCGGCCCCCAGTAGCTGCCGTTCGCGACGTCCTCGGTCGCCGCGTAGAGCGCGGGCAGGGCACCCTGCGCCGCGGACTGGCCGACGTGGAGCATCTCGCCCGCTCTCATCAGATAGTCGACCGGCGTCTCGGACTGCCGCATCAGGCCGGTCGCGGCGTAGCCCGGATGGGCGAGCACCGAGCGCACCGGCGAACCCGACTCGGTGAGCCGGCGCGACAACTCCCGGCCGAACACCATGTTCGCCAGCTTGGAGTCCCCGTACGCCGACCATCGGTTGTAGCGGCGTCGCTCCCAGTTGAGGTCGTCGGCGTGGATGCGGCCCCAGTTCTGGGCGAGCGACGACATGGTGACCACGCGCTCGCCGATCTTCGGCAGCAACAGTCCGGTCAGCGCGAAGTGCCCGAGGTGATTGGTCCCCATCTGCATCTCGAACCCGTCGACGGTGCGCGCGAACGGCAGCGCCATGACACCGGCATTGTTGATCAGTACGTCGAAGTCATCGACGCCCGTCGCGAATTCACGGACCGACGATAGGTCGGCCAGATTCAGCTCTGCCACTCGCGCGCGATCGCCGATCGACGAGGCGACGCGCTCGGCCTTATCCAGATTCCGGCACGCGATCGTCACCTCGGCACCGGCAGCAGTCAGCGCCTCGGCCATCGCGGCACCGAGTCCGCTGTTGGCGCCGGTGATCACATACCGGCGACCGCTCTGGTCGGGAATCCGGTCGGCCGACCATCCACTCATCGTCACTGCTCCTTCGGCGCGACACGCTGCGGCCGCTCACGGGGCCTGGCGAACTTCACCAGGTCAGCCAGCACACTACCGAGCGACGGCGGCTCGGCCCGGACCAGCAGGTCGCGCGGCGCGAAGATCTCGGTCGGCTCGGCGCGCCCGCGGAGCGTCACCCGATCCACGCGACGCCACCGTCCGGCCTCGGCCTCCCCCGCCCGGTCGACGGCCGCGCCGCTCGCGTACACGGGCGAGTAGCCCTCCTTCGCACGATCGGACAGTCGGGCGCACTCGTTGACCGGATCTCCGATCACCGTGTACTCGTACCGAGTCCGGGCCCCGATGTTCCCGGCGAACACCGAGCCGTACGAAACGGCCATCCCCCACTCGAGCGGCAGTTTCTCGCCGAGCGCCTCACCCAGTTCGCGCGCCGCGGCCAGCGCGGCTTCGGCGGGATTGTCCATCGGCTCCGGTGCGCCGAAGACCACGAGCGCGGCGTCGCCCTCGAACTTGTTGATGAAGCCGCCGTGTTCGGCGACCACCTCGGCGACGATGGAGAAGAAGGCGTTCAGCACGACCGCCGTCTCACGTGGATCGCGTCGCGCCGCGAAGGACGTCGACCCCGTGATGTCGACGAAGATCATCGCGGCGTCGGTGTTGGAGCCCACCAGCTCGCCGTCGTGCTCCAGCGCCAGATCGGCAACGCCCACGCCGACGTGCCGGGAGAAGATCTCACGCATCCGGTCGCGCTCCTCGAGCCCGTCGAGCATGCCGTTGATGCCGTCCTGAAGGACGCCGATCTCGGACGAGTCGTAGACCGCGACCCGTTGGGTCAGATCGCCGTCGCTCGCCGCCTCGACGACCGTGCTCATCTCGTTGAGCGGGTCGCGGATCGCCCGGCCGACCAGCCCGACGACGCGAGCACCGGAGGCCAGCGCGATGAACGCGAGGAAGGCGATCGGCCAGTCGAAGTTGTCGTGCACCTGCGGTACCAGATCGAGGGCGCGGCCGACGATGATCGTCACCATGCCGACCATCGGCACGGCCGACGACACCAACCAGATCACGGCCATCCGTTCACGGACACCGTGCATGGCGAACCGCATCGACCGCCCGCCGAGTGCCAGGACCACCAGCGGCCGGACCGCGCTCTCGATGAACATGTAGTTCAGACAGGCCGAAGTGGTGGCGGCCAGCATGAACGCGACCAGCATCGCCAGCAGGAACACCGGCTGGGCACCGGAGACGAGCACGTACGTGACGTAGGCGGCCAGCCATCCCACGAGGTCGGCATAGACCACCCGGGCCGGAATCACCTGGACCTGCATGCGCCGTTCGTCGTCCGCAGGTGTGCCGCTGACGAACCACGCGAACTGCGGCCGGAGGAACAGCAGGGAGATCGCGATGCTCACCAGCAGTCCGACCAGAGTCGACATCAGGATGGCGAGCATGCCGGGATCGTCGTTGCCGGAATGCAGCGTCAACTCACCGCCGCTGAACGCCAGCATCACGGCGATGAACGTCTCGATGCTGATGAGGATCTTCGCGCCGCCCATGATCGCGCCACCGAGGACGATCGCCCGTGCCACGATCCCACGTCGAGTGTCGATGTCCATCGCACGCCACTCGTTGGCGACGCGTTCGCTGCCGCCCTCCACCAGGCGGCCGCCGAAGTACGCGAGCTTCAGGCGACGATCCATCCAGATCGCGAAACGATGCAGATCGGCCCGAGTCTGGTCACGCAAAAGCAATCACCTCCCGGGCGCTTGGAATCTCACTGAGATTACCGAAGACCGGGAGGTGATGCGGGGGTGGAGCGATCAGGCGGTGTGGGTCGCCTCGATCTCGAGCGTGATGGTGATCTTGTCGCCGACCACGGTTCCACCGGTCTCCAGCGGCATCTCGATGTCGATGCCGAAGTCCTTGCGGTTGATGACGGTAGTGGCCTCGAAGCCGGCGACCGGGCCCTGGCCCATGCCGGCGTGGACGCCGTTGTACTCCATCTTCAGGGTGACCGGCTTGGTGACGCCCTTCAGGGTGAAGTCGCCGGTGAGCTCGTAGTCGCCGGCCTTCTCGACCACGGAGGTCGAGACGAAGGTGGCCTTCGGGAACTGCTCGGCGTCGAAGAAGTCGGCGGACTTGATGTGGCCGTCACGCTGCTCGTTGCGGGTGTTGATCGAGGTCACGTCGATCTCGGCCTGCACGGCGGGGGTGCCGTCCTCGGCGATCGTGATGGCACCGGCGAAGGTGTCGAAGTTTCCGCGGACCTTCGAGACCATCAGGTGACGGACCGAGAAGGCGACGGTCGAGTGGACCGGGTCGATGGTCCAGGTGCCTGCGGTCAGGTCACTGGGGGTCACGGTTGCTGCAGTCATGATGTGCTCCTTGCTTGGCGCTGTCGATGTCGGGTTGTGGGTCCTGCTGCGGCGGTCACTGCCGCACACACAGAGCATAACCGGACCACGGTCCGGATAATTCCAGATGTGTCACAGGACACAGAACTCGGGCGGAATCACACCTCGACGACGTCGCTCGACGGATCGATCAGGACCTTCGCATGGCTCTGCGCCGAGCCGAGCGCCTCGAACGCCGAGGCGGTGCCGCCGAGTCCGACGGTGCCGGTCAGCAACGGCTGCGGTCGGACCTTGCCGCGGGCGATCAGATGCAGCGTGTTGCGGAACTCGGCCGGGTCGTAGCCGAAGACGAAGCGCAGGTCGACCTCCTTGTTGCTCGCCATCGCAGGCTGGAAGACATCCGGCTGCATGCACACGCCGACCACCACCACGCGCGAGCGGAACGGCGCGTGCGTGACGAGGTCGTCGATCATCCCGGGTACGCCGACGCACTCGAAGACCACCGGTCCCCGAGGAGTCAGGGACAGCTTGTCGGCCACGTTCATCAGCGCCCACCACGGCACGCCGGGCACCGCCTGAAGGGCGTGCATCGCGTCGAACGCCACCGAGAAGAGGTCCCCGGCGCGGGTGAAGTGCTTCTCCTGGGCCGGGACCGCATCCCAGGGACTGTCCACCGCCGGATCGACGACCACGTCCGCTCCGCACTGCCGGGCGAGACCTCGCCGCAGATCCGAGAGATCGCTCGCGATCACCGTCTTCACGCCCGCAGCCTTGAGCATGAGAACGACGGCCAGCCCGATCGGTCCGCAGCCGACCACCACCGCGACGTCGCGCCTGCCGACGTCGCTGCGGCGAACCGCATGGTGCGCGACCGCCAGCGGCTCGGTGAGCGCGGCCAGGTCGGCATCCAGCCCCTCGGGTACCGGCATCGTCAGGTCCTCCTGGACCAGCAGGTACTCGGAGTATGCACCGGGTGCACGCTCGGACAGGCCCACCATCTCTACCTCGCCGTCGTGCCGGATGATCGGCATCGCGACGACCGCGGTCCCCGGCCTCCAGCGCTTGCGGCACTTCGGTCCGTACGAGACCACCTCACCGACGAACTCATGCCCCATGACGACCGCCTGCGACGGTCGCATGAAGTGGTCGTAGCCGACCTTCTCGCCGATGTCGGCGACGACGTCGCCGTGCACGCGCGCGTGCAGGTCGGACCCGCAGATCCCGGCGCGCAGCACCTTGATCAGCACATGTCCGGGCCCCGGTTCGGGCACCTCGACCTCTCGGACCTCGAGCGAACCCTTATGACACACCACAGCTTTCATGCGTCCACTGTAGGTTCGGCCCCGAACCCGCGCCGGGATCAGTCCTTGCTGCGGTGGCGCGCGCGACGCACCTGATACGACGGATCGACCGTCACGCCGGTCTGCGACGCGTCGGACGCCGAGCCCGCGAAACCGGTGCCGGGGTCGGTGTTCGCCCAATGATGTCGACCGGTGTCGGCCGCGGAGTCGACGACCTCTGTCTCGGTGCCTGCGGCCTCCGGCTCGGGCTGGTCGTGCGTGATCGTGTGGACGGTGTCCTCGGACTCGTCGACGAACGTCTCGACTTCCTTCTCGACCACCTTGCGCACGATCACCGGCTTCTCGACCACGACGATCTGCTCGATCGGCTTCTCCACGATCTTCTCGACCTCGACGTAGACCGGCTTCTCGACGACCTTCTCGATGACGTGCTCGATCGGCTTCTCGACGATCCGCTCGACCACGTGGTCGAACCGCTTCTCGATGACGTTCTCGACCAGGACCGGGGTCTGCACGTTCTTGTCGAACTCGCGCCGAACCTCCTGCTCGACGACTTTCTCGACGATCTCCGGCCGCTCGACGATCTTCTCGACCACGTGCTCGACCGGCTTGTCGACGACTTTCTCGACGATGTTCGGCTGCTCGACGACGCGTTCGACGACCCGGTCGACCGGCTGCTCGATGACCTTCTCGACCACGTTCGGCCGCTCGATCACCCGCTCGACGACGCGGTCCACCGGCCGCTCCACCACCTTGTCGACGACGTTCGGGACTTCGACCACCCGCTCGACGATCCGATCGACCGGCTGTTCCACGGTCTGCTGAATCACGTTGGGACGCTCGATGACGCGTTCGACGATGTGATCGACCGGCCGCTCGACGATCTGCTCGACCACGTCGGGCCGCTCCACCACCCGCTCGACGACATGGTCGACCGGCTTCTCGACGATCTGCTCGATGACGTTCGGGATCTCGACGACCCGCTCCACCACCCGGTCGACCGGCTGCTCGATCACCTGCTCGACGACGTTCGGAACTTCGACCACCTTGTCCACGACGTGCTCGACAGGCTTCTCGACGACGTTCTCGACCACTTCGGGAATCTCGACCACTCGCTCAACGACGTGGTCGACGGGCTTCTCGACGATCTTCTCGATCAGTTCCGGCTTCTCGACGACGCGCTCGACGGCGTGCTCGACCGGGCTCTCCACGATCCGCTCGACCACGTTCGGCTTCTCGACGATGCGCTCGACCACGTGGTCGACAGGCTTCTCGATCGTCTTCTCGGTGACGTTCGGGATCTCGACGATGCGCTCGACCTCGCGGTCGACAGGCTTCTCGATCACCTTCTCAACGACGTTCGGCGTCTCGACGATGCGCTCGACGATGTGGTCGACGGGCTTCTCGATGGGCCGGTCGACGATCTGCTCGACGACCACTTCGCGCGGCACCTCGACCGTCTTGATCTCCGCCTTCTCGACGACGAGTTCCATCTCCTTCTCGACCACCTTCTCGACGGTCTTGTAGACGATCTTCTCGACCGGGACCTCGATCTCCTTCTCGACCGTGGTGATCGTCGCCGCGTCCTCGGTGGCGTCGACGTGCTTCTCGACCACCTTCTCCACCGGCTTGTAGACGATCTTCTCGACCGGGACCTCGATCTCCTTCTCGACGATCTTCTCGACCGGGACCTCGCGGATCACCTCGACGACCTTCTCGACGGGCTTCTCGACCACCTTCTCGACGATCGACTCGACTGGGATCTCGACCACCTTGTCCACGATGGTGACGATCGGCTTCTCGACCATCCGCTCGACGCTGATCGGCTTGTCGACCACGTCGTCGGTGATCTCGACGAGCAGCTTCTCGACCATCCTGCTGACCTCGACCGGTCGTTCGACGATCTCGTCGACCACGGTCACCAGCAGCTTCTCCACGAGCCGCTGCAGTTCTACGGGCTTGTCGACGATCTCGTCCAGAATGGTGACGATCGGCTTCTCCACCATGCGGGGGATCTCGATGTCACGGTCGACGATCTCGTCGCGCACGGTGACGATCGGCTTCTCGACCAGCCGCGGCAGTTCGACCGGCTTCTCCACGAACTCGTCGACGAAGGTCACGATCGGCTTCTCCACCGACCGCGGCAGCTCGACGGGCTTCTCGGCGATCTCGTCGACGACCGTGATGACCGGCTTCTCCACCAACCGCGGCAACTCGACCGGCTTCTCGGCGATCTCGTCGACCACCGTGATGACCGGCTTCTCCACCAACCGCGGCAACTCGACCGGCTTCTCGGCGATCTCGTCGACCACCGTGATGACCGGCTTCTCCACCAACCGCGGCAACTCGACCGGCTTCTCGGCGATCTCGTCGACCACCGTGATGACCGGCTTCTCCACCAACCGCGGCAACTCGACCGGCTTCTCCACGATCTCGTCCACCGTCGTGATGACCGGCTGCTCGACGAGTCGGCGGATCTCCACCGCCTGCTCGACGATGTTGTCGACCACGGTCACGACGGGCTTCTCCACCCGCCGGTGAACGATCACCGGCTTGTCGGCGACCTCGTCCTCGATGGTCACGACGGGGCGTTCGACCGTGCGGCTGATGGACACCGGTTTGTCGGCGATCTCGTCGACGACGGTCACCACCGGCTTCTCGACGAGGCGCGAGACGGTCGCCGGCTTGTCGATGATGGTGTCGACGGTGTTGACCACGAGTCGCTCGACGACCCGTTCCAGTGTCACCGGTACGTCGATGACCTTTTCGACCGGGTTCTCCACCAGCCGCTGGACGGTGTACTCGCGATCGACGACGTTGTCGACGACCTCCAACGCGGGCTCGTTCTCCTGCGGTGTCCCGTCGTTGGCCATCGCCCCTCCTCGTCATGCGCTGATCTCACCGAGAACCCTTACACAGGCCGGTGAAAACTACCTAGCTGAACCCTTAGATTACGCGGCAGATGAATGACTGCAGAACCGTGAAGCAGCTTTCCGCGAGACCCGCGATGCAAAGAGAATCAGAGGCCCACCGTTGCCGGTGGGCCTCTGATTCTTTGAATATGTGGCCAGAGTCGGGATCGAACCGACGACCTTCCGCTTTTCAGGCGGACGCTCGTACCAACTGAGCTACCTGGCCGGACGGTGTCGGCGTCAAAAACCGAAACCAAAAGCGACCCTGACGGGACTCGAACCCGCGACCTCCGCCGTGACAGGGCGGCGCGCTAACCAACTGCGCCACAGGGCCATATTCAATTTGTTGCCTTGAGAACCTTATCAGACTCTCTCCGCGTACCCCCTACGGGATTCGAACCCGCGCTACCGCCTTGAAAGGGCGGCGTCCTAGGCCGCTAGACGAAGGGGGCCGGTGTTCCTCGTTGGGAGCGAGACAAACTTTATGGCACTTCCTCTCACAAACGCAAATCAGCTGGTCATCGGTAGTTTCTCGGCAATTCACCAGGCGCGGCACAGGCGTTCGCCCACGACCCGACGGACGTCCGCGCATCCCCGCCCCTTCGCCCGCGCGGTCGATACGACCTCGACGCCGCCGATCTCAGCGTCGCGGTCGTACTCACGAACCGGAGCAGGAGCCACCTCTGCAGAAAGACTGCGCTCTCATCGCTCGCCGAGGGCACATTGCCCTCGGCGAGCCTCGAACGAGCAGAGTTTCAAACCACACCCTCGCCGGCGGCCTCGAAGAGGCGGGTAAATCACTCGACGGCACAACACGTTCGGCGTAGAACTACCCGTTATGCCCGAAATGATTGCACCCAAGGTACTCAGCTTCGCGAGCAGCCTGGAGTCCAAGACTCGCGATCAGGCTGCCGAGACCGCGTCGATGCCGTTCGTTCACAGTCACGTGGCGTTGATGCCCGACGCGCACGTCGGCATGGGGTCGGCCGTCGGCACGGTGATCCCCACGATCAACGCGGTGATTCCGGCCGCCGTCGGCGTCGACATCGGCTGCGGCATGATCGCCGCAGAGACGATGCTGACGGCGGAGCAGATCGCCGACTTCGACCTGCGCGCGCTGCGCGAGTCCGTGGAGTCGGCGATCCCGCTGTCGCCCGGCAACTACAACCGCGGCGTCGATCGCTACGACTTCACCCAGACCCGCCTCCACGAACTCACCGAGCTCGCCGAGACCAGCGGCGTCGATCTGAGCCATTCCCCGACGTGGCAGCGTCAGCTGGGGTCACTCGGCGGCGGCAACCACTTCATCGAGCTGTGCCTCGATGAGCGGGACCGAGTGTGGCTGTTCCTGCATTCCGGGTCGCGCGGTGTCGGCAACAAGATCGCGAAGCGGCACATCAAGATCGCTCAGCAGCTCTGCAAGCGCTGGTGGATCGATCTGCCGTCGCCCGATCTGGCCTATCTCCCGCAGGGCACGCCGGAGTTCACCGACTACCTCACGGACCTGAAGTGGGCGCAGGCGTTCGCGTTCGAGAACCGCGCCGAGATGATGGACCGGTTCGTTCGGGCCGTCGAGCACTGGGCGGGCGTTGCGCGCGGCGACCTGGAGACCGACCGGGTGAACTGCCACCACAACTACACCGTGATGGAAGAACACTTCGGCAAGAAGGTGTGGCTCACCAGGAAGGGTGCGATCAACGCTGCCGACGGAGTGCGCGGTGTGATTCCCGGTTCGATGGGCACGCGGTCGTATGTGGTGCGCGGCAAGGGAAACGCTCCCGGACTACGTTCCGCACCGCACGGTGCCGGCCGCCGATTCTCACGGAGCGAAGCCCGGAAGCGGTTCTCCGCCGACGACCTCGCCGCCCGGATGGCCGGCATCGAGTACCGCCACGGCGAGGAGTGGATCGACGAGATCCCCGACGCGTACAAGGACATCGACCAGGTGATGGCGGATGCCCGCGATCTGGTCGACGTGGAGCACGAGCTCCGCCAGATCCTCAACGTCAAGGGGACGTGAGCCGATTCCACTCGAGTACAGAACATCGTCCACCGCGAACGGCACTAGATCGCGAGGATCGGCAGGATCACCGCAATCGGCATCAGGACGGCACCGGCGAGAATGTATCGGCGCCACGGTACGTCGACTCCGCTTCGCCGCAGCTGGTCGTGCCAGAGCAGCGTCGCCAGCGATGCCCACGGAGTCACGATCGAACCGACATTGACGCCCACGAGCAGTGCGGCCATCCGAGTGGTGCCGTCTACGACCGTGTCGAGGGCGAGGAACGCCGGGATGTTGTTGATGACATTCGACAACCCCGCCCCCACACCGCCCAGAATGAGCAAGCCGCCGGCGGACTGTCGGCCGTCGCTGAACAATCGAGCCATCCAGTCCATCGCGCCGAGCGCATGGAGCGCGGCCGCCGACGACGACAGCGCGACCACGAACAACAGCGAGCGCCACGGAATCAGGGTGACCGCCGCTGCGCGCAACTTCTCACGCGAAGTCACTCCCAACAGCACTAGAGCACCGATGATCGCGGTCAACCAATACGGGATCGGTGAGACCAACAGCGGCAGCAGGCATCCCAGTACGATGAGGCTCACTCGCAACCGCGGACCATCGCCGGTGAACGCGACGGGTTGTCGCCGCGCCGTCTCCACCGCGGGCCGACGTCGCTCCGACCACCGGTAGACGATCCACGAAGCCACCAGCACGACCGCCGAGGCGACCAACGCGGGACGCCACATCACGGACAGGTAGGCACCGGTGCCGGCGAACGTCCCACCCGAGACCGCCAGCAAATTGGTGAGGTTGGAGACCGGCAGCAGCAACGAAGCGATATTGGCGATCCACACCACTGCAAAGCCAACCGCTGCCATCCCGACGCCGGACCGTCGGGCCAGCGCGACCGCCAGCGGCGTCACCATGATCGCTGTCGTATCGAGCGACAGGAACACCGTGCTGACCATCGCGAGAACGACTACCTGTGTCCACGTCGCCGCGGACGCGGACAGCCCGCGCCAGGTGAACCGTTGCATTCCCGCCGCGACGGCCTCGAACGCTCCGGCGTCGGCAGCGATGTTGACGACGATCGACATCGCCGCGACGAACACGAGCACGGGCGCAAGCCGTCCGACGAGATCGCGGGCCTCTGCGGGCGAAGCCGCTACGAGCGTACCTCCGGCGACGACCGACACCGCAAGGAACCACCAGCGGCGCGCGGCTGCGGTCACTCTCAACCGGCAAGTCTTGGCGACGCTAGCGAGCATCCGAGAACGTCGACAACCGTCTCGACTGTAATGACCACCGGACCATCGTCCCACGACCGGTTGATCAACGGGTAGGCGCAGAAGTGCTCGTCGAGCCCGCCAGATCTCGCATGGTCTCGAGAGCCACCCGGCGCTCAGGACACGCCATCGCACCCGTTGGACAACTCCAATACAAAACGCCAGACCAGGGAAACCATCCCTGGCCTGGCGTTTCACCAGTGCCCCCAGTAGGGCTCGAACCTACGACCTGCGGATTAAAAGTCCGTAGCTCTACCAACTGAGCTATAGGGGCGTGCGTCACGCGTAGCGCGACGTCAGGGAGTCTACCGAACGCCTCGTGCCGGTCCCGGCATCGCCTCCCGTCGAACCTCAAGCAACCGCCAGGTGTCCACCATCACAGTAGACCGATCATTCTCTGCAACTTAGGGTTACACATACCCACCGGCGCTGCCCGGCGTCGCAACCGCAGGAGGACCCACATGGCCCACGGCCCCAGCCGGACGTTCACCGGAGTCGGACGGTTCGCGCATCGACACGCTTGGTGGATCCTCGGTTTCTGGGTGCTCGCGGCCGTCGGACTCAACCTCGCGATCCCACAGCTCGAGGTCACGGTGTCCAAGACCTCGGCCGACTTCCTGCCGCGATCGCTGCCCGCGAACCAGCACCTCGAAGCGATGGCCCGAGACTTCGGCGTGCCGCCGTCGAATGCCGTCAGCAGCGTGGTTCTGGTGGACGACAAGGGATTCGGGCCTGCGGACGACGCCTACTACGTCCGGCTCGTCGACGCCCTCACCAAGAGCGACGACGTCGCGTATCTCATCGACTTCTACGGCAAGCCGGTCACGCGGGAGGCCGCGCTCAGCCCGGACGGGAAGGCCGTCAACATCCTCGTGGCAGCCGAGGGGTCGGTCGGGTCCACGCGCGCTCACCATGCGGCCCAGGGCATTCGGGCGGCGATCGACTCCGCCGCTCCCCCGGCGGGGCTGCAGACGTACTACACCGGACCGACGGCGACCCTCGCCGATCTGTTCAGCGCGATCGACTTCTCACTGCTGATCATCACCGGCGTCTCGATCCTGCTGATCTCGATCGTCGTGTTCATCGTGTACCGCAAGGTATCGACGGCCGCGATCCCACTGATCAGCCTCGCGCTGGGCCTGGCGATCGTCCGTCCGATCGCGTCACTGCTCGGCGGCCACGGATGGCTGTCGATCTCGAACTTCACCATCGCGATCATGACCGCCCTGGTGCTCGGCGCGGTGACCGACTACGCGATCTTCACCCTGGCGTCGTACCACGAGGGACGCCGAAAGGGGCTGGCAGTCGGCGACGCGGTCGCCTCGGCCAGTGGTCGCACCGCGCCCATCATCGTGGCGTCCGCGCTGACCATCGCGGCCGCGTCGGCGTCGATGATCTTCACCCGGATCGGCATGTTCCGTACGGCAGGGCCGCCGACGGCGATCGCCGTGCTGGTGGTCCTCGCGCTCGCCCTCACCCTGCCGCCCGCGCTGCTCTCGATCGCCGGACGGCGCGGACTCGCCGAGCCTGGACCGTCCACCGAACGACGCTGGCGGCATCGCGGGGCGACGATCATGCGTCGCGCCGGCATCTACGCCGCCGCTTCGCTGATCTTCCTGGTGAGCTGCGCCGCCCTGCTGATCGGTCATCGGACCAACTGGGACGAGTCGTCGATGTTCGTGCGCGCCAACGAATCCACCCGCGGCTACGACGCCGTCTACCGTCACTACGGCGTGAACGCGGTCGCGACCGAGTATCTGATCGTCCGCGCCGACCACGACGTCCGCAACACCTCCGACCTCGCCGCACTGGAACTGGCCGCCGACGCCGTCTCCCGGCTCGACGCCGTCGAAGCGGTGCGCTCCATCACCCGGCCCGACGGCAAGCCGCTGACCGAATCCGCCGCAGGCTATGTGCCGGGACGCGTCGGACACGAACTCGACGGCGCCGCGAAACAGATGGCGGACGCCCGCCCGGATCTGCTCCGCCTCGCATCCGGCGTCGGCCGGCTCACCGACGGCGCCGACGAGGCGAACTCGCGGATGCCCGAGCTCGTCGCCGGGACCGATCAGGTGGTCACCATGGCCGGCGGTGTGCTCGATTCGCTGGACGCCGCGCAGACCTTCATCGCCGCCGCGACCGACGGACGCTCCGACCTCACGAGTGCCACTGACACGCTGCGTCGCAGCCTGGACGCGGTGAGTCCGGCGGTGGCAGACCTCCGACGAGGCGCGGCGGCCGCACAGCCGGCGATTGACGAGTTCGATCGCGTCTTCGCACCGCTGATCGCGCCCCGGACACCGGCCGCATGCTCGGCCGATCCGCGATGCGCCGCGGCCCGAGTGGCGTTCGACCAGCTCAACCGCGCCACGGGCGGCCAGGCCCGCGCAACCCTGTCGGGCCTGCGCGCCGCTGCCGCGGTTCCCGGCCGGGCGACGGCCCGCGCCGAGCGTTCGGTGGTCGCCCTGCGCGGGCTCCTCACCCAGCTGAACGGTCTGCTCTCTCAGCTGGGCGGCCGCACCCCCGATCAGATCCGTGCCGACCTGGGCCGACTGCAAGCCGGTGTCGGCGAGCTGTCCGACGGCATGTCGCAACTGGCCGACGGCCTCCACCAGGTCCGCGACGGCACCGCTGCGCTGACCGCCTTGACCGACAAGCTGCACGCCGGCCTCAAGCAGGCCACCGGATATCTCGGCCCGATGAGCGCGGCGACCGCAGACGGCCCCGGACGGGGCTTCTACCTCCCGGACGAGGCGCTCGACGATCCGCGGATGGTCGAAGGCGGACGGCTGCTGATCTCGCCCAGCGGTCACACCGCGCGAATGATGGTGACCTGGAAGATCAATCCGTACAGCGGCGAGGCCCTAGCCGCCAGCCGCGGTCTCGCTCCGGCCGCGCGGTCGGCGCTCGCAGGCACCGGACTCGCCGACGCCGAGGTGTCGAACACCGGACTCGCCTCGCTCTCCGCGGACATGAACGACCAGCTCCACCGCGATCTGCTGATCTTCGGACTCGCGGCGATCGTCGCGGTGACGATCGTGCTGACCGTATTGCTGCGCAGCGTCGTCGCACCGCTGGTCCTGGTCGCGACGGTGCTCTTGTCGTTCGCCGCGGTGATGGGCATCAGCACCCTGGTGTGGCAGCACCTCATCGGCATCCCGCTGGACTGGTCGGTGGCTCCCGTCGCGGGCATGGCGCTGATCGCGGTCGGCGCCGACTACAGCATGCTGTTCGCGTCCAGGATCCGGGAGGAGTCCGCCGGTCGTGGACTGATCTCCGGCGTCATCCGCGGTTTCGGCAGCACCGGCAGTGTCATCACCACCGCCGGGCTCGTCTTCGCCATCACCATGTTCGCGCTGATGTCGGGGACCACGCTCAACCTGGTGCAGATCGGCTTCACGATCGGCGTCGGGCTGCTGCTCGACATCCTCGTCGTCCGGTCGATTCTGGTCCCCGCGACGATCGCCGTCCTCGGCGAACGGATGTGGTGGCCCGCGCCGCCGGTCAGACGACCAGCGACTGACGACTGACGGTGGCGACGGCGTCGGCGAAGACCGGCACGAACTTCTCGGCACCGATGACGCAGCACGCGTGGCCGCCGGCGACGTCGAAGCGCTGTGCGCCCGGGATGCCGTCGACGAGCAGCTGCTGTCGTTCCGGCTGGACGATCTTGTCGTGCGTGGAGACGACGACGGCGGTCGGCACGTCGACCTCGCCCAGCCAGCTCCGGGAGTCGAACCGGGCCATCGCCTCGGCGAAGACCCCCTGCAGGCCGAGTGGCGTGGACGAGACCTGAGCGAGTCCCCACTTGAGCGGATGCGAGGTCGGGTCGTCGAGGACTCGCTCGGGCGGCGTCGGCAGGACCTTGTCCACGACGGTCAGCGCCCGGCCGATCCGCTGCTCCAACGCCAGCCGGTTCGGCTCGATGCTGGAGAAGTACGGTCCTGTCGAACACAGGACGAGTCCGGCGACCCGGTCACGACTGCGCTGCCAGGCGAGCTGGGCGATGCCGCCGCCCATCGAGAAGCCCGCGGCGACGAACCGATCGATCCCGAGGGCGTCGGCGACGGCGACCACGTCGTCCGCGCAGTCGTCGAGGACGAAGTCGTCCGAGGCGATGCCGCGTCCGTGCAACCGGTGGTCCATCGTGATCACGCGGTAGTCGCGCTCCAGCTCGGGGATCACCGGGTACCAGCACAGCAGACCGGTGGTCGAGACCGAGTGAAGCAGGAAGATCACGGGTCCGTCCGGTCGACCCGAGTCGGTGATGAACGTCTCCCCGCGCCCCGGGAGATTCAATCGTCGGCCCGTCGGGATCCCCTTGACCGGGTACGGGCGCACGGCGTGACCGATTCCGCGGCGCATGGTGGCGAGACGACTGCTCAGAGCTGGCATGTCCCCAACTTACACCGACAGCGATCCACCAAGTGCCCTGCTCACAGGCTCCTCTTAGACAAATCTAGGAATCCATCTCGCCGATCGTCCGGACATCTGACATACTCCGCGACGTGATTCCGATTGACCGACCGAAGCTCGAGGGTTCCATCGCCGTCGGCGACAAACGACGCCGCCGCATCGGCTTCTCCGAGTTCGGCTCTCCCGAGGGGCCTGCGGTCCTCTGGCTGCACGGCACCCCCGGCGCGCGACGCCAGATCCCGCCCGAGGCGCGAGAGTACGCGGAGACCCGGGGCTTCCGCCTGATCGGCCTGGACCGGCCGGGCGTCGGCTCGTCGACCGCACACAAGTACTCCTCGATCGCCGACTTCACGATCGACTTCCAGACCGTGCTCAACACCCTCGGCATCGACCGGTTCTCGGTGATCGGACTGTCCGGCGGCGGCCCGTACTCGCTCGCGGTCTCGCGGTTCCTCGCCGATCGCGTGGTGTCGACGGGAATCGTCGGCGGCGTGGCGCCGATCAACGGCCCGGACGCGGTTCACGGCGGCGCGGTCGATCTGGCGAAGTACGCGGTTCCATTGATCAACGTCGCGGGTCGGCCGATCGGCTCCGTGCTCAGCACCGTCCTCGGCTTCGCCCGCCCGATCGCCGACCCGGCGATCAGTCTGTACGGCAGGCTGTCGCCGGAGGCCGACCGGGAACTGCTGTCGCGCCCGGAGTTCCGGGCGATGTTCCTCGACGACCTCCTGCACGGCGGCAGCCGCCGGATGGAGGCGCCGTTCGCCGACCTGCAGCTGTTCGTCCGCGACTGGGGCTTCCGCGTCGGCGATGTCGACGCCTACATCCACTGGTGGCACGGCGACGCGGACAACATCATCCCGTTCGCGCATGGCGAGCACATGGTGAACCTGCTCCCGCACGCCGAACTGCACCCGCTGCCCGGACAGAGCCACATCAGTGGACTCGGCCACAGCGTCGAGATGCTCGACGTCCTGCTGGCCGCCTGGGACTGACGACGATTTCTGTCGAGTTGTCGTTCCCTGCGGTCGACAACTCGACAGAAGTCTCGAGAGAACCGAACGCTACCCGGTAGCCGTCGTCGCGAGTCCCGCGGCCAGACCCAGAACCACGCTCAGCAGAAGCAGTTCGGTACCCGCCCGGGTGATCGACTCCCGCTCGCTCACCCCGTGCCTCCGCGCCCGTGGCACCCACGACCGCCGGTGCCACGCAGCCAGGCCGAGCACCACGATGAGCAGCACCGTCTTGGCCAGCACGATCCGCCCGTATCCGGTCGCCCACAGCTGCGGTCCCACCCCGACCTGGACCAATGCGACGACGACCCCGGTGACCGTCAGCGCACCGACCGCGGGCAGCGCCCATCGGGAGAACTCCGGCAGACTGCGCGCCCAGCCGCCCTTCCCCCGAACGGTGACGACGAGCGCGGCCAGCGTCCCGGCCCACCACGCCGCGCTCAGCGAATGCACCCCGAGCACAACCGGTATCCACGCCGAGTCCGTCCCGTGGCCGGTCACCGACAGCGCGAGCACACCGACGCCGGCGATCACCGCGACCACCGGAACCGGCGGGTCGCCGCGCATCGCGGCGAACGTCCAGCCCAGAATCGCGACGGCGCCGACCAGACCGATCAGCACCGGTAGGCCCGACTCCAGTCCGGTGGTGACGTCGCCGACTCGGACTGCCCAGGGCGAGACGCCCAGGTTCTGCGCCACCTGCAGCCAGCCGTCGAGGACACTCGCGATGCCCCAGACGCCCGCGGTCACGGCGATCGCGATCAGCGACGGCCGCGCGTCGAGGAACGGCAGCGCGCCGAGTCCCAGCAGCAGCGAGACGGCCGCGATCGACACCGCTCCCGCCACCGCGGACGGTTCCGGCTCGGCCAGCGCCCAGCACAGCGCCACGCCGGCGACGACCAGCGCGGCTCCCGCCGACACCAGCGCGGCGCGCAGCCCGTCGACGCCGGTCGGACTCACCGGACGGTCAGCGCCGACTGCGCGTGATCATCAGCACGAGCACGCCCACCACCAGTGCGATCACACCGATCGCACCGATCACGATGCCCGCGATGGCCCAGCCGCCGAGTCCGTCGTGGCTGGTATCGGGCTGCCAGTCGTCAGCCACCGGCCCCGGCGTGCCGGTGCCCGCGGCGGTCAGCTCGAAGGTGGTCTGGCCTTCCACCGGGTGCCCGTCGGCCGAGGTGACGCGGTAGTTCACCTTGTACTCGCCCGCCGGTCCGAGACCGTTGAGCGCGACCGACATCTCGGTGCCGTCGACGGTCGGCTCGCCCTGCTGCCAGAAGTGGTTGTCGGGCCCGACCACCTTGAGCACGGCGTACGACGACTTGAGGTCCTCGTTGAACGTCAGCGTCACCTTGTCCGGCGCGGTCGCGATCTTGGCACCCTGCTCGGGGCTCGAGCCCACCAGCGCCGAATGCGCCGAGGCCGGGCCTGCGACCAGACCGACCAACAGCGCGGCAGCCGCCGCGAACACGGCGAAGACCGAAGAACGTACGAGGAACCTGGACATGCGCGGAACACCTGACCTTGAGTCGTCACAGAGTCGGAGCCGGACCGGTGCCGACTCTCCTCCATCGTGACATGCAGCCACCCATTAGCCTGAACGTGTGTCGGTCTACTCACACGGTTTCGCCCGTCTCGCCGCTGCAGTTCCGCAGGTCGCCCTGGCCGATCCTCGCCAGAACGCTTCGCGCACCATCGAGCTGATCCGCCGCGCGCACCGGGAGTCGGTGGCGGTCGTCGCCTTTCCCGAACTCGGCCTGTGCGGCTACAGCGTCGACGATCTGGTCCAGCAGGACGCCCTGCTCGACGAGGTGGACGCCGCACTCGCGGCGGTCGTCGCGGCGACTGTCGACCTCATGCCGGTGGTCGCGGTCGGTGCTCCGCTGCGCGTCGACGACGCCCTGTACAACTGCGCGGTCCTGATCCACGGCGGTCGGATTCTCGGGGTGACGCCGAAGTCGTACCTGCCGAACTACCGCGAGTTCTACGAGCAGCGGTTCTTCGCCGCGGCGCGCGACGCCGTGCGGGACACCGTCGTCGTCGGCGGGCAACGCGTGCCGTTCGGCACCGACCTGATCTTCGAGGCCGACGACGTTCCCGGCCTACGCGTCCACGCCGAGGTCTGCGAGGACGGCTGGGTCGCGATCCCGCCGAGCACGTGGGCCTCGCTCGCGGGCGCGACCGTCCTGCTGAACCTCTCGGGCAGCCCGGTGACCGTCGGCAAGCAGGCCTACCGCCGCTCGCTGGTCACCGGCCATTCCGCGCGCTGCATCGCCGCACAGCTGTACGTGTCCGCCGGTTTCGGCGAATCGACGACCGACCTCGCCTGGGACGGCGACGCGCTGATCGCCGAGAACGGCACGCTGCTGGCGCGCTCCGCGGGCTTCTCGATGGAGCCGCAGCTGATCGTCGGCGACGTCGATCTCGACCGACTCCGACAGGAGCGGGCCCGGATGATCAGCCTGCGCGACCAGGTCGGCGACTTCGCCGATCGCGCCCGATCCTTCCGCCGCGTGTCATTCACCGTCGGCATACCCGAGACGACCGACGGCCTGCGCCGGGCGGTGCCGCGCTTCCCGTTCGTCCCGACCGGAGCCGCGGACCGCGACGAACGCTGCCGCGAGGTGCTCGACATCCAGGTCCAGGGGCTCGTCGCCCGACTGCGCTCCACCGGTATCGACAAGATCGTCATCGGAGTCTCGGGCGGCCTCGACTCGACGCTCGCCCTGCTGGTCGCGGTCCAGGCGTTCGACGCGATGGGCCTGCCGCGCACGAACATCCACGCCTACACCATGCCGGGCTTCGCCACCGGCGGAGCCACTCTCGCACGCAGTCACGTCCTGATGGACTCGCTCGGAGTCACCGGCAACGAGCTCGACATCCGGCCGTCGTGCATGCAGATGCTCGCCGATCTCAAGCACCCGTTCGCCGACGGCGAGCCCGTGTACGACGTCACGTTCGAGAACGTTCAGGCGGGCGAGCGGACGTCGCACCTGTTCCGCCTCGCCAATCACCTGGGCGGCATCGTGCTCGGTACGGGAGACCTGTCCGAGCTCGCGCTCGGATGGTGCACCTACGGCGTCGGCGATCAGATGTCGCACTACAACGTGAACGGCAGCGTTCCCAAAACCCTCATCCAGCATCTGATCCGCTGGAAGATCACCACCGCCAGGTACGGGCCGGACACCATCGCGACCCTGCAGGAGATCCTCGACGACGTGATCTCCCCAGAGCTGGTTCCGGCCGATGCCGACGGGAACATCCAGAGCACCGAGGACCACGTCGGTCCGTACGAGCTGCACGACTTCTTCCTGTATCACCTCACCCGATTCGGATACCGCCCGAGCAAGATCGCGTATCTGGCGCAGCAGGCCTGGAGCGATCGCGACCACGGCGCGTGGTCGGAGATGATGACCGACGACGAGCGCAACGAGTACGACGCCGCCACCATCGACAAGTGGCTGACCGTGTTCCTCAAGCGCTTCATGTCGAATCAGTTCAAGCGGACCGCGATGCCGAACGGACCGAAGATCGGCTCGGGTGGCTCGCTCTCGCCGCGCGGCGACTGGCGCTCCCCGTCCGACGCGCCGTCGTCGGCGTGGCTCCGCGAACTGCACCCCGAGTAGTCGGCGCTGCCGCGGGCTGGGCCGTGTTGCGCCTAGTCTGGCACCATGTCCGATTCACCACGCGACGTCCTCGGCCCGCTCACCGCCTTCGCCGGCCTCTGGCGCGGCGAAGGGGCCGGGCATTATGCGACCATCGACAGCTTCACCTACCAGGAGGAGGTGGAGCTGTCGCCGAGCGGCAAGCCGTTCCTGTTCTACCGGTCCCGGACCCGGGCCCCGGGCGGTGGACGGCCGATGCACACCGAGACCGGGTTCCTCCGCCTCGCAGGCACCGACCACGTCGAACTCCTCGTGGCCCAGCCGACCGGGTTCGTCGAACTGCAACGCGCGCCGTCGCACCCGGCCGTCCTCGACTTCACCCAGCACACGCTCGGTGTCTCCCCGGACGCGAAGCAGGTCAATGCCGTCCGACGGCGCTTCCAGCTGTCCGGCGACACGCTCACCTACGACCTGTGGATGGCGTACGCCGACGTCCCCGTCTCACATCACCTGCACGCGGAACTGCACCGCGTCTGACCCGTTCGACTCATCTCGACGTCCGGTCCGAGTCCCGTGACCAGTATCCGGTCACGGGACTCGGAGCAGCCACTACCGGACGGTATCCACAGCCTTCTCAAGTAGCCTCCGAACAGCGCAGAGTGATCGACACTGCCTGCATGGGGGACAGTACGGAGCTGGATCGGATCATCCGCGCGCAGAGCGGAGTGATCAGCAGACGCCAGGCGTTGGCCTGCGGCGCTGACTCGGCCGACATCCGGCGCAGGAAGCGGCGCCGCGATTGGATCGCCGTCTACGACGGGATCTACATCACGCACAACGGTCCGATGACCTGGCTTCAGCACGCGTGGTGCGCGATACTCTACGCCGGACCGGCGGCGCTCAGCCACACCTCGGCGCTGCGGGCCGTCACCGGCGACGGAAACGAGCGCGGCCCGATTCACGTCGCAGTCGACGCCCATCGCAACCTCTCGGGGGTTCCCGGCGTCGTCGTCCACTACCGCAGCGACCTCGAGTCCGTGATGCTCTCCGACGTCCACCCGCCGCGGGTCCGCCTCGAAGAGACCGTTCTCGACCTCGCGTCAGCCGGCTCGACCACCGAGGCGATCGCCATCCTGTCCGACGTCGTCGGCGGTCGATGGACGACCGCCGACCGGCTGCTCGTCGCACTGGACCGCAGGCGACGGCTACGCTTGCACGCCTTTCTACGTGACGTCCTCACCGATGTGCGAGACGGGGCCTGCTCTGTTCTCGAGCACCAGTACCTGAACGAGGTGGAGCGCAGGCACGGTCTGCCGACACCCGTGCGACAGGCCCCCACTACCGTCGGACGTCGCGGCTTCCGTGACATCGACTACCCCGAATTCGGGCTGGTCGTCGAACTCGACGGGCGCCTCGGCCACGACGACGCCGTCTCCCGGGATCGCGACCTGGAACGCGACCTCGACGCCGCCGCGCACGCCGATCGTCGGACGGTGCGTATCGGGAGCGGCCAGGTCTTCGGCCGCCCCTGCTCGACCGCAGCGAAGGTCGGCCGCATCCTGATCGCACAGGGCTGGGAGACTGGGCCACGACCCTGCCGCTCTCCGACGTGCTCCGTCCGAGCCTGATGACCAGATAATGGTCGCCAGGCTCGGAGCAAGGCCCAGACAGCAGGCCTGGACAGCAGAACGCCCGCCCCGCCGAAGCGGGACGGGCGTTCTCGATGCCGTATGGCTAGATCATCACTTGATGATCTTGGTGACGCGGCCGGCACCGACGGTGCGGCCACCCTCGCGGATAGCGAAGCGCAGGCCCTCGTCCATGGCGACCGGCTGGATCAGCTTGACGCTCATCTCGGTGTTGTCGCCCGGCATGACCATCTCGGTGCCCTCGGGGAGGGTCACGACGCCGGTCACGTCCGTGGTGCGGAAGTAGAACTGCGGACGGTAGTTGTTGAAGAACGGGGTGTGGCGGCCGCCCTCGTCCTTCGACAGGATGTACGCCTGGCCCTCGAACTCGGTGTGCGGGGTCGTGGTGCCCGGCTTCACGATGACCTGGCCACGCTCGACGTCCTCGCGCTTGAGGCCGCGGAGCAGCAGACCCGCGTTGTCGCCGGCCTGAGCCGAATCGAGGAGCTTGTGGAACATCTCGATACCGGTGACGGTGGTCTTGGTGCTCTTGTCGCGGATGCCGACGATCTCGACTTCCTCGTTCACGTTGACCTCGCCGCGCTCCACACGACCGGTGACGACGGTGCCGCGACCGGTGATGGTGAAGACGTCCTCGACGGGCATGAGGAAGGGCTTCTCGGTCTCACGGACCGGGTCCGGAACCGAGTCGTCGACGGCCTGCATCAGCTTCTGGACCGACTCGACCCACTTCGGGTCACCCTCGAGCGCCTTCAGCGCCGAGATCGGAACGACCGGAGCGTCCTCGTCGAACTCCTGAGCGGCCAGCAGTTCGCGGACCTCCATCTCGACGAGCTCCATGATCTCCTCGTCATCCACCATGTCGGCCTTGTTCAGGGCGACGAGGATGTAAGGAACGCCGACCTGGCGAGCCAGCAGCACGTGCTCGCGGGTCTGCGGCATCGGGCCGTCGGTGGCGGCCACGACCAGGATCGCGCCGTCCATCTGGGCGGCACCGGTGATCATGTTCTTGATGTAGTCGGCGTGACCCGGAGCGTCGACGTGAGCGTAGTGACGCTTCTCCGTCTGGTACTCGACGTGGGAGATGTTGATCGTGATACCACGAGCCTTCTCCTCAGGCGCCTTGTCGATCTGATCGAAAGCGAAGCTCTCGTTCAGGTCCGGGTACTGGTCGGCGAGCACCTTGGTGATGGCCGCCGTGGTGGTGGTCTTGCCGTGGTCGACGTGACCGATGGTGCCGATGTTCACGTGCGGCTTGGTCCGCTCGAACTTCGCCTTGCCCACTTGTGTCCTCCTGGACTGTTGCTGCCGGGTGGTTCCCGGCAGTGAGTTTCTTACTTCCTGCCGTCGGCAGGAGCGGTCTTGCTGAACCGGTGTCCGGCCGGTCCGACGTCACGTCGGACCTTGGCCGTCCACCTTATTCGTTTGTGCGCGCGGATTCGATAGCCGGCCCCGGCGCGAGGTCCGCCAAAACGGCGAGCGAGATTACTCGCCCGTCGCCTTCGCGATGATCTCCTTCGACACGTTCGCCGGAACTTCAGCGTACGAGTCGAAAACCATGGAGTAGTTTGCTCGGCCCTGAGTCTTCGACCGCAGGTCTCCGATGTAGCCGAACATCTCCGACAGCGGCACCTGAGCCTTGACGACTCGTGCACCACTGCGCTCCTCCATGGCCTGGATCTGGCCACGGCGGGAGTTCAGGTCGCCGATGACGTCGCCCATGTAGTCCTCCGGAGTCGTGACCTCGACGGCCATGATCGGCTCCAGGATGACGGGCTGAGCCATCTTCGCAGCCTCCTTGAGGGCCTGCGAACCGGCGATCTTGAAGGCCATCTCCGACGAGTCGACGTCATGGTACTGACCGTCGAGCAGGGTGACCTTCAGGTTGACCAGCGGGTAGCCGGCCAACACGCCGTACTGCATCGCGTCCTGCGCACCGGCATCCACCGAAGGGATGTACTCACGCGGAACACGACCACCGGTGACGGCGTTCGCGAACTCGTAGGTCGCGCCGTCCTCGGCGTCGACCAACGGCTCGAGCTTGATGATGACCTTCGCGAACTGGCCCGAGCCACCCGTCTGCTTCTTGTGGGTGAACTCGTGCTTCTCGACGGTCTTGCGGATCGTCTCGCGGTACGCGACCTGCGGCTTGCCGACGTTGGCCTCGACCTTGAACTCGCGCTTCATGCGGTCGACCAGGATGTCGAGGTGGAGCTCGCCCATGCCGCCGATGACGGTCTGGCCGGTCTCCTCGTCCAGGTTCACCGAGAAGGTCGGATCCTCTTCGGCGAGCTTCTGGATCGCGGTGCCCAGCTTCTCCTGGTCGGACTTGGTCTTCGGCTCGATCGAGACGTTGATGACCGGGTCCGGGAACGTCATCGACTCGAGGACGATCGGGTTCGCCGGATCGCACAGGGTGTCACCGGTCGTGGTGTCCTTGAGGCCGATCATCGCGTAGATGTGGCCGGCCACCGCGTCGTCGACCGGGTTCTCCTTGTTGGCGTGCATCTGGAAGAGCTTTCCGATGCGCTCCTTCTTGCCCTTGGTCGCGTTCATGACCTGGGTGCCCGGCTCCACACGACCCGAGTACACGCGGACGAAGGTGAGCTTGCCGAAGAACGGGTGAGCGGCGATCTTGAACGCCAGCGCGGAGAAGGGCTCATCCTTGCTCGGCTTGCGCGAGATCGTCTCTTCCTCGTTGCCCACGACGTGGCCCTCGATCTCGCCGATGTCCAGCGGGTTCGGGAGGTAGTCGATGACGGCGTCGAGCATGGGCTGAACGCCCTTGTTCTTGAACGCCGAGCCACAGAGGACCGGGTAGATCTCGGAGTTGATCGTCATCTTGCGGATGGCGCCCTTGATCTCCTCGATCGAGAGCTCCTCGCCGGCGAAGTACTTCTCCATGAGAGCTTCGTCCGACTCGGCGACCGTCTCCAGCAGCTTCTCGCGGTACTCGGCGGCCTTGTCCGCCAGGTCCGCGGGGATCTCCTCGAAGGTCGGCTCGGCGCCGATCTCGACGGTGCCGCGCCAGGTGATGGCCTTCATCTCGAGCAGGTCGACGACGCCGTCGAAGGCATCCTCGGCACCGATCGGGAGCTGCATGACCAGCGGCTTCGCACCCAGACGATCGATGATCGTCTGCACGGTGAAGTAGAAGTCCGCGCCCATCTTGTCCATCTTGTTGACGAAGCAGATGCGGGGGACGTCGTACTTGGTGGCCTGGCGCCAGACCTGCTCGGACTGCGGCTCGACGCCTTCCTTGCCGTCGAAGACGGCGACGGCGCCGTCGAGCACGCGGAGCGCGCGCTCCACCTCGACGGTGAAGTCGACGTGACCGGGAGTGTCGATGACGTTGATCTGGTTGTTGTTCCAGAAGCAGGTCACGGCGGCGGAGGTGATGGTGATACCACGCTCCTTCTCCTGCTCCATCCAGTCGGTGGTCGACGCACCGTCGTGGGTCTCACCGATCTTGTAGTTCACACCGGTGTAGTAGAGGATGCGCTCGGTGGTCGTGGTCTTGCCGGCATCGATGTGCGCCATGATGCCGATGTTGCGGACCTTGGTGAGGTCGTTGAGCACTTCCTGTGCCATTAGGTTCCCTTCGGGAAGTTTTCGGACGTGAGTCTGTCAGTGTTCGAGCGCATCGGACCGGGCTCGCGTGCGCATCCCCCGGCCCGATGCGACGACCTCACCAGCGGTAGTGAGCGAAGGCGCGGTTGGCTTCGGCCATCTTGTGAGTGTCTTCGCGACGCTTCACCGATGCACCGAGACCGTTCGACGCGTCGAGGAGCTCGTTGGCGAGACGCTCGACCATGGTCTTCTCACGACGCTGGCGGCTGAACGTGACCAGCCAGCGCAGCGCGAGGGTGTTGGCGCGGCCCGGCTTGACCTCGACCGGCACCTGGTAGGTGGCGCCACCGACGCGGCGGCTCTTGACCTCGAGGGTGGGCTTGACGTTGTCGAGCGCACGCTTGAGGGTGACGACCGGATCGGCACCGGTCTTCTCACGGGCCTGTTCGAGGGCTTCGTAGACGATGCGCTCGGCGGTCGACTTCTTGCCGTCCAGCAGGATCTTGTTGACGAGCTGGGTGACCAGCGGCGAACCGTAGACCGGGTCGCTGATCAGCGGGCGCTTGGGAGCGGGTCCTTTACGTGGCATTTAGATCAGTTCCCCTTCTTGGCGCCGTAGCGGCTGCGAGCCTGCTTGCGGTCCTTGACACCCTGGGTGTCGAGCGAGCCGCGGATGATGCGGTAACGAACACCCGGGAGGTCCTTCACGCGACCGCCGCGGACGAGCACCATCGAGTGCTCCTGCAGGTTGTGGCCCTCACCCGGGATGTAGGCGGTGACCTCGACGCCACTGGTCAGGCGCACACGGGCGACCTTTCGCAGTGCGGAGTTCGGCTTCTTCGGGGTGGTGGTGTACACGCGGGTGCACACGCCACGACGCTGCGGGCTGCCCTTCAGGGCTGCCGTCTTCTTGGCGGACGTCTTGTCCGTGCGGCCCTTGCGGACCAGCTGGTTAATGGTTGGCACTGAGTTCTTTCTCCTTGAGGACCGGCTCCCGCCGGGCCTTGTTGTTGTGCGTTGCGGTTGGTGCTCCGGGCAAGCGGATCCATCCGGCCGAGGCCGATGAGTCTGCTTCCGCAACTCGCCCCACCCGCACTCATGTGCAGGTCAGGTTCGAATCGTGCACCCGCTGTCGGGCGTGTCGCACGCCCTCTAATGGTCCACGACCCCTCCCCCAACCGGCGTCCGTCCGGATACCGGCAGGTGAGCAGCACCTAGCATGGCAAGGCGCCGACGAAATACTTTACCGCCCCGATTTACCACGGTCAAAATGATTGACACCACTATCGGAACTGCACCGAAACAGTCCGCTACCGGCGCCGATCACCGGAATTCGCCAACGCTCTCCAAGAGCGCCCGCGCGGCACGGCGTGCGGCACCGGGCTCCCCGTCGATCACCGCGTCGACGAGCGCCGTGTGCATCGCCTCGTAGAGCCGGTGCGCACCGATGCCGTGTTCGGCGATCGACGCCCGCAGGGACGGCAGCAGCGAGTCGTAGAACTCCAGGTAAACCGCGTTGTGACTGGCCGCGACGATGGCCCGATGCAGGTGAGCGTCAGCCTCCACCGCGTCGACGTGGCCGTCGCCGCCCTCGGAACCCTCGTCTCCCAGTGAACGGTTGCGGCGTTCCAGAAGTTCCCGGAGCGTGGCGATGTCGGCGTCGTCACGGCGCTGAGCGGCGAGTCCGGCCGCGGTCACCTCCAGCGCCTCGCGCAGTTCGAGCAGGTCCTGCCGTCGCGCGGCGGCGAAGAAGCCGCCCAGCGCGACCTCCTGCTCGTCGGTCGCGATGACGTACGTTCCCGATCCCTGCCTGCGCTCCAGCAGCCCGGCGTGCACCAGCGAGTGGACCGCCTCGCGGACGGTGTTCCGGGCCGTGCCGGTCATCTCGCACAACTCGGGTTCGGTGGGAATGCGCTGGCCGACCTCCCAGCGACCGGCAGCGATCTCGTTTCTCAGTTGCTGCGTCACCTGCGCGATGAGACTCTGACGCTTCACGGTCTGCACCGACGCAGTCTAAATCACTTTGCGCAGATACAGCCATTCATCCTACGATTTCTCGTATGCAGACAGAGCCCGCGATCGCCGCCGCCGAACGCCGCGAGACGTCCTTCGGCCCCTGGCGAGGTCGCGCAGTCGTCCTGATCGCGATCGTGCTGTTCTCCCTCAGCCTGAGAACCGCGGTCACCTCACTCACACCGCTGCTCTCCCGGATCTCCGACGACATGGGCTTCGGGCACGCCGTCAGCGGCGTGCTCGGCATGATGCCGACGCTGATGTTCGGCCTCGCCGGAATCCTCGCCCCCGCTCTGGGGCGCCGATTCGGCATCGAGCAGGTCACCCTCGTCGCCGTGATCCTGACCGGCGTCGGGATCGCCACCCGCTCGCTGACCCACGACGTCGCCTCCCTGCTGATCCTCTCCGGCATCGCACTGTTCGGCATGGGCGTCGGCAACATCCTGATCCCGCCACTGGTGAAGCGCTATTTCAGCGACCGGATCGCACTCGTCAGCACCGTCTACATCACGTTCGTTCAGATCGGTACCGCACTGCCCGCGGCCATGGCGGTTCCGGTCGCCGATGCGGCGGGCTGGCGGACCTCGCTCGCGATCTGGGCACTGGTGCCGCTGGCGGCGCTGTTCCCGTGGCTGTGGGTGGTGCGCGAACGTCGCGCCACCGTCCGCGCACAGGCCGATCTGCCGGACGAGGCCAAGCCGACCGCCGACGACGGCGCCCGCCTGCCGGTGTGGCGCACCAGCATGGCGTGGGGCCTGACGCTGATGTTCGGCATGACCTCGCTGATGACGTACTCGATGTTCACGTGGCTGCCGTCGGTCCTGAGTGACGCGGGCGGCAGCGAGTCCCTCGGCGGCGCGATGCTCGCGTTGTTCTCGGGCGTCGGCTTCGTCGGAACACTGGTCGCACCCGTGCTGTGCGCCCGGTTCCGGAATCCGTTCCCGTTCGCCGTCGCCTTCGCCTGCTGCTGGCTCGCCGGCTTCGCCGGACTGCTGTGGGCTCCGCTGAGCGCCCCCTGGCTGTGGGCGATCCTCATCGGCATCGGACCGACCACGTTCCCCATGGCGCTCACGCTGATCAACCTGCGCAGCCGCACCAGTTCGGGTTCGTCGGCCCTGTCCGGCTTCGGACAGGGCGTCGGGTACCTGCTGGCGTGCGCCGGCCCGCTGCTCTTCGGTGTCCTGCACGACTCCACCGGGTCGTGGACCGTCCCGTTCGAGTTCCTCACCGCGACCGTCGCCGTGATGCTCGTCGGCGCCTGGATCATCTGCCGGCCGCGCTACATCGAGGACCAGCTGCGCTGATCAGCGCAGGGGTAGCTGAGCGACGGGGTCGGAGACCATCTTGTCCGGGGTCGCCGCACTGCCGACGGTGAACGCCACCGCGGTCGCGCCGCCCATATCGGTGATCACGGCCGTCGTCGACGGCGCGACGTCGGCGTCGCTCATCGTTCCGGCGAGTCGCGGCCCGTCCGGTCCGATCAGCCACATCTGATAGATCGAGCCGGGTGCCGGCGGCGGCACATCGTTCATCACCAGGACGCCCTCGCCTGCCGACGGCGAGTAGGTCACGGTGGCCTCGCCGCCCGCCACCGCGCCGGTCGTCGTACGAACATCCGGCGCGGCGAAGACCTGTTCCGCCTGCGTCGGCGTGGGCGCCTCGCTTCGGTTCGCGACGGCGTAACCGATCACCCCGCCGACGCCGAGTACGACAGCCGCGGCGGCGGCGACCACCGCGGACCGGAGCCGAGGGTGGCGGCGCGCGCCCTGGCGCACCGAGGCGGCGCCGTCCTCGCGTGCCTCCTCGTCGAGTGCGGCCAGAATCCGACCTCTCAGCGGCGGCGGCGGGTCCGTCGCGGTCGCGTCGCTGAATCTCGCGAGAGTCTCGCGCGCCGCGGCGAGTTCGGCCTCGAAGGCCCGGCGGGCCGCGTCGTCCGCCGCCGACACCTCGCGGAGGATGCGCGCACGTTCCACTTCGTCGACTGCGTCGAACGCAATGAGCGGCGCCAGGTCGCGCAGTCGGTCGTCATCGAACTCATTCACTGCCCAGACACCCCCTCAGCCTCTTCAGCCCATCGCGGATTCGACTCTTGACCGTGGGCAACGCCACGGCGAGTCGATCAGCGACTTCCCGGTACGTGAAACCTTC
Organism: Gordonia neofelifaecis NRRL B-59395; assembly: GCF_000192435.1. GTDB lineage: Bacteria > Actinomycetota > Actinomycetes > Mycobacteriales > Mycobacteriaceae > Gordonia > Gordonia neofelifaecis. The sequence continues at coordinate 78,620 of NZ_AEUD01000013.1, forward strand.
GTAGTACGCCAGGCACACGGCTTCCGACTGCAACTCGGTGAGCGTGCCGAGACACTCCCGTGCCCGGTCCCCGGCGTCCCGGGCCACCACCTCGTCGTCCACGCCGGCAACGACTTCTGCGAGCTCGCGCATGCCGTAGCGGCTCTCGCGCGCGGACGTCGAGGTCTCGGATCGCACGCGGTCGACCGCACGACGGTGCGCGATGGTCAACACCCACGACACCGGGCTGCCTTGCCTCGCATCGAATCGGCCGGCGTCTCGCCACACCTGGAGGAAGACCTCCTGGGTCACGTCCTCGCTGTATCCCGGATCCCGCAAGACGCGCAGCACCATGCCGTACACGCGCGACCCGGTGCGGTCGTAGAAGGTCGCGAAGGCGTCGCGATCGCCGGTCGCCACGAGGGCGAGGAGGCGCTCCAATTGTTCCGCTTCGGCGGTCACCGGCCGCTCGCTCGCGGATGGGAGGATGTCATCAAGTGACAGCCTAGCCGGAGCGAACGCGACAGTCATGACAGACGGGGCGTCTGTGACACCGCGGGCTTCGCGAAGCCGAGCTGGTACACGTCCAGGTAGCCGGACCGGAAGCCGGCCTCGGAGTAGGCCAGGTAGAACGTCCACATCCGACGGAACACGGAGTCGAACCCGAGGTCGGCGATGACGGCGTCGCTACGAACGAACCGCTCGCGCCACAACCGCAGCGTCCGCGCGTAGTGGCATCCCATCGCCTTCTCATCGACCAGGTCGAGTCCGGTGTGGGCGGTCGTGACCTCGCGCAGCGCTTCGATCGAGGGGAGCTGGCCGCCGGGGAAGATGTACTTGTGCACCCAGGTGTACGTGCCCTCGGACGCCAGCATCCGCGCGTGCGGCATGGTGATCACCTGGACGGCGGCGCGACCACCGGGCACCAGCACCCGATCGAGCGTGCGGAAGTACGCCGGCCAGAATTCGCGACCGACCGCTTCGAGCATCTCCACCGAGACGATCGCGTCGTACTCGCCGTCGACGAGCCGGTAGTCCAGCAGGTCGACGCTGACCCGATCGGCGAAGCCGGCCGCGGCGACGCGCTCGAGCGCCAGCTCGCGTTGTTCGCTGGACAGGGTCAGCGATCGGACGTGCGCACCGCGCGCGGCAGCGCGGAGGCAGAGTTCGCCCCATCCGGTGCCGATCTCCAACAGCCGGGTTCCCTCGCCGACGCCCGCCTGGTCCAACAGGCGGTCGATCTTCGCGCGTTGCGCGTCGGCGAGCATCGACCAGTCCGCCGTCTCCGCAGCCGAATCCGAGCCGAAGTAGGCACTCGAATAGCTCAGCGTCTCGTCGAGGAAGGCTCCGAAGAGCTCGTTGGACAGGTCGTAGTGCCGGGCGATGTTGGACCGCGTGTTCGCGACGGTGTTCTGCTCGTCATCGGGGTGGCCAGGCAGCACCAGCGAACGGAGTCGCTGGAGCGGCGCGGGCACCAGTTCCGCGACGCGTTCGGCGAACGGGGTGAGCACGCCGACGAGGTCGTCGGTGGTCCAGTCCCCCGCCATGTACGCCTCACCGAATCCGATGAGCCCGGACGTGCCGAGCCGGTGGAACAACGACTCGGGGTCGCGCACGATCATCCGCGGAAGCACCGCGTCGGACGCGGCACCTCCCAGCCGTCCGTCGGGGTATTCGACCGAGATCGGGAGACGTCGAGTGGCGGCGGCGAAGAGTCGACCGGCGGCGAGGGCGCGGAGGCGGGACGTCGGTCGGTGTGCCACATCGGGCCACGCCCGAGGGTCCACGTGGATGTCGGCGGGCGAGTACGGGAGGCGGTGATCGGTGGTCATGTCACGAGTCCTTCGGTCGGCGAAGTGCATGCGGGGGGTCGGCGGGAATCGGGTCAGCGGGTCGATCGACGATGCGCAGGCCTCGCGCCCACAGCCACACACCGTGGATGCGGATGCGAGCGGCAACGAGCCACGGGGCGAGCGGGGCGGTGAGTTGCGCGGTGATCACCGCACCGACGGTGGCCGCTCGCGTTCGGCCGACGAGCGTCGCGGTGAACGGCGCCTGACCGGGCCGGTCCAGAATCACCGAGAGCCGGACGCGGCCCGCGGGATCCGGTTCGGGCAGCGCCAGACGGTAGCGGCCGGAGACGTCGTTGAACGGCGAGACGTAGAACTCCTTCTCCACCTCGGCACGACCGGCCGCGTCGGTGCGCACCAGGTAGCAGTGCCGACCGCCGTACGTGTTGTGCACTTCAGCGACGACGTACTGCAGGGCGCCCGCCGCGTCGTGGCACCAGAACACGGTCAGCGGATTGAAGACATAGCCGGCCACCCGCGGTGAGAGCAGCGCGGTCACCGCTCCGGTCGGGCGGGCGACGCCGACATCATCGAGGTGGGAGTCGAGACGACTGCGCAGGGTGTCGCCCGATTGCGCGGGCTGAGGGAAGTGGTCGGCCGCCCGGAAGCGCGCCGCCCAGCGCAGGGCTCGCGGGAGTTCCGGGAGCTCGTCGATGTCGACGAACCAACTCAGACTGCGGTGCGCGAACCGGTGGTCGACGGGCTCGCGCCGTACATGGTTGATCCGCGTCGCGACGAGTGACGGGGTCGAAGGCGCGGTCATCGCGCCGCCACCGCCTGGGTCTGCGTCGACGTGGGCCAGGTGCCGCCGAGGAGCTGCGCAGCGCGCGCCCCCGAGGCCGCGCCGTCCTCGTGGAAGCCCCACCCGTGGTAGGCGCCGGCGAAGACGACGGCCCGGGTGTCGATCTGCGGCAGTCGCTGCTGCGCCGCCACCGAGTCGAGGTCGTAGATCGGATGCTCGTAGCGCATCTCCGCGAGGACCGTCGTCGGGTCGACCAGGTCGGTACGTCCCATCGTCACGAGGTGGCGTGGACCGTCGCCCGGCAGTCGCATCAGGCGGGTCATGTCGTAGGTGACGGCGATCCCGCTGCCGTCGGGCACGCTGTCGTCGCGGATCTGGTAGTTCCAGGACGCCCGCGCGTTCATCGCGACGGGGAGCAGGCTCTCGTCGGTGTGCAGGACCGCAGGCTTCCCGACGTAGCCGATGGCGCCCAGCACGTCGGCCTGCAGCGTCGTCGGCGCCCGGAGCATCGACAGCGCCTGGTGCGGGTGCGTCGCGACCACGGCGGCGTCGAACAGAGAGGTGGTTCCGCCGGCGGTCACCGCGACACCGGAGCCGATCTCGGCGAGGTCGTCGACGGGGGCGGACAGTCGGATCTCGCCGCCGTGCGCACGCACGTGGTCGGCGACCGCGCGAACATAGGTCGCCGAACCGCCGACCACTGTGCGCCACTCGGGTGAGCCGTGGACCGACAGCATCCCGTGATGGTCGAGGAAGGTGAAGAGATACCGGGCCGGATAGCGGGCGGCCGTCTGCTCATCGCACGACCACACGGCGGCCACCAGCGGCAACAGGAAGTTCTCGCGGAAGTAGCCCGACAGGCGGCTGCGGCGCACGAAGTCGTCGAGGGACTGGTCGTCGCCGGGATCGTCGAGCACGCGGCGCGCCAGCCGATGGAACCGACTGACCTCCGCCAGCATCAGCAGGTAGCGGCCGCGCACCAGATTTCGTGGGACAGGGAACAGACCCGACAGGCCGCGCGCGCCCGCGTACTCGAGACCGGTCAGTTCCGAACGGACCGACATCGACATGTCGGTGGCCTGGGTCGCGACGCCGAGGTCGTCGAAGAGTCGGCACAGGGTGGGATAGGTGCGGTCGTTGTGGACGATGAAGCCGGAGTCGACCGGCATCGGCGAGCCGTCGGCGGCGGTCACCTGGTGCGTGTGGGCGTGCCCGCCGAGGCGGTCATCGGCCTCGAAGATCGTCACCTGAGCGCTCGGTGCCAGGAGGTAGGCGGCCGTCAATCCGGCCACGCCGCCGCCGATCACCGCGACTCGTCGTGCCGTGGGCTGAAGGTCATTGGTTGCAGTCACGGAAGCCATTCGGAGCCACCGCGCGAGCGGATGGGTGGGCACACTGGAAACCATGAACTCACCGGCCATCGTCTGGTTTCGCCGCGATCTCCGCCTCTCCGATCTGCCGTCGCTGTCGGCCGCGGCTGACCGCGCGGAGTCGGCGCTCGCCGTCTTCGTGCTCGACGACGCCCTGGTGCGTCCGTCGGGTGCACCGCGGACCACCTTCCTCGCCGGATGCCTGGAGGCTCTCGACGCCGATCTCGGCGGGCGGCTCCTGGTGGTGTCGGGCGATCCGGTTCAGGTGATCCCCGAGCTCGTCGACGTTCTGTCCGTCGACTCGGTGCATGTGAGTGAGGATTTCGGCCCGTACGGGCGTGCCCGGGACGAGGCGGTGGAGGCGGCCCTGCCGGCCTCGGTGCCGCTGATTCGGACCGGCTCCCCGTACGCGGTGTCGCCCGGGCGCGTCCGCACCAAGGCCGGCGGGCCCTACCGTGTCTTCACTCCGTTCAAGCGGGCGTGGCTCGACCACGGCTGGCATTCGCCCGCGCTGACGGGACCGGACACCGTCGACTGGCTCGACCCGGATTCGATTCTTCCGCGCGGCCGCATCGAACGTGTGGGACGTGCCGCCGTCGCCGAGCTGCTGACCGAGGAGGCGAGCGACGCCGCGGCGTTGCCCGTCGCCGGGGAGAAGGCCGCGCTCGAGCGATGGCGCGCGTTCCGGGACGGCGGGACCAGCGAGCTGGATCGTTACGCCGACGACCGCAACCGGCCCGATCTCGACGCGACGTCACGCCTGTCGCCGTACCTGAAGTTCGGCTGCCTCCATCCGCGAACGATCCTGCACGATCTGCGGGCGCGGACCGACGACGGCGCAACCACCCTGCGCAGTGAGCTGGCCTGGCGCGACTTCTACGCGGATGTCCTCTTCCATCGCCCCGAGACTGCTCGCACCGGCGTCGACGCGAAGTTCGATCAGATGGAGTACGACAGCGGCCCGGACGCGGATGCGGCGTTCGACGCCTGGTGCCGCGGCAGGACCGGGTATCCGATCGTCGACGCCGGGATGCGCCAACTGCTGGCGGAGGGCTGGATGCACAACCGGGTGAGGATGATCGTGGCGTCGTTCCTCACGAAGGATCTGCACCTGCCGTGGTGGCGCGGCGCGCGGTACTTCATGACGCACCTGGTCGACGGCGACCTCGCGTCCAACCAGCACGGCTGGCAGTGGACGGCAGGCTGCGGCACCGATGCCGCCCCGTACTTCCGGGTGTTCAATCCGGTGTCCCAGGGCGAACGCTTCGACCCTTCGGGCGACTACGTGCGCCGCTGGGTGCCCGAGCTTCGCGGCATCGCAGGCAAGGCCGTCCATCGGCCGTGGAAGCATGCGGGCGGACGCACGGCCGAGCCCGCCCTGTTCGACGGCACCGACGGCGACCGAGGCTACCCGCCGCCGATCGTCGACCACGCTGAGGAACGCGTGGTGGCCCTGGCTCGCTACCGCGATCTGTGACGCGCGACGCCCGTCATCCCAGGCGGGCGAGTTCCTCCGGCAGACCGACGGCACCCCGCACCGCGGACCGACTTCCACTGCGTCGACGACAGGACCGGTGTTCTGGAGAGCACGAAGCCGAACGTCCGGGCGGGGTCGGTCACCAGCGCCCACGAGTAGTCCCTGCCGAGCGCCACGATCACACAGTTCGGCGGGTGGTGGCGACCGCGCTGCGGACGGTCACTCCACGCTGCTCCGACATCGTCTATTCTCCTGGTCTCCACAACGTTCCTGGTACGGACAGCATCGGCGCGCGGAGCGCACGCCCGCGGTGCGTCGTCCCGATCGAGACGACGCACCGCGTCGCCCGCTACCCCGCCGCCGATGCGCTCATCACTTGTCGGCGGGGGGGGGGGGGGGCTCTGTCGGCGGGCGGAGTGAGGACCTTGTCGATCAGGTAGACGGTCGCGTTGGCGGTGTGCACGCCACCGCAGATCACCCGCGCTCCGTCGACCGACAGATCATCGCCGCTGCCGGTGACCTCGACGGTCGCGCCCTCGACGGTCTTGTGCTTGCCGACGACCTGATCGGGACCGAGCTGACCGGAGACGACGTGATAGGTCAGCAGGGACTTGAGCGCGGGCGCGTCGGTCTTGAGCATGTCGAGAGTGCCCGGATCGACCTTGGCGAAGGCGTCGTCGACCGGCGCGAACACCGTGAACTCGCCGCCGTTGAGCGTGTCGACGAGGTTCACCTGGGGGTTGAGCTTGCCCGACAACGCATCGGTGAGCGTGGTCAGCATCGGGTTGTTCGACGCGGCCACGGCGACCGGTGACGTCGCCATGCCGGTCACCGAGCCCGGTCCGGTCGGCACCTTCTTGGCGTAGTCGGCGCAGCCCGGTCCCACCAGATCCGCGGCGGGGTCGGCGCTCATCGGCGACGAGTTCATGGCCGTGGTCGCCATCGGCGAGCTCGACGCCGCACTGTCCATGTCGTCACTCGAGCAGGCGGTCATCGACGCCGCGACAGCGAGGGCGAATCCCATCGCAGTCACCTTGACGGCCGTCTTTCTTCCTGCGCGCATCGTTCGTGTTCTCATCGGCTGCTCTCCCTTGTCGTGGACCGCGGCGGTTGCCTGGGTCATCAGCAGTGCCGTCAGTCATTCGGGGCGGTCGCGAAAACGGATGGGTCCGATGTCGACGCGTTCTCGGTCGAGCCTGCTAGACCCGACCGCGCGACCCATCCGGGACCGGTACCGCGCCGAATGACCTGCATGACCTCACTGATAGCGATCGGCTTCGTCGGCGGACTCATCACCGGGATCTCACCGTGCATCCTGCCGGTGCTGCCGGTCCTGTTCTTCTCGGGCGCCCAGAACGCGCGCACCGACGACGCAGACGGGAACGCCGAGGGTGTCGCCGAGGACGCAGGGGACGCGTCGACGCGACGGGACCGCCTCGCCGAGAGCTCCCGCCCCTACCGGGTCATCGCCGGCCTCGTGACGAGTTTCTCGCTCGTCACCCTGGTGGGGTCGAGTCTGCTGTCGCTGGTGCGCCTGCCCCAGGACAGCATCCGGTGGGCCGGTCTGGTGGTGCTGACCGCGATCGGGTTGGGACTGATCTTCCCGCGGATCGAGCAGCTCCTGGAGAAGCCCTTCGCACGACTGCCCCAGCGTTCGGTCGGTCGAGGTCGTTCCGGCTTCGGCCTGGGACTGGCGCTGGGCGTGCTGTACGTGCCGTGCGCGGGCCCGGTGCTCGCCGCGATCGTGGTCGCGGGCGCGACCGGTGAGATCGGGGCCCGCACCGTGGTCCTGACCTTGTCGTTCGCGATCGGCGCGACACTGCCCCTGCTGTTCTTCGCTCTCGCCGGGCGACGAGTCGCCGAGCGCGTCGGAGCGTTTCGCCGCAGGCAGCGCCTGATCCGCGTCGCAGGCGGCGTGGTGATGATCGCGTTGGCCGTCGGACTGGTCTTCGACGTTCCCGGCGCACTGCAACGCACGATCCCCGACTACACCGGAGCCTTGCAGAACTCCGTCGGCGGCGGCGATGATCTGAACCGCCGGCTCGATCTCGGCGGAATCGTGACCGACGAGAACCGACAGCTCAGCAACTGCACCGACGGCGCCGAGGAGTTGCAGAGCTGCGGCGCCGCACCCCGGTTGACGGGCATCACCGACTGGTTCAACACTCCCGACGGCCAGGCGCTGCCCCTGTCGCACCTTCGGGGGAAGGTGGTCTTGATCGACTTCTGGGCGTACTCGTGCATCAACTGCCAGCGAGCGATCCCGCACGTCGTGGACTGGTACCGCGCGTATCGCGACAGCGGTCTGGAGGTGATCGGCGTGCACACCCCGGAGTACGCATTCGAGAAGGTGCCGGCCAATGTCGTCACTGCCGCGCGGCGCCTGGGCATCGAGTACCCGATCGCGCTCGATCCGGCGTTCTCGACGTGGACGAATTATCGGAACAGCTACTGGCCGGCGCAGTACCTGATCGACGCGTCCGGGACCGTCCGGCACATCGACTTCGGCGAGGGCGGATACGAACAGTCCGAGCGGCTGATCCGAGAGCTGCTGACCGACGCGCATCCGGGGATCGATCTGCCGCGGCCCACCGAGCAGACAGACACCACGCCCACCGAGGCGACCACTCCCGAGACATATCTGGGAGTCGGCAAGGTCGTCAACTACGGCGGTTCCACGCCCTACCGTGCAGGCACCGCCGACTTCGAGTCGCCCCGCGAACTTCGCTCCGACACCTTCGCTCTCGGCGGTCGCTGGACGCTGGACTATCAGGGAGCGCGCGCCGACCACGACGCGACCATCACCCTCGACTACCGCGCGAAGGACGTCTACATCGTCGCGGGCGGCACCGGAACGATCAGCGTCACCGGCAGCGGCGGGACTGGCGACGGCGGGACTGTCGGCAGCGGGCCGGTCGCCTCGCTTCCGATCAGCGGACCGCCGACTCTGCACCGGATCGTGCACAGCTCGGCCGCCGAGCGCGGTCGCGTCGAGGTGTCGATCCCTGAGGGCATGACGGTCTTCTCGTTCACGTACGGGTGACGTCGGCCGGTCCGCGGTGCTCGCCGCGCCGCTCCCCTTCCCCGCTCGACCGACGCCGATCATCCCAGGCGGGCAAGTTCCTCCGACAGACCGACGGCACCCTGTTCCAGCAGCCTGCGGACCGCGGGGCGCAGCAGCGGCGCAAGCAGGCCGAACACCCCGTGGAAGTCGAACTCCACCGCATAGGTGACGGCGGTGCCGTCCGGTCGCGGCTCGATCCGAATGGTGTCGACCGCGGTCACCGCGGGCTTCTCCCCGCGCAAGCGGATCAACGTGTGCGGCTGCAGGTCGACGAGCCGGTAGTCGAGGTCGGTCTCGCGACCGGCGAACCGACTGGTGACGCGGTAGACGACATCGCCGCTCGGCGTGCCGGCGTCGTCGGACAGCCGAATCACCTTCACTGCGTTCGGGTCCCACTGTTCGGCGTTGGTGAAGTCCGCCAGGTAATCGAAGACGGCGACGGCCGGGGCCGTCGTCGTGACGGTGCGCTGCATGCTGATCATGGCTGTGTTCCTCCTCAGAGTCCGGCGGCCGCGAGGACGTCGTTCCAGACGGCGCGACGGTCGGCCTCGTTCGTTTCTCCCGACAGCAGCCGGTAGTTCATCGGGCGCGGGCGGCGGTCGTGCCAGAAGCGGCCGGTCGGAGGTCTCGGGGCGGTCGCCGCCAGCCAGACCGCGGTGTCAGCGCCCTGCTCTACGGTGCGCAGCAGCGGACCCATCGCGCGTCCGAAGCGTGGCAGCGACTCGGCGACCCCGGGGGTGTCGACCCAGCCAGGATGCATGCCCGCCGTCATGACGCTCGCGTCCGCCCACCGCTCGGCGAGGATCGGCACCATCTCGGTCTGGATCCGTTTGCTCCGCGCGTAGGCCCGCGCACCGCGGTATTCGCCGGACCGGTAGTCGATGTCACCGACCGGCAGCGCCGCGGTGTACATGCCGCCGGACGACATGAAGATCACCCGCGCGTCCGAGCTCGCCGCGAGCTGCGGGAGCAGTCGTTCGGTGAGTCGGATCGGGCCGAGGACGTGGGTCGCCAGCGACAGTTCGTGCCCGTCCGGAGACTCGGTGCGCGTAGGGGGCATCACGCCCGCGTTGTGCACTACGACGTCGACGGAGTCTTCGGCGAGCCGGGCAGCCAGATCGTCGACGTCGTGGGGGTCCGACATGTCGCCGAGTTCGATACTGACCCGGGCGTGGGGTCGTCGTGCCTCGAGGTCGGCGCGGACACGGTCGGCGCGTTCGCGATCCCGTCCCACCAGGATCACTCGACCGCCCAGCGCCAGTGCGCCGGCGGCGATGGCCGCGCCGATGCCGGAGGTCGCGCCCGTCACCACCACGGTCCTCCCGGTCAGCACTTCCGGTTGAGGATCGTCGTCGGGCCACGACGCCGCGCGCACCCGGTACCCCACCCGCGAGTAACCGGCGACCACCGCTCGGTCGAGTGCTGTGTCGAGCAGTTTCATCGGTGTTCCATGCCTTTCCGTTGTCCGGACACTGCAGTCATTCGGAGCGGTCGCCGCTTCGGATCGGTCCTCGGTGTCTCAGGTGGATGACGTCAGGCGATCCGGGTGAGCATCGGCTCCGAATCACTCAGCGTCATGAATCAGCGTCGAACCACCACTGGTAAGGAACCCAGATGAGCTTTGAGCACACCGTCCTTCTCGATGCCCCGATCGACGAGGTCTTCGCATGGCACGAACGCCGGGGAGCATTGCTGCGGCTGCTCCCGCCGTGGCAGCCGATGCGGGCGGTCCGCGAGGCGTCGTCGATCGCCGACGGGCACGCGATCCTCGGTCTGCCCGGCGGATTGCGATGGCGCGCGCAGCATCTCGTCGATGAGTACGACCCGCCGCATCGGTTCGTCGACGAGCGGATCTCCGACGGGATCGCCACCCTTCCCGCCCTGCTGTCCGGTCCGTGGAGGCATGAGCACGTGTTCACCGAAGAGAGCGCGACCACCACCCGCCTCACCGATCGGGTCCACACCGCCGTACCCGGTACGCTGCTGCGGTCCACCTTCCGCTATCGGCACCGGCAGCTGGCCGACGACCTCGCCTCCCACACATCGGCCCGCGCTGCCGGTCTGGCACCGTCGGTGGTGGCGGTCAGCGGCGCCTCCGGAATGGTCGGCTCCCAACTCTGCGCGTTCCTCACCACCGGCGGCCATCGGGTGATCCGCCTCGTTCGCCACGACCCGCGGAGCCGTGACGAACGTCGGTGGGACCCCGACGCCCCGGCCGCCGACCTGCTCGACGGGGTCGACGCGGTGATCCATCTCGCGGGAGCCCCGATCGCCGGCCGATTCACGGACCGGCACCGTGCCGCGGTGCGCGACAGCCGCGTCGGACCGACGCGCCGCCTCGCGGACGCGGCCGTCGGCGCCACGGACGGACCGACGGTGTTCATCAGCGCCTCGGCGATCGGCTTCTACGGGCACGAACGGCCTGACGAGACGCTCGACGAGAGCGCCGCCTCCGGCGACGACTTCCTCGCAGACGTCGTGCGGTCGTGGGAGGAGGCGACTGCGCCCGCAGCGCAGGGCGGTCTCCGGACCGTGCAGGTGCGGACCGGCATCGTCCAGAGCCCGCGCGGGGGCACCCTGCAGATCCAGCGTCCGCTGTTCACGGCGGGTCTCGGCGGTCGTCTGGGCAGCGGGAAGCAGGTGCTGTCGTGGATCGACCTGGACGACCTCGTCGACGTCTATCACCGCGCACTGTACGACGCCGACCTGTCCGGCCCGGTGAACGCGACGGCTCCGGAACCCGTCACCGGGACCGAGTACGCGAAGACTCTCGCATCGGTGTTGCGGCGGCCTGCGCTGCTGCCGACGCCCGCGCTCGGCCCACGGCTGATTCTCGGTGACCAGGGCGCCCGCGAGCTGGCGCTGGCCGACCAGCGCGCGGTGCCCGCAGCGCTCGCCGACCGGGGACATCGGTTCCGCAGGGGATCGCTCGAGGCCTGCCTCCGGCACCAGTTGGGTCGCATGCACTGAGCCGCTGCACGCCGAGGTCGCCTTCACGACGACCTCGGCGTGCGACGGTCGGAGAGATCAGTCGCAGAGTCGGCGGATCTGCTCGAAGCCACCGGTCGTCGGCGACGTCAGATACAGGCAGTCGTCGTTGCCTGCTCGCGCGATGGCGCGTCGGACGGCGGACCATTGCTTCGAGGACAGCGACGGCGTACGGGAGAGGACGAACCCTGAGCCCCGGCGCGAATCGGTGACGTGCGCCCACGAGTAGTCCGGTCCCACTGCGGTCACGATGTAGTTGGCGCGCCCGCGATCCGGATTCGGGATGCCCGGGAAGCTCACATGCAGCCGTGCGTCGGTCTTCGTGTCCAGCACGGTGGCGGTGCCCTTGATCCGGTTCTTCTGCCCGGTCCACGTGGTGCACGAATTGCGAACCGTGACAGCGCCACGCGGGCTGAGCGAGTACCGCGCCTGGGTGTCACGTGCGCAGACCAGGTTGAACGCCTGCGGAACGGCCGCCAGCTGATGCCAGGTGCCCAGGTACTCCGACAGGTCGAACCCGGCGAACGGCGCGGGTGACGCCGCATCGGCTGCCGCGGGGACTGCGGCGGTACACGCGACGGCAGTAAGCATGATCGCGAGGGCGCGTCGTCTCAGGCCGCCTCGGGCTCGACGAATAGTGACTGGTGCGGTCGGGGCTGACATGGCGGTCTCCTGATCCTGTGGTGCGACATTTCCGCGGCGGCGTCGACGAAGACGGACGCCATCAAGGATTCGGAGACGGATCTGATTCGGATGGGTGACGACTGCGCCGTCAGAGCTTCCCGAACGACACGCCCTTGTACGTCCACCCGGCGCCGGTCACGGCGTCCTGGATCGGCTCTTTGATCTCCCCGGTGCGGAACCGATAGTTGTACACCTGGCCGTACTGGCCCTGCTCGGTGAACGCGTACGCGGTCCCGAACGACGCCTCCACCTTCTGCCCGCGGAAGGCCTCGGCCTTCATCGACAGCGACGGCACCCCCGCGCGCCATTCGACGGTCCACTCACGGTCGACGGCACGGACCTCGTGCTGCGCGGGATCCAGCTTCAGGAGGATCTGGAAGACCGAGGTCAGCGACGCCTTCGCGAAGACTTCGTACCAGCGGGCGTCGACGATCCGCCATTCGGCAACGAAGTCGCAGCCCTCGTCGGACCGGGCCGGTCGGATCTGGAAGGGCGCCGTCGGACGATTCACCGCCATGATGGCGTTCGCGACCTCCTGCGGGCTGCGCGCGGGGGTTCCGGCGGCAGGTTTCTTGGTGCCGGTCAGCTTGTCGAAGAGTCCCATGTGCTCGACCGTATCCGCTGGTGACGGCGGTGTGGAGGGGTGTCGTGCGTCCGACCGACGGAGGTGGTGCCGGGTCCCGGCTTCTCAGTCGCCGATCGTGTGCGGCAGCTTCACCGAGCCTGCGGCAGGCTTCGAGGGCCGCGACGGCGGCGGAACCACCGGACCCACGTCGCCGTCAGGTGCGACGTCCAGGTCGAGGAAGACCGGTGCATGGTCGCTGGGCTTGGTGCCCTTGCGCGCCTGCCGGTCCACCCACGACGCCTTCGCGCGCTCGGCCACCGAACCGCCGGCGAGGAGGAAGTCGATTCGCATGCCGAGGTCCTTGTGGAACATCCCCGCGCGGTAGTCCCAGTAGGTGTAGATCTGCTTGTCGGGCCAGTGGTCGCGCATCACGTCGTGCAGACCGAGAGCCTTGAGCGCCTCGAAGGCCTCGCGTTCCGCCGGCGTCACGTGGGTGTGGCCGACGAAGGCCTCCGGGTCGAAGCAGTCGGCGTCGGTCGGAATGATGTTGTAGTCGCCGCAGATGACGGTCGTATCGGCGTCGGGCTCGACGGCCAGCCGCAGCTTCTCCAGCCAGTTCAACTTGTAGTTGTAGTGGTCGGAGTCCACTTCGCGGCCGTTCGGCACGTACACCGAGTAGACGCGCACACCGTCGCAGACTGCGGACACGGCGCGTCCCTCCGGCTCACCGGTCGTGTCGGGGAATCCGGGAGCGTCCGGGAACGCGACGCGGACGTCGTCGAGCCCCACCCTGCTCAGCAGGGCGACACCGTTCCACTGCCCCTGCCCGGCGTGCGCGAACTCGTAGCCGCGCGCCGCGAGCTCGTCGCCGAGCTCGGCGGCGAACGCCTCGTCGGACACCTTGGTCTCCTGCAGGCACACGACGTCGGGCTGACGGTCGTCCAACCAGGGCAGAAGTCGCGGTACCCGCTGCTTGACAGAGTTCACGTTCCAGGTCGCCAGGCGCATACCGGTCACCGTAGTCGGGGCCGCGAGCGGACTCGGAACCCGCACCGCCCTTCTAGCCCGACACCTGTAATCCGTGTCACAGTAGACCCGTGACAACCCAGCTCCCCCAGCGCGACGTGATCGCCGCATCGTGGCGGCGCGTGCAGTCGTCGGGCCTGGAGCCCGATGATCGTCCCGTCCCGACGCTCTCCGACATCGCCGCCGCCGACCCGCTCCTCGACGCCGCGCGGCCCGTGCTCGCGCGCGCGGCCGAGGTACTCGGCGGAACCAAGACGGCGCTGCTGCTGGTCGACGACCAGAGTCGGATGGTGGCCCGGGTGTCCGCGGACACCACCCTGGAGCGGCATCTCGCCGACTCCGGTGCCGTCGATGGCGCCGCCTTCGACGAGGAGGCGATGGGCACGACCGCCCTCGGCACCACCGCGGAGGTCCGCGGCGACGTCGTCATCAACGGCGGCGAGCACTACCTGGAGCAGTTCCGGAGGCTGAGCTGCTTCGGCCGACCGATCATCCACCCCGCCACCCGCCGCGTGGCGGGCGTGATCTGCATGACGGAGATCGCGCCCCGCATCAACCCGCTGTCGGTGCCGCTGGTCCGCGGGCTCGTCGACGACATCGCCGAGCGACTGCTGAACCGCTCCCACGCCGAGCACCGGGCCGTCGTCGCGGCGTTCGAGAAGGCATCCCGGCGGCGCGACGTCGCGGTCGCCGCGGTGGGCGACGACCTGCAGCTCACCAACACTCTCGCGGCCGGTCTGCTGGGCCCGGGCGACTTCGGCACCCTGCGCATGATGGTCCACGGGGGTTCCTCTCGCGACCGCACCATGACGCTGGTGTCGGGGATCGTCGCCGACGTCGCCGTCGACCGTCTCCCGGGTGTCCGGCACGCGGCCGTCTTCCGTCTGCGCCCGCGCTTGGATCACGACCAGGCTTCCGTCCTGGCGGCCCCCACGACCACCGACGTGGCGTCGATCGCGATCTGCGGCGAGCCGGGAACCGGTCGCAGTTCTCGCGCCGAAGCCCTGGTCCCGGCCGATCGAGTGCTGCTCGACGTCGCCGCCCGCCTGCTCGACGGCACCGTCCCGGACCTCGCCGGCGCGATCCGAGAAGCGCGGTCGCGGGAGACCGGACTGGTGATCGACGGCGCCGACCTCCTCGACGACCGCTCGCTCCGCCTCCTCCAGACGGCGATCGCGACGTACGAGCCGGGCAGGCCGCCGATCGTCGTCATCTCGGAACCTGCAACGGGTGGTTCGTCCTCCCTCGCCGCGGTGCTCGGCCGCTGCCGCAGCCGGATCACGCTGCCGCCGCTGCGCCAGCGGACCAGTGAGATCGCCGCCATCGGACAGGAACTCGTCGAGCGGATCGATTCCCAGCTGGAGCTCGGATCCGACGCCGCCGACGCCCTGGTCTGCCAGGAGTGGCCGGGCAACCTGACCGAGCTGTCGATCGTGCTCGACGAGGCCGCCGCGGCGGTCCTGGCGCGCGGCTCCCGCCTGGTGACCGCCGCCGACCTGCCCGCCGAGTACCGCGGATCCACCCGCGCCTCCCGCTTGATGGGCATGGAGCAGGCGGAGCGGCAGGCGATCATCGACGCGCTCGACGCCGCCTCGGGCAACAAGTCCCACGCCGCGAAGGCCCTGGGCGTCTCCCGGACCACGCTGTACGCGCGGATCCGGGCGCTGGGCATCGGACGCTGACCCGACCGTCCAGCACCGTCCACCCGCGCTGTTCAATTTCTGCACACGCACACCCCCTGGAAACGGGCGATAAATGATGCACGCCGCGCAGTGGTCCACATCACAGGCGGCAGAACCATCACACGCGCACCAGGAGGGTCCCATGACCGCAACGCTCGACTCCGCCCTGCTTCCCGAGGTCGCCGACTTCGTCTCCCGCGACCGCCAGATGCTCATCGGCGGACAGTGGGTCGACGCCGCGTCCGGCCGCACGTTCGCCACCGTCGATCCCGCGACCGGCCAGACCATCACCAATGTCCCGCACGGCGACGCCACCGACATCGACCGGGCGGTCGCCGCCGCCCGCGCCGCCTACGAGGGCCCGTGGGGTCGAATGAAGCCGAACGAGCGCGAGCGTCTGATCTGGCGCGTCGGCGACATCCTGTCCGAGCGCGCCCAGATCTTCGGTCAGCTCGAGGCCCTCGACAACGGCAAGTCCGTCGCCATCGCCACCGCCGTCGACGTCGGCTGGTCCGCCGACGTGTGGCGGTACAACGCCGGCCTGGCAACCAAGATCAAGGGCGCGTCGATCACCCCGTCGATGCCGTTCGCCGGACCGGACGCCGAGTTCCACGCCTACACCCGCCGAGAGTCCCTCGGCGTGTGCGGGCAGATCATCCCGTGGAACTTCCCGATCCTGATGGCCACGTGGAAGCTCGCCCCGGCGCTCGCCGCGGGCAACACCGTCGTGTTGAAGCCTGCCGAGCAGACGCCGCTCAGCGCACTGATGCTGGCCCAGGTCTTCGAGGAGGCAGGCTTCCCGCCCGGCGTGGTCAACGTCGTCACCGGTTTCGGCGAGGCGGGTGCCGCACTGTCGGCGCACATGGACGTCGACAAGGTGGCGTTCACCGGCTCCACCGAGGTCGGCAAGAAGATCGTGCAGGCCGCCACCGGCAACTTGAAGAAGGTCTCCCTCGAGCTCGGCGGCAAGAGCCCGAACATCGTGTACGCCGACGCCGACATCGAGGCCGCGGTCGCCGGATCGGTGGCCGCGTGGATGTTTAACCACGGCCAGTGCTGCGTCGCGGGCACCCGGCTGTTCGTGCAGCGCAGCATCTTCGACGAGTTCACGCAGGCTGTCGCCGACGCCGCGTCGCAGGCCAAGATCGGACCGGGACTCGACCCGACCACCGAGCTCGGACCGCTGGTCTCGCAGGAACAGTTCGACCGCGTCTCCCGCTACATCAACGAGGGTCTGGCCGACGGCGCCCGCGCCCTCACCGGCGGCAAGCGCTGGGGCGATCAGGGCTACTTCATCGAGCCGACCGTCTTCGTCGACGTGAAGCCGGAGTACTCGATCGTCGAGGAGGAGATCTTCGGTCCGGTCGTCGCCGCCCTTCCGTTCGACGACGAGGACGACGTCGCCCGCGCCGCGAACGATTCGATCTACGGCCTCGCCGCCGGCATCTGGACCAAGGACATCTCGAAGGCCCACCGCACCGCCGCCGCGGTGAAGGCCGGATCGGTCTGGGTGAACCAGTACAACGGCTTCGACACCGCCCTCCCGTTCGGCGGCTTCAAGCAGTCGGGCTGGGGCCGCGAACTCGGCGACTCCGCGCTCGACCTCTACACCCAGACCAAATCCGTCAACATCGCCCTCTGACTCGCCGCACACCAGGAGAAACTCATGAAGACCAAAGCCGCAGTCCTGCTGGAGCCCGGCAAGCCGTTCGAGCTGATGGAACTCGATCTCGACGGACCCGGCGCGGGCGAAGTCCTGATCAAGTACACCGCCGCCGGCCTGTGCCACTCCGACCTGCATCTCACCGACGGCGACCTCCCGCCGCGCTATCCCATCGTCGGCGGACACGAGGGATCCGGCATCATCCAAGAGGTCGGGCCCGGCGTCACCAAGGTCAAGCCCGGCGATCACGTGGTCTGCAGTTTCATCCCGAACTGCGGCACCTGCCGCTACTGTTCCACCGGTCGCCAGAACCTGTGTGACATGGGTGCCACCATCCTCGAGGGGTCGATGCCCGACGGGACCTTCCGCTTCCACGCGAACGGCCAGGACTTCGGCGCCATGTGCATGCTCGGCACCTTCTCCGAGTACGCCACCATCTCGCAGCATTCGGTGGTCAAGGTCGACGACTGGCTGCCGCTCGAGACCGCGGTACTGGTCGGCTGCGGTGTCCCGTCCGGCTGGGGAACCGCAGTCAACGCGGGCAATCTGCGGGCGGGTGACACCGCCGTGATCTACGGGATCGGTGGACTCGGTATCAACGCGGTCCAGGGCGCGGTCGGCGCGGGCTGCAAGTACGTGGTGGTCGTCGACCCGGTCGAGATGAAGCGCACCGAGGCGCTGAAGTTCGGGGCGACGCATGCCTTCGCCACCGCCGAGGAGGCCCAGGAGAAGGTCTCGGAGTTGACGTGGGGCCAGGGCGCCGACGCCGCGCTGGTCCTGGTCGGCACCGTCGACGTCCCGGTGGTCCAGGCCGCGACAGCCGTCATCGGCAAGGGCGGCAAGGTGGTCATCACCGGACTCGCCGATCCCGCCAAACTGACCGTCCAAGTGTCCGGCGCCGATCTCACGCTGAACCAGAAGACGATCATGGGCTCGCTGTTCGGCTCGATGAACCCGCAGTACGACATCGTCAAGCTGCTGCGGCTGTACGACGCCGGCGAGCTGAAGCTCGACGAACTCGTCACCCAGCGCTACTCACTCGAAGACGTCAACAAGGGCTACCAGGATCTCCGCGACGGCAAGAACATCCGCGGCGTGATCATGCACGCCTGACCCACCCCGAGCCCGCGGGCTCATCGGCGTCCGACCGCCGGTGAGCCCGCGGTTCCATGCACACGATCGGCACCGGCGGGGATGCCCGACGACCGCTCGGATGATACGACAAGTTCCGCTGACCGGAACTAGCGCTTGCTTGGTTAGCGATCGAAGTGTCGACTGATTGAACGACATCGAGTCAACCCTCCGTCATCCGAACAGCTCGGAAGGGATCCCCCGTGAGCGCTATCCGAACCCCGCAACCATCGGCCGACCCCGACCGCCGCATCGACTCCCCGGAGGGCGGCTTCCAGCAGATCCGCCGCGTGGCGCTGTCCAGCCTGCTGGGTACCGTCATCGAGTACTACGACTTCCTGCTCTACAGCACGATGGCGGCGCTGGTCTTCGGCGAGTTGTACTTCCCCAGCGCGAGCGGCGCGGTGTCGACGATCGCCGCGTTCGGAACGCTGGCCGCCGGCTATGTGGCACGCCCGCTCGGCGGCGTGATCTTCGGGCACTTCGGTGACCGACTCGGACGCAAGACCATGCTCATCCTGTCGATGTCGATGATGGGCGCGGCGAGTTTCCTGATCGGCGTCCTTCCCACCTACGCGACCATCGGAGTCGCGGCACCCATCCTGCTCGTCGCGCTGCGCATCGTGCAGGGCATCGCGGTAGGCGGTGAATGGGGCGGAGCCGCGCTGATGGTGATCGAGCATGCCGAGTCGAACAAACGCGGCACGTGGGCAGGCGTCATGCAGATGGGCTCCCCGCTTGGCTCGCTCGCCGCCACCGCCGCGGTCGTCGTCGTCACGATGCTCCCCGACAGCAGCTTCATGAGCTGGGGCTGGCGCATTCCCTTCCTGCTCAGCGCCCTGCTCTTGGCCATCGGCCTCTATGTGCGCCTCAGCGTCGTCGAGAGCCCGGTGTTCCAGGAGGCCACCGAAAAGGCCGAGCAGGACAAGACGGAGAAGATCCCGGCCCTCCAGATCCTCGCCCGGCCGCGTGCGCTGATCCTCGCCACCGCGGTTGGCATCGGCCCCTTCGTCCTGACTGCGCTGATCAGCTCGCACATCCTCGCGTACGGACCGTCGATCGGCTACGACAAGGCCGACGTGGTGCGGGCCGGCCTTTTCACCTCCGCCGTGGGTCTGGTGTGCATTCCGCTGTTCTCCGCGCTGTCCGACCGAATCGGTCGACGGACGGTGAGCCTGACGGGCGCGATCTGCGCCATCGCGTTCGCCTTCCCGATGTACGCAATGGTCAACACCGGGTCGGTCGTGATCCTGACGGTCGGCCTGATGATCGGCATCGCGATTCAGAACGCCCTCTACGCGCCCCTCGCCCCGATGCTGTCGGAGATGTTCGGCACCGGCGTCCGCTACACCGGCGTGTCGATGGGCTACCAGCTGGCGAGTCTGATCGGCGCCGGTTTCACTCCCATGATCGCCACCTCGCTTGTCGCTGCGGCCGACGGATCGAGCGTGCCGCTGAGCCTGACGATGATCGTCGGCGCCCTGTGCTCGCTCGTCGGCATCGCGATCATCCGCGAATCCCGCGGCCGCGATCTGACCGCGAAGATCTCCTCGGCCTCGGTCTGACCGCCGCCCACCGCGTTCAGGCCTGATGCCCTGGATCGAGCTGGTCGACGTCGGCGGCGCCGACCCAATCGCCGCGAACCGCGGAGTGTCCGGGAATCGCACCGCCGACGGGTTCGAGCACATAACAGGTGTGGTCGCCGCCGACGTCGATCCGGTCCAGCACTCGACCGGCGAACCAGATCCCGGCATCAGTGAGGACGGGCAATCCGAACGGCCCCTCGGTCCACGAGCATCGATCGAACTTGTCGATCTCGTCGCCGGTCTCGGACCCGAACAGCCGGACCAGGTCCAGGTGGTCGCGGCCCACCACGTGCACTGCGAGATGGTCCGCCTCGGCGGCCACCGCATGCGTGTGGTTCGCCCGCGAGATCCCCAGAACGAACCGCGAGGGATCGATGCTCATCTGGGCCGCGAAGCCGACGAGGCATCCGGACCGCCGGTCTCCAGCGACGGTCGTGACGAGATAGACCGGCGACTCGACGGTCGTCATCATCTCCTCGAAGGCCGAGTGGCCATCCGCACCAGCCATCGGTCAGTCGAACGCGACGTGGTCGACGAGCGAAGTCATCGTGATCATGTCCGCCACGTTAGCGTTCAGATCCGACAGCCGTGGGGCGCTCCGTGCACGGCGGCCCGATCCCCGTCGTACCACGACGTATCACCGCCGCTCCGGCGCACTCCGACTACCATCAGCTCATGCCCGGCACGCGTCCACAGCCGACTCGTGAGGAACGTGCTGCGCATCTGAAGGAGTCGATCTACCTGATCTTCGCGACTCTGTCGGTGACGCTCGCCATCCGCATGCACGGCGGTGTCACGGACCTGGCCGCGTTCGTGACCCTCGCGATCACCCTCGGCGGCACGGTGCTGGCCGTCTTCACCGCCGACATCCTGGCGCATCCGGTGGTCCACGGCAGCCTGATGACCCGCCATGAGTTCTTCCGTGCGGTGCGGACCAGTTTCGGTGCGCTGTCGTCGGTCACGCTGCCGTTCATCTTCCTGGCGATCGCATGGATCACCGATTGGGACGTGGACGCAGCACTGCTCGCGTCTACGATCGCGCTGACGGTCGCACTCGTGCTGATCTGTTGGAGCGCGGTGCGCCGAGTCGGTATCACCTGGCAGCAGCAGCTCGGCCTGCTCGCGATCGAGGCGGCGCTCGCCGGCGCGGTCATCGTGCTGCAGGTGCTGTCACACGCCTGACCGCGCTCCGCCCGAATCTCGAAACACGCTGTTCGAACGACCGCGACGTCGACCTATGCCACAGTCGACGAATGCCGGGACGACGACTGCCACGAATCGTCGTCCTGCTGTGCGCGGGCGGCGCCGCCCTAACCGGTTGCGACGCCGTCCCGTCGCCGTTCGCGCAAACGGTTCCACCGCCGTCGATACGGCTCGACGATGCCGACGCCCGAGTCACCGAGCTCGTCGAGCAGGTGTCCGGTCGGCCGTCGACCACGTCGATCGACGCCGCGACGCGGCTCGGCTGCAACACCGGCGACGCAGGCGAGAGCGTGGGTCCGCCGTATCGGATCCGAAAGGAGTGGATGGTCGATGACCCCGACGGCGCCCTCGTTTCCGCGACGCTGACTCGCGCAGCCGGGCTCACCCGGCAGGACTTCCACCGACAGCCCTGGACTCGACCCGACCCCGAGCCACCCGGGAGCGCAACTTACCGCGACGCCGTCGACTACGCGGTGACTGTGCGAGCCGCGACCCTGCCCTCGGGGAAATACGTACTGAGCGTCGTTGCGACGTCGCCCTGCGCCGCCTGAGTCGCCCCGCGCTGGAGTCCGCTCCTACCCCAGAGCGACGGTCAATTGCTCGACCCATGCGGCCTGGACGCCGGCCCGACGACGCGAGTCGTCGGTCAATGTGTCGGCGAGACCGAAGCCGCGGGCCAGGTCCAGCGTGATCTGCGCGAGCCGGTGAGCCTGAGGCCTGGAGCCGTCCGGATCCAGTCCGGCGACGACCAGCTTGTGGGCCGCGCGACCCAGCTTGAGCTCGAGCGGCCGGATGACCTCGCCGAGGGCGGGGTCGGACGCGGCGGCCGACCACACCTGCAACGCGGCTTTGAAGGGCTTGCCGGTGTAGATCGCGACCGCCTGAGCGACCACCGCGGCGATGCTGTCGGGTCCGGTGGGCAGCTCGGCCAGAGCCGCACCGGCCTCGGCGGTCATGTTGTCGTACATCTGCTCGATCACCGCGGTGAACAACGCCTCCCTGGTCGGGAAGTGATGTTGCGCCGCACCGCGCGAGACGCCCGCATCCTCTGCCACCTTCGCCACGGTCGTCGCGGCCCAGCCCCGGGTGGCCAGCAGGTCGACGGTGGACGCCAGCAGCCGCTCCCGGGTGGCCCGGGAGCGGTCCTGCTGTGGTTCTCGAAGCGGTGCGTTCATTCGCGACTAGTGTCCCATTCGGGCCTGCGCTTGCTGAGGAAGGCCGTCATTCCCTCACGGGCCTGGTCGGAGGCGAACAGCTTCATCGACTCCTCCGCGCGCGCCGTCGCGGCCTCGTCGAAGCCGTCGAGAAGCGCGGCGGTCGTCAGCTTCTTGCTGATCGAAAGCCCCTGCGGCGAGGCCTTCCGGATGCCCTCGAGCACAGCATCGAGATCGGCGGCCAGATCCTCGGCGGTGTCCCACGCGGACGTGACCAGACCGATCTCCTGTGCTCGTCGCCCGCCGAACTTCTCGCCGGTCAGGAAGTAGCGGCCCGCCGAGCGCGCCGTCATCTTGGCCAGCAGCGGGATCGAGATGATCGATGCCGCCAGCCCGAGTCGGGACTCGGTGAGGGCGAAGGTCGCCGCCGGCCCGACCAGCGCGATGTCGGCGGCACCGACCAGGCCGAGTCCCCCCGCCCGCACATGCCCGTCGGCGACGACGATCACCGGCTTGTCGAGTTCGAGGATCGTCCGGATCAGCCCGACCATCGCCTTGCCGCCCTCAGCCGTCGCCTCCTCCGGACTGAGCCCACGCTTGAGGGCCTCGCCGAGATCGGCGCCGGCGCAGAACGTTCCGCCGGTGTGGGTGAGGACGACGGCGCGGATGGACTCGTCGACGGCCGCGTCGAACGCGGTCTGCAGCTGCGCGACGAGCGCAGCGCTGAGCGCATTGCGATTGGCTGGGGAATCCAGCATGACTGTGAGAACGGAGGCGTCGACGCTCGTGCGGACGAGGAGGTCGTCGGTCATTGTCTGGCCCTTTCAGTGTTCAGGTTCTCGGCGAGGTGCGCCGGGGACGGGCGGGGAGATTCCTCCTCGGCTAGCGCCTCGTCCCTGCGAAGAGCTCGTCGGAATCTCCCCGCCCATCCCCTCGTTCCAGCCCGGATGCCGATGCGCCGCCGACCATGCCGAGTTGTCGGCGACAGCCGGCGATCAATACGATTTCGGCAGACCCAGCGAAGTCTGCGCGACGAAGTTCAGGATCATCTCGCGGCTCACCGGGGCGATCCGCGTCAGGCGCGAGAGCGGCAGCATCGCAGCGAGCCCGTACTCCATCGTGAGTCCGTTGCCGCCGAGCGTCTGGATCGCCTGATCGACGATCTTCGCCGTCGCCTCACCCGCCGCATACTTCGCCATGTTGGCGGGCACGGCCGCGCCCCAGTCGTCGCCCGCGTCGTACAGGGTGGCGGCCTTCTGCATCATCAACTTGGCCATCTCCAGCTCGATCTTGCCCTGCGCCAACGGATGTGCGATCGCCTGATGCGCACCGATCGGCGTCTTCCACACCGTGCGGTCGTTCGCGTACTCGACGGCGCGGTCGAGCGCGTAGCGGCCCATGCCGACGGCCGACGCGGACGCCATGATCCGCTCCGGGTTCAGTCCGGCGAACAGCTGGCTGAGGGCCGCGTCCTCGGAGCCGACGAGCGCGTCGGACGGCAACCGGACGTCGTCGAGGAACAGGGTGAACTGTTTCTCCGGGTTCACCATCTCCATGTCGATGACCTGATATTCGAAGCCCGGCGCATCGGTCGGCACGATGAACAGCGCGGGCTTGAGCCGACCGGTCTTGGCGTCCTCGGTACGCGAGACGATCAAGACGGCCTGCGCCTGATCGACACCGGAGATGAAGACCTTGCGGCCGTTGAGGATCCACTCGTCGCCGTCGCGTCGCGCCGTGGTGGTGATCTGATGCGAGTTGGATCCGGCGTCGGGTTCGGTGATGCCGAACGCCATGGTGATCGAACCGTCGGCGAGTCCGGGGATCCACCGCTGCTTCTGCTCGTCGGTACCGAACCGGGCGATGATGTTGCCGCAGATCGCCGGAGAGACGACCATCATCAGCAGGCCGCTGCCGCCGGCTGCCATCTCCTCCATCACGATCGCGAGCTCGTACATCCCGGCACCGCCACCGCCGTACTCCTCCGGGAGGTTGACGCCGATGAATCCGAGCCGGCCCGCCTCGTTCCACAGTTCGTCGGTCTTGCGGCCCTGCCTCGCGCAATCGGTGAAGTACTGGTGCCCGTACTTGGTCACCAGTGCGGCCACCGCCTCGCGCAGTGCGATCTGTTCTTCGGTCTCGCTGAAACTCATGGGGCTCCTTCAATGGGTAGTGAGTTCTGGTCTCTGATGATCACGTTGGGTGGGACACGGCCCCAGGTTGATCGAGTAGCCCGAGGCGCTAGCCGAGGGCGTATCGAGATCTGCCGGCGAAGCGGGTCTCGATACGCCGTCTCGCCTAGCGGCTCGACGACTACTCGACCAACCTGGACTACTCGACCGACCTGGACTCCGCGTCATCGTCGATGACCGCCAGTACGTCTCCGACGGCGAGCTGACGGCCTTCCTCGACGGCCAGCACCGAGACCACACCGTCCGACGGCGCGCTGATGGTGTGCTCCATCTTCATCGCCTCCAGCCACAGCAGCGGCTGGCCCGCGGTCACCCGATCGCCCTCGGCGACGGCCACCCGGATCACCGAACCGGGCATCGGCGCCAACAGCGATCCGGGCCGCTGCACGGCGGCCGGGTCGATGAACCGCGGTGCGCGCGTGAGCGTCACCGAGGCGCCCGGCCAGTCGACGAACACCTGGTCGCCGACCGTGCTCACCTGATAGCGCCGCACGACACCCGCTCGGGTCAGCACGACGACGTCCGGCGTCACCGACTCGACCGTCACTCCGTCGAGATCCGGCAGTTCTACCGAGCCGTCACGCGCCACGCGGTATCGCGCGACGATCTCGGCGCCGTCGGCGGCGACGTAGGTCTTGCGCTGGTAGTCGGACGCCAGGTTGCGCCAGCCCGACGGCGCGGCAGGCACCGCGGTCGCCGTCGCCCGGTTGCGCGCCGACTGCGCCAGCGCGGCCGCGGTCGCGGCCACCAGATCGGCGCCCTCGCCGGCGAGGGGCGCGGACAACTCCCCCACCCGCTCCTCGCTCAGGTATCCGGTGTCGGTGTGGCCGGCCAGGAAGTCCTTCTCGCGCAGCGTGTTCACGAGCATGTCCCGGTTGGTCACCAAACCGTGGATGCGAGCGTCCGAGAGCGCCCGGGCCAGGATGGCCGCGGCCTGTGCTCGATCCGGGGCCCACGAGATCACCTTGGCGAGCATCGGATCGTAGAACGTCGAGATCTCGCTGCCGTCGGTGATGCCCGAGTCGACGCGGACGCCCGGCCGCTCCAGAAGCCCGAACCGCGTTGTGGCGGGCAGATCGATCCGGACCACCCTGCCCGACTGCGGCTGCCAGTCGTGCGCAGGATCCTCCGCGTAGAGACGCACTTCGATGGAGTGTCCGAACCCGCCCGCGGCCGCCGCCACCGGCGCCTCACCGAGCGGCTCGCCCATCGCGACGCGCAGCTGCCACTCCACCAGATCGACCCCGGTGGTGAGTTCGGTGACCGGATGCTCCACCTGCAGGCGCGTGTTCGTCTCCAGGAAGAAGAACTTGCCGTTCTCGTCCGCCAGGAACTCGACCGTGCCCGCGCCGCGGTAACCGATCGACTCGACCGCCTTGCGCGCCGCGGCGAAGAGCCGCTCGCGCATGTCTCCGCCTACCCGTTCGACCAGCGGTGCCGGCGCCTCCTCGACCACCTTCTGATGACGGCGCTGAATCGAGCACTCACGTTCGCCGACGGCCCAGACCTCGCCGTGATCGTCGGCCATCACCTGCACCTCGATGTGATGCCCACGTTCGACGTACGGTTCGCAGAAGACGGTCGGATCGCCGAACGCCGATTCCGCCTCGCGGCGAGCCGCGGCGACGGCGTCACTCAGCTCCGCCAGGTCCCGCACGATCCGCATGCCACGACCGCCTCCGCCTGCGGAGGCCTTGATCAGCAGCGGAAGCTCGTCGGCGGTCACCGACTCCGGATCGATGTCCTTGAGCACCGGCACCCCGGCCTCGTCCATCAGCGCCTTCGCGTTGACCTTGGAGCCCATGGCGCGGATCGCGGCGGGCGGCGGACCGATCCAGGTCAGCCCCGCGTCCGACACGGCCTGCGCGAACTCCGCGTTCTCCGAAAGAAACCCGTAACCGGGATGAATCGCATCGGCACCCGCGGTCTGCGCGGCGGCGATGATCTCGTCCCCGCGCAGGTAGGTCTCGGCCGACGTCGAGCCCGGCAGACGCACCGCCGCGTCCGCGGCACGCACGTGCGGCGCGTCGGCATCGGGATCGGAGTACACCGCAACGGTGTTCAATCCCATCGAGACGCACGTGGCGAACACCCGGCTCGCGATCTCGCCGCGGTTGGCCACCAGAACAGAAGTGATTGCATTACTCATGTGCAGATTCCTCACATCCGGAAGACGCCGAAGTTGCTGGTGCCCTCGACGGGTGCCGACGCGATCGCCGACAGTGCCTGACCGAGCACCGTGCGAGTGTCGCGCGGGTCGATGACGCCGTCGTCGTAGAGCATCCCGGACAAGAACATCGGCACCGACTCGGCTTCGATCTGCGCCTCGATCATGGCCCGCATGCCCGCATCCGCCTCTTCGTCGACAGTGCCGCCGCGCGCCTCGGTGGCCGCCCGCGAGACGATCGAGATGACGCCCGCCAGCTGCGCGGCACCCATCACCGCGCTCTTCGCACTCGGCCACGCGAACAGGAACCGTGGGTCGTACGCCCGGCCGCACATGCCGTAGTGGCCGGCGCCGTAGCTCGCACCCACCAGGACCGAGATGTGCGGAACGGTGGAGTTCGCCACCGCGTTGATCATCATCGCGCCGTGCTTGATGATGCCGCCCTGCTCATACTCCTTGCCGACCATGTAGCCGGTCGTGTTGTGCAAGAACAGAAGCGGCGTGTCACTGCGGTTCGCCAACTGGATGAACTGGGTCGCCTTCTGCGACTCCGCCGAGAACAGCACGCCCTGCGCATTGGCCAGGATGCCCACCGGATGACCGTGGATCCGCGCCCACCCCGTGCACAGCGACGCGCCGTACTCGGGCTTGAACTCGTCGAAGTCGGAGTCGTCGACGATCCGGGCGATCACCTCACGCGGATCGAACGGAATCTTCAGATCCGGCGGAACGATTCCCAGCAGTTCCTCCGGGCTGTACCGCGGCTCGATCGACGGCGCGACCGGCCCCGGACCCTGCTTACGCCAGTTCAGCCGCGCGACGATCCGGCGACCGATGCGCACGGCGTCCTGCTCGTCCGCCGCCAGGTAGTCGCCGAGACCCGAGACCCGGGCGTGCATCTTCGCACCGCCGAGCTCCTCGTCGTCGCTCTCCTCACCGGTCGCCATCTTGACCAGCGGCGGACCGCCGAGGAACACCTTGGACCGATCCTCGATCATGACGACGTGATCGCTCATACCGGGGACGTACGCGCCGCCCGCCGTCGAGTTGCCGAACACCAGCGCGATCGTCGGGATGCCCGCCGCCGAGAGGTTCGTCAAGTCCCGGAACATCCGGCCGCCGGGGACGAACACCTCCTTCTGCGTCGGCAGATCCGCACCGCCGGACTCCACCAGCGAGATCACCGGAAGACGGTTCTGCTTGGCGATGTCGTTGCAGCGGAGGATCTTTCGCAGGGTCCACGGATTCGACGTGCCGCCCTTGACTGTCGGATCGTTCGCCACGATCAAGCACTCGACGCCCTCCACGACACCGATCCCCACCACGACCGACGCGCCGACCGTGAACTGCGAACCGTACGCCGCGAGCGGACACAGCTCCAGGAACGGCGAATCCTCGTCGACCAGCAGCTCGATGCGCTCGCGCGCAGTCATCTTGCCGCGCTTCCGGTGCCGCTCCACGTACTTCTCGCCACCGCCGGCCAGCACCTTACGGAACTCCAGATCCAGCTCGGCGAGCTTGGCGTTCATCGCCTCGACGTTCGTCGCGAACTCCTCCGACGACGTGTCGATCCTGCTGCGGATGATGGTCATTTCGAATCCCCCGTCGCTACGCTCGCCCCGACGTCCCCCGTCGCTACGCTCGCCCCGACATCCCCCGTCGCTACGCTCGCCCTCATGCCTGATACCCCAATCGCTTCGCCGCGAGACCGGTCAGGATCTCGTTGGTGCCGCCGCCGATGCCGATGATGCGCATGTCGCGGTATTGTCGCTCCACCTCGGACTCGCGCATATAGCCCATCCCGCCATGCAGCTGGACAGCCTTGTTCGCGACCCACTCGCCCGCCTCGACGGCGGTGTTCTTCGCGAAGCAGATCTCCGCGATCAGATCGTCGCCCGAGGACACGCGCCGCTCGACGACCGATCGCGTGTACGTCCGCGCCACATCGATCCTGCGGGCCATCTCGGTGACGCTGTCCTGCACCGACTGCCGGGCGATGAGGGGCTTGCCGAACGTCTCCCGGTTCCGGACCCACTCGAGGGTCAGGTCCAGGCAGCGCTGCGCACTCGCATACGCCTGCGACGCCAACGACGCACGCTCGGTGACGAAGGCCTGCGCGATCTGCGCGAATCCGGAGTTCTCCGCGCCGACCAGATTGTCGACCGGCACCCGGACGTCGGTGAACGACAGTTCGGCCGTGTCCGAACTGCGCCAGCCCATCTTGTCGAGCTTGCGCGCCACCTCGAAACCGGGCGTGCCCTTCTCGATCACCAGCAGCGACACCCCGGCAGCCCCCGGCCCGCCGGTGCGGACCGCGGTGACGACGAAGTCCGCGCGCACGGCCGACGTGATGAACGTCTTGGCCCCATTGACCACGTAGTGATCCCCGTCTCGAACGGCTGTGGTGCGCAGATGGCCGACGTCGCTGCCCCCACTGGGCTCGGTGATCGCGAGGCTGCCGATCTTCTCGCCGGCCAGCGTGGGGCGGACCCACTTGTCGATCTGATCCTGATCCCCGGCGGCGATCAGATGCGGCAATGCGATGCCGTGGGTGAACAGAGATGCGAAGACGCCGCCGGCCACACCCCGGTAGTGGAGTTCCTCGACCAGGATCGTGGCATCGACGAGGTCGCCGCCGCTACCGCCGATCTCCTCGGGCACGCCGAGGCCGAACAGCCCCAACTCGGCGGCCGCCAGATGCGTCTCGCGCGGGATCAGCCCCTCCCGTTCCCACTCGTCCTGGTACGGCAGAATGTGCCGTTCCACGAATCCCGCGATGCTGCTGCGGAGTTCACGTCGTTCCGGCGAGTCCCAGATGTCGCTCACGATGGGCACTCTCAGTTCCCTTCAGTTGATCGGCGGTTCGCCGCGGACTGCGCGTCGACGAACCGAGTGGGCACGGCGACGACGCGCGAACGCAGCCACTCGCCGAGTCCCTTGGCCTGCGGATCGAAACGGACGTTCTCGGCGACGCCGCGACCGAGCACCTGCTCGACCACGAAGTTCACCGCGCGCAGGTTCGGCAGCCGATAGCGGTGGACCGTGAGGTCGGCGACCTCCGGCAACAGTTCCTTCAGCTTCGCGACGCTGAGCGTCTCGTCGAGCCACGCGTACTCGTCGTCCGAACGCGCCCAGAGCCCGATGTTCGCACTGCCGCCCTTGTCACCCGAGCGGGCGCCCGCGATCGTGCCCAGCGGCAGGTCGACGGTCGCGCCCCAGTCGGTGGTCGTGCTCGACGACGGCACGCTCCGGTCGACGATCGGCTCCGTGCGCAACGGCGACGGCTCGATCCGCACGGTGACGCCGTCCGGCTGATTCACCTGATGCGGCACCAGCGAAGCGTCCACGTAGGCGGGTTCGAAGACGCCGTAGGGCGCACCGTTTCCGGGAGGCGCGGTGAGCGTGAAACCGGGGTAGCTCGCCAGCGCGAGTTCCACTGCGGCACCGGTGAACTGGCGACCGGCCTTCTTCGGGTCGGCATCCCGCGCGACACAGCGCAGCATGGCGCTGGCCTTCTCTTCGGTATCCGCGTCGGGCCGATCGAGGCGGACCAGCTCCCACGTCAGCTCGGCCGGACGCTCCGGGAGCGCAGCCTCGAACTGCTCCTGGAAGACGGCCGCTTTGGCCTCGATGTCGAGGCCGGTCAAGACCACTTCGAACTCATTGCGGATCCCGCCCAGATGATTCAGGGACACCTTCAGATCCTTCGGCGGAGCCTCGCCCTTCACGCCGCTGACCCGAACGCGGTCCGGGCCCACCTGCGACAGTTCGACGGTGTCCATCCGCGCGGTGGCGTCCGGGTTGTAATAGCGCGGACCGCCGACCTCGTACAGCAACTGGGCGGTGACCGTCCCGATCTGGACCGAGCCGCCGGTCCCCTCGTGCTTCGTGATCACCGACGAGCCGTCCGCCGCGACCTCGGCGATCGGGAAGCCCAGGCGCCCCATGTCGGGGATCTCGGTGAAGAACGAGTAGTTGCCGCCGGTCGCCTGGGCGCTGCACTCGATCACGTGACCCGCGACCACCGCGCCCGCCAGCTGATCGAGGTCGTCGTAGCCCCAGCCGAACGCCGACGCCGCCGATCCGACCACCAGCGACGCGTCAGTGACGCGTCCGGTGACCACGATGTCGGCACCGGCGTCGAGCGCCGTCTTGATGCCGAAGCCGCCGAGGTAGGCGTTGGCGGCTATCGGTGAGCCCAGGCCCAGCTCGCCCGCCCGACCGACGATGTCGTCGCCGTTGACGAAGGCCACGCGGCGGTCGACGTCGAGCTTCTCGATCACCTCGCGCAGCGCGACGGCCAGCCCGTGCGGGTTGAGTCCGCCGGCGTTGACGACCACTTTGACGTCCTTCTCGGCGATCAGACCGAGGTTCTGCTCCATCTGGCGCAGGAACGTCTTCGCGTAGCCGAGATCGGGGTTCTTGAGGCGGTCGCGACCCAGGATCAGCATGGTCAGCTCGGCGAGATAATCGCCGGTGATGAAGTCGAGCTCACCGCCTTCGAGCATCTCGCGGACCGCGCTGAAGCGGTCGCCGTAGAAGCCGGAGACGTTGCCGATCCGGATCGGTCGTGCTGCGTCAGACATCGTTCCTCCTAATGCATTTCGCCATTGAGACCGCTCGCCTCGCGGCCGCCTCCGGGCGGGCCGGCGAAAGCCTGAGCGATCGTCGCCCACTTCTGCGCATCGGCGCCGATCACGTCCAGCGCGAGATCGGACAGGTGGCGGCGCTGGGTGATCAGCTCGCAGAAGTCGACGGCCGGGCCGCGCACGACGTTCGACGCACCCTCCGGACCCCACGTCCACACCTCGCCGGACGGCGCGGTGATCTCGAACCGGAACTCCTCCGCCGGCGCCTCGAGCCCGTTCACCATGTATGCGAAGTTCCGGGTGCGGACACCGAGGTGGACGACGTTCTTGATCCGGTCGTCGGCCACCCGCTCCACGCCGAGCGCGTCGGCGACGTCGAGACCGTGCGCCCACGTCTCCATGAGCCGGGCGGTCGCCATCGACGGCGCCGACATCGGCGGCCCGAACCAGTTCAGCTTGGTGCCGTCGGGGACGGCGATCAGCGCGCCTGCGAGCCTCGCCCGCGTCTTACGCCAGTCGGCGAGCAGCTCGGCGGGCGGTCGTGCCGCCTCTGCCTCGGCACCCGCGTCCACGAAGCCCATCGGATCGCCCATGGCCTCGGCGAGCAGCGCCTGGAAGCCGTCGGGATCGGTCACCGACAGCAAGGAGACCCGATCGGTCCAGTGCAGGTGCCCGATCTGGTGGGCGATGGTCCACCCCTCCGCGGGCGTCGGGGTCGACCACGCCTCGACCGGCAGGGCCGCGACCAGATCGTCGAGAGATTCGGATTCCGCCTGCAACGCCTGCACCAGGTCGTCCACAATCGCCATGCGACCAGAGTCACACGGACGCCCGAATAAATCAAGCACGAATGATTGTTTTGCTCTGCTTCATGTTCCACCGCAGGTCGGAACCGTCGCCTTCGCAGAAAGACTGTCGCTGCGCGCGCCTGCGAGGGCAATCTGCCCTCGGCAGCCCCGGAACGGACAGATCCCTCGCGGCACCCCAGTGAGTGGCGACGGTCTCACTCCCGCCTCCGCGGAGTGTCACCCCGTCCGACGTGCTGATATGACGGACGCATGACGACTCATGCCGCGCCGCTTCGGAACGCCGATCCCTTCTCGACCTTCGGCATCGGCCGCGAGACGGAGACCGCGACGCCCGTCCTCACACAGAAGCTGGGCACCGACCTGACCGATCACCGCGGACTGATCGAACTCCCCGCGTTCGCGGTCCTGTTCGACGACATCGGCGGCATCCCGTTCCACCGGCTCAACATGGACTCGTCGTCGATGCAGGCACGGCTCACCATGTCGATGGTCGAACGACCGCGCCTGCACGACATGGTCCGGGCCACCGGCGAGGTCCAGATGCACAACGACACCTACGGCACCACCTCGGTCGCGATCACCGGTGGCGACGGCGACACCCTGTGCTTCGGCGTCGCCCGCGGCGTTCGCGTGGGGCGGCCCACCACGGGCGAATCCGGCCAGTGGCAGGCCGATCCGCCCGCCCCGAACACCCTCCCCGCGGTCCCCGCACTCGATCCCGCACTGTCCGGTGCCGACGTGATCGCGAAGCTCATCGACGGCAGTCTCCCGGTCGGACCGCTCGCCGGCATTCTCGGCGGCACCGTCACCCGGTCGAACGACGACGGTTCGATCGAGGCGGAGTTCACCGGTGAGCCGTGGATGGCGAACCTCATGGGCACCATGCATGGCGGCGTGATCGCCACCATGCTCGGGCAGGCGTGCTCGTTCGGCGCACAGCGCAACGTCCGCGCAGGCGGCGGGTACCAGCTGATCGATTTCACCTGCGAGTTCCACCGCTCCCCCATCGTCGACGGCCGGACCGTACGCGTCGAGGTGACGCCGGTGAAGCTGGGCCGCCGGCTGTCGCTGTTCGACGCCCGCATGTACGACGGCGATCAGCTCCTCGGCCGCGCCACGGCCGACGCCCGCTTCGACGTGTAGGCCGTCGGGCCGCGTATCCCGACCACACACGCTCCCCGAACTTGCAGGCGCGGACTTCCGGAGGTCCGCGCCTGCAAGTTCGGGGAGCGCATGTAGGTGACGTCCCGATTCACACCACCGACAGCGGCAACGCCTTCGACGGGCCTCGGTCGGCGAAGGCGAACGACGAGCCCGCGGAGAAGCGCACGATCGCGACCTCGCCGGACTCGAGCTGCGGATCTCCGCGGCCAATGGACACCACCAGATCGGTGCCATCGACGACGGCCTCCCCGACCACCCAGGTCGCGTCGACCGCGCGGGCTGCGGACTGCAGCGCATCGAGGCGGCCCTGGGACAGCAGCCGCAGCCACGCACCGTCTTCGACCGCCGGAGAATCCTGCGGAATGCGCACGCGCACACCGTCTCCGACCGCCTCGGCGACGACGCCCGTGTACTGCGTCGGCCCGAACACCGGGTGGACGTTGAGCACGTCGGCCAGCGCCTGCGCGTCGTTCCGGCGACCGAACACGCTCGCCGCGAGCCGTTCGGCGGTGATTCCGGCGATCCCGATCAGCTGCTTGTCGAGGATCGCGTCGGCCGTGCCCTCATCGGTCCGACGCCGCACCGAGGCCAGGAAACCGATCGCCAGCAGCTGGTGCTGCAGCGCCGTCTCCTCCGCAATCCGCACCAGCGCCGACGTCGAGAACTCGCCGAACGCCAGGTCCTCGACCAGCGGTCCCCGGTAGTCGACCAGACCATCCGCGTCGGCGGGGTCGATCGCACTCAACTCGATCGCCGCCGCGCGCGTCGCCAACGTCGGCTCGGTGACCGCAGGCAGCGGCAGCT
Source organism: Gordonia neofelifaecis NRRL B-59395 (assembly GCF_000192435.1). GTDB lineage: Bacteria > Actinomycetota > Actinomycetes > Mycobacteriales > Mycobacteriaceae > Gordonia > Gordonia neofelifaecis. Next base: position 112,509 of record NZ_AEUD01000013.1, read on the forward strand.
CCTCGCGATCCGGTTCGATCGTGACCGTCCACTCGCAGTGCGGCGCGCGATCGGCGGGCACTCGCGGCGGACGGTGGACGGGACGGATCCGCGCCCGCCGGTTCGTCGCGATAGCGGTCGCGTCGAACGTCGGATCCTCGATGTCGTGGCACATCGCCGTGACGTACTCCTCGCCCATCGGCTCCACGTCGAGCAACGCTCCGCAGTGGTCGAGGACGAACGAGCCGTGGTACCGGTCGACGATCCGGTATCGGAAGTCCATGAACTGCGGCGGCGCGCCGATGTCGAGTTGCAGGCACTTGAACATGTCCTCGACACCATCGCCGTCGATGCCGAGGGCCGTCCGCATCCGCGCGGTGTAGACCGGGCTCGCCGCCATCCACTCCTCAATGGCGACCTGCGTCATCCCCTCGCGGCCGAACTCCGCGATGAGGTGCGCCATCCCGGACCGGTCGATCAGCTGGCCCGACAGCAGCGACTCCGGGACCAGCGTCGCCAGCTGATCGTGGGTCAGCGACGTCGGGCTCACGGCATCTCCCACAATCCGACGGGGGCTTCGTCGCGCGGATACCAGCCGGGCAGATTCCCCGGCGCGGACTTCTCGATCCGCTTGAGCATGCCGTCGCTGCACGCCTGGTTCGTCAGCATCTCGAGGAACAGCGCGGAGACGTTCCCGAAGTCGAAGAAGTCACGCTGCCAACTGAACTGGAAGTTGCCCGCGTACCGGAACCAGCTGCCGCCGATGCCGTGCACCGCGTAGTTGGACCCGTCCTCACGGCGCCCCTCGTTGATCTGCCGCCACAGCCCGATCATGTCGCCGGTCCGCTCGTCGATCACCCACGCCTGATACGGGTACTCCCAGCCCTCCAGGCCCTCCATCTCCTGTCCGAGCGCGATCTCGCGGATCTCGTCGCGTCCGACGGCCATGAAGTCCTTCTCGGGTCCGTAGTTCCACCCGTAGGTGGCGTCCTCGGTGTAGAACTCGGCCAGCGGACGCCAGTCGCCCGCCTTCTCGGCCTCGACGTTGGCGTCGAGCCAGCGCTGCTTCATCTCGTCCAGTTCGGAGCGGGGAAATGCCATGTCAGTCCTCCACGATCTTCAGGGCTTGGGTAGGGCAGTAACGGACGGCGGCCTCCACTTCGGCGCGCCGGGATTCATCGGGGGTCTCATCGAGCAGGGTGACGGCGTCGCGGCCCGCTTCGAAGACGTCGGGCGCCTCCATCTCGCACATGCCATGTCCCTGGCACAGGTCGAGATCGACGACGACGCGCATCACCGCACCCGCCGGTAGGCGACACGGCACGGCTGGTGCAGCAGCCTCCTCCGGACTGCAGCTGGACGACCATCTTGGAATGGTCGTTGCGGTAGCTGTCGGCGTCCTGCACGAGGGAGAATTCGTAGTTGCGCAGCAGCACCGAGAAGATGGCTTTGAGCTGCATCATCGCGAACTGCGCGCCGACACAGCGGTGCCTGCCCGCGCCGAACGGGATCCAGGTCCAGCGGTTGACGAGGTCCTCCTGGCGGGGCTCGTCGTATCGGGCCGGATCGAAGGCGTCGGGATTCGGGAAGTCCTCGGGCAGGCGATTCGAGACCGCGGGCGAGACGGCGATCGACTGCCCCTTGTGCACGGTGACCCCGCCGACCTCGAAGTCCTCCTGGACCAGCCGCATCAGGATGATCAGCGGCGGATGCAGTCGCAGCGCCTCCTTGATCGCCCCTTCCAGCTTCGGGATCTGACGCATCGCGGCGAAGCTGTATTCGGTTCCGTCCGAATAGATCCCGTCGAGCTCACCGGTGACCTCGGCGAGATAGTCCGGATGCTTGAGCAGTTCGATCAGCGTCCACGCCGCCGTTCCCGACGTCGTGTGGTGCCCGGCGAACATCATCGAGATGAAGATGCCGGTGACGGTGTCCGGGGTGAACATCTGCGAGCCGTCGTCGTTCTTGAGCGACACCAGGACGTCGAGCAGGTCCCGATCCTCTTTGTCCGCAGGCGGATTCGCGATGCGCCGGTCCATGACGCCGCCGATGAACTCCACCAGCTCGGCGCGCGCGGCGTCGCGGCGACGGAAGCTCTCGATGTCCGCGTGCATGTCGACGTACGCGATGGGATCGGTGCCCTTCTCGAGCTCGTGGTACAGGTGCGCGATGTGCCCGGAGAGCTCCTCGCGGAACTTGCGGCCGATCAGGCACGACGACGACGTGTACAGCGTCAGCTCGGCGAAGAAGTCCAGGAGATCGATCTCCCCCTCGTCGCCCCAGTCGGCGATCATCCGCTCCACCTCGTCTGGGATGGTGACCGCGTGCTGCTTCATGTGCGCACCCTTGAGCGCCTGATTGTGCAGCATCTCCGACCGCCGCTCGGGGCTGGTGTCGAAGACGACGCCCTCGCCGAAGATCGGGGTCATGAAGGGATACGCGGCGCCCTGGTCGAGCACCTCGTCCGGGGCGCGGAAGAACTCCTCGTTGGCGGCGGCGCCGCTGACCAGGACCACCTCGCGATCGGCGAGCTGGAACATGCCCACCTCGCCGTGCTCGTCGCGCACGCGCCGGAACAGGCCGATCGGATCGGTGGCGAGCTCGTCGAGGTGACCGTGCTCGCCCTCGCCGCCGGAGACGCGGATGGACGTTGCGGTGTCTGATGAGGTCATGCTAGTGCTCCTTCCGCGGACTGCGTAGCCGGGGCGGTCTGGGTGGGTTGGGCGGGTGGGACGAGCTTGCCCTCGGCTTCGACGTCGACCGAACGCATGTGCGCGCCGGGCGGCATCGAGATCATCGCCATGACGGCCGAGGCGAGGTTCTCGGGTTTGAGGAAGTGGCCGTGCCTGGCCAGTCCGAACGCGATCCAGTCGTTGAGCATGTCCTCGGTCTGCTGCTGATCGAGGTTCATGCCCATGCCGGTGATCGTCTGACCGGGCCGGACCAGGCCGGCGCGGACGCCGGTTCCTTCGAGTTCCATGCCGATCGTCGCGACCATGCCCTCGACACCGCACTTGGCGGCGACGTACGCCGACGACCACGGGCGCGGATGGGTGACGACGTCGGAGCTGATGAAGACGATGTCCCCGCGACGGCGTTCGATCATCGCCGGCGCGACGGCCCGGTACATGCGATAGGCGCCGACGAGGTGGACGTCGATCTGCGCGGCCCAGTCGTCGACGGGCATCTCGTGGGCCCGTCCGATCTGCAGGTCACCGGCACCGGTGACGACCACTTCGAGCGGACCGAGCGCGGCCTCCGCGGCGGCGACCGCGGCGCGCACCGCGTCGTCGTCGGTGACGTCGAGGGACACCGCCACGGCCTCGCCGCCGTCGGCGACGATCTGCGCGGCGGTCTCCGCGCACTTCTCCACGCGGCGGGCGCCGAGGGCGACGGGGTGTCCGGCGGCGGCGAGGGCACGCGCGGTCGCTTCACCGATGCCGGACGACGCGCCGGCGACCAGGACCGGTCGACGGTCGGGATGGGGCTGGAATCTCATCGGGCGATCACTTTCATCGGGAGGGCGGCGAAGCCGCGGACGTTGACCGAGTGCACGCGCTCGGCGGCGGCGACGTCGACCTCGAAACTCTTGACGGTGCGGGCGATCTCGGCCAGACCGATGTTGGTCTCGAGCCGTGCGAGGTGCGCGCCGAGGCAGAAGTGGGTGCCGAGTCCGAACGACAGGATGGTGCGGCTGCTGTCACGGCCGATGCGGTACTGGTCGGCGTCGGGTCCGAAGACGTCCTCATCCCGGTTCGCCGAACCGATCAGCAGCAGCACGCGATCGCCCGCCGGAATGGTCCGGCCGCCGTACTCGACGTCGCGGGCGACGCGCCGCAGCAGCATCTGCGTCGAGGTGTCGTAGCGGAGCGTCTCCTGGACCCAGTCCTCGACGATCTCGAGCGCGTCGGCCCCGGCGCCCACCGCGTCGAGGATCCCGGCCACCTGTCCGCCGCTGCGATGACCCCAGAAGACGGAGTTCGCCAGGAGCTTGGTGGTGGTCTCGTTGCCCGCCACCACCATCAGCATCATGAAGCCGATGATCTCCTGGTCTGTCATCGCGGTGAGTTCGCCGTCGTCGCCCGCGAGCTCGGCGCCGATCAGCGCCGAGACGAGATCGTCGCCCGGGTTCTTCCGCCGGTCGGCCAGCAGTTCCGTGTAGAAGCCGTGCAGCTCCACATACGCGCGGATCGCGGCCTCGGGGACGTCGGTGACACCCTCCTCGCGGTGGATCAGCAGGTCCGACTGAGTCCGCAGGTGAGCGCGGTCGGACTGTCCGACGCCCAGCAGCTCGGACACCACGTCCATCGGGAGCAGTCCGGCGAAGTCGTGGACGAAGTCGAACTCGCCCATCTCCAGGCACCGCGACCAGTGCTGATGCGTCAGCTCCTGGATCCGCGGTGCCAGCTCGCTCACCCGGCGCGGGGTGAAGCCCTTCGAGACCAGCTTGCGCAGTCGCAGATGCCGCGGATCGTCCATCGCCAGGAAGCTCATGGCGTACTCGGCGTTCTCGTTGTACGACAACGGGTCCATCGACACGCCCCAGCTGTTGGACAGCCGGACGTTGTCGCGGAAGGCCTCCGAGACGTCGTCGTGCCGGGCCAAGGCCCAGAAGTCGCCGTCGGCGCTGCGGTAGACGGGCGCCTCACGGCGCAGTCGCGCGTATGTCGGGTACGGGTCCTCGTGGAAGTCGTAGTCGTAGGGGTCGAAGGGTATCGACCCCTGCATTCCGGTGTCGGTGACGGTCAACGTCTCTTCCCATCAATCGTGAATCGGCTTGTGGATCAAAGGCTTCGGTCGGTTCTGGTCGGGCCTGTGTCGGGTCCGGGTCAGTCCGCGGGCATCAGCAGCCCGGCGGCGGCGACCAGCCGCTCGGAGGTGGCCTCGTAGGTCAGGTGGCCCATGCCCGCGGTGACGAGTCCACCCGCGTACAGCATCTGCAGCGCGTCGACCACGCGCTCGGCCTCGGGATGGTCGTTGCCGACCGCGGCCGCGAGGCGATCGTGGATGAAGCGCCCGATGCGCCAGCGCAGGTGCTCGGAGTCCGGATCGTTGCCGAGGAGGGCGACGGTGACGGCGCCGCCGAGCTGGCCGTCGCCCGCAACCACCATCGACACGCCGCGCAGCACCTGCGCCACTCGATCACGCGCGGGCAGCGACGGATCCGCTTCCGGGACACCGGCCGCGAGCCGACGCCAGAACACCTCCGCGACCAGGTGACTCTTCGAGCTGAAGTACGTGTACGCGGTGGCCGGCGCGACGCCCGCCCGTTTGGCGACGTCGCGCACCGAGAGCGCGTCGAAACCGTCGGCCGCGAGGATCTCGACGGCGGCGTCGGCCATCTTGCTGATCTTCTCGGCCTGCTGGGGACTGAGGCGACGGCGGGTCGACTCGGTGGCGACACCGGCGGATTCGACGGGGGTGGACATGTGACGCACGCTACTCTACGGTTGAATCGAAGTCCAGACACCTGTCCAGATGGAGTTCTGAATATGACTCGAGCGAGCATCTCGCTACGACCCGACAACGCCACCGACCTGCTGATCGACGGCAAGCTGATCCCCGGATCCGGCGGCACGTTCGAGGTCGTCAACCCGGCCACCGAGGAGGTCATCGGCCAAGCCGCCGAGGGCACGTCCGCCGACATGGACGCGGCGATCGACGCCGCTCGCCGCGCATTCGATCAGACGGACTGGTCCCGGAACCACGCCTTCCGCGCCCACTGCCTACGCCAGCTGCGCGACGCCCTGCTGGCTCACGCCGACGAACTGCGCGAGCTGACCGTCGCCGAGGTCGGGTGCCCGACGTTCCTGACCCACGGACCCCAGCTGGTCGGCCCGATCACCGACCTCGGGTACTTCGCCGACCTCGCCGAAAGCTATTCGTGGACCACCGACCTCGGCGAGGCCAGTCCGATGGGCATCAAGAACCGCCGCGAACTGCGCGCGGAAGCCATCGGTGTGGTCGGCGCCATCACGCCGTGGAACTTCCCGCACCAGATCAACTTCGCCAAGATCGGTCCCGCGCTGGCGGCCGGCTGCACCGTGATCCTCAAGCCCGCCCCCGACACCCCGTGGTGCGCGGCGCTGGTCGGCAAGGTGATCGCCGAGGAGACCGATTTTCCACCGGGCGTGATCAACATCGTCACCTCCACCGACCATCTGCTCGGAGCACAGCTCTGCACCGATCCGCGCGTCGACCTGATCTCGTTCACCGGCTCCACCGACACCGGTCGCAAGGTGATGGCCGCGGCCGCGCCGACGCTCAAGAAGGTCTTCCTCGAACTCGGCGGCAAGTCGGCGTTCATCGTCCTCGACGACGCCGACCTCGGCGCGGCCTGCTCGATGGCGGCCTTCTCCGTCGTCACCCACGCCGGCCAGGGCTGCGCCATCACCACCCGACTGCTGGTGCCACGTGAAACACTGGGCGCCGCCGTCGAACTCACCAAGAATGCGATGGCCGGTCTGGCCGCCGCCGACCCCACCCGGCCGGGGACGGTGTGCGGGCCGCTGATCTCCGCACGCCAACGCGAGCGCGTCGAGGAATACCTGCGTCTCGCGCGCGACGAGGGCGGCGTGATCGAGGTCGGCGGCGGCCGCCCCGCCGACCAGGAGAAGGGTTTCTTCATCGAACCCACCCTCATCTCCGGGCTCGACAATTCCGCACGCGTCGCCCAGGAGGAGATCTTCGGGCCGGTCCTGGTGATCGTCCCGCACGACGGTGACCAAGACGCGATCGACATCGCCAACGACTCCCCCTACGGACTCTCCGGCGCCGTCTGGGGCACCGATCCCGACCGGATCAACGCGGTCGTCGACGGCGTCCGGACCGGGACCATGGGCGTCAACGGCGGCATCTGGTACTCGGCCGACGTCCCCTTCGGCGGCTACAAGCAGAGCGGGATCGGCCGCGAGATGGGGGTGGCGGGGTTCTCCGAGTATCTCGAGATCAAAGCGGTGGCAACGCCCGTCTGATCTCTCCCCCGCTGTCTGCGGCCCGGGCTTGGGCGGGGATGTTGTTCCTCGGCAGTCCTCACTCCTCGGCTAGCGCCTCGTCGCTGCGGAGAGCTCGTCACAACATCCCCGCCCAACCCCTGTGTCGTCGTCTCGTCCGTCTCCCCACCCGTTCGTTGAGCGAGCACTCCCCGCCCGCTGATTGAGCGAGCACTTCCCTCCGCTGGTTGAGCGAGCACTTCCCTCCGCTGGTTGAGCGAGCGAAGCGAGTCGAAACCACCAGCACAACACCACCAAAGGAACACACAGCATGACCCGATTCAGTGACAAGACCGCGATCGTCACCGGCGCCGCGGGCGGCATCGGCGAAGCCTATGCGCGCGCCCTCGCCGCCGAGGGCGCGTACGTCGTCATCGCCGACGTCAACGACGAGGCCGGGCAGACCGTCGCCGACTCGATCGGCGGCATGTACTGCCACACCGACGTCGCCGATCCGGAATCGGCTGCGGCGCTCGCCGAGGCCGTCGTCGACGAGCGCGGCAAGATCGACGCGCTCGTCAACAACGCGGCGATCTACGGCGGCATGAAGCTCGACTTCCTCACCACCGTCCCGTGGGACTACTACAAGAAGTTCATGAGCGTGAACCTCGACGGCGCACTCAACGTGACCCGAGCGTGCTACCCGCACATGCGCCACGGCGGCGCGATCGTCAACCAGTCGTCCACCGCGGCCTGGGTGTACAGCGGCTTCTACGGACTGGCGAAGGTCGGCGTCAACGGCCTCACCCAGCAGCTCGCCGTCGAACTCGGCGGACAGCGGATCCGCATCAACGCCATCGCCCCCGGCCCGATCGACACCGAGGCGACCCGGTCGACGACGCCCACCGAGATGGTGAACGACATGGTCTCGAAGCTGCCGCTCGGCCGCATGGGCACCCCGGAGGATCTGGTCGGTATGTGCCTGTTCCTCCTGTCGGACGAGGCATCGTGGATCACCGGCCAGATCTTCAACGTCGACGGCGGACAGGTCATCCGTTCATGAGCGAGAACACGCTCCGGCTCGGCTACATCGGCCTCGGGAACATCGGCGGGCCGATGGCGGCACGACTCGCGGCGGCCGCGCCGATGACCGCTTTCGACGTCTCCCCCGACGCCCTCGCCGCGGTCGTCGACGCCGGCGCGACAGCCGCCGACAGCCTCGCCGGCCTGGCCACGTCGTGCGACCTCATCAGCATCTGCGTCCGCGACGACGACCAGGTGCGGGAAGTGGTCGGCGGGCTGCTCGATCACCTGGCACCGGGTTCGCTCATCGCGGTGCACTCGACGATCTCGCCGGAGACCGCGGCCGAGCAGGCCGAGCTCTGTGCCCGACACGACGTCGTACTGCTCGACGCCCCGATCTCCGGGGGTGCGCCGGGCGCCAAGGAGGGCCGCCTCGCGATCATGATCGGCGGCGACCGCGCAGCCTACGACCGCGCGAAGGCAGCGCTGGCGCCGGCGGGCGACATGATCGTCCACGCCGGACCGAACGCGGGCGACGGGACACGGATGAAGCTGGCACGCAACCTCCTTCACTTCATCTCCTTCACCGCGACCACGGAGGCCGCCCGGCTCGCCGAAGCCGCGGGGATCGACATCGCGAAGCTGGGTCGGGTGGTTCGGCACACCGATGCGATCACCGGCGGCGCAGGCGCGATCATGCTGCGCGACACCACCGCGCCGATCGCTCCGGACGACTTCTGGTACGGCGTGTTCACCCATGTCCGCGAACTCGGCGAGAAGGATCTGACCCTCGCCCTCGGGCTGGCCGACGAGCTCGGAGTCGACCTGCCACTGGGCCGCCGTGCACTCACCGACCTGGCCGCCGGCCTCGGCGTCCCCCACCTCTCGCCGGTTGAACTGGAAACCCCCGAAGGAGAACAACGATGACGGATGACGTCACCACGCCCCCGATGACCGATCAGCGCCGCAAAGGCCTCGCGAAGATGTCGGAGGTGTACGGCTGGGAGATGTCCGACGGCCCCGGCGACTTCTTCGCCCACACCGCCGACCAGGTCTTCGGCGAGGTGTGGAGTCGGGACGGCCTGACCCACCGCGACCGGAGGCTGATCCTTCTCGGCGCACTCGCGGCGAACGGACAGGTCGACGTGGCGGAGATCCAGGCCGGCGCCGCGCTGGGCAACGGCGAACTCACGCCGGAGGAACTGAACGAGATCGGCCTGTTCCTCTGCTACTACGTGGGCTGGCCGTTGGGCACCAAGATGACGATGATGTTCGGCGAAGTGATCAAGAAGCATAAGAAGTCTGGCCGCTGACCGGGACTCGCGCCCGGGAACCCCGCCACCGACCATAGGCTGACGCACATGAACTTCCGACTGGTAGACCTGAGCGCCGAAGAGATCGCGCAGCAGCTCAGCGTCGTCGAGCCGCTCACCGATTCGGTTCGCGGACTCATCGACGCGGTGATCCGGACCGAGGTCGACGACGACGAGCTGAACGCAGCGCGCGAGCAGATCGACGCGATCGTCGCCCGCCTGCGCACCAAGCAGAAGCCGGGAAGCTTCGGGGTGCAGTTCACCCGCGAGCTGAGCGGCCTCTCGTGGGGCAACGCCGCGGTCGGTGCGCGGAACGGCATCGCCCCGCCGATGCGGATCGTGCATCACGAGGACGGTCGGGCCACCTGCGACGTGGAGCTCGGTGCCGCGTACGAAGGCCCCGGCGGGCTGGTGCACGGAGGCGTGTCCGCGATGCTGATCGACCAGCTGCTCGGCGAGGCCGCCAGCGTCGGCAACGGATTGCCCTGTTTCACAGGCACATTGACCGTCAAGTACCTGCGCCCGACACCACTCGGTCCGCTGAGCATGAGTGCCGAGACCGTCCGTCGCGAGGGCCGGAAGATCTTCGTTCGCGGAGAGATCTGCACGGCCGACGGTCCGACGGTGACCGCCGAGGCGATCATGGTGTCGCCGAAGGAGCTTCCGTCGCGCGATCAGATCATGAAACTCCGGGCCGAACTGGCCGCGCAGGACGGGCAGGGCTGACACGCGAGGTCCGATACGCGGAGGGTCGGTCAGGTCGTCGTACGAGTCCGTCCAGGCGAATCGCGACCGGTTGACAATCGTCGAACCCCCGACCATTCTGAACATGATTCATTTTCGAACGATGTTCAGATTGAGGCGCGATGACCATTACACACCTCAACTGCGGAACGATGCACCCGCTGGGCGGCACCCGAATGGTGTGCCACGTTCTGCTGGTCGAGACCGAAGGTGGCCTGGTGCTCGTCGATACCGGATTCGGCCGACGCGACCTCGCCGATCCCGTCGGACGCCTGGGCCGTCCGTTGACGAGCATCATCCGTCCGGAACTCGCCTACGAAGAGACGGCGCTGTCTCAAGTCGAAGCGCTGGGATACGACCCCACGGACGTCACGGACATCGTGATGACCCACCTCGATTCGGATCACACCGGTGGGATCGACGACTTTCCGACGGCGCGGCTGCATGTGAGCGCACGGGAGTTGGCGAATGCCGACTCGGAACCCGGTCCGTCGGCAGCCGTCCGCAATCGCCCCTGGCGCCGGTCCAAGCATCCCGACGACGTGCAGACTTACACCGCGTCCGCCGACGACTGGTTCGGTTTTCCCGCGGCCGCGCTCTCCGGGCTCGGCGACGACTTCGCGTATGTCGCGCTACCCGGCCACACCGAGGGCCACATGGGCGTCGCGGTCCGCGACGGTGACGGATGGCTGCTTCACTGCGGTGACGCCTTCTATCACCAGAATGCCGCGCAGGGCGGACGTGTGCCCGCGTCGATGGCCTTCTCGCAATTCGTCACCGCGCGTCGACCGCGCGACGCCCGCCGGACTCGGCGACGGCTCGCCGACCTGTGCTCCGCGTCGGCGGCGAATGTCCAACTGATCTGCGCACACGACGCCGTTCAGTTCGACGAATCCGTCCGGCGCCAAGACGCATGACGGCCGGGGACGGGCAGGATGTTCCCGTGATGGACTCGCATCGAAAGGTACCGGCGACCCGGTGGGGTGACCGCGAGCAGCGGCGCGTCGACATCCTGCAATCCGGCGAGTCTTTGCTGATGACCGGTGGTTACGACGCCCTCCGCATGCGAGATGTGGCCGCCGGGGCCGACATCTCGCTCGGTACCGTGTACACGTACTACCCGAACAAGGAGTCACTGTTCATCGCGGTCTTCGCGAGCAGACTCGACGCGATGATGGCGCGGCTGGCCCCGGCGATCACCGCCTCCCGCGACGCGGTCGAGGCGTTCACCGTCACCGTCAACATGTACCGGGACGATTACCTCATCTTCGGGCGGCAGTTCGACGCGCTGAGCCTGATCACGGCCGAGGGTCGAGTTCAGAGAGAGTCCGCCGACAGCCTTCGCGCGTCGACCGGACGGATGGTCGATGCGCTGTCGTCGGCACTGCAGCGATTCGGCTACGACGGCGATCTCGCCCCGGCGATGACACTCCTGTGGGCGACGATGAGCGGCTTGGCGAACCATTACGCGACCGATCGTCAGGAGTTCCTCGCCACACCGTGGGACGACGCCGTTCGATTCGCCGCCGAGTCGTTGATGCGGGGACTCGGACTGTCTCCGCCGCGCACGCCGAACTGACTGCGGCTCAAGCCGTGTGCCGCCTAACCGTCCACCGACTTCCCACCACCGTCGCCCGTACCGGACTCCCCCTCATCCACCCAACGCTGCGCCTCCGCGTAGGCGGCGTCGAGCGCACCGAAGACCTGTGGAGTCGCCGGAATCACGTTCTCCTCGCCGAGCGCGGTGAAGAGTCCGGCGCGCTTCACCGAGGTGATCATCGCCGGGCTGACGCCGGCCAGCATCAGCCGGCCACCGGTCTGGTGGATGGCGTCGGCCTGCTTGCGCAACAGTTTCTGCAGGGTCGCGGACGGCACGTCGGGCAGCACGCGGACACTGAGGATCACCACGTACCTGCCCCGCTCCTCGGGGATCCTCGGCCAGGTCTCGGAGATTCGCGGGATCTCGGCGAACAGCGCGACACCCGAGTAGTAGAGAACGGTGACTCCGTCGGCCGGCAGGACCTTCGGCACGTCATCGAACTGCCAGCCCTCGTCGTTCGGCACGAGTGTCTTGAGCCGGGCGCCACGTGCCGCCTGGACGCAGTACAGAAGCAGCGAGATCGCCGCACCCACCAGAATCGCGTCCTGCAGGGGGATCTGGGTGGTCGCCACGAAGGTGATCACCATCGCCACCGCACTCAGCGGCGCGGTTCGGAGGACCAGCATGATGTCCGACCATCGGCCCTGAATCAGCTCGAAGCCGATCACGAACAGCAGTCCGCCGATCACCGCCATCGGGATGATCTCCGCCAGCGAGCCGACCAGCAGGACCAGGATGATCAGCCACGCGCCGGCGAAGATGCCCGCCCACCGGGTCGCGGCGCCGGCCGAGACGGCGACGCCGGTGCGCGAGAGCGATCCGCCGGTCGGCAGCGAGCCGAAGAAGCCGCCGACGATGTTTGCCGCACCCTGTGCCGAGAAGTCGCCCGATGCGTTCGTTCGAGACCCGTCGGGGTTCGGCACCGCGGCGGAGATGCCCGCGGCCTGCGCGAGTGCGACCAGGGCGATCGCGAACGCACCGAGCAGTAGATGCGGGAACGCACTCAGATCCGGGAACGTGAAGGACGGCAGGCTGTTCGGCACCTTCGCGATGTCACCCACCGATTTGATGTCCAGCCCGGCCACGGCAGCCACCGCGGTCACGACGACCAGCGCGATGAGCGTCGCGTACGACTTCAGCGGTTTGACGAACTGGAAGACACCCCAGACCGCGATGGTGCCGACCGCGGCCGCCACCGCCGTCCACGACCACTGCGAGACGTGGGCGCCGGCGTCGAAGAACTTCAGGACGGTGTTGTGGCGATCGGGGTCGTAGCCGGTGACGTCGCCGAGCACACCGGCGACGATCTGAACCGCGATACCGACCGTGAAACCGGTCATCACCGCGCTGGAGACGAAGTCCATGATCGCGCCGACGCGCAGCAGACCGAGCGCCAGCATCACGATGCCGACCGCGACGGTGAGCATCGCGATGTTGCCGACATCGTGCGGATCGAGCCCTGCCGACGACAGCACGCTCTGCGACGACAGCGCGATCGCACTCGTCAGCGTCGTGACCATCAGCACGGTGCGCGCGAAGACCGACCCGACGAGCGTCGACAGCATGCCCGAATACAGACCGCTGACGGGATTGAAGCCGCCGATCGAGGCGTACGCCATGCCCTCGGGGATGGAGAACAGCGCGGTCACCAGACCGGAGACGGCGTCGGCGGGTTTGGGCTTCGAGAATTTCGACTTCGCACCGTGCAGACGGTCCAGGACCTTCATGTCACGCTCCCTTCACAGCCGGATCCGCGGCCCGGCGAAGTGCCAATGGTTTCGCGGTCAGTTCCGGCGCGTTCGCCACCAACAGCCACGCGGCGAGTGTCGCGAAGAGCAACGGGACGAACAGATCGAATTGCGGCACGATCGCCAGACCGAGGAAGACGCTGATCCAGCCGTTCCGCGTCGCCGCGACGGACAGGCCGACGACCGACGCCGCGGCGCACAGTGTGAGGGGCACCGACGACCACATGGCGTGGATCCCGAAACCCATTGCCGCGCCGACGAAGACAGCCGGAAAGATGCGTCCGCCCCGGAACCCGGAGGCGCTGGCGATGAGCATGGCGCAGAGTTTGATTCCAGCGAGGACGAAGAACCCGACGGCGGTGGTGGTCGCCATCTCGCCGGGCAACTCCTTCATCTCGTCGAGGCCCTTGAACAGGGTGATGGTGCCGTCGACAGCGCCCAGGAGACCGAGCACCAGTCCGCCGACCGTCAGTCGCAGGACCGGGCTGCGCATCGTCGCGTTGAGCACCCGGTGCAGCGGGTCGAAGACGATCGCACCGATCACGCCGACGCCGGCGACCACGATCGCGATGCCGATCGCGATGAGGACGTGGATCACCCCGCCCACTTCCTCCTGCGGCAGTCCGATCGACAGATCCAGGTCGGTGAAGTGGAGGATGACGTACGAACCGGTGGCCGCCGCGACCAGCGGAACGTAGAGCCGATTCCACAGCGGGACACGCGGATCGCCGCTGTTGGCTTCCGAGATCATCAGGGCCGCGGCGACCGGGGTGCCGAAGAGCGAGCCGATCGTCGCCGCCGTCGACAGACCCATCCACTCCTGCTGTCCTACCTTCGGGACCAATCGCGCGCCCAGCGCGACGATGATCGCCGCATTGATCGCCATGATCGGATTCTCCGGACCGAGGCTCACACCGCCTGCGAGCGTGAGAATCGTCGCGATCACCAGGCCCGGCAACACCTTCGGTGCCAGGGGCGCGGACACGAGCCCGGCGGCTGCCGGGTCGTTCCCGGCATGCCCGGGCACGTAGCGGATCACCAGACCGGACAACAGGCCGGCGCAGGTCAGAATCGTGACGATCCACCAACCGGAGTCGGGATCGACTCCCAGCGCCGAACTGAGGTGGTCCCACACCAGCTTCTGCACCAACCCGGCGACGACCGAGATACCCCAGAGACCGAGCGCACAGAGTGCGCCGACGATGATGCCCACGGGCGTCATCGCGATCAGTCGCCCGACGGGGACCCGGAACTCCTCAGGCTCAGCCGGGTCGGGCTGGGTGTCGCCCATATCGAGGCCTTTCTGCTCGTCTTCCGGAGGCGTCGATCTCCGGTGGCGTCATCATGATCGCCTGAGAACCGGTCCACATGTGCCCAAGTCACCCGTTACGAGTGATTGTTGGGCGGCGGCCGGGCGCGCGCCGTTTCATCGACGGGCCGGTCCGGCAGACGCCCGAGCGGGCGTTCGGTAGCGTCACCTCCATGTGTGACGAACAGACTGCGGCACCGTTCTCGGCCGCCGAGGCCGAAGCCGTGCGGACGGTGTGGCGAGAGCTCGGGCTCCCCGGGCTGATCGACGTCCACACCCACTTCATGCCGCGGCGGGTGATGGACAAGGTCTGGGCGTACTTCGACTCCGCCGGACCGATGCTGGGCCGCGAATGGCCGATCGCCTACCGCGCCGACGAGGAGCAGCGCGTCGAGACGTTGCGCGCGTTCGGAGTCCGCGGTTTCAGCTCGATGATCTACCCCCACAAGCCGGACATGGCCGAGTGGCTCAACGGGTGGGGTGCCGAGTTCGCGGCGAGCCACCGGGATTGTCTGCACACTGCGACGTTCTATCCCGAAGAGGGCGCGCCGTCGTACGTCGAGCGCGCGATCGAGTCCGGTGCCGCCGTCTTCAAGTCGCACATCCAGGTCGGCGCCTACTCCCCGATCGACCCGCTTCTGGACGGTGTCTGGGGCACGATCGACGACGCCCAGGTCCCCGTCGTCATCCACTGCGGGTCCGGTCCCGCCCCGGGCGAGTTCACCGGTCCCGACCGGATCGCGACGTTGCTCGAGCGCTTCCCGACGTTGCCGCTGATCGTCGCCCACATGGGCACTCCCGAGTACGAGTCGTTCCTCGCGCTCGCCGAGCGGTACGAGAATGTGCGGCTCGACACCACGATGTCGTTCACGACGTTCTCCGAGGAGGGCGCGCCCTATCCGGTGGAACTGCTGCCGCGCCTGCGCGATCTCGGCGGCAAGATCCTCTTCGGCAGTGACTTCCCGAACATTCCGTACAGCTACACCGAGTCCCTCGACGCGTGTGTCCGGCTGGATCTCGGCGACGAGTGGCTGCGCGGAGTGTTCCACGACAACGCGGCGACTCTCTTCGGAATCGGCTGACTCCATGCGAGTCGACACCACGATCGTCTGCGACCTGCGTCAGATGGGTTCGGCTGCCGCCGATGCCGAGGCCGCGGGGGACGACGGGGGCTGGACGTGAGAGTTCGGGGTCTGGACGTTCGAGGGGGCGCACGACCCGTTCCTCCCGCTCCTGCTGGCCGCGGAGCACACCGACCGCGTCCAGCTCGGCACCTCGGTCGCGATCGCATTCGCCCGCAATCCGATGCTGCTCGCGACCATCGGCTGGGATCTGCAGGCGTATTCGAAGGGCCGCTTCGTCCTGGGCCTCGGCACGCAGATCAAGCCGCACATCACCCGCCGGTACAGCATGCCGTGGAGCCGTCCGGCCGATCGGACCAGGGACATGATCGCAGCGATCCGGGCGATCTGGGACAGCTGGGAGACCGGCGGCCGGCTCGACCACCGCGGCGAGTTCTACCAGCACACGCTGATGCCGCCCCTGTTCCGCCCGGCGGCAGCCGAGGTCGACGGATTCGGCCCGCCGCCGATCTGGCTGGCAGGCGTCGGACCTCGCATGACGCGGGTCGCGGGCGAGGTCGCGGATGGGTTCCTGTCGCACCCGCTGTGCCCACCCCGCTTTCTGCGTGAGACCACGTTGCCTGCACTCACCGCGGGCGCCGAGTCGAGCGACCGACCGATGCCGTCGGTGCACCACTCGGCGATGGTGATCGTCGGGCACGACGACGCCGAACGAGCCCGGGCCCGCGACGCCGTCCGCAAGCAGATCGCGTTCTACGGCTCCACCCCCGCCTACCACCCGGTCCTCGCATCCGTCGGTTACGGCGACCTCGGTCCTCGTCTGCACGGGCTCTCACGCGGCGGCGACTGGTCCGGCATGACACGGCTCGTGGACGACGCGCTGGTGGACGCCGTCGCGGTGACCGTCGACGACATCGCCTCCGGGTCCGCGGAACTGGTGTCGAGATACGGTCCGCTGGTCGACCGGCTCGGGTTCAACACGCCGTACACCGCCGATCCGGCGCTCCTCGCGGGACTCGCGGCCGCGGTTCGCGCAGCCGGCGCGTAGATTCCCCTCGTGACGCAGCAACGCGAAGCCCCGTCCGGGGAGCCTCGCTGGCCGAGGATCGTCATCGCGATCGTGTTCACGCTGCTGTACCCCGTGGTGGTCATCATCTTCTTCGGCCTCGGGATCGTCGTGGCGTACGAGCTCGGCGAGGCGTTCTCGGGTTCAGCGGCCGGTTCCTTCTTCCAGAGCTGGATCGCGTTCTTCGGGATCGCCGGTGGGCTGTTCGCCGTCTGGGCGTACCGCCGCACCGCGAGAGCCGCCGGAGCGCTCCTGGCGACTCGCGTCACGCGCGTCGGCCAGGCGTCACCGGGGAGGATCCGCACCTACGAGGACTCGTACCGCCGCAATCCGAGGGGTCCGGACCGACGGGTCATCACCCTGACCGTCTGGTTCCCCGCCGATCCCACCGACCGACGTGAGCACTCCCGCGAGCTGGTGCGGATCAACCGCCACTTCACGTTCTACGGACGCGACGTGAAGGGTCCGGCCGCGCTGCTCGCGAAATACCCGATCGGCACACCGGTCACCGTCTACCGCGGTCGTCGAGGACTGATCGTCACCACCGACCTGCACCGAGACCACCTCGCCTGGTACGAGTTCTGGTGAGATACCCCGGGGCGTGGACGCCGGCAGTGTTCGGTGTGACCACCTGGTGGTCACACCGAACACTGCTGATTCGAACTCCTACCGGCTATCCCTCCGACACCCGCACGACCGCCTTGCCTCGAACCCGGCCCTCGGCGAGGTCGGTGAGCGCTTGCGGCAGATCGGCCAGCTCGTACAGGTGGTTCACCGGCGGTCGCATGCCCTCGCCGACCAGCCGGACGATGTCCTCATGGAGCCTCCCCGGCACATCGGGATGCGTGCGGATGTACTCACCCCAGGCCGCGCCCACTACCGAGATGTTCCGGAAGAGGACCCGATTGAGCTTGACCGTCGGGATGCCGCCAGCGGCGAATCCGATCACGACGAACCGGCCGTCGGGCGCCACCGCCCGCAGCGCTTCGTCGAAGACCGGTCCGCCGACCGGATCGACCAGCACGTCCACGCCGCCGCCGGTCAGCTCGAGGACCCGGTCCTTCCACCCGTCGGTCAGCTGAACCACCTCGTCGGCACCCAGTCCGCGGAGCATCTCCTCGTTGCCCGTCCGATGCACCACGGCGATCACCCGTGCGCCCAGCGCCTTCGCCACGATGATCGACGCGACGCCGACGCCACCGGCGGAGCCGAGAACACCGACCGTCTCGCCCGGCTGGAGATTCGCGCGCATCTTCAGCGCGAACAGCGCGGTCTGGAAGTTGATACCGAGGGCGGCGCCCTCGTCGAAGGTCAGTTCCTCGGGAAGCGGGAACAACTGCTGCTCGACGACGGCGATCCGCTCGCCGAATCCACCGAGCATCGACGCGACCACGACGCGATCGCCGACGGCGAACCGCCCGCCTTCGGGAGCGGCGCTCACCACCCCGGCCACTTCGGTTCCGGGGACGAACGGCACCGGCGGCCGCAACTGGTACTCGCCCCGGCTCATCAGCAGGTCAGGAAAACACACGCCGCACGAACGCACATCGACCAGGTACTGCCCGGGCTGCTGCTCCGGCTCCGGAATCTCTTGCAGTTCCAGGCCTTCGGGGCCCACTTCACTCACGATCAGCTGTGCTTTCATGCCTCCAACCGTAGCCGCCGGACACGTGTCTATACGATCGAACGATGGCATCGACCCCTCCCGTCCAAGGACTGTCCGACGAGCGCCTGCGCGCGGCCGAGGAAGCCCCCGGCTTCATGCCGCTCGACGAGGCGTACGCACTCCACCAGACCGCGGCCACTTACCTGTCGCAGCCCGATTCCGTCGGCCTCGGCGTCGAGATCGGCACCTACTGCGGCAAGTCGACCGTCTTCCTCGGCGCGGCCGCCGAGGCCAACGACGCACTCATCGTGACCGTCGACCATCACCGCGGGTCGGAGGAGCACCAGCCGGGCTGGGAGTACCACGACACCGCGCTCGTCGACGGGCACAGCGGCCTGCTCGACACCGCGGCCAGGTTCCGGCAGACCATGTTCGACGCCGGGCTGGAGTCGACCGTGCTCGGCCTCCTCGCGCCGTCGACCGCCGCCGCCCGCATCTGGGGCCGCGACGTGGACCTCGTCTTCATCGACGGCGGCCACTCGATGGAGGCCGCGCAGAACGACTACGACGGCTGGGCCCGCTGGGTCCGCCCGGGCGGGGCGCTTCTGATCCACGACGTCTTCCCGAACCCGGAGGACGGCGGTCGGCCACCCTACGAGATCTACCGGCAAGCGCTCGACTCGGGACGCTTCACCGAGGAGTCCGTTCACGGGTCGCTGCGCGTACTGAGACGCGTCCGGTAGTCCGAACGGACGATAGACACTTTTGGGAATGTGTCCGGACACTTTTTCCCATTGTGCCTAGTCAGGAACTTGCGGATCGAAATTCCACGTTCAGGACAGTGACGAAGTTAACGAAACCAGATAGAAAGTGACCTAGAGCGCGCTAGATTCCTGATCTGGCTGACCCGGAGCCAACCTCCGGACCCAGTCGATTCGTGTATCGCCCGCACTCGATCCGGCGACACGACATCACCGAAGGGAATCTCGTGAAAGCACCATCACGTCGCGCTCGCCGGCTCCGCGCCGCCGGTGTCGTCCTCGCCGCATCCGCCGCGCTCGCGGGCGGGCTCACCGCCTGTTCCTCCGACGAGTCGTCCTCGACGACGAGTTCATCCGGCCCGACCGTCGAACTGACGTCGAACCCGGCGTCCGGCGAGGCCATCAAGATCGGTTTCATCACGCCCGAGGGCGGCGCGGTCAGCCTGCCGCAGCTGCGTGAGGCGGGCGAGGCCGCCGCGAAGTACTTGAACGAGAACGGCGGCGGCATCAAGGGCCACAAGGTCGACCTCGTGGTCTGCAAGGAACTCGAGGAGCCGGCCTCCGCCACCAGTTGCGCAAACCAGATGGTGGAGCAGAAGGCGTCCGTCGTGGTCTCGCCGTTCACCTCCACCGGCGCGGTGATCCTCCCGATTCTCTCCGGCGCGAACATCCCCTACGTCGCGATCTCCGGCGTCTCGCAGGCCGAGATGGCCTCGCCGATGGCGTTCATGCTGACCGGCGGATCCGTCGGCGCGATGTCTGCGATGGCCACGCAGGCAGCCAAGGACGGCGTCAAGAAGTTCTCGGTCATCATCGGCGACACCGGTGACGCCGCGGCGTCGACGAAGGCGCTCGGCGAGCCGATGTTCAAAGCTGCGGGCGTCGACCTCAGTGTCATCACCGTTCCGACCTCGATCGCGGACCCGACTCCGAACATCACCGCGGCTATCAACGAGAACAAGCCCGACGCGGTCACCATCCTGGGCGACTCGCGTCAGTGCACCACCGCGCTCAAGGCGCTGCAGACCGCCGCACCGGGCATGAAGCAGTACCTGATCTCGACGTGCATCGACAAGTCCGTCGTCGATGCCGTCGGCGTCGACGCGATCGCCGGCGGAACCACGTTCACCACCGTGAACCTCGACGATCAGACCGACGAGTCGGTCAAGGTGTACCGCAGCGTGATGGCTCAGTACGCCCCCGACGTCGACCCGAACGGCATCGCCTACATGGGCTACCAGGCGGTGATGGCCCTGAACGGTCTCGGCGCCCAGCTGCCCACCGGAGCCGTGACCGCGCAGGACATGACCAACGCCCTCCGGACGTCGAAGAACGTTCCGGTCCCCGCGGCGCCCGGCCTGACCTACACCTGCGACGGCAAGGCCATGCCGATGCTCCCCAGCCTGTGCGGCATGGGCGTGCTGGTCAGCAAGGTCTCGTCTGACGGCAAGCTCACCGACACCGTGGTCCTGAACCAGCACTGACATCTGGAGAGACGCGATGGGGGGCCGCCGTACGGCGGTCCCCCGTTTCGTCTCCACCGGTGATCGTCTTCATCTCCAAGGATCCTTATGACTTCCGTATTCGCTTACCTGCTGCTGGGCATGGGCAACGGCGCCGTGTACGCCGCGCTCGGCCTGGCACTGGTGATGACCTACAAGAGCTCCGGTGTGGTCAACTTCGCCACCGGTGCGGTCGCGTTGTACGCGGCGTACACGTTCGCGTTCCTCCGTCACGGACAACTCCTCATCCCGATCCCCGGCCTCGACTCCACAGTCGACGTCGGCGGCCCGTGGGCCGTGATGCCCGCGCTGATCGTCTCCGTTCTGCTGGCGTCGATCGTCGGCGTGATAGCCGAACTGGTCGTCTTCCGGCCGATGCGGACGGCGCCCGTCCTGGCGAAGGCCGTCGCCGCGATCGGTGTGATGCTGGTGCTCCAGGCGTTGATCGCCCTGCAGGTCGGCCCCAACACCCCGACCGTCGCACCGATCTTCAAGCAGAAGAACCTCCACATCGGCGACGCGGTGGTACCCACCGACCGCTTGTGGCTCGCCGCCGTCATCGTCTGCCTGGCTGTCTGTGCCGGGCTCGTGCTGAAGTACACCCGGTTCGGCATCGCGACCGAGGCGTCCGCCGAGTCGGAGAAGGGCGCCCTGCTCACCGGCCTCTCCCCGGATCGGATCTCGCTCGCCAACTGGGCGCTGTCGTCGGCGACCGCGGCCATCGGCGGCATCGTGATCGCCCCGATCGTGCCGCTGAACCCGATCGCGTACACGATGTTCATCGTTCCGGCGCTCGCCGCAGCCCTGGTCGGCGACTTCGCGGGTATCGGCATCACGGTCGCCGCGGGCCTGGTGATCGGCATGCTGCAGTCGGAGACCACGTATCTGCAGTCCATCTGGGACGCGATGCCGGACGCGGGCATGGCCGAGGCGGTGCCGCTGGTTCTGATCCTGGCCTTCCTGCTGATCCGCGGTCGTCCGCTCCCGGGACGCGGCGCGGTGTCCACCAATGACCTCGGACGCTCGCCCCGACCACGACGGATCGTCGTGCCGACGCTCATCTGCGTGGCCGTCGCAGTCGTCGCCCTGCTGATCACCTCCGGCAGCCTCCGGCTCGCGGTGATCTCGTCGATGATCTTCGGCATGATCGCGCTGTCGCAGCTGGTGGTCACCGGCTACGCCGGTCAGGTGTCTCTCGCGCAGCTCACCCTGGCGGGCACGGGCGCGTTCGCCCTCAGCAGGTTCGGGTCGAACATGGGCATTCCGTTCCCGTTCGCCCCGCTGCTGGCGGCACTGGTCGCGATGGTGATCGGCGTCGTCGTCGGACTTCCGGCACTGCGAGTTCGCGGGCTTCCACTGATGGTCGCGACGTTGGCCCTGGCCGTCTTCGCCGAGGCCTTCTGGTTCCGCAATCCCAGCCTCAACGGCGGCATCGACGGCGCACCGATCAAGCCGCCCTCGATCTTCGGCATCGATCTCGGCATCGGCGCCGGCGACGGCTATCCGCGCATCGCCTTCGGCATCCTGTGCCTGGTGGTGCTCACGATCACCGCCCTGGCGGTCGCGGCACTGCGCCGCAGCCGGCTCGGCGCGTCCATGCTCGCGGTCCGCGCCAACGAACGCTCCGCCGCATCGGCAGGGATCGACGTCGGCGCCACCAAGCTGCTCGCTTTCGCCATCGCGTCGTTCATCGCCGGTCTCGGCGGCTCGCTGCTGGCCTACCAGCAGACCCTCGCGGCCGCGGGAACGTACGCGGTGTTCAGCGGGATCGCGCTGTTCGCCGTCATCTACATCGCGGGCGTCACCTCGATCACCGGTTCCCTGCTGGCAGGCATCATGGCACCCGGCGCGCTGATGTACTTCATCATGGATCGGTACCTGCACTTCGGCGACTACTACATGCTCGCCAGCGGCGCGCTGCTGATCCTGACCGTCGTGACGAGTCCGGACGGCATCGCCGGCCGGATCACGAATCTGCGACCGGCCAAGCGGTCGTCGAACACCGAGGTCGCGCGCGGTGCCGACCCGGCACTCGAGGCCGAGACCGAGACCGCCCAGGCGCCGGCGCGGACCATCGGCGATCCCGTCCTGACCGTCGACGGCGTCAGCGTGAAGTACGGCGCGGTGACAGCGGTCGACGACGTCTCCTTCGAACTGCGGGCGGGCGAGATCGTCGGACTGATCGGACCCAACGGGGCCGGAAAGACAACGCTGGTCGACGCGATCTGCGGCTTCGTACCCTCGACCGGCCAGGTGTCGACCGATGAGAGACGGATCGACGGGCTCGCACCGCATCGTCGTACGCGTGCCGGTCTGGGACGCACCTTCCAGGACATCGAACTGTACGACGACCTCTCCGTCTCGGAGAATCTGAAGGTCGCGGCGGGCCGCAGTCCGGAGGGCGCCGTCGACAACGCACTGCGGCTGCTGGGCATCTCCGACCTGGCCGACGTCGCCGCGGCGGACCTGTCTCAAGGCCAACGTCAGCTCGTCTCGGTGGCCCGAGTCCTCGCCGGCGAACCGCGGGTGGCCCTGCTCGACGAACCGGCGGCCGGCCTGGATACCGCCGAGAGCCAGTGGCTCGGCGCGCGACTTCGCGCGGCGCAGACGTCCGGGACGGCGATGCTGCTGATCGACCACGACATGGATCTGGTGCTCGGTGTCTGCGATCGAGTGATCGTGCTGGACCTCGGCGCGGTCATCGCGACCGGGACGCCGGACGAGATCCGCACGTCGGACAAGGTGATCGAGGCGTATCTGGGCGCACCGCTCGCGAGCGGCGAGCCGGATGCGGCTATGGAGGAGCAGAAATGAACGTGCTGGAATGCGATGGCCTGTCGGCCGCGCGAATCGCTGGAAGTCCCTGCGTGCACGAGGTGGATCTGAAGGTCGGCAAGGGCGAGGTGATCGCTCTGCTCGGTCCCAACGGGGCGGGTAAGACCACGATGCTCGAGACCTTGGCCGGACTCCTTCCTCGGGAGGCGGGGAAGGTCGTGGTCGGCGGCGTCGAGCTGCCGTCCGGCAATCCGCGCTCGGCCGTGCGGAACGGTCTGGTCCTGGTCCCGGACGACCGCGCCCTGTTCCGGCGGCTGACCACCGAGCAGAACATGCGGCTCGCGGTGAAGTCCCGCGGCCGCAAGGCGGCCGCACAGGAGATGGAGGTGGCCCTGGAGTACTTCCCCGCACTGCGCAAGCGCATGTCGGTGGCGGCAGGCCAGTTGTCCGGCGGCGAGCAGCAGATGCTCGCACTCGCGCGGGCCCTGCTGCAGAAGCCCGACGTCCTGCTGATCGATGAGCTCAGCATGGGTCTGGCACCGGTGATCGTCGAGGCGATCCTCCCGGTGCTCCGGCAGGTCGCGGCGGATCAGGGCACCTCGGTGATCCTGGTGGAGCAGCACGTGCACCTCGCGCTCGGCATCGCCGATCGCGCCGTCGTCCTCGTCAAGGGCCGGATCCATCTGGAAGACGACGCCTCCGCCCTCGCCGCCGACCTCGGCAGGCTGGAGGCCGCGTACATGGGCGAGTGAGCGCGGCCCAACCCGCTGGTTGAGCGAGCGGGTAGGGCCGCTCGCTCAACCAGCGGGGCCTGCCCGACTACCCCAGCGACAGTTTGCCCGCGAGCTTCTGCAGGTAGGCGCGGGCGGTCTCGACGTCCTTGTCCGGCAGACCGTAGAGGACGCGGGTCACACCGATCTTCCCCCAGCGCGCCAGGCGTTCGGCGTCGGGTCGCATGTCCAGCGCGACGACCTGCGGAGTCCCCTCACGGCCGGCATCGGCCCAGATCTTGCGCAGGAGCGTCACCGATTCCTCGATGTCGGTCTCACCGGGTGTGGTGATCCAGCCGTCGGCACTGCGGGCGATCCACTTGAAGTTCTTCTCCGTGCCCGCAGCTCCGACCGTGACACCGATGGTGCGCGACGGCTTCGGCCAGGCCCAGCTCGGACCGAAGTCGACGAACTCGCCGTGGTACTCGGCCTCCTCCTGCGTCCACAGCGCCCGCATCGCCTCGAGGTACTCCCGGAGCATGGTCCGCCTGCGGCCCGCGGGCACGTGGTGGTCGGACAGCTCGTCGAGGTTCCAGCCGAAGCCGACACCGAGAGCGATGCGGCCGCGCGAGAGATGGTCGAGGGTGGCGATCGTCTTCGCGAGCGTCAGCGGATCGGACTGCACCGGCAGCGCCACGGCCGTCGACAGTTCGATGCGCGAAGTCACGGCCGCGGCGGCCGCGAGCGACGTCCACGGATCGAGTGTGCGCGTGTATCGATCATCGGGGAGGCTGGCGTCGCCGGTTCTGGGGTGCGCCGCCTCCCGCTTCGTCGGGATGTGACTGTGCTCCGGCACGTAGTAGGCAGCGAAGCCCGCGTCCTCGATCAGCGGTGCCAGCTCGTGCGCGCGGAGTCCGCGATCGCTGGTGAACTGCACGATTCCGTAATCCAACTCGAACCTCCGAACTCACGGCGCCCCAATTCTGGACGCCAGACTGGACACTAGTCTAACTTGGCCGCCACGTGCCTGTCTCGCCTCGGCGGCTACGAGTTCGACGCGGCGACACGCACCTCGTCGAGGTCGGCGAAGAGTCCGCCGGCAGGCGTCGCCCGGCTGATCGCGTCGGCCGCGAGCACGACCGCCGCGGACGTCCAGCAGCTGCGCTCCACCGGCCACCGCTTCCCGTCCGCGAACACCAGACCCGTCCAGTAGGAGCCGTCGGGGTCGCGCAGATGCTGGATGGACTCGACCATGGCGACGGCGCGGTCGACGTCGCCGATCGCCTCCAGTGCGAGCGCCAGTTCGCTCGTCTCGGCACCGGTCACCCACGGTCGATGCCCGACGCAGCGGATGCCGAGTCCCGGCACCACGAAGCGGTCCCACTCGGAGTCGATCAGTGCCCGGCCCTCGTCACCGCGCACCGGGCCACCGAGCACCGGGTAGTACCAGTCCATCGAATGCTCGCTCGGCGCGACGAACACCTCGTCGCGCCGGCCGAACGCCGCGGCGAGATCGGTCCGCGCCCGCTCCCACCCGGTGGCGTCGCCGTCTACCTCGCCGGCGATCCGCAGCGCGCAGCAGAGCGCGGAGTAGATACTCGAGTTCCCGGTCAGCAGCGCGTCGTCGAACATCGCGCCCGTCGTGAAGTCCGCCGCCCAGCGGAACGCGCCGTCGTCGCGCCGGAACATCAGGACGCGGTCGATCGCGGCGCGGACCGTCGGCCACATGCTCCAGAGGAAGGCCTCGTCGCCGGTTATCAGGTAGTGATGCCACACCCCGACGGCGATGTACGCGCAGAAGTTGCTGTCGACGCCCGGATCGACGACCCGACCGGCCCGCAGTTCGATCGGCCAGGATCCGTCGTGCCGCTGAGTGTGCGCCGACCACTCGTACGCGGCGCGCGCCTCGGCGAGATAGCCGCTCGCCGAGAGCGCCATCGCCGATTCGATGTGGTCCCACGGGTCGGTCTTGCCACCGGGGAACCACGGGAGCGCGCCGTCGGACTCCTGCATCCCGGCGATCGCGGCACCGGTGGCGCGCACCTGCTCACAGGTCAGCACGCCGGAGACGGACGGTACGACCATCGCTACGCGGACTCCGCCAGCCGCGCGGGCTTGCGCAGGTAGATCGCCACCGACTTGCCGACCACCGGGTTCAGCAGCTGCTCCCCGACCCGCGTCACCCACGGCTTGCTCATCATGTCCCAGACCAGCATCTTGTGGTAGCCGCGGACCAGCGGATGCTCGTCGTTCTCCACGCCGACGGCGCACTTGAGCCACCAGTACGGCGCGTGCAGCGCATGCGCATGACCCGACCCGGTGACCTCAAGACCGGCGTCGGCGAGCTTCGCCGCCAGCTCCGACTCCCGGTAGATCCGGACGTGACCGCCCTCCACCTCGTGGTACTCGTCCGACAACGCCCAGCAGACCTTCTCCGGCCAGTACCGGGGCACGGTCACCGCGGCCAGACCGCCGGGCTTGAGGATGCGGACCATCTCAGCGATCGCCGCTGCGTCGTCCGGGATGTGCTCCAGGATCTCCGACATCAGTACGACGTCGAAGGTGTCATCGTCGTAGGGCAGGGCCAGCGCGTCGCCGACCTCCGTGCGCGCGATGCCCGACTCCGGGACTTCGCCCGCCGCGGCGAGTGCGCCGAACATCTCTGCGACGTCGGCCATGTCCTTCTCGTTCTGGTCGAACGCGATGACGTCCGCGCCGCGACGGAGCATCTCGTACGAGTGCCTGCCCTGGCCTGCGCCGATGTCGATGACGCGGACGCCCGGTCCCACGTCGAGACGGTCGAAGTCCACAGTCAGCACGTCAGTTCCCTTCTGCGACGGCGTCTACGGCCGCCTGGTATCGGTCGGCCGTCGCCTTGGCGACCGCCGACCAGCTGTATCGCCGAGTGGCCCGTTCCCGACCGCCCGCGCCGATCCGGGCGGCGAGGTCGGGGTCCTCGAGGAGTCGCAGCAACGCCTGCGCCAGAGCGCCGGCATCGCGCGGCGGCACCAACACGGCCGCCTCCTCGTCCTCTCCGACGACCTCGGGGATCGCCCCGGCGCGCGTGGCGACGAGCGGCGTCCCGCAGCTCATCGCCTCCACTGCGGGCAGTGAGAAACCCTCATACAGCGACGGCACGCAGGCCACCTCGGCACTGGCCAGCAGTCCGGCCAGCTCCGCATCGTCGAGCCCGGACACGACGGAGACTCGGTCGGCGATCGACAGTTCGTCGATGAGCCGGGCCGACGGCCCGTCGGGATCGAGCTTGGACACGAGGGTCAGGTGGACGTCGCGCTCGGCGGCGACCTTCGCGACCGCCTCGAGCAGGTACGACACTCCTTTGAGCGGCGCGTCGGCGCTCGCGACGCAGACGATCCGGCCCGGCACCCGCTCACCGCGCGGCGCGTAGAGGTCGACGTCCACCCCGAGCGGAATGGTCGCGAGCGCACCCGGTGCGACGTGGAATGCCTTCCGGATGTCCTGCTCACTGCTGTTGGAGACGGTCAGGAGCGACGGAATCCGGCGCGCCACTCGACCCTGCATCGCGAGGAACGAATGCCAGCGCCAGGCACTGATCTTCTTCAGTCCCTTCGCCGCCTTCACCGCGAGCGCACGGTCCTGGGTGATCGGATGATGAATCGTCGCGACGAGCGGGAAGCCCTGCCGCTTGATCGAGAGCAGTCCATATCCGAGGCACTGGTTGTCGTGGACCACGTCGAAGTCGTCCCGGCGACCGCGCAGCAGCCGTGCCATCCGCAGGCTGAACGTCAGCGGCTCACCGAATGCCGCGGTCCACATGGCGGCCACTTCGAGCACGTCGATCCAGTCGCGGTATTCCCGGAGTCGGGGTGTCCGGAACGGCTCCGGCTCGCCGTACAGATCCAGGCTGGGCACCTTCGTGAGCCGGACGCCGTCGTCGAGTTCCGGGTACGGCTGGCCCGAGAACACCTCGACGTCGTGGCCGAGCGCGGCCAGTTCGCGCGAAAGGTGCCGGACGTAGACGCCCTGCCCACCGCAATGGGGTTTGCTGCGGTACGACAGCAGCGCGATCCGCACTAGACGCCCTCGACGGGCTCGGCCCGGCCCGCGACGACCTTCATCTCGTCGATCGAGATGAACTTGACCCGCCGTCGGCCGGCCCCCGAACCCGCATCGCGCTCCGCGGAGTCGATGCGCTTCCACCCGGACAGATCCACGCGGTGCGCACCGCGGCCCTCGACCAGCGCGGCGACATCGGAGCTGTCGACCGTCGGTGCGCCCAGGAGTCCGTTCGCGAAGTCCGCCAGAATCGCAGCGGCCGCCTCCTCGCCGCACAGCCGGTTGCGGCCGATGCCTCCGGTGGGTCCGCGCTTGATCCAGCCTGCGACGAACACCCCGGGCAACGGATCGCCCGCGGGTCCGTCGAGCACGCGGCTGTCGGCGTTGGGCACCACGGACCGGCCGTCGTCGAACGGGAGATCCTTGATCGGCCTGCTGCGGTAGCCGATGGAGCGGACGATCAACCCCGCGTCGAGCTGCGAGGTCTCGTCGGTCTGCTCGATCTTCCCGCCGCCGATGTAGCGGTTGCGGACCAGATTCAGCCCGGTCGCCGCGCCGTCGTCGTCGCCGATGATCTCGACCGGCGAGGTGAGGAACGTGAACACGATACGGCGGTTGCCGTCCGTCTGCGGCTTGGCCGCGAACTCCTCAGCCAGGCGGATCTTGGTGGCGATCACCGAGTCCAGCGAGTCATCGGCGAGCGCCGCGGCCGCCTCCTCGGACAGCGTCAGCTCCGCGTCGTCGATCACGATGTCGACGCCCTCGAGGTCGGCCAGCGAGACGAACTCGCCGTTCGTGAAAGCGCCGTGTTCGATCCCCCGACGGCCGACGACGACCACTTCGCGGACCTTCGACGCGCGCAACACCTCGAGGGCGTGGTCGGCGATGTCGGTCGAGGCGAGCTCATCGGGGTCGGTGACCAGGATGCGCGCGACGTCGAGCGCGACGTTGCCGTTGCCGATCACCACGGCGCGCTCGCCGCTCAGATCGAAGGTGCGGTCGGCGTAGTCGGGATGCCCGTTGTACCAGGCCACGAAGTCGGTCGCGGCGATCGAGCCGTCCAGATCCTCTCCCGGGATGTCGAGCCTGCGGTCGTTCGCGGCCCCGACCGCGTACAGCACCGCTCCGTAGCGCTCGCGCAGCTCGTCGTGCGTGATGTGGGTGCCCACCTCGACGCCGAGGTGATAGGTGAAGTTCCGCTTCTTCTCGACCGCCGCGAACGTCTCCTCGACGCCCTTGGTCTGCGCGTGGTCCGGCGCGACGCCCGCGCGCACCAGCCCGTACGGCGTCGGCAGGCGGTCGAACATGTCGACCCGCACCTGAGCCTTCTTGACCAGTTCCTGCGCGGCGTAGAACGCGGCGGGGCCGGCGCCGACGATGGCGACGCGCAGTTCCTCGTCCGGCAGCTTCGGAGCCTTCGGATGCCGCACCAGGCCGCCCTCGACGTCGTGGTCCTTGTAGTAGTCCGCGTTGATCTGCAGGAAGGGCTCTTCCTTCTCCGGCAGCTGATCGTCCGGGTAGATCGCGCTCACCGGGCATTCGTCGATGCACGCACCGCAGTCGATGCACGTCTCCGGGTCGATGTAGAGCATCTCGGCTGTCAGGAAATCCGGTTCATCCGGAGTCGGATGAATGCAGTTGACCGGGCAGACGGCCACGCAGGAACCATCGTTACAGCACGACCTCGTGATTACGTGCGTCATCTGGGACTTCCCTCCGAACGTCAAGGGTGAACGTGTTCTAGTTTCTTCGAGAGTACCGTATCGAAGGTCACATCTTCGTCACGACCGCAGCCTATCCCTCACCTCGAGGAACCGGAGGAGTCCGCCCCGATGACAGCACCGCAGACGTACCAGGCGATGGCCGACAGGAAGGCCGGCGCGAAGTACTTCACGGCAGACTATCGGGTGCGCACCGGCGACATCGATCAGGACATGCGAGTGCGGCTCGACGGGATCGCCAGGTTCCTCCAAGACGTCGCCAACGACAACATCGCCGTGCTCCCGTTCGCCGAGACCGACCCGTTCTGGATCATCCGGCGGACGGTGATCGACGTGCTCGAACCGATCACCTGGCCGTCGGACTTCGAGGTGGAGCGCTGGTGCGGAGCGTTGTCGACACGCTGGACCAACATGCGGGTCCGCATCAAGGCGACCAGCGGAACCAACCGCTTCAACCCGGAGCCGCGGCCGGACGGCCTCGTGGAGACCGAGGCGTTCTGGATCAACATGACAGAGCAGGGCATGCCCGCCCGGATCAGCGATCTGGCGATGGAGACGCTGACCGCCATGACCGACGAGCACCGACTCAAGTGGAAGGCGATGAATCCCGGCACCGCGCCTGCGCCCGAGGACCTCGACCTCCCCGATCGCGAACACGTGCTTCGCATCACCGACTTCGACCCGTTCAAGCACCTCAACAATGCCGCGTACTTCGAGGCCGTCGAAGACGAGCTCGTCGATCACGCCGACCTCCTCGACCGGCCGCATCGCGCGATCATCGAGTACCTGCGCCCGATCACACCGGGCACTCGGGTGGTCGTGCGCAGGCAGCGCCTCGACGACGCGCTGCTGGTGTGGCTGATGACCCCGAACGACGCGGGCGAACTTCAGGTCGCCGCGTCCGTCTCGGTGTCCCGGATCCCCTGACGACCCCAGTCCCCTCCCCCTCGGCCGGTCGAGACGCCCACCCCAGCCCTCCTCAGGTTGATCGCCAAGTGCTTGTGCCGTTGAGCGTGACCACCTGGCGGTCACGCTCAACGGCACAGCGGCTCCACGAGGTCCGGGTCAGTTCGCGCCCGTCAGGATCAGCTCCATCAACTTGATCGGCCCCGCGCACGGGTCTCCGGGCTGCGCGGCCTCCGGCTCCACCCACCAGGTGAAGATGCCGCCCGCGGGCGACTTCGCGGTGACACCGCACACCTGCGGGCGCTTCGGATCACGCTGGGTGAACGCAGCCTGGCTCTGCACCGAGATGTTCTCGGTGGTGAAGCCCAGGTTCTGCGCGGTCTCCTTCTCCAGGTTGTAGTCGCCCCACTCGAACCAGTTGAACGTGACGTCGATCTGCTGGGGCTGCACGATCCACCGACAGTTGGCGCCGAAGAAGTTCGATTCGGCCGTCGTTCCGCCGACGGCCTTCGCGATCGTCGACGACGGCAGCACCTCGCACTCGGCCAGCAGCTTGTCGAACTGATCGGTGTCGACGTGCCCCTTGTCCGTGCCGACGGCGCGCCCTTCGCGCACCGCCTCGCCGTCGACAGTGCACGCGGCCAGCGTGATACCGACGGCCAGTACGGCCACGATCACCGCGATACCCCTGCGGACTGCGATCATGACGCCCCCTTCACAACCTTCTCGGTGATCCGCTTGGCCGCGCCGCAGAGTTGGTCCTGATTGATCGTCGGTCCGGTGGCCGGACTGCTCGGCGAAGCCAGCGAGATCTCGATGAAGTCAGCGTCCCAGGCGATCGCCGTCTCACAGATGCCCTCGGTATGAGCGATGAAGCCCGGCTGACCGTCGACCTCGTAGTCCTGGGTGCTGTCACGACTCAGCTGCTCGGTGCCGCGCTCGCGGCCGATCGGCGACCCGCGGTACCAGTTGAACGAGACCGACCCGTTCCGCTGCGCGTCGGCACGCCACTCGCAGGTGGAGGTGTTGTCGATCGCGAGCTTGAGTCCCGGCATCCCCGACATCGACACGACGTCGTCGACGGTCAGTCCCCCGCACCGCGCGAACTGCGGTCCACTGCCCGCCTTCGGCGTCTCGGTGGCTCCGGCCTCGTCGCCGCCACCGTTCGACGAGCACCCCGCCAGAAGCAGTGCCGTAGCGGCGAGAACAAGCATCGCGCCGGACCGGAACTGATCGAGCTGACGGCGCTCACGCTTAGTGGGTCGGCCCGCACCGCGGTCACGTCGTGGCAGGCTGGCGAGCACCTCGCGGGGCGGCGGGGGCGGGCTGTGGTCGATGAAGCACTCCGCAGCCGCCGGCGCCGAGACCCGCTTGCTGATGAGCCTGGTGACTTCGACGATGCGCTCGCGGCCGCCCAGCCGGACGGTGACCCGGTCGCCGACCGAGACCGGCGCGGCAGCTTTGGCGGTGACGCCGTTCAACTGAACGTGTCCGGCACGGCACGCCGCACCCGCCGCCGACCGCGTCTTGGTGAGCCGGATCGACCAGATCCAGCTGTCGATGCGCGTCGCCATCGCTCCCCTTCCGTCACGAGGTCCGCCGGGCCGTTCTCGGCTCCCACAGTAATCTCCGCCGCCGACATCCCGCGGCGCAGACGACGATGCCCGGAACCTGAAGCAGGTTCCGGGCATCGTCGTCGCGATTCAACTCAGGATGCGAGAGCCTTCGCCTTGAGGGCCTCGTACTCCTCCTGGGTGATGGTGCCCGCGTCGAGCAGCGACTTCGCGGTCGCGATGTCAGCGGCAGGCGAGGCCTTGCCCGCGGCGTTCCGGATGTACTCCTGGCTCGCCTTGTCCGCGGCGACGGCGGCGGCCTGGCCACGCTCAGCCATCCCGCGCCCGCGCGCGATCAGGTACACGAACGCCGTCAGGTATGGAATCACGATCAGGAAGATGATCCAGACGACCTTCCATCCGGCAGACAGCTTGTGATCACGGAACAGGTCCGTCAGGACCATGAACAGCACCATCAGGTACGCGATGAACGCGAACACGAGCAGCGTGTACCAGATGACGTTCCAGAACGAGCTCCAGTCCATTTGGGGACCCACTTTCTTAGTTGGACGTCAATCGTATCCACAGGGCGCAGTCGGCCACGACCGGCATCACCCGTAGAGGACTATCGTCTCCGATCCACGGCTCATCCGCCGAAGGACGACACGAACGACACTTCGGTGATGTCCATCACAAATTCGCCGGACCACGCGGACGGCACCCGACGCCGTCGCGCCCGGATGCCCGTCCACTGCCCGCTTCGAAGGAACAAAGTCCCTGGTAGGGGATTCGACTGAGCGTTTTGGCTACGCTACCGTAATGTCCGTCGCCGACCGCAACATCCAGGAGTAGTTCAACAATGTCAGCTGTCATCCTCTACGGCACCGAAACCGGCACGGGCGAGCTCGTCGCCGACGCGATCGCAGACGTTCTGGCTGCCGATCACGATCCGTCGATCTACGACATGGCGGAGTACGAGGTCGAGGATCTCAGCACCGACGACTTCCTGGTGGTCGTGTGCTCCACCTACGGCGAGGGCGAGCTGCCGTCCAGCGCCCTCCCCTTCGCCGACGAACTCGACGAGATCAAGCCCGATCTGAGCGGCCTGCGCTTCGCGGTCTTCGGCATGGGCGACACCGTGTACGGGGACACCTACAACAAGGGCGGCGAGATCATGGCCGCCAAGCTCACCGAGCTCGGTGCGGTTCAGGTCGGCGAGCACTTCCGTCACGACGCGTCGTCGGCAGTGAAGCCCGCGAAGGCCGCCGAGGAGTGGGCGGCCGCTCTGCCCGCTCTCATCGAGCAGGACTGAGTCCGCCACATCATCAGCCTCCGTGCCCGGTCCCGCATCGCGGGGCCGGGCATTGTCGTCATGACCCGACGTTGACCGCCTCTTCACGGGAGTGTCGTTGGTCCTCCCCGCGGATCGCGGCGTCCTGAGCCAGCTTCACCACCGCGGTCGCCGCGACCAGCGCCACGACGCACAGGAACACCGCTGTCGGCGCACTGACGTAGATGTTCTCGCCCAGCAGTGCGACGCCGAGCACCATGGCCACCGTCGGCTCCATCACGTTCATCGCGGGGAACGAGGTCTGCAGATCGCCCGCACCGAAACCACGCTGCTGGGCGATGATCGCGAGGACGACGACCACCACCAGCAGGTACATCTCGGCATGGTGGACCAGCGAGACCGGGTCGTCGACGACGCGGAGCGCCACCGCTTTGATCAGCAGCGCCGACACGCCGAACAGCGCCCCCGACGCCAATCCATAGCTGAGGGCCCGGAAGTGCGCGCTGCGACACCTTTCGGCGTTGACGACGATCCCGATGAGGCCCACCACCAGCACACTCACGGTGATGACCATGACGAGCATGTTCGGTCGGCGGTCGGTCGACACCGGGCGGGCCAGCACGAGGAACAGAACCACGCAGACCACCAGGATCACGCCCCACAGCCACTCGCCGCGTTCCAGTCGCCGCTTGTCGATCCACGCCTCCATCGGCAGCGCGAACAGGACCGCGAGGACCACGAGTGGTTGCACCACCAGAATCGACCCGAGTCCCAACGCCGTGGCCTGCAGCCCGAAGCCGAGCAGCGCGACCACCGCGCCGAGCCACCAGCCCGCGGTGATGGCTCCGCTCGCCGCCGACGCCCGCTGCCGCAGCACGGTTCCGCCGGCTATCAGAACCGCCGCGGTGATCGCGAGCAGTATCGGAGCCCAGGTATGCATCACTAGACAGATTAGTGCCCAACGAGCCGCGCCGCGGTCGCCCAACCGCCGCCGTTCAGCGGTCGATGTGGAGTTCCGAGCTCAGCGGCGTGGGGTCGACCGTCAGATCCTGCACCGGGCAGTGCCGTTCGACGGTCTCCTGCAGCCGCCGGTAGTCATCGTCCGATGCAGGTCCGGAGATGTTCACCGACACCCGGACCGCCGTGAAGCCAGGTCGCACCTCGGCGTCGAGACCGAAGAACCCTCGG
The DNA here is from genome assembly GCF_000192435.1 of Gordonia neofelifaecis NRRL B-59395. Classification (GTDB taxonomy): domain Bacteria; phylum Actinomycetota; class Actinomycetes; order Mycobacteriales; family Mycobacteriaceae; genus Gordonia; species Gordonia neofelifaecis. The sequence continues at coordinate 147,356 of NZ_AEUD01000013.1, forward strand.
ACGTCCAGATCACCCTCGGCAGTCAGAGTGAGATCGTCGAACTCGACGCCGAGCCGCTCCGCCCAGAACCGGTAGGTGACCACCTGGCACGACAGCAGCGCGGCGAGGTAGTACTCGACGGGGTTCGGGGCGGTGTCCGAACCGCCCAGGGTCGGCGGTTCGTCGACGGTGACGCTGAACGAGCGCAGCGCGACCTCGCTGGCGACGCCGTCGGTCGCGACCGCCGACGCACCGAAGACCACCTGCGCGTTGCTCGCCTTGGCCGCGACCGCGTCTGCGGTGGCCGCCGCGATGGAGTTGAGCGGGGTGCCGGATTCGGGGATGTCGATGAGCTGTGTTGTCGTCATGACGAGCACGCTACGAATGCGGCCTCACTGTCGACACCGTTGTGGTCAGTTCGGGTTTAACCGCGTGCGCGCGCCTGTCCGCTTTTGTCAGACCCCGGATCTACCGTGGTGTGCATGAGCTATCGCAGGGAACTCGAGCGGATGACGACGCTGTCCTCGCAAGACATCGACGATGCCTGCCGCGGCGCCCGTCTCCCCGCGTTGATCAACCGGTGCGTGGACGAACTCCTCGAGCTCACCGAACTCGCGGACGAGGCGTTGGTCGACGAACGGATCGACGAGCACGTCCTCTACATGCAGGAGGTGTCCGCCTGGCGTGAGACCTCGCACCTGCTGCGACTGATGACGGCGGACCCGACCCTTCGTTCTGCGGGTGCCGCATGACCGAACGCACCCTGATTCTCATGCGTCACGGCAAGTCCTCCTATCCGGACGGCGTGTACGACCACGATCGGCCATTGAACGATCGCGGCATGCGTCAGGCCGAGCTCGCCGGGCGCTGGATGGCCGACGATGGCCTCGATGTCGACATGGTGCTGTGCTCGACGTCGACCCGTACGCGAATGACGCTGCAGCAGAGCGGGGTGGCGGCACCGGTCGAGTATGTGAGCGACCTCTACGGCGGCACGCCGGCTGAGATCTTCGAATCGGTACGAATCTACGCACCGGCCTCGGCCGCGACCGTGCTCGTCGTCGGCCATTTCCCCGGTATGCCCGAAGCCGCGCTCGCCCTCGACCCGGACGGGGAGATCGACAGGTTCCCGACGTCCGCCTACGCCGCGATCCGCATCGGCGTCCCCTGGGAACGGCTTGGGCTCGACGTCGACCGCGACGCCCGCCTCCTCGCCTTGCGGGTACCCCGCTGACGCCGGTGGTCGTACAGGTAACGTCACCCGCATGGCCCCAACTATCACTCCTCCGACGGATGCGGACCTGGTTCACCTGCGCAGATGCGTGAGTCTGGCACGAGAAGCCCTCGATGAAGGCGATCAGCCGTTCGGCTCCCTGGTCGTCGACGCCGCCGGCGACGTCCGGTTCGCGGATCGCAACCGAGTCAGCGGCGGCGACCACACCCGACACCCCGAGTTCGCCATCGCGCGGTGGGCGGCGAAGAACCTGACCGAGGAGCAGCGGGCCCAGGCGACCGTCTACACCTCCGGCGAACACTGCCCGATGTGCTCGGCCGCGCACGCGTGGGTGGGACTGGGCCGGATCGTCTATGCCGCCAGCGCGGAACAGCTCACCGCCTGGCAGACCGCATGGGAGCTGCCGACCGCTCCAGTGGCCTCGCTGGCGATCAACGACGTCGCTCCCGGCGTTCCCGTGTCGGGGCCGGCCCCAGAACTCACCGAGGAACTCCGGGAACTTCACGCGCGCTCGGCAGGCGTCTCGCTGACCTGAATTCTCAGCCACCGCGCATGCCTGTGTGCCCGGCCATGTGAGCGGTCGGGTCAGGCGGCGAGCAGCGCGTCCAGGTGGGCTTCGGCCCGGGACTCCTCCGGTGCCGGCGGTGCGTGCGGTCCCTGGTCGGGAAGCAACTCCGCGTGGTGGACCTGATTGACCCGCCATCGCTGCCCGGGCCGCTCGCCGACCGGCCGCCAGGCGACGCGTCCGGCGTGCGGGCCGTCGATCAGGATCATCGTCTCCCAATCCCCGAGACGCTTGCCGACGCTGCGGTTGTGACGGCCGCATGCGGCGCCGAGGTGATCGACGTCGGTCGGG
>NZ_AEUD01000012.1 GCF_000192435.1 Gordonia neofelifaecis NRRL B-59395
TCCCCGAGCCGCCACCCCAACAATCGATGGATCCGGGCTCAACCAACGGGGCAGGGCGGCGTCGCTCGAACAGCGCTTCGACCTACGACGAAAGCGCCGGCCGCCACCGGGATCTCTCCCGATGGCGGCCGGCGCTCAGTGCAGTTCAGTCCGGTTCGATCAGCCTGCTTCGCCGTCGGCGGTCTGCGTCAGCTCCTCCGGAGCGTCCGGGACCGCGCGCGGACGGTCGGAGCCGGTGAACGTGAACGTCGCGTCCTCGCCCGCTCCTTCACCGTCCCAGCCCTCGACGTCGATGACGACGATCTGGCCGGCCTTGATCTCCTCGAACAGGATCTTCTCCGACAGCTGATCCTCGATCTCACGCTGGATGGTGCGGCGCAGCGGCCGTGCACCCAGAACCGGATCGAATCCGCGCTTCGCGAGGAGGTTCTTAGCCTTCTCGGTCAGCTCCAGATCCATGTCCTTGTTCTTCAACTGCGCTTCGACGCGGCCGATCATCAGGTCGACCATCTGGATGATCTCGTCCTGCGTCAGCTGGTGGAAGACGATGATGTCGTCGATGCGGTTGAGGAACTCGGGGCGGAAGTGCTTCTTCAGCTCGTCGTTGACCTTCTGCTTCATCCGGTCGTAATTGGAGCCGCGACCGTCGTCCTTGCTGAAGCCCATGCCGACGGCCTTGGAGATATCGGACGTGCCCAGGTTCGACGTGAAGATCAGCACGGTGTTCTTGAAGTCGACCGTACGACCCTGACCGTCGGTGAGACGACCGTCCTCGAGGACCTGCAACAGGGTGTTGTAGATCTCCGGGTGGGCCTTCTCGATCTCGTCGAACAGGACCACCGAGAACGGCTTGCGCCGCACCTTCTCGGTGAGCTGGCCGCCCTCGTCGTAGCCGACGTACCCGGGAGGCGCACCGAACAACCGCGATGCGGTGAAGCGATCGTGGAACTCGCCCATGTCGATCTGGATGAGCGCGTCGTCCTCGCCGAACAGGAAGTTCGCGAGCGCCTTCGACAGCTCGGTCTTACCGACACCGGACGGGCCGGCGAAGATGAACGAGCCCGACGGGCGCTTCGGATCCTTGAGACCGGCACGCGTGCGACGGATCGCCCGCGAGACGGCCGCGACGGCGTCCTGCTGACCGATGATCCGCTTGTGCAGCTCGTCCTCCATGCGGAGCAGACGGGTGGTCTCCTCCTCGGTGAGCTTGAACACCGGGATGCCGGTCCAATTGCCGAGGACCTCGGCGATCTCCTCGTCGTTGACCTCGGCCACGACGTCGAGGTCGCCCGCACGCCACTGCTTCTCGCGCTCGGCACGCTCACCGACCAGCTGCTTCTCCTTGTCTCGGAGGCTGGCCGCCTTCTCGAAGTCCTGGGCGTCGATCGCCGATTCCTTCTCCTTGCGCGCGTCGGCGATGCGATCGTCGAACTCGCGCAGGTCTGGCGGTGCGGTCATCCGGCGGATGCGCATCCGGGCGCCGGCCTCGTCGATCAGGTCGATGGCCTTGTCCGGCAGGAAGCGGTCGTTGATGTAGCGATCCGCGAGGGTCGCCGCCGCCGCGAGCGCGCCATCGGTGATCGACACCTTGTGGTGCTGCTCGTAGCGGTCGCGCAGGCCCTTGAGGATCTCGATGGTGTGCTCCACCGACGGCTCGCCGACCTGGACCGGCTGGAAGCGGCGCTCCAGCGCGGCGTCCTTCTCGATGTACTTGCGGTACTCGTCGAGGGTCGTGGCACCGATGGTCTGCAGCTCGCCGCGGGCCAGCTTCGGCTTCAGGATGCTGGCGGCGTCGATCGCGCCCTCGGCCGCACCGGCACCGACCAGCTGATGCAGCTCGTCGATGAACAGGATGATGTCGCCGCGGGTGTTGATCTCCTTGAGCACCTTCTTGAGGCGCTCCTCGAAGTCACCGCGGTACCGGCTGCCCGCCACCAGCGACCCGAGGTCGAGGGTGTAGAGCTGCTTGTCCTTGAGGGTCTCGGGGACGTTGCCGTTGACGATCGCCTGCGCCAGTCCCTCGACGACAGCGGTCTTGCCGACACCGGGCTCGCCGATCAGCACCGGGTTGTTCTTGGTGCGTCGCGAGAGGACCTGCATGACCCGCTCGATCTCTTTCTCCCGGCCGATGACCGGGTCGAGTTTGCCCTCGCTCGCGGCGGTCGTGAGATTTCGGCCGAACTGATCCAGGACCAGTGACGTCGACGGCGTGCCCGCCTCGGACGACCGCGCGCCGGTCCCCGCTTCCGCGGGCTCCTTGCCCTGGTAACCCGACAGCAGCTGGATGACCTGCTGGCGCACCTTGTTCAGGTCGGCACCGAGCTTCACCAGCACCTGAGCCGCGACGCCTTCGCCCTCGCGGATCAGGCCGAGCAGGATGTGCTCGGTGCCGATGTAGTTGTGGCCCAGCTGCAGTGCCTCGCGCAGGCTGAGCTCCAGCACCTTCTTGGCACGCGGAGTGAACGGAATGTGACCGGACGGCGCCTGCTGGCCCTGTCCGATGATCTCCTCCACCTGGCTGCGCACAGCCTCCAGCGAGATGCCGAGCGATTCGAGCGCCTTGGCGGCGACGCCCTCACCCTCGTGGATGAGACCCAGGAGGATGTGCTCGGTACCGATGTAGTTGTGGTTGAGCATCCGCGCTTCTTCCTGCGCCAGGACGACAACCCGGCGTGCGCGGTCGGTGAACCGTTCGAACATTGTTCTCCCTCTATTGCTTGCGCCCCGGCCGCTGCCACGCGCGGTGTGACGTGCTCGGCGACCAGCCCTGCCTTCACTCTAGTGGTCGACGAAGACAAAGCGGCCGTTACTCCCGTCCTCGGGCGAGGGCCCGGGACCGCGGCGGGGTTCTGTGGTTGACAACGCAGCGCTCAAGGGCAATGTTCCCGGCCGGATACGCCCTGAGCGAACGGCCTCCGGACCCCGGACATCCGGAGGCCGGATCGACCCGATTCCCGCGAATCAATTCCTTCATGAGCGCAGGATGCTAGCGTCTGGCCATTCGACCCGCTCATGACCGAGAGGTGTGCAGAGATGGCGAATCGTCCTATCCCGGCACGCCGGGCGGCGTTCACCCCGACGCTCGTCGTGATGCTCACCGTCGCCCTGATCGCCTCGACGATCACCGCTCCCCGAGCCGACGCTCAGACGCACGTCTTCCCCGATATCTCCGACGTCGCCGTGCCGAGGCCGGCCTCGTGCGCGCCGGGGTCGCAGCCCGAGAAGGGCCTCCAAGGCGACGTCAGCGCCGAAGACCGCGACTCCGGACGCTCGCGACGCGGCTACCACTGCAACATCACCGAGATCGGCAACGTCCGCGCCGGCGGTGGCGGCATCGTCTCGGCCACCTTCGATCACTGCAGCTACACCGGCACCATGTTCCCGGGCAATGCTCTCGTCCGTCAGCCCGGTGTCCAGGTCGTCGACGCCTCGGACCCCGCGAAGCCGAAGGTCGTCGGGTCGCTCGCCTCACCCGCCACCCTGGGCGGCACCTGGGAGACCTTGAAGGTCAACCGAGCACGGAAGCTGCTCGCCGCCACGTCGGTTCCGTTGCTCTGGGGCGGCGGATTCTTCTCGGTGTACGACATCTCCGACTGCGAGCATCCCCGGCTGCTCAACACCGGCCCCGGTACCGCGACCCCGCTGCCGTTCACCTCGCACGAGGGCGGATTCTCACCCGACGGCCGGACGTACTGGGCGTCCGGGATCGCGCCCGGCCACCTCAGCGCCATCGACATCGCCGACCCGGCGCGGCCGCGAGTCATCTGGCAGGGCCTCAACAGCGTCATCGGACACGGGTTCGGGATCTCGCCCGACGGCGACCGGATGTACATCTCGAACGGCTTGGGCGTCACCGTGCTCGACATCAGCGCCGTCCAGCGACGCACACCGTATCCGCAGGTCCCGCGCGTGGCCGCGTACTTCTGGCCCGACGGACAGATCAATCAGCACTCCATCCCGGTCACGATCGACGGACGGCCGCACATCGTCACCGCCGACGAGGCCGGCTCGGGCGGCGTCAAGGTCTTCGACGTGACCAAGGTCGACAAGCCCCGCTATGTCGCTCAGATCAAGCTCGAGATCAACCTGCCGGAGAACCTCGACACCAACCTTCGGTCGTCGATGGGCGGCAGCATCTTCAGCAGCAACCCGCACTATTGCGCCGTGGACCGACCCGTCGAGCCGACCGCGCTGGCCTGTTCGTGGGAGTCGTCGGGCATTCGGGTCTTCGACATCCGGAACCTGAAGAAGATCCGGGAGATCGGGTACTTCAATCCGCCCGCACAGAAGAACGCCACAATCGTCGACCTCCCGAACTCACCGCACGTGATGGGATCGATCCTCGGCGTCCCGGCCATCGAGTTCCTCAGTCTGGGAATGTCGATCGTGAACGGGAAGGTCAAGCTCACCGATATGCTCGGACCGCGCTCGGGAATGCTGGTGGGTGGTGACATGTCGACCGACTGGTGCTTCTCACCGCCGGAGTTCCACGGCAGTCAACTCTGGACGACGTGCGCCGACGGCGGCTTCTACGCGCTCGGGCTGAGTCCGTCCGTCTACACCCCGCCCGCCGACCAACGCTCGACCTCCGGATGACTGGGCGTCTCGCGACAGTGGCCTGTGCCGTCGGACTCGCCCTGCTCCTGGTCGCGCTCGGCGTCTTCGCAGGCGTGGCCTGGGAGAGCCGGCGGGCCGACCAGGGCTCCCATGAACCCCGACCCGTCGACATCGGCTTCGCGCAGGACATGGGCGTCCACCACGACCAGGCGATCCTGATCGCCCGCACTCTCGGAACAGACGTCGCGCCGGAGATCCGGGGACTCGCCGATCGGATCGCCGCCGCGCAGTCCGCCGAGGCCGCGACCCTCCGCGGCTGGCTCGACTGGTTCGGCCTGCCGCCGACGTCGGGCGTCCCGATGTCGTGGATGCATCCCGGTGGCCACGACCACGGCACGACGACCGCGTCGTCCGACGAACCTCCGATGCCGGGGCTGGCGAGCACCGATGAGATCGGACGGCTCGCCGAAGCGCACGGCGCGGCGGCGGAAGTCCTCTTCCTGCAGCTGATGATCCGGCATCACCGGGGCGGCATCGAGATGGCGACCGCCGCGCAGAATTCCGATCTGGCGTCCCCGGCGACCAAGCGACTCGCCCTGGCGATGATCTCCGATCAGGGCGACGAGATCGGGCAGATGACGCTCCTGCTCCGTGCCCGCGGCGCCGCCCCGCTGCCCGCGCGGTGAGCCGCGGAGGGCGTCGGTGAGCATGGTTGACTGACCGCATGCCGATTCGTTCCACCGGTCGCCCTCGCCCGGGCATGGCCGCCGTCGCCGCCGTCGGCGCGATCGCTCTCGTCATCACCGCAGGAGCCGTGCTGAGCGGCACGCCCGAGCCGGCGGCCGACACCTCCGCCGCGGGCGTCCTGCGGTCGTACACGGCGGAACCGTCGGAGGCGTGGATCCTCGACGACGCCGTGCTGCCCGGCGTCACCGGGCCCGTCACCGTTGCGGCGACCGACGGCGACGACTGGCTGATCTCCTACCCCGCAGGCATCAGGCACCAATACCTGCTGGTCGATGCACGCTCAGGCGAGCCCCGGTGGAACGCGCCGGTGAATGCCGGCTTCGGCGCATGCGCCGTCAACGACCGTCACCAGATCGGCTGCGCCGTGCGCCTGCGCATCGACGGCCCGGAGAACGGCTTCTACCTCGTCGATCGCGACTCCGGCGACCTCACACGAACTGCCGACGGGGACGACACCGCCGCCCTGCTCGGACTGGGGTCCGACTTCGTCCACGTCAACCAGACCGGCTACCAGGTCAGTCTGCGATCGCCGTCCGGCGAGGTCCGGTGGAGCCGGACGTTCGCCGGTGCGGCCAAGCTGCGCAGAGCCGGGGGCTCGCTGCTCGTCGACACCTCCGACGACGCACATTTCGTCATCGCACCGGCCGACGGCACCGACCGCGTGGCGTGCTCGTCGTGCACGGTCGACGTCTACTCGACGGGCCTCGCGGTGACGCGCACAGCGCTCGGCGCCGAATCCGTCGCGATGTACCCGATCGCCGGCGACGACGTCGCCCAGCAGCCCGCCGGAACCGCCGCGCGCATGCGCGTGATCCGAGGGCCGTCGACGCTGCCGGTACTCACTGCGGCGGGCGAGGGATCCTCGCTCGAGGCGGCGGGACACTACGAGATCGTCGACCCGGCGACGGGCAGCGGTCTCTGGCAGATCGGCGACCCCCAGCTTTCGAAGGCGAACGCGCGGCCCTGCGGAGCCGTGTTCTCAGTGGCCCGCAAGGATCGCTCTCGCGTGTTCTTCGACCTCGCCGACGGCACCCGGCGCGGCGCGATGCCGCCGCCCTCGCTCGACGACCCCGACTCCGCCATCGACTCGTCGAGCTGCGTCGGCGCATCCGGCGACGTCGCCGTGTTCGCGAACCCGAACCAGCTCACCGCCTACAGCATCGACTCGGGCGCACAGCTGTGGAACCGCAGTCTCCTCGGCACCGCCACGGACGTCGACGGCTATCTGGTGCTGCAGCAGGGCACCACGCTGACGGCACTGCGGCCGAACTGACAGCGCCTCTGTTCAGCGCGCGTCGTACTCCTGACGCGCCCCGTCCACCGATCCGACCTGGCCTTCGACGAGGTCGATCAGCCCGGCGAGCAGCACCGCGACCTGCCGTCCCGACTCGGTGAGCGAATACTCCACTCGCGGCGGGATCGCCTGCAGCATCTCGCGGCGTACGTAGCCGTCCCTCTCGAGCGACTGCAGCGTCACCGACAGCATTCGCTCGCTGACCCCGTCCACCCTGCGGCGCAGCGCATTGAACCGCAGTTCGCCGTCGAGCAGGGCGACCAGTGCGAGCAGCCCCCACCGACTGGTGACGTTCTGGAGGATCTCGCGCGACGAGCAGTTGCGCGAGAAGACGTCGGCCTCGAGGGTCGGATCGACGTCGGCCTGGGGCATCTCGGACATGGGATCAGCATACTCCCGCGAAACGCATGTGCTTACTCTCACACTTGCACATTACTTTTAGTAAGTGCACTCTGATTGGGAAGCATCCAACGCGGACCGCCGATCGCCGGCGGCAGCGACGAGAGGACCCGAACATGACCACTTACGCAGTGACAGGCGCGACCGGCGGACTCGGCGGCGGCGCGATCGACTCCCTGATCGACCGCGGTGTCGCACCGTCCGACATCGTCGCCGTGGTCCGCGACGAGTCGAAGGCCGACGCGTTGAAGGCCGCGGGCGTGACCGTCCGCGTCGCCGACTACGCCGATTCAGCGGCCCTGCGATCGGCGCTCGACGGCGTCGACAAGCTGCTGCTGGTCTCCGGTTCCGAGGTCGGACAGCGGCTTCCCCAGCACACCAACGTGATCCAGGCAGCCAAGGACGCGGGCGTAGGACTCATCGCCTACACGAGCATCCTGCGCGCCGACTCGTCCCCGCTGATCCTGGCCCGCGAGCACGTCGAGACCGAGCGGCTGCTGGCCGAGAGCGACCTCGACGTGGTGCTGCTTCGGAACGGTTGGTATTCGGAGAACTACACACAGTCACTGGCACCGGCGGTCGAGTCCGGTGTCTTCGCGGGCAGCGCGGGCGACGGCGTGGTCGCACCGGCCGCTCGGGCCGACTTCGCGGACGCCGCTGCGGCAGCACTGATCTCGGCACCTGCGGGGAGCGTGTACGAACTCGCGGGCGAGGAGCGACTCACCTACACCGACGTCGCCGCGACGTTCGCCGCCGCCAGCGGCCGCCCGGTGTCGTATCGGGATCTGCCCGAGTCCGATTACGCCGCGGCGCTCACCGCAGCCGGAGTTCCCGCGCCCTTCGCCGCCGTCCTCGCGGACTCCGACGCCGGCGCGGGCAAGGGCGCCCTCGACTCCGACTCGACCGACCTCGCCGACCTGCGCGGCAAGCCCGCGACACCGTTCACTGCGGTGGTCGAAGCCGGACTGCGCTGATTCCCGCCGTCGCTGGTTGTGCGAGCCACACCCGTTGGTTGAGCGAGCGCAGCGAGTCGAAACCCCCCGCGACCCGAGGCTGGAGACCCTGCCTCATCGCACGGCGGTTTCGACTCGCTGCGCTCGCTCAACCAACGAGTCAGCCGGGTCGGCGACCGGACCTATCTCCGCAGGAACGCGGCGAGTGCGGCCGAGTACATGGCGACGTCGTCGGTGCCCATCAACTCGCGGCAACTGTGCATCGCGAGCTGCGGCGCACCGACGTCGACGGTCAACAGCCCGGTTCGAGTCGCAGTGAGCGGCCCGATCGTCGAACCGCACGGCAGATCCGCTCGGTGGATGTAGCGCTGCAGCGGGACGTCGGCGTCCCGGCACGCTAGGGCGAACTCGGCCTCGCCGATCGCATCGGAGGCGTACCGAAGATTCTGATTCACCTTCAGCACTGGGCCGCCGTTCACCGCGATCCGGTGGGACGGCTCATGACGATCCGGATAGTTCGGATGCGTGGCATGCGCCATGTCGCCCGACACGCAGACACTCGCCGCCATCGCGCGGAGGAACTCGTCACGGCCTCCGCCGCGGGCAGCGACGATCCGCTCGCACACCGTCACCAGGAAGTCCGACGACGCGCCGCGCTCCGAGCCGGAGCCGACCTCCTCGTGGTCGAACAGCGCGAGCATCGCGACGCCGCCGCTCGGCTCCGCGTCGAGCAGGGCACGCAGCCCGGCATAGCAGGTCCCCTGATTGTCGAGGCGCGGCGCGCTCAGCAGATCGCCTGCGGCACCGATGATCCGGGACGGCGCGACATCGTGCGTCATCAGTTCCCAACCCAGCACCGCGTCGGGGTCGACTCCGGCTCGACCCGCCACAAACGACAGCAGCGGCTCGGCTTCACCGACCCCGCGGATCCCGTCGACGTGCCGCTGCGGATCGAGATGCACACCCTTGCGATCCTCCGACAGATGGATCGCCAGCTGCGGCACACGCAGGATCGGCTCGTCGATCCGGACCAGCCGGAAGGCGACGGCCCCCGCGTCGTCGTAGGCCAACCGGCCCGACAGCCCCAGATCGCGGTCCAGCCAGGAGTTCAGCCAGGCGCCGCCGTACGGCTCGAGGGCGACGGTCGCCAGCCCGGCCGACGTCCGATCCGGATTCTGCTTGACGCGCAGATTGGGGCTGTCGGTGTGGCCGCCGACGATCCGGAATCGCAGATCGCCCGCTACCGCCTCGGCGTTCCAGGCGATGATCGAACCGCCGCGCACCACATAGTGCTTCCCGGTCGCACCGCGCTGATCCGGCCAACCGTCCGTCTCCGACAGCCGCGCGTAGCCGGCCGCGTCGAGAGTCGCCACCACCGTCTCGCAGACGTGAAACGGCGACGGCGAGGCGTCGATGAATTCACCGAGCCCCGCCGCCGTCGCAGAAGTGTGCGCCGTCATCACACGGACGCGAGCACCGCGTCCAGTGCCGAGTAGAAGAGTCCGAGCCCGTCGTCGCTGGGTCCGGTGAGCGCCTCGGTGGCGTGCTCGGGATGCGGCATCAGACCGACGACCCGGCCGTTGGCGCTGGCGATGCCAGCGATGTCGAGCGACGATCCGTTCGGATTGTCACCGGCGTAGGTGAACGCGATCCGGCCCTCGCCCTTGAGCTCTTCGAGCGTCCGCTGGGAGGCGACGTAGCGACCCTCGCCCGACTTCAGCGGGATCAGGATCTCCGCGCCGACCTCATAGCGCGAGGTCCACGCGGTCGTGTTCGACTCCACGCGCAGCCACTGATCGCGGCAGATGAAGTGCAGGCCCTCGTTGCGCGCCAGCGCACCGGGCAGCAGTCCGGCCTCGCAGAGGATCTGGAAACCGTTGCAGATGCCCAGCACCGGCATGCCGTGCTCGGCCGCCGCGACCACTTCGCCCATCACCGGGGCGAACTTGGCGATCGCACCGCAGCGCAGGTAGTCGCCGTACGAGAAACCGCCGGGCACGACTACCGCGTCGACGCCCTTGAGGTCGGCGTCGCCGTGCCACAGGCTCACCGCCTCGCCGCCCGCGGCGTTGACCGCGCGAGCCGCGTCGACGTCGTCCAGCGTTCCGGGGAAGGTGATGACTCCGATACGAGCAGTCATATCCCTACTCCGCGACGCGTGTGACGTTGAAGTTCTCGATGACCGTGTTGGTCAGGAGTTCTTCGGCGATCCGCTCGAGCGCGGCGTCGTCGACGGTGCCGTCGACCTCCAACTCGAACCGCTTGCCCTGACGGACGTCTGCGACGCCCCCGAAGCCCAGGCGACCCAGCGCTCCGACGATGGCCTGGCCCTGCGGGTCCAGGATCTCGGCCTTGGGCATCACATCGACCACTACACGCGCCATTCGGGCACCGCTCCTCACACCGATGGTCTTGAAATCCGTCCCGATGGGACGGACGGTTTACGCGCCCACTCTACCTGGCAGAGCAGCCCTAGCTGAGCGCTGCCTCGATGGCCGTGATCACTTCCGGAGCATTCGGTTCGGTCCGGGGACGGAACCGCCCCGCAACGCTGCCGTCGGCCGCGACGAGGAACTTCTCGAAATTCCATTGGATGTCACCGGATTCACCGTCCGCGTCGGGGGTCTCGGTGAGCGCCGCGTACAGCGGATGACGGTCCGCCCCGTTCACATCGGTCTTCTCCAGCAACGGGAAGGTGACGCCGTAGTTCGTGGAGCAGAAGGTGGCGATCTCCTCGGCACTGCCCGGTTCCTGACCCATGAACTGGTTGCACGGAACACCGACGACCGTCAGTCCACGCGGCCCGTAGTCCTTCTGCAACTGCTCGAGCGCGGTGTACTGCGGGGTGAGTCCGCACTTCGACGCGACGTTGACGACCAGCAGCGGTCCGGGCAGTCCGGCAAGGCTGAAATCGCTTCCGTCGAGGGCGTGAACAGGGATGTCTTTGATGTTGGAGTGACCCATGTCCCACATGCTAAACGCCGGTGAGGAAAGTCACCAGTTATTGCGTTGCAGCAATAATTGCGCGTGCGTAAGTTCTTTCAGGTGTCCGAATCCGAAACTTCCGTCGAGTCCTGCACCCGTGCGCTGGTGTCGTTTCTCGAGCGGGTCGCGGCACGCGCCTCCTGCAGCACCGTCGACCGAGTGGCCGCTACCGACATGACCCTCTCGCAGCTCCGCATGCTGATGGTCCTGTCGCGGTCCGACCACGATCTGTCGGTGAACGAGTTGGCCGAAGCCGTCGGCCTGTCGCTCGCCGCGGCCGGTCGCGGCGCCGACCGGCTCGTGGTGCTCGATCTCGTCGTCCGGCGAGAAGACGAGTGCGACCGTCGCGTGAAACGGCTCTCCCTGTCCGAACAGGGCCGCGAACTGATCGCGTCCAAGTTCCGGATGCGGGACGACGATCTCGCGGGGATCGTCGGCGACCTGCCGAGCGACGTCCGCGGCCAGTTGTCCGCGGCCCTGTCTGCGGCGCTCGAATCGCTGCCCACCACCCCGAACACCGCTCACTCCTGACGAACTGAGAAGAGAGAACCTGATGACCAACTCCCCGCCGGGAGCCGCGAGCGACAAGCTGGGGCGCGACGTCTTCATCGTCGCCGGCGTCGTCGTGCTCGGCGCGATCATGTCGATCCTCGACGTGACCGTCGTCGCCGTGGCCCAGCCCACCTTCATGACCGAGTTCGACACCTCGTCGGCCAGCGCCGCGTGGTCGATGACCGGCTACACCCTCGCCCTCGCAGCCGTGATCCCGACCGCCAGCTGGGCCGCGTCGCGGTTCGGCACCAAACGCGTCTACATGGCCTCGCTGGTGCTGTTCCTCGTCGGATCCGTCCTCTGTGCGATGGCCTGGAACATCGGCTCACTGGTCGCGTTCCGCGTGATCCAGGGCTTCGGCGGCGGTCTCCTCATGCCCATCGGCATGATGATCATGACCCGCGCCGCAGGTCCGGAGCGCGTCGGCTCGGTGATGGCCGTGCTGGGCATCCCGATGCTGCTCGGCCCCATCGCGGGCCCGATCCTCGGCGGCTGGCTGATCGAGATCGCTTCGTGGCACTGGGTGTTCCTGATCAACGTCCCGATCGGCGTGATCGCGCTGGTGTACGCCTTCTTCGCGCTGCCGGGCGGCGACGAGGAACCGGGTAAGAAGATCGATGTCCCCGGCCTGCTCATGCTGTCGCCGGGCCTGGCCCTGTTCCTGTTCGGCGTCTCGTCGAGCGCCGAGGAGCAGACCTTCAACGCGCCGCGCGTCTACATCCCGATGATCATCGGCGCGGTCCTGATCGCGGGCTTCATCTGGCACGCCTTCCGGACCACCAATCCGCTGCTCGACCTGCGCCTGTTCCGCAACTCGACACTGCGCGTCTCGGTGATCACCATGTCGCTGTTCGCAATCGCATTCTTCGGCGCCTCGCTGCTGTACCCGCAGTACTTCATCGTGGTGCGCGGCGAGTCGACCCTGATGGCCGGTCTGCTGCTCGCGCCGCAGGGCCTGGGCGCGATGCTGACCATGCCCATCGCGGGCAAGATGACCGACAAGATCGGCCCCGGCAAGTTCGTGCTCAGCGGCCTGGTGCTGATCGCCATCGGCGTCGCGGCGTTCATCACGCTCGGCACCGACACCTCGTACTGGTTCCTGTGCGGTGCACTGTTCGTCCAGGGCCTCGGCATGGGCATGACGATGATGCCGATCATGTCGGCGTCGCTGGCGACCCTGCGCGGACCGGAGATCGCCGACGGTTCGACGCTGATGAACGCGATTCAGCAGACCTCGTCGTCCATCGGCACCGCCGTCATCACGGTCATCTTCACCACCATGTTGATGCCGCTGTCGCGGGCCATCATGCAGGCGGGAGGCGACCCCGCCAAGACTGCAGGCGCGATGGTCGAGAACGGCGTGAACGTGCAGGATCCCGCCGCCGTCGGCGCCGCCGGTCAGAGCGTGATCTCGGACATCGCCTCCACCTACGGGAACACCTTCATCGTCGCGACGGCCCTCGTCGTCCTGACGCTGATCCCCGCCTTCTTCCTGCCCCGCAAGAAGATGGTCGTGGAGGGTGCCGACGAGCAGTCTGTGCCCGTCGCGATGCACTGACCTCTCGCCAGACGACGAAGGACGCCCCCGGCAGGTGCCGGGGGCGTCCTTCGTCGTCTGGGTTCGTCATCGGGCCGATGCGAAACTCTGTCGTGTCGTTGATCGTGACGGTCGATACCTCGACAGTCTTCGGGATCTCATCCGAGCGCGACAGCGGCACCACGGTCGTTCAGGACGTCGATGACCTCCTGAATGCAGGCGGCCGGGTCAGCGGCCAGCATGTGCCAGTTGTACTGCAGTTCGCGCCACTGCTCCCGCTCGAGGTGGTTCGCCTTCTCGAGGTCGTTCTGGTGCCGACGAGGAAGTCGATGGAACGCCCACCCCGAGATCTCGACCGCGACGCGCTGTTCCGGCCAGGCGAAGTCCAGTCGCCAGCGGCCCGTCGGAAACTGCTGCACCCACCCTGTCACCTGCCACTGGCGGAGCAGTCGCACGAACAGCCGCTCGGCCTCCGACTCGCTGTCCGAGCCCGCGATCGCGACCAGTCGCCGCGCGGCGGCGATGCCGCGATGGCCCGGATGGTCGTCGATCGCGCGCTCGAGGTCGCGCAGCTCGACCTGCCTGGTCTGCAGCATCCGATCCAGGAACACCGTGCCGTCGTCCAAGTCGACGGCCGCCATCAACGCGGTGAGCGGCTTGCGGGTCAGGAGCAGCCCGCGGACCCGGGTCAGCGATTCCGGACGGTAGCGCCGCCGCGTGGCATGCACACCGACCGGCCACCGCAGCGGCGGGCGTTCCGACCGACACGAGAGCGTGATCGGACCGGGCAGATCGTCGAGCATCCCGAACCACCATGCCGCGGTGGTGCGATCGGCGACTCCGCGATGCGCCACGACCACCGCGCGCACCATCGCGGCTTCGGTGAAGTCGTTCGCGGCCGATCGATAGAGCCCGCGCGCCAGAGCGAACCATTCGCCCCGGCGCACGCGTCCGCGGATATGCGCGTGCGTCAGACCGAATCTCAGTGCCTGATCGGTGGTGATGATGCCGTCGTTCGCGGCGAGAAAGGCCGCGATCTCCCCCGAGTCCCCCATACCTGATTAGACGCACCCGGGCCGGGATCGGTTCCATCGAGAAAAGTGTCGACTTGTCGTTCCCCACGGTCGATGACTCGACAGTCGACGACCGGCCGTCGCGCGGACGGCTGCCGGTCAGTCCTGCATCGCAGACGCCCGCGCAATCCAATCGTCGATCACCAGGTCAGCGACACGCTGGTCGGACCGCATGTTGCGGGTGATCTCGAATCCGCGGATCAGCGCCAACAACGACTCGAAGGCGAGCTCAGAGTCCCTCGGATCCGAGATCCCGGAGTGCTCGTCGAACACCGCGCGGATCCGCTGCCCCAACCGGCGTTCGGCGGGTAGCAGCGCCTCGCGCAACTGCGGATCGGTGCGCGAGGCCGTCCACAGCTCGAGAGCGGCCTGGAAGGGCGGTCCGGTCATCGCCTGACGCAGCGCCGTCACCATGTCTCGAAGCGCGTCGGGACCGTCACCGAGGTCGGCGATCATCGCATCGATGTTCGCCACGCGGATGTCGGCGATGTGGTGGATCGCCGCGACCAGCAGTTCCGTCTTCGAACCGAAATGATGAAGCAGCGCACCGCGAGAGACACCTGCCTCGTCCTGGATTCGCTGCGTCGTGGTGTCGGAGTGTCCGAACTCGACCAGACAGCTCATCGTGGCATCGAGCAGCAACTGATGCGTCCGCTCGCGTTGCTCTTTTCTCGACACTCCGGCCACGTCAGCCACTCTAAGTCAGGACCGTCAACCGACCCGCATCGATCTCTTCGAGCAGCCGGAAGCGCTGGAGCTTGCCCATCGCGTTCACCGGGAGCTCCGCGGTGACGAACCACGCCGAGGGCGTCTTCTGCGGCGACAGGCGTTCCCGTACCAGCGTCTTGAGCTCGACAGCCGACGGCGCGTCCGCACCGGGGACCAGTTGCAGCACCGCGGCGACCGTCTCGCCCCACTGCTCGTCCGGGACCCCGATCACCGTCGCGTTCGCGACCGCGGGATGCGGCACGATCGTCTCCTCCACCTCGAACGGGTGAATGTTCTCGCCTCCGCGGATGATGAGATTCTTCAGCCGCCCAGTGACGGTCACGTAGCCGCGGTCGTCCATTCGTCCCAGATCGCCGGTGCGCACCCAACCGTCGGCGTCAATCGCGCGGGCGGTCGCCTCCGGCTGGTCGAGATATCCGATCATCGCCTGGTAGCCACGCGCACAGATCTCGCCTTCCGCCCCGATCGGCAACACCGTCGAGCCGCCCGGTTCCAGGATGGCGACATCGACGTTCGGAAGTGGCCGACCGGCCGTGCGGAGGTTGTCCGCCGGAGCGTCGTCGGGAGCGGTCTGACACACGATCGGACTCAGTTCAGTCTGCCCGTAGACGGAACTCGATGCGGCTCCACACCGCTGCATCCAGGCAGCCACCAGATCGGCGGGCACCATGTCTCCACCGCTCATCACGATTCGGAGCGAACTCAAGTCGGCCTCGGCCATCGCGGGGTGACCGATCATGGCATGCAGCATCGCGGGCACACCGCCGAAGGTGACGACGTCGTAGTCGTCGATCGCTGCGATCAGCGTCGCGGGGTCGAATACCTCACCGAGGACGAGAGTGGCCCGCTCGTGAACCGACCCCATGCCCGCGAGCCCGCACCCGGCGGTGTGGAACAGCGGCAGGGCGGTCAGATACGTCGCGCCGAACGGCGCGCCGCATCGCCTTCTCACGTAGGCCGCGTTCGACACCATCGACAGGTGCTTCAGCACCGCGGGCTTGGCCGGTCCAGTGGTGCCCGAGGTGAACTGGATCTGCGTCGGCGACTCCGGATCCACCGTCGGCAGGTCCGTACGCACAGCGCACTGCCGCGTGTGATCGAGCCAGTCCGCGAGATCGACGTGCTCTGTCACGTTCGGGACGTGCGGCAGCACGTCGTTCAGGAGTGCGGCCATATCGGTTCCGCGGAAGTCCGCGACGAAGAAGATTCCCGCGGCGTGCGAGCTGGCCAGCACATGCCGCAGTTCCGCGCCGCGCAGCGCCGGATTCGCGGTCACCAGCACCAGTCCGGCCAGCGCTGCTCCGTACTGCAGGACCACCCACTCCGGCACGTTCGGCGCCCAGACGACCACCGCGTCGCCGGGATCGAAGCGATCCAGCAACCACGCGGCCGCGTGTTCCGCGTCGTCGAGCAGTTCGCGGTACGTCCACGTCCGAGCGTCACGGCCGGGTGCCACCGAGATGAGAGCCGGCTGCGTCGGCGCATCGGCGGCGGCTCCGCGCAGGAGGTCGCCGACCGACTGCCGGAGAACCGGGACCGAGGTGTCCGCCGGCCAGAACGACGTCGTCAGCAGTGCCATCACTCAACCCCGTTCGGCATCGCGGGCGTCGAGTTCGCGACGCATCGCCTCGATCTCGTCCTCGGTCGGGATCTCGCCACCGCCGTCCGGCATGAAGCGCCCGGTGTCGCGCCATTCGACCGCCGCACCGAAGCCGTACTTCTGCGCGAAGTCGACGAACCAGCGCCCCTCCGGGGAATGTCGGGTGATGCCGTCGAAGAGGACCGCCATGTTCTGCGTGCTCTGAAGCCCCATGTTGTCGTAGGCCTGGTTGATCATCATCTTCTGCATCACCAGCTGGTTGGTCGGCACGCCGGACATGCGCTGCACCAGGTGGTCGACGGCGGCGTCGAGCTCCGACTCCGGGACCGCGTCGATCACCAGGCCCCAGTCCTTGGCCTGCGTGCCGTCGATCGTGTCACCGGTGAGGAGCATCCGCTTGGCCTTCTCCGCACCCAATCGGTACACCCACATCGCCGTGGTCGGGCAGCCCCAGATCCGCGCGGGCATGTAACCGATCTTCGCGTCGTCGGCCATCACGACCAAGTCGCATGACAGCGCGATGTCACTGCCGCCGGCCACCGCGTAGCCGTGGACCTTCGCAATGGTCGGCTTGGCCGACCGCCACAAGGAGAAGAAGCGGTCGGTGTTGGTCTTCATCATGCGGAAGTCGCGGATCGGGTCCCACACCTCGCCTTGATGCTCGGCACCGCCCTCGGCGTACAGCTTGAGGTCGTATCCGGCGCAGAAGGCACGACCGGCACCTTGCAGCACGATGACTCGGACCGCGTCGTCGGCGTTCGCCTCGGCGACGGCGGCGGCGATCTGCTCGCCCATCTCCGCATTGATCGCATTGAGTCGCTCGGGACGATTCAGGGTGATGTACGCGCAGTGCTCACGCACCTCGTACTGGACGACGGTTCCGTTGAAGGCCATGACCGGCAGCTCCTCACATCGTTGAGTGGTGCCGTTCACATTTTCACGGTCCGTCTGGACTGTCAATGAACTCGGGTGTCTATAGCAGCGAACTCCCGCGCCGAGAACTCCTAACCCTCACCGACGCACACGCAACTCCACGTCATCCGAGGACAGTTCGTGCCCGGCCGCGCAGGTCACCTGCACCTGCACCGGCTCACCGCAGCCGGCGTGCACGAGTTCGACGTCGGGGCGGTCACCCGCGTACCTGCTCCCCCACTCGAACAGTCCCGAGACGACCGGCATCAGGTCCGTTCCCGCAGGAGTCAACACGTACTCGTCGCGAGTCCGGGCGCCCTCGTCCTGATACGGCCTGCGCGCGAGCAGCCCGGCGTCGACGAGTGCCGCGAGATTCGACGAGGTGGTCGCCGGCGACATCCCCACCCGCTTCGCGAAGTCGTCGAATCTGGCGGTGCCGTAGTGCGCCTCCCGCAGGACCAGCATCGCGTTGCGCGAGCCGACGAGCTTCATCGCCTTCTCGATCGGGCAGCGCCCGACAGCACTCCACGTCGAACGATCGGCGAGCCGTTCTTCCATCCTCATCGAATCCACCCCACTCACTTGACTTCACATGATTGAAGTCAGCATACTCTGATCACGCTCACTTCACTTCATTGAAGTCAGCTTATCGATGAGGAGGACTGACCATGACGAGTCGGACACTGCCCGGCGGCCTCGACATCCGCCCCGCCCGATCAGCCGAGCCGGCCCGGCCGGGCGCCCGCCGCCTCGCGCTCGCCGTCATCGGCGTCGGCACGATGATGACCTTCATCAACGTCTCATCGACGATCGGCGCCCTCTCCGCGATCGCCGGCGACCTGCACTCCTCACCCACCGCGACGGTGTGGATTTCGAGCATGTACAGCCTCGTCGTCGCGACGTTCATCCTCGCCGCAGGCACGGCGGCCGATCTGTTCGGCCGTCGCGCGGTGTTCATGGCCGGCGCCGCGGCATTCGTCCTCGGCAGCGGCGTCGCCGTGCTGGCGCCGTCGACGGGCGTGCTGATCGCCGCACAGGCGGTGATGGGCCTCGGCGGCGCCTGCGTCCTGCCCGCAGGTCTCTCGGCGATCAGTGAACTCTTCCCCGATCCAGCCGAGCGGACCGGCGCGGTGTCGATCTGGGCGGCGAGTTCCGGCGTCGGCGTCGCGGTCGGACCGGTGGCCGCCGGCGTGCTGATCGACGCGTGGTCGTGGCATGCCGTCTTCCTGGTCAATGTGGTCCTCGGTGCCGCGACCCTCATCGGAGCGCTCGCCGTGATTCCGGAGAGCCGTCAGCGGTCCCGGCGCCTGGACCCGGTCGGCATCGTCCTGGCGACGGTGGCCATCGGCAGCCTGACGTTCGGCATCATCGAGGGCCGGTCTCGCGGCTACTCGTCGCCGGTGATCCTGGCCGCCGACGTGCTGGCGTGCGCCGCCCTGATCGCGTTCGTCCGCTACGAGCTCCGCCGGACCGACCCCATGCTCGACGTCCGGCTGTTCCGGTCCGCCTCGTTCAGCAGCGTCATGGGCGTGGCCGCGGTGACCATGTTCGGATTCACCGGCGGATCGCTGATGGTGGTGCTGTACCTGCAGCGAGTTCAGGGGACCGACGCACTCGGCGCCGGCCTGCGGATCCTGATCATGTTCGTCCCGTTCGTCGTGGTGAGCCCGCTGGCCGCCCGCCTCGTCCGAAGGCTCGGGTTCAAGGTCCTGATCACTGCGGGCCTGGTCATGATGGCCGTCGGAGTCCTGCTGTTCCTCCTCGCGGGTCCGCAGTCCGGACTCGGCCCCCTGGTGCCCGGGCTGATCGTGGCGGGCATCGGCAGCGGTCTGCTGATCGCCCCGTCCACCGCCGCCGCCATGATCAGCGTGTCGCATCGCCAGGCGGGCATGGCCAGTTCGGCGGTGAACATGTTCCGTCAGCTCGGCAACGTCCTGGGGACCGCGGTGCTCGGCACCGTTCTCACGAGTCAGTACGCGACGGCCCTCGCGCGACGGCTGGCCGACGCCGAGCCCGCCGAACGGGCCGTTCCCGAGGCGTTCACCGAAGCCTTCCACTCCGGGACGCTCGTCGCGGGTGCCGTACTGCTCGCCGCGGCCGTCCCCGCGTTCCTGTTCATCCGCAGCCGCCCCGCCGCGGCCTGAGACCGGCCCCTGAAGATCATCCGCCCGAGAAAGAAGCTCCTCATGACCGACGCATACATCATCGACGCCGTCCGCACCCCCGTCGCCAAAGGCAAGTCGTCCGGCGCGTACGCCGACATCCATCCCGTCGACCTGCACGCCCATGCGCTCCGCGCGATCGTCGAACGTACCGGCATCGACCCCGGCCAGATCGACGACGTCATCTCGGGCGCGGTCGCCCAGATCGGTGAGCAGTCGGGCGATACCGCCCGCTGGGCGGCACTCGCTGCGGGGTATCCCGAGTCGGTACCCGGCGTCACCGTCGACCGCCAGTGCGGCTCGAGCCAGCAGGCCGTTCACTTCGCGGCGCAGGGCGTGAAGGCCGGCGCGTACGAGATCGCGGTCGCCTCCGGTGTCGAGTCGATGAGCCGTATCCCGATCGGCAGCCAGTCGGTGGGTCGTGATTGGCGCGGACCGGCCGTCGGCGCGCGTTACGGCGACGCTCTGGTGCCGCAGGGCATCAGCGCCGAACTCATCGCCGACCGCTGGGGGCTCTCCCGGCGGAGCCTCGACGAGTTCGCCGCCGAATCGCATCGGCGCGCCGCTGCCGCCTGGTCTGCGGGTCGGTTCGACGCGGAGGTCGCCCCCATCACCGGACTGCGGACCGACGAGACCATTCGCCCAGAGAGCACCCCGGAGAGTCTGGCCGCGCTGCGGCTCGCGTTCCGCACCGACGACTGGGCCGCCCGATTCCCCGATCTCGACTGGAAGGTCACGGCGGGCAACAGTTCACCGGTCAACGACGGATCCGCCGCAGTCCTCGTCGCGAGCGAAGCCGCGACGAACCGGTTGGGGCTGACTCCCCGCGCCAGGATGGTCGCGACCGCCGTCGTCGGCGACGACCCCGTGCTGATGCTGACCGGGATCATCCCGGCCACCCGCAAGGTTCTCGCTCGGGCCGGGCTCCGGATCGAGGACATCGACGCCTTCGAGGTCAACGAGGCCTTCGCGAGCGTGGTCCTGGCCTGGCAGGCCGAGACCGGCGCCGATCTGGCGAAGGTCAACGTGAACGGCGGCGCCATCGCCATCGGCCATCCGCTGGGCGGATCCGGCGCGCGCCTGACCACCACTCTGCTGGGCGTCCTCGAACAGACCGGCGGTCGCTACGGCCTGCAGGTGATGTGCGAGGCAGGTGGTCAGGCGAACGCGATGATCGTCGAGCGACTGTGACCGACGCGGTCAGTTCGTCAGCGCGCCCGACTGCTGCAGGATCCACGCCAGCTCGAACGCGGTCTCCTCCCACTGCTTGTAGCGACCCGAGACTCCGCCGTGGCCTGCCGACATCTCGGTCTTGAGCAGCACCGGATTGCCGGAGGTGGTGTTCTCCTGCAGTCGCGCAACCCATTTCGCGGCTTCGACGAAGAGCACCCGGGTGTCGTGGAGCGAGTTCTCGGCGAGGATCGCCGGGTACGCACGCGGTCGCACGTTCTCATAGGGCGAGTACGACTTCATGTACGCGTAGACCTCGGGATCATGCAGCGGGTCTCCCCACTCGTCCCACTCGATCACCGTCAACGGCAGCGACGGATCGAGGATCGAGGTGAGCGCGTCGACGAACGGCACTGCGGCCAAGATCCCGTTGAACAGCTCCGGCGCGAGGTTCACCACGGCGCCGACGAGGAGACCACCGGCACTGCCGCCCTCGGCGACGAGATGCTCCGGCGAAGTCCAGCCGGTGTCGATGAGATGTCGTGCGACGTCGACGAAGTCGGTGAAGGTGTTCTTCTTGGTGAGCGTCCTGCCGTTCTCGTACCACATCCGGCCCATCTCACCGCCGCCGCGGATGTGGGCGAACGCCATCACGACGCCGCGGTCGAGCATCGACAGTCGCGCCACCGAGAAACCGGGGTCGAGGCAGGTCTCGTAGGAGCCGTAGCCGTACAGCAGCATCGGCGCGGGCGTCGACCGGTCCAGGTCACGGCGGAACACCAGCGACACCGGAACGCGGGTGCCGTCGGCGGCCACAGCCCATTCGCGGACCGCGGTGTACTGCTCCGGGTCATAACCGCCGAGAACCGGCTGACGACGCAGCAGCGTCCGTTCACCGGTCGCGACGTCGAGGTCGATCACCTCGGAAGGGTCGACGAAACTGCCATAGCCGATCCGCAGTTTGGGCGTGTCCCACTCCGCGTTGGCGCCGAGGCCCGCCGACCGCAGCTCCTGGTCGAAAGTGACTTCGACGAAGTCGTCGGAGACCGGAACACCGTCGATCCGTCGCAGATCCGCGATCGCGATCCGGGGCAGCGCGTCCGCCCGGTACGACAGCACGAGGTAGTCGCGGAAGCAGTCCACGTCCTCCACCCGGCGGCCCGGGCGGTGAGCGATCAGCTCGCGACGGGCGCCGAAGTCATCGACCGGCACGATGTCGACGGCGAAGTCGACGGCCTTCTCACCGCCGGCCCGTTCACCGCCGGCCTGTTCACCGTTGTGCACCATGACGAACCAGTCGCGGCCATCGATCCGCGCGTGCTCGACCGAGTACTCGACGCCCTCGGTACGACCGGCGACGCTGACGAACTCGCCGGTGGGGTCGTCGGCGCGGAGCACGAGTGCCTCCGACGTCACCTTCGAGCCGACGCCGATCACCAGGTACTCGTCGCTCTGAGTCGTTCCCATGCCGACCCAGTAGCGTTCGTCGGGCTCGTGGAAGACCTTGACATCGGGCTCGGCGGAACCGACCTCGTGACGCCAGACGGTGTCGGGCCGCCAGGCGTCGTCGACCGTCGAGTAGAAGACGTACCGCGCATCGAGCGACCACACCGCACCGGCGGACACGCCTTCGATCACGTCCGACAGCAGTTCGCCGGTCACGAGGTTCTTGATGCGGAGGGTGTACCGCTCGTCGCCCTTGACGTCGGTGCTGTAGGCCAGCCAGTCGCCGTCGTGGCTGACCGACATGGCCCCCAGACCGAAGAAGTCGTGCCCTTCGGCTTCGGCGTTGGCGTCGAAGAACACCTGCTCGCCGGGCAATTCGACGCCCGGGGTCACCTCGGGCGGGGTCCAGTCGTCGTCGGCGGAGATCGGGCAGCGGCAGCGCACCGCGTACGCGAGCCCCTCGGTGGTGCGCGTGTAGTACCAGTACCGTCCGCTGCGCGTCGGCACGCTCATGTCGGTCTCCTGGACCCGGGACTTGATCTCGCCGAAGATGTCGCTGCGCAGTTGGGCCAGGTGCGCGGTCTCCTGCTCGACGAACGCGTTCTGTCCCTCGAGGTACGCGATGACCTCGGGGTCGTCCTTGTCGCGGAGCCATTCGTACTCGTCGACGACGACGTCGCCGTGGTGGACGCGCTCGGTCGGCACCTTCTTGGCGACGGGCGGGCTCACACGATCAGCCATGCTGTGCGTCCGGCCAGTCGGCGAAGCTCAGCTGCGAGATGCGTTCGTACGCCTCGATGTAGCGCGCACGTGTCCGTTCGACGACGTCGGCGGGCAATGCGGGCGGCTGCTCCTCACCCTTGCGGTCCCACCCGGAGTCCGGGCCGGTCAGCCAGTTCCGAACGATCTGCTTGTCGAAGCTGGGCTGCACCTCGCCCGGCGCATACGTCGCGGCGTCCCAGTAACGCGACGAGTCCGGCGTCAGCACCTCGTCGGCGAGCACCAGCGAGCCGTCGGGGGCCTGACCGAACTCGAACTTGGTGTCCGCGAGGATGATTCCGCGCTCGGCGGCGAGGTCGGAACCGCGGCCGTAGATGTCGAGGGTGGCGTCGCGCAGCGCGGCGGCCAGGTCGGCGCCGACTGTCTGCGCCACCTGCTCGAAGCTGACATTCTCGTCGTGATCGCCAACCGCGGCCTTGGTCGCGGGGGTGAAGATCGGCTCGGGCAGCTTGTCGGCCTCGCCGAGTCCGGCAGGCAGCTCCACACCGCAGACGGCGCCCGTCGCGTTGTAGTCGACGAGGCCCGAACCGGTCAGATAGCCGCGAGCGACGCACTCCACCTGCACCATCGGCAGCTTCTTGACGACCATCGAGCGGCCGACGAGATCCGCCGGGATGCGCTCATCGGTCGGACCGCCGTCGAGGTGGTTCGGCACGCCGAGCACGTCGAACCAGAAGAAGCTGGCCGCCGTGAGGATCCGGCCCTTGTCCGGGATCGGCGTCTCGAGGATGAAGTCGTACGCCGAGATGCGATCGGAGGTGACCAGCAACAGGGTGGCGTCGTCGATCTCGTAGATGTCGCGGACCTTGCCGGAGGCGACATGACGGTAGTCGGCGAGGGTGGGGCGCATGTGTGTCTGCTCCTAGAGGATCGGGGCCGGCGCGTACGCCGCGGCCTCGGGGTTCGCGTCGATCCATTCGGCCGCCTGGGCGATCACCTGGGCGACCTGGGCCTGGGCTGCACCGACGAACGCCGACTTGTCGGCGATCAGCGCGTCGAGCCCGGCGCGGTCGAGCGGGATCCGGTCGTCGGCGGCCAGCCGGTCGAGCAGGTCGGGCTCGCGACCCTCCTCGCGCATCGCCAGCGCGACCGCGACGGCGTTCTCCTTGATCGCCTCGTGGGCGGTCTCGCGGCCGACGCCCGCGCGCACCGACGCCATCAGCACCTTGGTGGTGGCCAGGAACGGCAGGTAGCGGTCGAGCTCGTTCGCGATCACCTCGGGGTAGGCGCCGAACTCGGCGAGGACGGTCAGGAAGGTCTCCATGAGTCCGTCGATCGCGAAGAAGGCGTCCGGCAGCGCGACGCGGCGGACCACCGAGCAGAACACGTCGCCCTCGTTCCACTGATTGCCCGCGAGCTCGCCGGTCATCGAGGCGTAGCCGCGCAGGATCACGGTGAGGCCGTTGACGCGCTCGCAGCTGCGGGTGTTCATCTTGTGCGGCATCGCCGAGCTGCCGACCTGACCGGGCTGGAAGCCCTCGGTGACGAGCTCGTGCCCGGCCATCAGCCGGATGGTGGTGGCGAGCGACGACGGTCCGGCGGCGACCTGGACCAGCGCCGAGACGACGTCGTAGTCGAGCGATCGCGGGTACACCTGCCCGACCGACGTGAACGAGTTCGCGAAGCCCAGATGCTGCGCGACCTTCGACTCGAGCTGCGCCAGCTTGTCCGCGTCCCCGTCGAGGAGGTCGAGCATGTCCTGACTGGTGCCCATCGGCCCCTTGATGCCGCGGAGCGGATAGCGGGCGATCAGCTCGTCGACGCGGGTCAGTGCCACCATCAGCTCGTCGGCAGCGCTCGCGAAACGCTTGCCGAGCGTGGTGGCCTGCGCGGCGACGTTGTGGCTGCGGCCGGCCATGACGACGGCCGAGTACTGCGCGGCCCGTTCGGTGATGCGGGCGAGCGTGGCGATGCCGTGCGTGCGGACGTGGTTCAGCGAGAGGAGCACCTGGAGCTGCTCGACGTTCTCGGTGAGGTCGCGGCTGGTCATGCCCTTGTGGATCTGCTCGTGCCCGGCGAGGTCGTTGAACTCCTCGATCCGCGCCTTCACATCGTGGCGGGTGACCCGTTCACGGTCGGCGATCGAACCGAGGTCGACGGTGTCGATCACCCGCTCGTAGTCGGCGATGGCCTCGGACGGGACGTCGATCCCGAGGTCGCGCTGCGCTTTCATCACCGCTACCCAGAGCTGCCGCTCCAGGACGATCTTGTGCTGCGGCGACCAGATCTCGGCGAGATCGGCGGAAGCGTAGCGATTGGCCAGGACATTGCTGATGGCAGGTTTACCCACGTCGGCCAGTCTATTGCATGGTCGCGGCGGCGTTGAACGCGCGAAGCGGGCTCAACGCCGCGCCCGCCGTACCGGGTCGTCACCGAACACCGACCGATGGACCAATTATACCCCTCGGGGTATAGTGGGCCCTGTCCGTTTCAGAAGGAGGACCCACATGCAGACCGACGCCGAATCGACCACCGCAGTGCTGAACCGGCTGCGCCGCGCGCAGGGACAGCTCGGTGGCGTGATCGCCATGATCGAGGACGGCCGCGACTGCAAGGACGTGGTCACCCAGCTCGCCGCCGTCTCGCGTGCACTGGACCGCGCAGGATTCAAGATCATCACGACCAACCTGCGCGAATGCCTCACCGCACCGAACGACGAGGGCCCCGACCTCGAGACGCTCGAGAAGCTCTTCCTCACCCTCGCCTGAGCCTCCCCGACAGCCGACCCCACCGAAAAGGAGACGAGATGAACCTCGCCATCGCGACCACCGTCGACGCGCCCCTCGACGAGACCGTTGCACGCACCCGAGAGGCCCTGGCCGCCCAGGGCTTCGGCGTCCTCACCGAGATCGACATGGCCGCCACGCTCAAGACCAAGATCGGCGCCGAGATCGAGGACTACGTCATCCTCGGCGCCTGCAATCCGCCGCTCGCGCACAGCGCGGTGACCGCCGAACGCCAGATCGGCCTGCTGCTCCCCTGCAACGTCGTCGTCCGGGCGGACACGACGGCGCCGGGCCGTACCATCGTCGAGGCGATGAACCCGCAGCTGATGGTGACCGTCGTCGACAACCCCGACCTGGTCGCGGTCGCCGACGAGGCGACCGCCAAGCTCACCGCAGCGGTGACCTCGCTGTCATCCGATTCCTGAACACCCCTCCCGCTCCCGATCGACAGAAGGACCCCGACATGTGTTTCCCCGTCACCTGCAACCAGTGCGGAAAGATCACCTGGGACGGCTGCGGCGAACACGTCGCCGACGTCATGGCGCCGGTACCCGCCGAGCAGCGTTGCACCTGCCCGGACCCCCGCCTGGCCGGCCGCTGACGACCGCGGGTCGCGACGGTCTCTCGCAGCGCGGCGCCTGCGTCGCACCCGGTAGACTCGCTACCCGAGATGGCTTCCAGTGATCCCTCCACCGACGACGCCGCGACGGCCGCCGATCATCCGGCGACGTCGCGGCGTCCGGTGTCCCGGCGGGCAATGCTCGCCGGGGTCGTCGGCCTCGCCGCGCTCGGCGGTGCCGTCTCCTGCAGCAAGCCGGACCCGCTGGTCCCCAAGGACGCCGCGAACATCGGCGGCGACGACCGGCTCCCCGTCCAGACCGCGCCCCCGGAGATCCCCACCGATCCACCGGTGATCACCGGCAGCTTCGTCTCGACGAAGATGGCGGGGCGGCCGACCCGCTGGGCGGTCAGTCGTCCCAACGGAGTCACCGGCGAACTGCCGGTCGTGATCGTCGCCCACGCCCTCAATACCGATGAGAGCAGCATCTTCGGCAAGCAGCTCAACATCCAGGGCGTCGTGCAGCAGTACGTGAACGCCGGAAACCCGCCGTTCGCCGTCGCCAGCGTCGACGTCGGGCGCAACTACTTCCATGCCCGGACCGACGGCGCCGACGGCGCCGCCATGATCCTCGACGAGTTCATCCCGATGCTCGACGGCGATCCGCGACTGGACCTCCGAACGGACCGGATCGGCCTCTACGGCTGGTCGATGGGCGGGTACGGCGCGCTGCGACTGGGCGCGCTCGTCGGTGCTCCGCGCGTCGCCGCGATCGCGGTCAGCTCGCCCGCGATGTGGGCGGACCCGAACAACTTCCCGCCGCGCGCCTTCGACTCCTACGCCGACTACCAGGCGAACTCGCTGTTCGGTCAGCAGCATGCGTTCAGCAAGATCCCGGTGATGATCTCCATCGGCATGGCCGACCAGTTCTACACCTACACCAGGCAGTGGGCCGCCGACCTGCATCCGCCCGCCGCATTCTCGACCACCCCCGGCGGTCACACCAACCGCTTCTGGCGGTCGGTACTGCCCGACCAGGTGGAGTTCCTCGGTCGCAATCTGGCTCGCTGAGCCCGGTTGTTTCCGACTATGTCGCGGGCGGGAACTGACCGCTGCGCACCACCGCACCGCCGGACAGGGTCGCCGTGACATCGGTCGGACCGCCCTGCGGACAGCAGAACGGGTCGTCGGGCCGCAGCCATCGATAGCGGACGGTCACCGAATCCAGCGTGTCCCCGGCGATCGACGTGTACGAGTACTCGTGCGGCTCAACGGTTCCCAAGAACTCGCCGGCGGCGAACAGCAACACCCGCGAGGTGTACGTCGCGTCGTTGAACCCGGAGCCGTTGACTTGCATCCAGTCCAACCCGCAGCCGTCGGAGAGTGGATGATTGCTCGCCCTGTACGGCTGCCACGAGCCGCCGTTCGAATCGGCGCCCAGTGTCGCGATCGCATCGGCCGCCAACTTCGAGTTCAGATCGAAGCACAGTCCGTGCCCGCTGCCCGGCCGAGGCGCCTCCGTGTTCGACGCCGGCGCCGTTCGGGGAGCACCGGCATCGGGTCCACCTGGTTCGACCGCCGTGACCTCCGCCGGCGCGGTCTCCGCCGGTGGTGCGGTATCGTCCGGCCGCGGCGGCACTGTCGCGGACGGCCGCCCTCGGGTCGCAGTCGTGGACTGCTCCGCGACGGGGTCGCCTTCTGAAGTCGAACACGCGCCGAGCAAGAGCCCGACGACCGCCATCGCAGCGAGCACCCGTGCCGAATCTCCGATCCTCATCTTCGCCTCCCTCGAATCCTCCCGACCTCGTCGGTTAGATCGGTGAGACGCCGGAGCGCGTGACCTCGGGTCGGTCAGCTGAATGACCGCGACAGCAGTGTTCCGCGTGACCACCAGGTGGTCACGCGGAACACTGCTGTTCTCTGGGCGGGCGCCGCCGGCTACAGCGAGATGCGCCCGTCCTCGGCGGCCTTGCCGATGTCGGTGCGGAAGTGCGAACCGGCGAGTTTGACCTGGCCGAGGCGGTCGTAGGCCTGCGCTCGAGCGGCCTTCAGGTCCGCACCGCGTCCGACGACCGACAGCACGCGGCCGCCGGCGGACAGCACCTCGCCGGCGGCTCCCACCGCGGTGCCCGCGTGGAGGACGCCCTCGGCGTTCGCGCCCGTGATCGGATCGCCCGTCCGCGGCCGACCGGGGTAGTTCTCGGCCGCGAGCACCACGACCACCGCGGCGCCGTCGTGCCAGCGCAGCGGCGGCAAGTCGGCGAGAGTGCCGCGGGCCGTGGCGGCGAGCGCTTCACCGAGCGGCGACTCCAGCATGTCGAGCACCGCCTGCGTCTCCGGGTCGCCGAAGCGGCAGTTGAACTCGACGACGGCTGGGCCCTCTGCGCCGATCGCCAGGCCCGCGTACAGCAGGCCGGAGAACGGGGTCCCCCGATTGACCAACTCCGCTGCCACGGGCTTGCACACCTCGTCGACGATCCGGTCGACCATCGCCGCCGGGAGCCACGGCAGCGGGGTGTACGCGCCCATGCCGCCGGTGTTCGGGCCGGCGTCGCCGTCGCCGACTCGCTTGTGATCCTGGGCCGGCAGCAGCGGAACGACGGTCTCCCCGTCGACCAGGCAGAACAGCGACACCTCGGGTCCGTCGAGGAAGCTCTCGAGCAGCACCGGATGCCCATGCTCCAGGCAGTCCGCGGCGTGCGCGCGGGCGGCGGCGCGGTCGGGAGTCACGACGACGCCCTTACCCGCGGCCAGGCCGTCGTCCTTGACCACCCAGGTGGGGCCGAACCGGTCGAGCGCCGCATCGAGCTCGGCTGGATTGTCGACGATCTCGGCGCGGGCCGTCCGGACTCCGGCGGCAGCCATCACGTCCTTGGCGAACGCCTTGGAACCCTCGATCTGCGCGGCCTGCGCGCTCGGACCGAAGGTGTCGAAACCGGCCTCGCGGAGCGCGTCCGCGACGCCGAGGACCAGCGGGACCTCCGGACCGATCACCACCAGGTCTGCGGCGAGTTCCCGAGCCAACGCGACGACGGCGTCCGCCGACGCGACGTCCACCGGGTGGTTGGTCGCCACCGATCCCGTGCCGGCATTGCCGGGAGCCGCATGCAGCTCCGTCACCGACGGGTCGCGGTCCAGTCCGAGGAGAAGGGCATGTTCGCGGCCGCCCGAGCCGATCACGAGTACGCGCACGCAGTTCAGCGTAGTGGGTGAACGCGCCACTTCATGCGACGGGCGTGTCCGACCGCCGCGATCCGAACGCGATCACCAGCAATGCCAGCACCGGCGCCAGGCAGCCGGCCACCACAGAGGAGAGGAGCCCGGCGCCGCCGATCGCCATCAGGCCTCCGACGACCAGTGGAACCGCCACCGCGACCAGCATCGGGACGAGCAGCGCGTCGACCCCGGCGAGGTAGTAGTACATGCCGACGGCTCCCAGGCAGAACAGTGCCAGCGGGATCGCCACCGCGCCGTACACCGCGGCCACCGAGACGTGTGCCTCGCCGTCCAGCCACAGGGCGACCACGTGCAGCCCCGCACCGACCGCGGCGCAGCCGATGACCACCGGCATGCTTCCGTAGCCGAAGACGAAGCACTTCTCCGGATGCTGGGCGAGCGGTCGGCCGACGTCGAGCCGGAAGTACAGCCACCACATCGCAAACGTCACGCCCATCGCCGCCAGCCCGAGCACCGCGGTCTCGACGCTCCATCCCGACCGGCCGATCATCGCCTGCAGAACTGCCACCGTTCCGACCACGCCTTCGCCGAGGGTGATGACGACGAGGGTGGAATAGCGCTCCACGATGTGGCCCGGATGCCACGGCGTCCGGGCGAAGCGGGTCTCGGCGATCGCCGGTCCGAGCAGCTCGACCACCATGCATGCCGCAATGCCGATGAGCGTCGGGGCCAGTGTCAACGGCACGATCGCGACGACCACCCAGCCGACCTGGGCGACCGCGGTCATCACCGCGTACGTCAGACACGTCGCGCGGTAGTCGGGTGCCTGGACCGCGGCCCGCAGCCACTGCACGATCATCCCCGCCCGCATCACCAGGTAGCCGATCACCACCACTGCCAGATCGACATGGGCGTTCGCGTCGATCGATGAGAACACCGGCGGCAGCCCGATCGCGATGATCGCGACGCCGATCATCTGCAGCAAGGTCAGCAGCCGGTACACCCAGTCGTCGGTGTCGAAGGCCGAGGAGAACCACGCGAAGTTGATCCACGCCCACACCGAGGCGAACGTCGCGATGCCGTAGCCGATGATCGCGGTGCGGTAGTGACCGTCGGCCAGGTACTCGGCGAGCTGGACACCCGCGATCGAGAAGGCGACCACGAATACGAGGTCGTAGAAGACCTCGAGGCTGCTGGCCGCGCGGTCCTCCTCGCTGGGGTCGCGGCCGGACATTCGGCGAATCGTCGTCGAGATGCTCACGGCACGAGGGTAGACCGACGCCGCCGGAGCGCACAGTGCGAACGCACCGGCGACGACGAGGCTCCCGCAGCCGCCGGAGCGGTGCGGGAGCCTCTGGGCCGCGCTGCGAAACTACTTCTTCGGCGACGTCAGGTCGTACAGCGTGACGCCGTCGACCGTCCTGGTGTTGAAGTTGGCCTTCACCCAGGAACTGATCTCCGACGACGTGCCGCTCTCACCCATGCCCGGTCCACCGAAGCCCTCACCGCCGCGGTCACCACGACCGCCGGCGATGAAG
Source organism: Gordonia neofelifaecis NRRL B-59395 (assembly GCF_000192435.1). Lineage (GTDB taxonomy): Bacteria > Actinomycetota > Actinomycetes > Mycobacteriales > Mycobacteriaceae > Gordonia > Gordonia neofelifaecis. Next base: position 30,897 of record NZ_AEUD01000012.1, read on the forward strand.
TAGTGGATCTTGCCGTCGGCGACATACTGCTTGAACTGGGCAAGCGTCGGCGACGGGTCGGTGCCGTTGAAGCCGCCGATCGGCATCACCGAGTAGCCACTGGCGATCTGGTAGCCGGAGGCCTCATTGGAGCCGATGGCCGCCGCGACCCACGTGTACTCGTCGGCGTCGGCGCGCAGGACCGCGACCATCTCGTCGGACGGGGTGGAACCGTTGAGCAGTCCGCCGGCGGGCGATCCGCCCTTGCCGGGGCCACCCATGCCGGGGAAGCCGTTCTGGCTCGTGCCCGGTCCGCCCATGCCCGGGAAGCCCTGACCCGGTCCGCCGGGCGTGCCGTTCTGAGCACCGGGTCCGCCGGGCATACCCGGGAACGCACCGTTCATCCGATGCCGCCCGCCCATGCCGCCGGGACCGAACTCTCCCTCGACCTGCGGTCCGGCGCTGATGATGGAACCCTGCTTCGCCGTCGTGACCGTGTCGATCGTGTAGGCCAGCGGACCGACCAGACCGGCCGCGATCGCCGCCCCGGCCGCGACGATCGCGAGCACACCACTTCGTGCGAACAGCAGGAGCACACCGGCGACGATGCCGACGACGATCATCACCTGCCGCAGCCACGGGACGAAGTCCGGGGATCGATCCAGCAGGACGAACCCCCAGATCGCGGCCGTCCAGGTCGCGGCGGCCAAAACGATCCGGACCCACAGCTTCTCGCGCTCACGCCAGCAGACCGCGGCCGCGCCGGCGATCACGGCGGCCAGCGCCGGGGCGATCGCGGCGGTGTAATAACTGTGGAAGATGCCCGCCATGAAGCTGAACGTGCCGATCATGATCAACATCCACAGCCCGAAGATGCTCAGGTGCGCCCGGCGCAGATCGGTGCGCGGGGCCTTGCCGATCAGCACGAACGCCGCAACCGCCAGGATCAGCGCCGACGGGATGAGCCACGCGATCTGACCGCCCTGCGCGGGCTCGAACATCCGCAGGATCCCGGTCGAGCCCCACATGCCGCCACCGCCGGGACCACCCGGTCCACCCTGGCCGAACATCTCGGCGGCGGCACCGGACATCTCGTGCGCACCACGGCCGCCGACGCTGCCCCGCTCATTACCGTCGAGGCGGCCGAGCCCGTTATAGCCGAGGGTCAGCTCCAGGATCGAATTGTTCTGCGAGCCACCGATGTACGGCCGACTCGACGCCGGCCACAGTTCGACGGCCAGCACCCACCAGCCGGCGCTCACGATGAGCGCGGCCAGCGAGGCGAACAGGTGCCCGATCCGGCGCAGCCAGCGGCCGGGACCGAAGGCCAGGTAGGTCAGCGCCATCGCGGGGACGATCAGCATGACTTCGAGCTGCTTGGTGAGGAATCCGAATCCGACCGCGGACCCCGCCGCGACCATCCACCACACGCTCTTCGCGCCGGGCTGCATCGGCCCGCTCGCGGAGCTCCCGGCGCCGGGCTCCATCGCCCGCAGCACCGCGCCGCACGCCGCGATCATCAGCAGGATCAGCAGCGCTTCGGGGTTGTCGAAGCGGAACATCATCGCGGCGACCGGGGTCAGCGCGAGCACCGTGCCCGCGCCGATCGCAGCCCAGTGGCCGTAGTAGCGCCGGGTGATGACGTACAGCAGGGCGACCGATCCGACGCCCATCAGCACCTCGGGTACCAGCACCGACCACGAGTTGAGACCGAAGATCCGCACCGACAGCCCCGGGATCCACAGGGAGGCGGGCGGCTTGTCGACGGTGATCGAGTTCGCCATGTCGGACGAGCCGAAGAACCAGGCCTTCCACGACTGCGAACCGGCCTGGATCGCGGCCGTGTAGAAGGAGTTGGCCCAGCCGTTGATCGACAGATTCCAGAGATAGAGGACGGCGGTGCCGATCAGCAGTGCGCCCAGCGACAGACCCCGATAGAGGGGTCCGCGCGCCGGTCGATCGGTTCGGTCGGGTTCGGGATCCGCCGGTTGCGGCCGATCGAGGACGGTCGCAGTCATGCGGCACTCCGTTCTGTGGTGATGAGGGTGTCTGAGCTCGTCGGCTTGCGGCGGAACACCCACCGCAGTCCGACGAAGCGCGTCGCGGTCGCGACGAGGTTCGAGACGACGAGGACGGTCAGTTCCAGCCCGCGCCCGGCGTCCGGCTGCCAGCGGTGCAGCGCGAACAGCGATCCGGCCGTGACCGCCCAGCCGAAGAGGAAGACTCCCCAGCCGAACAGGTGGTGGCGGCCACGACCTTCCGCTCCGCGCACACCGAACGTGAACCGCCGGTTCGCCGCGGTGTTCATGACCGCCGTGATCGCGAGCGCGAGGAAGTTGGCGCCCTGCGCACCGAGCGGCCGGAGCACCAGATAGAGCAGCGCGAAGGCCAACGTCGACGCCACGCCGACCGCGCAGAAGCGGACGAGCTGGCCGACCATCCCGTGCGGAACGCCCTCGAGGGCCGGGCCCGGCAGCCGGTCCCGGCCCAGGGTCTTGCGCAGTTCCGCGACCGGAATCCGTCCCCTCCCGAGCGCCCAGGCCACGCGGGCGCAGCCGCGCAGGTCGGCGACCGCCGTCGCGACGATGTCGACTGAGCTGTCCGGGTCGTCGATCCAGTCCACCGGTACCTCGGCGATCCGGAGGCCGACCCGCTCGGCGAGCACGAGCAGTTCGGTGTCGAAGAACCACCCGGTGTCCTCGACGTACGGCAGCAGGCTGCGCGCGACGTCGGTGCGCATGGCTTTGAATCCGCACTGGGCGTCGGAGAACCGGGCGCGCATCGCCGTCCGGAGGATCAGGTTGTACGACCGCGAGATGAACTCCCGCTTCGCGCCCCGAACCACCCGTGACGAGTGCGACAGGCGCGTTCCGATCGCGATGTCGGAGTGCCCCGAGATCAGCGGCGCGATGAGGGGCATCAGCGCGTTGAGATCGGTCGACAGGTCGACGTCGCAGTAGGCGACGATCTGCGCGTCGTTGTCGCGCCAGACGTGGTTGAGCGCGCGCCCGCGGCCCTTGAGGTCCAGATGCACCGCGCGCACGCCGGGGATCTCGGCCTGCAGCCGCAGCGCGATCGCCAGGGTCGAGTCGGTGCTCGCGTTGTCGGCCACGGTGATCCGCGCCGGGTACGGCACGTTGTCCTTCAGGTGCCGATGCAGTCGTCGCACCGACTGCTCCAGATCGTCTTCTTCGTTGTAGACCGGCATCACCACGTCGAGAACCGGCGTCTCGGGCACGGCTTCGTTCTCCGCCGAGGCCCGGCTCAGTACTTCTGTCATGGGTACGAGACTCGCGGGCCACGCTCCCGCAGCCCTGGGGCTGTCCTGGGAGCCTGCTGTGGATGGCTGCGGTCCTGTGGATCATTCTGTGGATCACCCCTGGATTCCTGTGGATGAAGGCGATCTTCCTGTGGACGACCCGCTCGTGATCGTCCGACGGCACAGATAGATTGGGCGACATGAGCACCGAGACCCCGCAGCAGCTCGCCCCCGCGCAACGCGAGATCGCCGATCAGGTGATCACCTCGCTGGCCGGACCCGACGCGCGGCTCCGCGCCGATCAGGAGACGGCGGTCGCCGCGCTCGCCTCGCCCGGGGCGCGTGTGCTCGTCGTCCAGGCCACCGGTTGGGGCAAGTCGGCCGTCTACTGGGCCGCAACCGCCGTCATCCGTGCCGCCGGCGGCGGCCCGACCCTGATCGTGTCCCCGCTGCTGTCCCTCATGCGCGATCAGGTCGCGGCCGCGACTCGCGGCGGATTACGCGCCGCCACAGTCAATTCCGCGAACATCGACGAGTGGGCAGGTGTTGAGCAGGAGTTGCTCGACGGTTCGCTGGACGTCCTGCTGGTGTCGCCGGAGCGCTTGGCGAACCCGGGATTCGGCAGGCGGGTGCTTGAGGCCCTCGCCGGGAGGCTGGGTCTGGTCGTCATCGACGAAGCGCACGCGATCTCCGACTGGGGCCACGACTTCCGGCCCGACTACCGGCGCGTGTCCGACGTGCTGCAGACCCTGAACCCGCAGACCTCGGTGCTGGCGACCACCGCGACGGCGAATGCGCGCGTCACCGCCGACGTCGCCGCGCAGCTCGGCGACGCGACCCTCGTCCTCCGCGGCCCGCTGGCACGGAAGTCCCTGCATCTCAACGTGATCGACGGGCTCGAGCCGCTGCAGCGCTATGCGTGGGTGGCGCAGGAACTACCGATGCTCCCCGGTTCGGGCATCGTCTATGTCCTCACGGTCGCCGACGCCGATCGGCTGGTCCAGGCGATCCGTGCCGTGCACGGCGACGACCTCCCCGTCGCCGCGTACACCGGCGGACTACCCGCCGAGGAACGCCACCGGCTGGAGGACGACCTCCTCGCCGGCCGCGTCAAGGCCCTCATCGCGACCTCGGCGCTCGGGATGGGCTTCGACAAGCCCGACCTCGGATTCGTCGTGCACGTCGGGGCGCCGCCGTCGCCGGTGTCGTACTACCAGCAGGTGGGTCGTGCCGGTCGCGCGCTCGACGAGGCAGTCGTCATGCTGCTGGCGTCCAAGCTCGACGACGCGATCTGGGAGCACTTCGCCACGGCCACCATTCCCGACCCGGCCCGCATGGATCGGCTGCTGGAGACGCTGGGCGCGGCCGACGGCCCGATGACCGTTCCGGGTCTCGAGTCGGCGACCGGTATTCGACGCGGCCGGGTGGAGCTCATGTGCAAGCAGCTGGCGGTCGACGGCGTGGTCGAACGGTCCAGCGAGGGCTGGTCGGTCACCGGCGAGCCGTGGGTGTACGACGCCGAGCACTACGCGGGCGTGCTGGCGGTCCGACGCCGCGAGGCCGACATCATGCGATCGTTCATTCGCGGCGAGAAGTGCCTGATGCGGCTGCTGACGGAGTCCCTCGACGATCCGCAAGCGCAAGACTGCGGTCAGTGCTCGGTGTGCCGCGGTGAGATCACCCCGGGTCTGGCGGAGGCGCCCGCCGCGGACATCGTCGCGACGGTGGGCGGCGTGCTCCGCCGGGACGCGGAGATCCTCGAGCCCCGCAAGATGTGGCCGGGCGGCGCCTTCGGCACCCGCGGCCGGATTCCGCCGGGCTCGATGGCCGAACCCGGCCGGGTTCTCGCGTTCGCCGACGCCCCGCAGTGGCGAGACGTGCTCGATGCCGCGAAGGCCGGTGATCCCGACGCCACCGGAGCGCTCGCCGACGCCGCAGTCACCGTCGTCGCGCAGTGGACCCGCTCGTCTGGGGTCCGGGCCGAGGGCATCTACTCGCTCGACCTGACCGGCGGATCGCTGGCCGCCGTCCTCGCCGCCCGACTACGGGAGGTCGGCCGCCGCGACGTCGGCGAACCACTGTCAGTGATCCCCGGACCGCGCCCGGGACGCGAGACCACCGGCGCCGACGAGGCCGCGTACTGGCGTGAGCATCTCGGTCCGATGCCGCAGACCGCCGGCACAGTGCTGCTGGTCGTCGACGAGACCGGCACCGGATGGCCGGTCACCCTCGCCGCCGCGGCACTCCGCGACGCCGGTGCCTCCGCCGTCCTCCCGCTGGTGATTCACAAGACGGCGTAGCCGCGGCCTATGTCGCACTGCCTCGACCTGGTGTCCTGCGCGTCCCCGTGACGACTGCCCGTGGACCATGTGTCCATCAGGTGCGGTGACGGGGACGCGGAGGACGGCATCGCGAGAGTCAGTCTGGAACGTTCTCCCCGTATCCGAGGGCACGGAGGCTCGTGCGGATCTTCTCGGCGGCCTCGTCGAGGGATTCCGGCGACGGATTCGGGTCGGCCTTCGTCAGGTCGAACGACTCCAGCGAGTGCGCCGGGAACACGTGGATGTGCAGGTGCGGGACCTCGAGGCCGGCGATCAGCAGACCCATCCGCGGCGCGTCGAACGCGTCCTTGACCGCGCGACCGATCTTCTGCGAGACGTCTGTCATGTGGGTGAACGTCGGGGTGTCGATCTGCTCCCAGTGGTCGATCTCCTTGCGTGGCACCACGAGCACGTGCCCCGGGGTCACCGGCGCGATGGTCATGAAACCGACGGCGGTGCCGTCCTTCCAGACGAAGCGGCCCGGCAGATCGCCGTTGATGATGTGCGTGAAAACCGAAGGCATGTCCCGAGTGTAAGACCAGGGTCAGACCGGCGCAGGCGGCTGGCCCGGCACGTCGAAGCCCGCGGTGTCGATGCGCGGGAGCACGAACCAGAAGCGCGCACCGGCACCCGGTGCCGTGTCCACGCCGACGCGGCCGCCGTGGGCGTCGACGAGCGCGGCCACGATGGACAGTCCGAGCCCGTTACCCGCGCCCGGCACGTCGCGATGCCGGGAGTCGTCGCCGCGATAGAAGCGCTCGAAGACGTGCTCGGCATCCTCGGCCGTCATGCCGGGTCCGTCGTCGGCGACGGTCACCCGGACTTCGGTGGGCGCGGACTCGACCGACACCTGGATGTGCGCATCGGGACCGGCGTGGGCGACTGCATTCCCGACGAGATTGCGGACCACCTGGGTCAGTCGCGACGGATCGCCGGAGATCACCGGGTCGCCGGTCTGTGCGGGGACGTCGAACGCGATGTCGGCGCCCGGCGACCCGGCGCGCGCCGCCTCAACCGCGTCCTCGACGAGCGGCACCATCTCGACCTCCCCGCGGCTCAGCGGTCGCTGTGCGTCGAGTCGGGCGAGCATCAGCAGATCCTCGACGAGCAGACTCATCCGATCAGCCTCCGACGAGATGCGGCGCACCGCGTCGTCGGAGTCCACGGCGCCCATCGCCATCAGTTCCGAGAACCCCTTGATCGAGGTCAGCGGGGTACGGAGCTCGTGTGACGCGTCCGCCACGAAGCGGCGCATCTTCTCCTCCGACTGCCACGCCTGCCGTTCCGAACGGGCGGTTGCGGCGAACGCCGACTGAATCTGCGTCAGCATCGCGTTCACCGACCGTCCCAGACTCCCGACCTCGGTGTTCGCCGGGGCCTCGGCGACACGCTGATGCAGGTCGCCGCCGGCGATGGCGTGCGCGGTCTCCTCCACCCGCCGCAGCGGCCGCAGACTCGACCGCACCAAGAGATAGCTCAGCACACCGATGACGATCACGACGACCGTTCCGATGCCGACCTGCAGCCAGATGAGACGGTTCATCGTCTCCTGCACGTCGGTCAGCGGGATCGCGACGATTGTGGATCCGAAGTCCGACTGCCGCTTGATGACCCGCCACTGCGGACCCGAGTCGACCGACTTCACCGTCACCGGCGAGGCGTCGCCGTCGGGCAGCGAACTGAGGTCGGGGCTCGAGGTGAAGTCGCTGATGGTGAGCGTCATTCCGTCGGGCAGCGTCGTCGAGACATAGTACTGCGACGGCGGACGCTTGGGTCCGGGCGGACCCGTCCGGTGATCGTCGGACATGTCGCGCGGACGCGCCCACCCGTTCACCGCATCCTGCAGGCCCTCATCCGTGCGGGAGATCAGGTTGCCGCGCATCGCGGAGGTGACCGCCAGCCCGGAGAAGACCAGCCCGAGCGCGACCAGCAACGCGGTGAGGAAGACCAGGGAGATGCGCAGCGGCACGCCGCGTCTGCGGGCCCGCTGGGGCGCCCGCGGCGGAGCGGTGGACGGACTCGACATGGTCACTCCCGCGGTTCGCGCATCACATAGCCCACACCGCGGAGGGTGTGGATGAGCCGCTTGGGACCTGTGTCGACCTTACGGCGCAGGTACGACACGTACGATTCGACGACGTTCACGTCGCCGCCGAAGTCGTAGCTCCAGACATGGTCGAGGATCCGGGGCTTCGACAGGACGGTTCCCGCATTCACCATGAAATACCGCAGGAGTGTGAACTCGGTCGGCGACAGCGAGACCAGTTCGCCGTTCTTGAAGACCTCGTGCGTCTCGTCGTCGAGTTCGAGGTCGGAGAAGACGATCCGCGTCGGCTCCTCGTCGCCCACCCCGAAGCCGCTGCGGCGCAGCAGGACTGCCAGTCGAGCCACCACCTCTTCCAGACTGAACGGCTTGGTGACGTAGTCGTCGCCGCCGATGGTCAGTCCGTTCACCTTGTCCTCCACAGAGTCCCGTGCGGAGAGGAACAGAGCCGGTGCATCGATGCCGTCGGCGCGCAGTCTGCGCAGCAGACCGAAGCCGTCCATTCCCGGCATCATCACGTCGAGTACCAAGATGTCGGGCTTGAAAGTCCGGACCACGTCGAGGGCGCGAGGCCCGTCCGCGGCCGCGACCACTTCGTAGCCCTGGAATTTCAGCGACACCGACAACAGTTCCCTGATGTTCTCCTCATCGTCGACGACGAGGACTTTGGCGGGTTTGTCAGCAGAGGTCATGCCCTCAGCTTGCCCCCTCCTCCGGAGGTTCGACTGGTAAACGCCTGGGAGGGTTCTGTGAGCGACGGTCCCGCCCGACAAGCGCGCGTCGGGACGACCGACGACGCACCCTCCGATCTTCACCGAAGCTTGAGTCTTCACCGAAGCTTGAGGAAACGGCACCGAGCATCTTGATCTCGTCCGGGCATGGTGAGAACCAGCTGCTCCCCCGAGACGAGGACCCATGACTGCGAAGCCCGGTGCTCCATCGCCTACGACGCCGAAGGCGGTCGACTCCGTGACCCGACGCTCCTTCCTGACTGCTGTCGCCCTCACCGGGGCTGCGACCGTCGCCGCCTGCACCAGGACGGCCGAGCCCGCCGGCCCGCCGGCCGCGACTTCGGATCGCGGTGTCGTCGCGGCCGCCGAACGGGCACGACCGCACACCGGGCGCACGGTCGAGGCGACACTGAGAGCCGCCGAGTCGGAGATCGACCTCGGCGGCGGAGTCCGTGCGAGGACACTCGCGTACAACGGATCGGTCCCCGGCCCACTACTGCGCGCCGATGTCGGCGACGAGCTCTCGGTGAACGTCGAGAATCGGCTTCCGAAGGCGACCTCGATGCACTGGCACGGCATCGCCCTGCGCAACGACATGGACGGTGCCGCGCCCGCGACGCCCGACATCGCCTCCGGCGACGACTTCACCTACCGCTTCTCCCTCCCCCATCCGGGCACCTACTGGGCGCATCCGCACGTCGGCATGGACACCGATTACGGCCTGTACCTGCCGCTGATCGTCGACGATCCGGCCGACCCCGGCCGGTACGACGCCGAGTGGACAGTCGTCCTCGACGACTGGACCAGCGGCGTCGGCAAGAGCCCCGAGCAGATCCTCGAAGGTCTCCGACCCGCCGGGTCGACCGGTGGCCACGGCTCCATGGACCACAGCGGAATGGACATGGGCGGAATGGATATGAGCACCGGAGACATGGCCGGGATGGGCATGAACTCGAGCGATCTGCTCGGCGGCGACGCCGGTGACGTCACCTACCCCCACTACTTGATCAACGGGCGGGTGGAGACCGACCCGTCGGTGATGCGCGCGCGGCCCGGCGAACGGGTCCGCCTCCGGATCATCAATGCCGCCGCCGACACCGCGTTCCGCGTCGCGCTCGGCGGACACACCATGACGCTCACGCACACCGACGGCTTCCCGATCGTGCCGACTCCGACCGCGGCGGTCCTCGTCGGCATGGGCGAGCGGTACGACGCGATCGTCACGGTCGGCGACGGCGCGTTCCCGCTCATCGCACAGCCGGAGGGTAAGTCCGGCCGGGCCCGGGCCGTTCTGACCACGGCACCGAACACCGACGTCACCACGGCACAGGCGGCCGCCGAACTCTCCGGGCCGGTGACCACCGCGTACGGTCTGCGCGCCCTCGACTCGGTCGCCCTGCCCGCCCAACGCCCCGACGTGGAGCTGACCGCTCGGCTGACCGGGTCGATGATGGCCTACGACTGGGCGATCAACGGGCAGCGCTATCCGGACGTCACCCCGATGCGCGTGACCCAGGGGCAGGCCGTGCGCCTCACCTTCGTCAACGAGTCGTCGATGTGGCATCCCGTGCACCTGCACGGCCACACCTTCGCCTTGCGCCGCGCCGACGGCGTGCCCGGCGCACGCAAGGACACCGTCAACGTGCTTCCCCGGTCGTCAGTGTCTGTCGACCTCGTCGCCGACAATCCCGGCGCGTGGATGCTCCACTGCCACAACGGATACCACATGGACTCCGGAATGATGACCCGCCTCGACGTCGGCTGAGGATCGCCCGGTCAGCCGTGCTCGCGCATCAACGGCGACGGGAATCCGGGGGTCGGACGGTCCTCGCCCAACCAGTGCGAGAGCTCGTCGGCCCGCTCGGCGAACGCCCTCGACGCGTCGGCCGGCAGATCCTCGAGCGGGATGACCCGAACACCGTCGTCGGCCAGCACCCACCCGCCGACGATCCGCCCGTCCCACCACGCGGTCTGGCCGCCGTTGCCGTTGCGATCGAACAACTGCGGACCGTGACCGCCCAGGTAGAAGTCGCGCTCCTTCCAGCCCATGGTGGTCGGATCGAGCCCGGCCAGAAGCAGCGCTCGGGGCTCCACCGGCTCGACCTGCGCCAGGTCGTCGGACATGAGGTAACCGACCGCGCCCGAGTCCAGCTCCACCTCGGTGACCGGCAGCGAGGCGAGCGCCTTGCGCACCGCGGACTTGGTGGTGCCGAGCCACCAGACGAGATCGGTCTCGGTTCCGGGCCCGTACTGCCGCAGCCACCGCTCGATCAGTTCCGCGTGTCCGACCGGCGGTTCGACGTGGGCCAGCGGCTCGCCGAGCCAGGTCTCCATGGACGTCCAAGTCGGCCGCGACCGATGCCAGTCGGCCGCATTGACGCCGCGGACCACATCGCCTCGCGCGGCCAGATAGTTCAGCAGCCGAGGCAGCATCGGAGACGGGCCGCCGTACGACTTGTGCTCATCGCGCATGATCTCGATGTCGAACTCGGGCAGCAGCTTCCGCAGCTCGGACGCCGACCGGGACGATCCGTCCGCGAACTGCGCGAGGACCGCCGCACGACCGCGGTCGATCCAGCCCTCCGGATCGGCGGGACCGTCGTCGCGCCGAAGATCGCGCAGCATGTTGGTGCGCTCCGACGCCGCCACCCGCAGACCGATGGCGCCGACGGCATCGGCGAGCACCGGTCGCGTCATCACGAACAGTGTCCGGCGCATCGCCAGCTGCTTCACGACCGACCGGTCGGCGTACAGCGCGTCCTCGACCGCGTCGGGGCTCGGCGCGCCGCCGCGTGCCCAGACCGACAGGTGCACGGTCGACGGCACCGTCGCATGCAGTCCGACCACCGCGTCCGCCACTTCGGTGACCGCGTGACCGGCCGATCCGTCGAGCAACTGCCGTCGCTGGAACCGTGCGCGACGCTGGTCGTCGGAGACATGCGGCAAGGTCATCGAGGCTCAACCCCCAGCGCGACCACCGCTTCGAGCTCGACCCGCTGACCCGGATAGGGCAGCGCCGAGACCCCGAGCACGATCGCCGGCGGCGTCGCACCGTCGAAGATCGCATCGAGTGCGAACCACACCGCGCCGAGCACCTCGCCGTCGATCGTGGCGACGTAGACGGTGAGCTTCACGATGTCGGCGCGCCCGGCGCCCCGTTCGTCGAGCAGCTCGTCGAGGCATTCGACCACGCGATCGACCTGCGCGAGCGGATCGCCCGCCGCCACGACCGCCCCGTGCCGGTCCAGCGGTGACAGACCCGCGGTGTAGATGAGCGAATGCGGCGCCACCTGGGCGCCGTACGCGAACCCTCCGTCGTGCAGCCGCGCCGAACGGAAGTACTCCGGACCCGTCATCGGAAGCTCAGCACCTCATCTCCCCACGCTCGCAGAATGTTGTCATCGAGGCCTTCCACCGGGGTGTCCTCGGTACCGCCGATCAGCAGCGAGCTGTGACGCTGCGGAACGTACGCCTCCCACACCGCGTGGCCGTCCTCACCGGTGTTCGGATCGCCGTCCGCGGCGAAACCCAGCCAGCGGTACTGCATCCGGTGCCGCACCTTCTCCCCGGTGGCCCGACCGCCGAGAGCGTACATCGGATCGCGTTTGGACGACGCCGGATTCCCCCAGACGTACGGCACCTCGGTGGCATGCGCGGCGCCGTACCCCAGGACGCGGAGAATCGGTGTGGCCCAGTCGAATCGGTACAGATAGACGGGCGCCACCTGTGCGTGCGACTCGGCGATCCACACCGCGGGCATCCGGAATCCGATGTCCCGCGAGATCGCCATGCTGCGAACTCCGGACGGCACGTGCTGGTACGACGAGTCGAGGTGGTCGGCCTCCGGCACCCGGAGCGCGGGCCGCTCGACGCCGATCAGGGTGAACATCGCGTCCACCCCGTGGTCCTTGACCGGCAGCAGCGGCGTCGACATCCAGCGGAACAGGGACGTCTCGTGCCGGTTGGTGCCGATGAGCAGGGGCACCCGATGCGCCTCACCGGTCACGATCGCCTCGAGCGGATCGAGCGGAACCAGGTCGCCGTCGACCACCGGCGCGAAGGCGATGGTGCCCGGGAACCGGTTGGGCACCAGGTTGAAGATCGCCGACGACGCGTTCACCAGGTCCACTGCGGGTGTCCGGCGCAGTTCGCTGCTCTTCACGTATTCCGGCGGCAACTCGGCGAGCAGCATGTTCGTGTAGCGCTGCGCGCGCTCGGCGTCGTAGACGGTGGTGGCGGGAGAGCTCTGGGCGATCGCCTTGTGGAACAGGCCCTTCGCCGCGGGAGACGCCAGCAGCGTCGTGACCACGCCCGCGCCCGCGGATTCGCCGAACAGCGTCACGTTGCCGGGATCGCCGCCGAACCGCTCGATGTTGTCGCGCACCCAGCCGAGTGCGGCGAGGACGTCGGAGAGACCGCAGTTGGCCTGGAACGTCTCGCCGCCGGACGACAGGTGCCGCAGATCGGTGAATCCGAACGCGCCCATCCGGTAGTTCAGGGTGACGATGATGGTCGGCGTCCCCCTGGTCACCGACGACTGGACCAGCGAGCCCGGGTCGTACAGCGGCTGAGATCCGGCACCGCACAGGTAGGCGCCGCCGTGCACCCACACCATCACCGGAAGACGGCTCTCGGTGCCCGCGACGCCGCGCGGCGTCCCGACATTCAAGTACAGGCAGTCCTCGTTGGCGAAGGCGTCCGGGCCGAGATCGATCACCTGCATCACCGGCTGCGGACACACCGGCGCATAGTTGCGGGCGTCGACCACCTCGGTGCGTTCCCGCGGCGGCTGCGCATGCAGCCAACGCCGGGGTCCGGTCGGCCGCGCCGCGTACGCGACGCCGAGCCAGAGGTCGGCGGTTGGAGTGCTGGTGCCCCGAAGCGGGCCGTAGACGGTGTCGACGACGTGATCGGTGTCAGTCACGTCTGCCATTTTGCCCCCGACCGCGGTGAGTCCGCACGACTTGCCCGGATGGCCGCCTCGCCCGCCCGTAGCATGGACGCATGACCAGTTCGCTGCCATTGATCCTGCGTGAAGAGCCGTTCTTCGAGGCCACCGAGGTATTCCTGCCGGAAGCCGTACAGGTCGCGACCATGGAGTTCCCCGAGGTCCGCCTCGACGATCTGCCCGAGATCTTCGACGGGCACTTCCACGAGATCGCCCAGGCCGGGCCGATCGGCCCCGGATTCGCGGTGTACGACGGCGACGTCTCCGACGAGTTCGACCTGACCATCGGGTTCCCGGTCGCCGGCCCCGCGGACGTCGACGGCGTCGACAACTGCCTGTTCCCGACCGGCCGCGCGTTGGTGATGTCGCACCTCGGAGGCTTCGACGGACTCGGTTCGGCGTGGGAGTTGCTGATGGAGATGCACTTCGCACGGGGTGGCGCCGCGCCTCGCGCCGTCGTCGAGATCTATGTGACCGACCCGAGCGTCATCGCGCACGACGACCTCCGCACCGACCTGCTGGTGCTGCTGTGAGTTCCCCGACCGAAGACGATCTGCCGATCGTCGATCCCGCCCGCGGACTCCGGACGAGCGTCAAACTCTTCGCCGCCGTCCTGCGGACGCCCGTCGGCCGGTGGACGTCGATCGAACTCGCGCCGCGGATCGACCCGACGCTCCTGCGGATCAGTCGCGGAAAGGTGAGCTCGGGGATGGTGCTGCCGACCGCTCTGCTGACGACGATCGGCGCCAAGAGCGGAGCCGAGCGGGTGAACCCGGTGCTCTACTTCCACGACGGCGATGACGTCGTCGTCATCGCCTCGAGCTACGGTCGCGACACGAACCCGGCGTGGTTCCACAACCTGCGCGCCCACCCGCGAGTTCGGCTCAGCAAGTCCGGCGGCGGTCGGTGGCGGACCGCCGAGGTCGTCGACGACGAGGCGGAGCTGGCGCGGCTGTGGGCGCTCGCCGACAGCGTGTTCCCGTTGTTCGCCGACTATCGGCGACGAGCGGCGGAGGTCGGTCGGACGATCCCGGTGATCCGGATCAGCTGACCTCCCCGTTGGCTTTGGCCAGGTGCGTGATGCGGCGCATCTCGCTCCAGTTGCCGACCAGCGCCATCGGGTTGTAGAAGAGCATCGAGAAGACACCCCACCAGCCGGCGAGCAGACAGTGCGACTGGGCACCGCGATAGGCCGCCCGGACCTCGTGGATCGAACCCACGACGCTCGCATCGGTCCACTGCGCGAGGATCAGCATGCCGGTGTGCTTGCGGAACCGTGCCTGATAGACGACCGGCTGCGGCGGATACCCGAACTGCGGCTGCTGCGGCGAGGGGTACGGCATCTGCGGCGAGGGCGTCGAATCGTTCACCCGGATACTGGACCACACCCAGACCCGGCGGCAGAAGTGCTGGCCGCCACGTTAATTCAACAGACCGACGACCATGCTCGGCGGACCTCGTCGCGCCGGTCCCGGCCCCGTGCGAGCCGTGCCGGGACTCGGCGCGAGAATCGGAATCGGCGACTGTGCACCCGATTCCGGATGGAGCCCCCTGTCGGGATTGAACCGACGACCGCTCGCTTACAAGGCGAGTGCTCTACCACTGAGCTAAGGAGGCCTGCCGCGGAAGTATATAGCGTCACACCGCCGGCCAGTAACGCCCGGTGCCGGTGAGACGACTTCCCTCGGGCACCGCTCCGGGAGAACCCCGGCGGACCGGTGCCGGTGATGCCAGGATCGAAAGCGGCGGCCTGCCCGGCCCGGCCCGCGACTGACCTGTGAGGAGGCAGGGTGCGAGTGAAGACGATGCTCCGACAGGGGCTCGACAAGCTACTAGGCGATGCCACGGCCACGGCCACGATCGACACGATCGAGCCGGGCAGCATCGTCGTCGCACCCCGCAAACCGATACCGCTCGACGACGAGGCCGCGATCACCGAGGTGCTCGACCTCGCCGCCCGCATCGGCGCGGTGCTCCTCGATTCAGGCACCGGCGCCATCGACACCCGCAGCCAGATCGAGTTCGTCGCAGGCATCTACGGTCTCGACGACGTCGAGGTGGACGTCACCTACAACACCATCCTCGTCAGCGCCCGCCGCGGCCCGACGCTGCCGCCGGTCACCGCTGTGCGCACCGTGCACTACCGATCGCTCGACTTCACCCGGCTCGCGCACGTCGACCGTCTGGTTCGACGGATCCGCCAGCTCGCGATCACGCCCGGCACCGCGCACCGGATCGTCGACGGCATCACCAGTGCGTCGCACCCGTACCCGTACTGGGTCGCGAACCTCTCGTGGGGCGTGATGGCCCTCGGCATCTCGATCCTGCTCGGCGGCACCACACTGGTCGGCGCGACGGCCTTCCTGATGACCGTCGTCATCGTCGGACTGAACCGCAAGCTGGCCCGCATCGGCACGCCGATCTTCTTCCAGCAGGTGCTCGGCGGATTCATCGCGGTGCTGCCCGCCGCGGCCCTGTATCACTGGCGCGAGGCACTCGGCGTCAGCTTCGCGCCGTCGCAGATCATCGCCGCCGGAATCGTCGTCCTGCTGTCCGGACTGTCGTTGGTCGGTTCGGTGCAGGACGCGATCACCGGTGCGCCGATCACCGGCACCGCGCGATTCTCCGAGGTCGTGTTGATGACCGGCGGGATCCTCGCGGGTGTCGCCGCGGCGATCCGGCTCGTCGAGACGTTCGGCGTGGAACTGCCGCCGCTGTCGACCACCTCGCCGTTCGGCCCGTCCGACGTCGTGCCGAGCGTGCTGGGCGGCGGAATCGCGGCGGGTGCGTTCGCACTGGCCAGTTACGCGGAGCGGCGCGCGATCCCGGTCGCGATAGGCGCGGGCATGGTGGCGTCGGGTGTCGTGAGCGGGTTGTCGTTCACGGACGCCGGACCGATCATCGGCAGTGCGGTCGCCGCCGTCACCGTCGGCCTCGTCGGCGGTCTCGCCGCACGCCGCGCGCTGGTGCCGCCGCTGGTCGTGGCCGTCGCGGGTATCACACCGCTGCTGCCCGGTCTGTCGATGTACCGCGGACTGTTCGGCGTGATGAGCGAACAGACCCTGGCCGGCTTCCAGCAGTTGGCCACGGCCATCACCATCGGCTGCTCGCTGGCGGCCGGCGTGACCCTCGGCGAGTTCATCGCGCGCACGATCAAACGCCCGCAGCTCCCGGTCGCACTGATCCGCCCGCGCATCGCGATGAAGGAGAACCGGAACCAGGGCTTGACCCTCACGCGACGTAAGCCTCCACGCTGGAGGACATGACGGTGAGCAGCACGGCAGACGACCCCGGCACAACCGGATCGGGCGCGACCACCTGGACGGTGGGCCGCCTGGCCGACCGGACCGGCGTGACGGTGCGGACCCTGCACCACTACGACCAGATCGGACTGCTGTCGCCGACGATGCGCACCGCCGCGGGCTATCGCCTCTACACCGAGGCCGACCGCGAGCGGCTCGCGCGCATCGTCGTCTATCGGCGGCTGGAGATGCCGCTCGATGAGATCGCGGCGCTGCTCGATGGAGACGACGACCCCGTCGACCACCTCCGCAGGCAGCGCGACGCCGTCATGTCCCGGCTCGACGAGCTCACCGACCTCGTCGCAGCCATCGATCGAGCGATGGAGAGAGAGATGACGCAACGACCGGTCACCGAGGCAGAGATGCGGGAGATCTTCGGCCACGGGTTCAAGGACGAGTACCAGGTGGAGGCGGAGGAACGCTGGCGTGACACCGACGCGTGGAAGCAGTCGGCCGAGCGCACCGCCCGGTACACCAAGGCCGACTGGGAACAGGTCAAGGCCGAGACCGACGCGATCAACGCGGCGTTCATCGCGGCCAAGCGGTCGGGCGAGCCCGCCACCGGCGAGGCCGCGATGAATGCCGCCGAGCAGGCACGACGGCAGATCGACGACCGCTTCTACGACTGCAGCCACGAGTTCCACACATGCCTCGGTGAGATGTATGTCAGCGACCCGCGGTTCACTGCGAGCTACGACGAGATGGAGCCCGGACTCGCCCGCTACGTGCGCGACGCGATCGTCGCGAACGCCCAGAGGCACGGCTGAACGACTCGGGTAGAATTCCGGCCATGGCAGCAGCAAAGACAACCGACGACATCGCCGATGACGACCTGGAGCCGGTGACCGACGAGACCGCACATCAGGCCCGTCGCGTGGTGGCGGCGTACGCCACCGACGCGGACGAGTGCCGCATGCTGCTCTCGATGCTGGGCATCGCCCCGGGCGAGTCCGCCTGAGCGATGAGTGCGCCCGGTGGGCACCCTGCGGCGGGTGCGGATTTCGTCGTCGTCGCAAATCGGCTTCCCGTCGATAAGCGCATCCTTCCCGACGGGACCAACATCTGGAAGCGGGCTCCCGGCGGTCTCGTGACCGCACTGACCCCGACCCTCGCGACACACTCCGGTGCGTGGGTCGGGTGGTCGGGGCGCCCGTCGACCCCGGGCGAGCCGGAGGACGCCCCCGACATCGAGGGCATCGACCTCCACCCGGTGTCGCTGAGCGCCGACGAGGTGGCCGACTACTACGAGGGCTTCTCGAATGCGACCCTCTGGCCGCTCTACCACGACCTCCTCGTGAAGCCGGTCTTCCGGCACGACTGGTGGGACGCGTACGTCCGCGTGAATCGCCGGTTCGCCGAGAAGACGTCCGAGGCTGCGGCCGAAGGCGCCACCGTCTGGGTGCACGACTACCAGCTTCAACTGGTGCCCGCGATGCTCCGGGAACTGCGCCCCGATCTCCGGATCGGCTTCTTCCTGCACATCCCGTTCCCGCCCCCCGAGCTGTTCAGCCAGCTCCCCTGGCGCACCGAGCTCGCCGAGGGCCTCCTCGGCGCCGACCTCCTCGGCTTTCATCTGCCGGGCGGCGCCGAGAACTTCTTGACCCTGGCGCGCCGGGTGCTCGACGCCGAGACCTCTCGCGGACCGATCGGTGCGCGGGAATGCTTCGGCACGGTCGAGTACGACGGGCGCACGGTCACCGTCGGGTCGTTCCCCATCTCCATCGACTCCGCGAACGTCGCAGCCGAGGCCGCCTCCGCCCAGGAGCGGGCGAGCCAGATCCGCGCCGAGCTCGGCGACCCCGAGGTGCTGCTGCTCGGCGTCGACCGCCTCGACTACACCAAGGGCATCGACATCCGGCTGGCCGGCCTCGAGCGCCTGTTCGCGGACGGACGCCTCGATCCGGCGAAGACCGTGATGGTGCAACTCGCGAGCCCGAGCCGCGAGCGCGTCGACAGCTACATCGAGATCCGCAACCGGATCGAGCAGATGGTCGGACACATCAACGGGAAGTACGGCACCGTCGCCCGTCCACCCGTCCGCTACCTCCTGCAGCCGGTGCCGCGGGACGAGCTGCTCGCCTATTTCCGCGCGGCCGACGTGATGCTCGTGACGCCCCTCCGGGACGGCATGAACCTCGTCGCCAAGGAGTATCTGGCCTCTCGCGACGACCTCGGCGGCGCCCTCGTCCTCAGCGAGTTCACCGGCGCCGCAGCCGAACTGTCCGAGGCGTACCTCCTCAATCCCTACGACGACAGCAACGTCGACGACGTGATCGAGGCCGCGGCGACCGACCCCGCCGACGATCGCCGCGCACGGATGCGCGTGCTCCACGACCAGGTGATGACCAACGACGTCGAACTGTGGGCGGGCAGCTTCCTGCGGACGCTCGCCGGCGACGCGTGACCGCGCCCGTGCTCGACGACGACCTGCGGGCCGCGCTCGACGCGTTCGCCGCCAGGCCGCGCGTCCTCGTCGCCTCCGACTACGACGGGTGCGTCTCCCCGATCGTCGCGCGCCCCGAGGACGCGGTGCCGAATCCGCGCTCGATGGCCGCCCTCGAGCGCTGCGCGACGGCGCCCGGCGCGTTCGCCGCGCTCGTGTCGGGGCGTGCCCGAGCAGATCTGCGAGCACTGTCGGGTGCGAGCGACGCGCTCACCCTGGTCGGCAGTCACGGCGCCGAGTTCGCCGAGGGCTTCGACTCGCCGATCACCGATGGGCAGCGGGACCTGCTGAACGAGATCATCGACGACTTCCGCTCCATCAGCGCGCGGTTCCCCGGCACCTCCGTCGAGGTGAAGCCGATCAGCACCACGCTGCACGTGCGGAATGCGACGCCGGACGACGGCGCTGCGGCCCTGGATCTCGCCGAGACCGGCCCCGCCTCGTGGGACGGCGTGCACGTGACCCATGGCAAGGCGGTCATCGAACTCGCCGTCATCGAGACCAGCAAGGGCCACGCCCTCGACCGGCTTCGGGCGGCGATGGGCGTCGACGCGGTGCTCTATCTCGGCGACGACGTCACCGATGAGAAGGCGTTCGCCCACCTGCGTCCCGGTGACGTCGGTGTGAAGGTCGGCGGCGGTCCCACGGCCGCTCGGTACCGCGTCGCCGATCCGGACGGTGTCGCCGCGGTGCTGGAGACGATCGCGTCCCTGCGCGTCGCCGCGAGCTGAGCTCACCCGGCCGAGACCACTCCCAGTGGATCGGCGTACACCGCCGACAGCGCGACCGCGACCGCCGCGGAGTCGGGAACCTGCACACCGAAACACGTCGGCACGATCTCCAGCGGACGCGGCAGCAGGGTTGCGGCGTCGAACGCCGCCTGGACCGGCGCCAGTCCGTGCGGGTGCGCGGAGAACGCGTCGCCCGCGACGGTGATCGCATCCGGGTTCAGCACGTCGCGCATCGTCGCCACCGCCTCGCCGAGCACCCGCGCACGGTCGTCGGCGACGGCGCTCGATGAGGCCTCGACCCCGAGGCGAGCCGCCGCCGCCTTGACGGCCGCGGTGCCGATCACGGACTGCAGCGGGGCGACGGGCTCGGTCGCCAGGACTCCCGGCTGCACCCGCAGGCCGGCGATGGTGCCCGCACCGCGCGCGGGCTGATGCACCTCGCCGTCGATGATCAGCGCCATGCCGACGGTCTCACGGGCGTAGAAGAACAGACTCGAGCCGCTGCGCTCGACGGTCGACGACAGCAACAGCTCCGCGGCGGCCATCGCCTGCACGTGTTCGGACACCGACACCGGCACGCCGAGTGCCGCGTGCAGCCGATCGCCCAGCGGCTGGCGACGCCACTTGAGGATCGTGTGGTCGACGACGCCGGTCGCATCGTCGACGACTCCACCCAACGCCGCACCGGCCCACAGCACGCGCCGCCCCGAGAACCGCCCGGCGAGCTCGGCGAGGAGATCGCACAGTCGCTCGACGGCGGCGCCCGCGTCGACGCCCGCCAGCTCCTGTGTGCGGATGGCGTGACTGTAGAGCGTCCGGCCGCCGACGTCGGCGATCACCAATGCGGTGCGCCGGGCCCCGATGTGCATGCCCGCGACGCAGAACCGGTCACGGTCGAGGGTGAGCGGCAGCTTCGGGCGGCCCACCCCCGTGTGCCCGAGGAGGTCCGGCCGCTCGATCACCAGGCCCGCCTCGAGCAGCGCGTTCACCTGGCGGTTCACCGTCGCCGCGGAGAGGCCGGTGTCGGCGACGAGCCGGTCGCGGGTCGCCGGTGCCCCGACGCGAACGGCGTTGAGGACAGCAGCGGCGGGGCCCGTTCCGAAACGAAGTGGCGCGGCGACGACGCCGCTGATGGTCATGCCTCGAACCTAGCAGCCATCGGCGGAGCCCGACCGCAACACGACCTACACTCTGTGCCATGAGCAGCTCCGAGAGATCAGGCAACAGCAACGGCAGAGTCGCGGTCGTCACCGGCGCGAGTTCGGGCATCGGCGCGGCGACCGCGCGCAGCCTGGCCCGAGACGGCTACTCGGTGGTCCTCGGTGCGCGCCGCGTCGATCGGGTCGACGCTCTCGCCGAGGAGATCGGCGGTCGGGCGATGTACCTCGACGTCACCGACGCCGCATCGGTGGAGCGCTTCGTCGGGACCCTCGACCGCGTCGATGTGCTGGTGAACAACGCGGGCGGCGCCAAGGGGCTCGCGCCGGTCTCGGAGGCCGACCTCGACGACTGGCGCTGGATGTGGGAGACCAACGTCGTCGGCACCCTCCGCGTCACCAAGGCACTGCTGCCCGAGCTCGAAGCCTCCGGCGACGGCCTGATCATCACCATCACCTCGACCGCCGCGCTCGAGGCCTACGACAACGGCGCGGGCTACACCTCCGCCAAGCACGCGCAGGGTGTTCTGCATCGCACGCTCCGCCTGGAACTGATCGGCAAGCCGATCCGGCTCACCGAGATCTGCCCGGGCATGGTCGAGACCGAGTTCTCTCTGGTGCGATTCGGCGGCGACGCCGCCAAGGCCGACGCCGTCTACGACGGCGTGACCCCGATGGTCGCCGAGGACATCGCCGAGATCATCTCCTTCACCGCCTCCCGGCCGTCGCACGTGAACCTCGACCAGATCGTCGTCCGCCCCCGCGATCAGGCGACCTCGCGCCGGAACATCAAGACCGGGTAGGCGCCGAGCGGTCCCGACGGCCCCTGGGAGTTCAAAAGTCTGTCGGCCTCGCGTGATCGAGGCCGATGCCGGTCGCGGTCGGTGATCTTCCGGATGTCCGCGAGCGTCTCCTCCCAGCCGAAGAGCACGTCGTCGTAGGTGAGCCGCAGGACCAGCCATCACCGTCGACCGTCGCGCGGCGATCACGATGATGGTCACGCTCATAGTCGGCCTTGTTCGCGTGGTACTGGAAGCTGTCGCACTCCAGGATCAGGGTGCCGATCCGGAGGTCGGCCCAGCCGACACCCGGAATCGCCGGCTGGACCACCACGTCGAAACCCAGCGCCTGCAGTCGTACCCGGGCAATGCTCTCCGTGCCCGACATGCAGCGCGGGTCAGTCGAATCGAGGAGCCGCATCACCGCCGGTCCGGCGTCGACCAGGCTCGCGCGCAAGTCCTCGACCGAGCCTCGCGTGTGGTGGAGATGGCAATCGGACACCGCTATCCATTCCTCCGCGGTGAGGCATCGAGCCGCGCACGCCAGCGCGACCTCCACGGAGTCCACGGCATGGCGTGCGGTCCCGACGCCTCCGCGTCGCGGCCTGCACGCCAACGCCTTCCCGCACGGCCCGCGCCACCTTCTCATCGTGCGCGCGCATCGCGAACCAGCCGGTTCGCAGCCGCGCGAGATCACCAGAGCGCAGTAATCGAGCGAGCCTGCGATCGTCGACTCCCAGCCCGACAAGCTCCCGGCGCGTGTATATCCCCGAATCCCGCATACCCAGTTGGACGCACACCGTCGGCTCGGGGTTCCGCTACTCGCCGACATGTAAAGAAATCATGTCGATTCACCGGCTTCCGAGGGCAATGCGCCCTCGGCGGCCGCTGACGGGACAAACTTTCGCGCCGTCGGCTCTCCTACTGGAAGACCACCGTCTTGCGGTCGTGCACGAGCACCCGGTGTTCCAGATGCCAGCGCACCCCGCGGGCCAGAACCAGAGTCTCGATGTCGCGCCCCTGCCGAACCATGTCGGCCGCCGAGTACTCGTGATTGATCCGGCTGACGTCCTGCTCGATGATCGGGCCCGCGTCGAGATCGGCCGTCACGTAGTGGCAGGTGGCGCCGATCAGTTTGACGCCGCGGTCGAAGGCCTGGTGGTACGGCCGCGCCCCGACGAAGCTCGGCAGGAAGCTGTGGTGGATGTTGATGGCCTTGCCCGCCCACGCCTCGCACAACTCGGGCGGCAGGATCTGCATGAAGCGCGCGAGCACGACGGCGTCCGGATCGTAACCGTCCACGATGCGGCGGACCTCGCCGAAGGCCTCGTCCTTGCCGCCCGGCGTGAACGGCACGTAGTGGAACGGCACGCCGAACCGCGTCGTCATCGATTCCAGATCCCGGTGATTGCCGACCACGGCGCTGATCCGCGCCGGGAACTCACCGCGCTCGGCCCGGGCCAGCAGGTCGGTGAGGCAGTGACTGTCCTTACTCACGAGCAGCACCACCGACTTCTCCGCGCCGGTGTCGCTGACCTGCCATTCGGCCTCCGGACCGAACATGGCGGCGACCTCGGCGAACCGACTGCGGAACTCCTCGACCGACATGCCTATCGAATCCGCCCGCACGGCCTGCCGGGTGAAGAACCAGCCGGTGGTCTGATCCGAGTGATAGGCGGCCTCGGTGATCCAGCCTCCGACACCGGCCAGGAAGCCGGAGAGTGCCGCCACGATACCGGTGCGATCCGGGCAGCCGAGCGTCAGGACGAAGCGGCGATCGTCGTCGCCGGAGGAGATCTGCGAGTTGCTCACCCCTCCAAGTGTGCCAAGCTCGAATTCGTGACGAACACCAACCTGACCCGCGCCGCGGTCGCCGCGATGGTCGACCACACGCTGCTCAAGCCCGAGGCGACCCGTGCAGACGCGGAAGCGACTGTCGCCGAAGGGCTCCGGCTCGGCGCCTACTCGATCTGTCTGTCCCCGTCGATGCTGCCGATCGACACCGGGGCGGCGAAGACGTGCGTGGTCGCCGGCTTCCCGTCCGGCAAGCACCATTCACTGGTGAAGGCGGCCGAGGCTCGTCTGGCGGTCGACACCGGCGCCGACGAGGTCGACATGGTGATCGACGTCGGTGCGGCCGTCGACGGACGCTACGACGAGGTATTCGCCGACGTGCTGACGGTGCGGGAGGCCGTCGGACGGGACGTCGTTCTGAAGGTCATCGTGGAATCCGCGGTCCTGCTCGACGCGGCCGGCGAGGACTGTCTCACGCAGGTGTGCCGGCGCGCGGCCGAGGCCGGCGCCGACTTCGTCAAGACGTCGACCGGCTTCCACCCCGCGGGCGGTGCGAGCGTCCGCGCGATCGAGGTGATGCGCGCGGCGGTCGGCCCGAACGTCCGCATCAAGGCGAGCGGGGGCATCCGGACCGCCGAGTTCGCCGCCGAACTCATCGCCGCCGGAGCCGATCGGCTCGGGTTGTCGGGCACCCGGACGGTGCTCGCCGGCTTCCCGGAGTAGCGCGCCGGGGCTACCCGACCGGCCTGGGGAAGGCTGCGGCCCTGGGCTAGACCGAGCAGCCGCTCGACGACGAGGTCGACGAGGTGTTCGTCGACTCCGCCGCCGACTTCAGGTTCACGTCCTGGCCGGAGAAGGCGAAGTCGATCCCGGTCTGACCGACGTCGAGCTTGGTGACCTTGATCTGCTTGAACAGCGGGCCGAACATGGCGTTGGTGACCTGGTCGACGATCGGCTGAGCGAAGTCCTTGGGCAGGCCGAAGACCAGCGCGGTGGCGTCCTCGACCTCGAACGAGACGGCGCCGTCCTTCAGTACCGGCTTGAGGGTGACAGTTGCGGGCACCGGAAGGATCGCGACGGTCACCGTGGTCTCGATCTTCAGCGTGCCCGCCTTGGGATCGGCGGGGATCGACTCGATCGCCGGGCTGCCGTTCTCGCCGCTGCTCATCGTCTTGATGCGCTCGTACGGCAGGAAACCGTTGCCGTCGAGCGACTTCACGGTGCCGCCGTCGGTGCTGATGCCCTCCGCGCGAGCGTGGAGCTGCATGGTGTCGTTGCCACCGCCGGTGGTATCGACCTGCACCCATGGCACGTCGCCGTCCATCATCGTCAGCAGCATCGGCTTCCGGGACACCGAGACGTCGGTGCCGGTACCGGTGAGGTTCTCGAACGATGTCTGCAGACAGTTGGTGACCTTGTGGCGGATGTACAGTTCCGAGCCCACACCCGCGATGACGATCAACAGCACGACCGCCGCGGCGATCAGACCGATCGTCCGCCCACGACCGCGCTTGCGGGCCGGCGACGACTTGATCGGCGCATCGGGCGAGGTGGGCGGCGGCATCGGGGGTCCCGACGGAATCGGCGCGAACGCTTCCGAGTCGAGCGCGTCCATCTGCCTGGTCGGCGGCTTTCCCGACTGCGAGTAGGCCTGCGTCTGCGGATCCGGCTGGTAGCGGATCGGTCCGGTCACGACCTCGCCGGTCGGGGTGTCGTCGGGGGCGCTGTGCCGCCCGGCCGAGAGTTCCTCGGTGGCCGACGTGTCCTCCGGGGCGGGCGACTCGGTCGCCTGTTCCGCAGGCCCGGGTTCGGAGGGGGTGACGGCCGCGGTGTCGGCGTCCGACGGAGCAGGGGCCGCCGCGTCGGGCGCGGCGTGATCCGGGACCTGCCGAGCGGCGTCGTCGGCGGAGCCGTCGGAGGGCTGCGACGGGCGCTGGGAGTCAGTCATGCGGGTTCGTCCGATCCAGGCGGGGAATCTCGCGAGCGTTGGCCAGCACGGCCAGCGCATTGCGCGCCTTGTCTGTCAGGGCGAGATCGATGTCGTGGACAGCCATCTGCACCGCGGAGTCATAGTCGACCATGACGCTACCGAATGGATCTGAGAGTCGGCTATGACCTATCCCGGTGGGAGCCAAGGATTCTCTGGCAGCGGGATCGGTGGGCAGGGCCTGCCCGACGGCTGCGACGTAGGCGGTGGAGTCGAGAGCGCGTGCCCTGGTCAGCACCTCCCACTGTTCCAGCTTGCCCGGCCCGTCGCCCCAAGACGTCGGCACCACGATCACCTGGGCGCCGCGCCGGGCCAGTTCGGTGAACAGTGCGGGGAACCGGATGTCGTAGCAGGTGGCGACGCCGACGGTGCAGTCTCCGACATCGAACGTGAGTGGCTCCGTACCCGGAGCGATGGTCTTCGACTCCGTGAAACCGAACGCGTCGTACAGGTGGATCTTGTCGTAGCCGATCGGCGCAGTTCCCGGGCGTGCCACCAGGATCGTGTTGTGGATCCGGCCATCGGCCGCGGGCGTGAACATCCCCGCGACGACGGTGATCGACTCGCGATCAGCCGCGGCGGCCACCGCGGCGGCCCAGGGGCCGTCCAGCCGCTCGGCGACTTCGCCGAGCGGAACCCCGAACCGGCACATCGCGGCCTCCGGAAAGACGACGAGGTCCGCGCCGTCTGCGGCGGCGGCACGCGTCGTGTCGAGCACCGTCTGCAGGTTGGCAGCGGGATCGTCGCTCGAACTGATCTGGGCCATCGCCAGTCTCATGCGGTCCTCCCCTGGTCTCGGAAGTGGCCGGCCGGCGCGCCGGTCACTTCTGATAGAGGGTAGATCCCTCCGGCCCCTGGCTGCTGCTGATGAGTTTGGCGAAGCAGTGATCGCGGTCCAGACCGTTGCTGCTGCACCAGGCCAGCGCCGCTGCGGGGTCGGCGAAGTTCTGGGCCGACACCGTCACCCACCAGCCGCTCTCGGAGAAGACCGGCCACTGCCCCGAATCGATCAGGCGAACCTGCGGGTAGCGGGATCGGGACGATTGGAACTCAGCCAGGATCGCCTGGTTGTCCCAGGTGCGGCCCTCGGCGTACAGACCCGGTCGCTTCGCACTGATCTGCGCCGCCCAGCGACCGTCGAGCCCGGCGCGAAGGAAGGCCGCATCGGCGATCGACTGGTCGCGCAGCCTGCCCGCCGCATCGGACTCGGGATCGGTCACCACGGAGGTCACGGTGTGCGTCGGCGGCTCCTGCGCGACGGTCTGCGGCGCCGGTGCGGCGGTGTCGCCTCCGGAGTCGATGACCTTCATCCACACGACCACCGCGGCGACCGCGAGTCCGATCACCAGGGCGATCGCGACACCGAGCAGCACAGCGCGGCCGGCGCCTCCGCTCGACGGCTGCTGCTGATACCCGTACGCGGGATACCCGGTGGGCGGCGGCCCCGACGGATATCCGGTCGGGACCGACGACGGCCCGCTCGGATACTGATTCGCCGAGTACTGGCCTGCCTCGTACGGGCTGGTCGGATACGGTGCAGACGGGTCGGAGCCCGCCGGATAGGACCGTGTCCCGGAACCGATCACGGGCGGCGTCTGCGCCGGAATCGGGCGCGACATCGTCTCGGCGTAATGGTCGACACCGGACGACATCGTGCCGGTCTGAACCGCATCCTCCGCGCCGCCGATCGGTTCGCTACCGACCGACTCGGCAGACTCGACCTGATCCGATTCTGCGTGGTCAGACTCGTCGTGACCCGGCTCGGCGGGATCGGGACCGGCCTCACCCGGCTGACCTGGACTGGACATGCGCTCATCGTAAACCGGCCCTGCGACATCTTCGCGAGTCCGACCGAACGGACGACACGGCGGCCGGGCTCAGTCGGGCGCGACCGCCGACCAGGGCACGGTCAGCAGGTTGTCGACTCGTCTGCCGCGGGGCACGACGACCTCGACGCCGGAGTCGCGCAGCATCTCACGCGCATACCGCCACCGGTCCCGGGGCCCGAAGACCTCGCGACCCGCCGCGCGGTCCCAGCACCGGTCGGCCGTCTCGAGAAGCCGATGCACGGCGTCACCGTCGACGTTGTGATGGATGAGCGCCTTCGGCAGGCGCTCGGCGAGCTCCGACGGATGCCGGGTGTAGGCGGGCGCCCACGACAGCGTCAATTCGATCGGACCGTCGCCGTCGAGCAGAATCCAGCAGCAGCGGCGCCCGATCTCGTCGCAGGTCCCCTCGACGATCAGCCCGCCGGGCGCCAGCGAGGCCTGCATCTGCGCCCACGCGGTCGGCACCTCCGCCTCGTCGTACTGCCGGAGGACGTTGAACGCGCGCACCAGATTGGGTCGTAGACCGGCGAGCTCGAAACCGCCGAGCGCGAACCGCACACCGTCCCGCGGTTCGACGATCCGCTCGGGATCTATCTCCAGCCCCACCAGTCGCAGGCGAGGGATCGCCCGGCGCAGCCGCACCGCCATCTCGACGGCGGTGTCCGGACGACCGCCGTATCCGAGGTCGACGGCGAGGGGCTCCGGAACGTCGCACGCCGCCCGGATCCGGGGATCGGCGGCCATCGCGCGATCGACACGACGCAGCCGATTGATGTTCGTGGTTCCGCGGGTGATACGTCCCTGCGGTCGTCCGGCCGGGAGGCCGGATCGGCTCACGCGAGGTTGTCCTCGACCCAGGTCGAGGTGAACTCGGCCTCGCCGCGGAACAGGTCGACGAGGTTGACCAGCATCAGCTGCTCGAGCTTCGCGTTGACGAAGGGGATGTACACCTTGACCTCGGTGGTCTTGCGGATGGTGCATCCGGTCTCGGTCGGGAACAGCTCCTGCTCACCGGTGAGCGAGCCGGGACCGGCCGGAATCGACGCGGTGTAGCTGCCCGCGGTCTTCTCCGGATCGAACACGCCGTACGTCTCGGTACGGGTGATCATCATGTCCTTCATCATCACGGTCTGCGCGATCGGCGGCAGCATGTCCCGCGTGATGGTCTGGTGCAGGACCACGCGGATTCCGTCGTCGCCGGTCTCGAACTCCTCGACGTTCGAGATGGGCGTCAGCTCACGGAAGCCCTCCATGAGGTCTTCCCAGTACTTCTTCTGCGAGAGCGCCTGGTAGAGGGTCTCGGCCGAGTGCGTGTACCGGGCTGAATAGCTGAGCCGTCGTGCCATGTGGGACAGCGTAACGTCAGATTTAACCCTGCTGAAAATCGACGGTCGCGTCGCGTTCGGCATCGAGCAGGTGACCGACCTGTTCGATCACGGCCTTCTCGATCTTTCCGCCGACGAACGGGATCGAGACGTTCGCCTCGCCCGAGTAGCGCGCCACGGCCTGATCTCCGCTGATCACGATGGCTCCGGAGATCTTGGCGGGCGCCCCCGAGACGGACGCGTCCATCGACCCGGTGATCTGCTCGCCGTCGAGGCGGAACACGCTGGTGCGCGGGATCTCCAGGTCGCCCGGACGGACCGCGGTCACCACAGACGGAAGGTTCTCGGCGCCGACTCCCTGCTTCGACACGACCGTCACCTGATCGCCGTCGACCGCGAACGACTCGAGCGAGCCGTGCCCGGCGTTGGTCGCCTGCAGCAGGTCTCGCCAGTACTGCTCACTGCTGATCAGCGACCACAGGGTGGAGACGGAGAAGGGGTAGCTGACCGAATGCTCGAAGGTGCTCGCCATGGCAGCCAGGTTACCGTTACTGACGTGACGAATTCACAGCACATCACCGGTCGACGTCTCGCCGAGCTCACCACCCTCCGTCTCGGCGGTCCGGCGCGTTCGGTCGTCCGCTGCGACGACACGGACTCGCTTGTGACGACCGTCGGCGAGCTCGACTCCGCGGGCGAACCGGTGCTGCTGATCGGCGGCGGATCGAATCTCGTGATCGGCGACGACGGTTTCGACGGCACCGCGGTCCTCATCGCCACCTCGGGCATCGAGTACGGCGACGAGGCGGGCCGGCCGTATGTGACCGCGGAGGCGGGCAACGACTGGGACGCGCTGGTGGCCGACACGGTGGCCGCCGGGTTCGGCGGCCTGGAGTGCCTGTCCGGCATCCCCGGG
This sequence comes from Gordonia neofelifaecis NRRL B-59395, assembly GCF_000192435.1. Lineage (GTDB taxonomy): Bacteria > Actinomycetota > Actinomycetes > Mycobacteriales > Mycobacteriaceae > Gordonia > Gordonia neofelifaecis. The sequence goes on from NZ_AEUD01000012.1 coordinate 60,442, forward strand.
GCCGCGGGCACCACGCCGGTGCAGAATGTCGGCGCGTACGGCGTCGAGGTGGCCGACGTGCTGCGCAGCGTGCGACTGTTCGACCGCGCGACCGGCAGCGTCGAGTGGGTCTCGCCGGAGTCGCTGGGCATGGCGTACCGGACCAGCGTGCTGAAGGGCCGCGACGATCATGTGGTGCTGGCCGTGTCGTTCTGGCTCAACCCGGACGGCGTCTCCGCCCCGATCGCGTATCGGGAGCTGGCCCGGGTGCTCGGAGTCGACGAGGGCGGCACCACCGAGGCCGCGCAGGTTCGCGCGCAGGTCCTGGCGCTGCGCGCGGGCAAGGGGATGGTGCTCGACGACGGCGACCATGACACGTGGAGCGCCGGCTCGTTCTTCACCAATCCGATCGTCGCCGAGGCCGAGGCCGACGCCGTCCTCGCGCGCATCGCCGACCGCTTGGGCGACGACGTCTCGATCCCCCGTTATCCGGCCGACGCGGGCGTGAAACTGTCGGCGGGCTGGCTGATCGAGCGGGCGGGCTTCACCAAGGGCTTCCCCGGTGACGACGCCCCGGTGCGGCTGTCGACCAAGCACACGCTCGCACTGACGAACCGCGGCTCGGCGACGACCGCCGATCTGCTCGCACTCGCCGCCCGGGTCCGGGACGGGGTGCGGGACGCCTTCGGCGTCGACCTGCACCCCGAGCCGGTCTTCGTCAACTGCCGGTTGCCGCGCTGACGTCGGAGAGCAGGTCGTCGAGCAGCGCGTTCAGCGGGACCGCCCGCTCGAACGGGACCATGTGCCCGGCCCCCTCGTAAACGGTGTACGAGTGCAGGAAGCCGCGGCTGCTGAGCGCCTTCGCCATCTCCTGGGCGTGCTCGACCGGGGTGAGCAGGTCGGCGTCGCCGACCACGACCGCCGTCGGCACGGTCACCTTGTCCAGACCGGCCAGCACGTCGAGCGTGTACATGGCCGACCCCCAGGCACCGCGGGCCTTCGGCGAGCAGGCGGAGACCATCTCGTCCGTGAAGTCGACATGCGCCTGCCGGGCCACCGGCCCGACCGTGATGTAGTGCGAGAACTTGGCGGTCAGGGCATTGCTGGGCAGCGGGAGCCGCGACGAGGTGAACAGCCGTTCCAGCATCCGCTTGCCGGGGCGCGCGAGCGCAGGCACATCGTCCGGGATCAGGTGCTGACGCTGCACCACTCCGCGGGCTGCGGTCGAGCACAGCACGATGGCCGAGACCCGGTCCTCCATGCCCGCGCCGAACTGCTTGGCCCAGGACATGATCGTCATCCCGCCCATGCTGTGGCCCACGAGCACTGCGCGCTTGCCCTCGGGAATCATCGCCTCGAGGACGGCCTGCAGGTCCTGTCCCAGCATCTCGACGCTCGGCTTCGTCGAACCGAGCTCCGACAGTCCGTGGCCGCGCTGGTCGTAGGCCACCATCGGCCGGGTGCCGCCGAAGTGGTTGAACTGCGGATTCCAGAATCCGGTGTTGCAGGTCCAGCCGTGGATCAGGACGAGGATCTCGTCGGAGTCGTCGACGTCACCGGAAGCCACCACGTGCAGGAGGGTGCCGTCCCGGGTCCCGACCACGGACGACCGCATCGGATGCGTCGGCGCCGCCACCAGGGGGTCGGGGCCGTCCTGGACCGGTTCCGGGTACTTGAAGACCTCGCGGAGCATCGCTCCGGTGGGGATCGCGAGCTGGGCGGCGGTCGCGCCCGCGATGCCGGCCGCACCGATCAGCCCCCAGCGGCGGACCTTGGCCCACTTGTTCCCAGTCGTCATTCGTCGCTCTCTTCCGTCGTGCCGGCCGAAGCGCGGCCGCTACCCGCGGCCTGCTGCTTCGTCGCATCGAAATAAGTGGTGGCCTCGCCGATGGCGCGCGAGATCTCGTTGTCGAGTGCTCGACTGAACGTCGACTCGACGATCTCGTGGGCCATCGGCCGAACGGTCTGGATCAGCTCGGCCATCCGGGCCAGTTCGGCCTCGCCGAGGTTCGGCAGATTCTCGTCGAAGTACTTGTCGGTGATGATGGATACGAAGCTGCGAGCGACATCGGTCAGATCCGACTCGACTCGCACCCATCGATCGAGCAGTGCGTCGATGTCGACGCCGCCCTTGACCAGCGCTTCGGCGCCTTCGAGCAACTCCGGGTTGCGGATTGCATAATGAGCACCGTCTTTGGTGAGCAGCCCCAGCTTCTGGCTGAGGTTGATCGACCGTTCGTCGGCGCCCAGGGTCTTCTTCAATTCGGTGAAGGTGATCGTCGCCGCCCGCTTGATATTGCGGAACCGGCCGCCTTTCGGGGCCGCACGCAGGACGTGCTCCACCTTCATCCCGTAATGCGCGGCGTGCAGCAGTTCGCTGATCGTCGCGAACGTGTAGCCGCGTTCCAGCATGCGCGAGATCAGATTCAGGCGCACCAGGTGCTCGTCGGAGTACCACCCGGTTCGGCCGCGGATGGTCGGCGGCGGCAGCAGCCCGCGGTCCTGGTAGACGCGGATGTTGCGGACGCTGACTCCGGACACCTTGGCGAGGTCGTTGATTCGGAATTCGCTCACCGACGTGGTCCCCGCGCCCTCACGCGTTCTTCCGGAACCAGGTCCGGCCCAGAATCTCGTCGGTCCGCACCCTGACGTCGACGACGTAGACGAGGACGGCGGTGATCGCCACCAGGAAGAACATCAGGCCGAAGCCGAGCGAGGCCTGGACCACCCAGATCAGCAGGGTCGACACGGCGAGGACGGCCACCCAGAACGTCTTCGTCTGGGCGTCGACGGCGGTGAACGCGTCGGGCCGGGTGACGGCTGCGTGCACCAGTGCGACCGCGGCGGTCACTCCGGCGACGACGGTGATCGCGAGCAGGATGTACTGCTGCGCATAGATGACGAAGGTAGCGGCACTCACGACTCCACCTTAATCGCGGACGGTCTCGGCCGAATCGGCCGCGAGCACCTCGGCGACGCTCGCGGCGGGGGAACCGTCGGCGTCGTCCTGCGCGTTCTCACGGCGGAACGAATCGTAGATCTCGAGCAGCATCTGCTTCTGACGCTCACTGATCGAGCTGTCCGCGAGCAGTGCGTCGCGCACCGGGCTGGCCGGGCGGGCCTCCAGGATTCCGGCACGCACGTACAGCACCTCGGCGGACACCCGCAGCCCCTTGGCGATCTGCGACAGCACATCGGCCGAGGGCTTGCGCAGCCCCCGCTCGATCTGCGACAGGTACGGGTTGCTGACACCGGCGCGTTCGGCCAGTTGCCGGAGCGACACCTTGGCGGACAGCCGCTGACTGCGGATGAACTCGCCGATGTCCTGTGCGGCGTTGGCCATGGCCTCGACGGTCCCCGGATCGGGTTGACCGTCCTGGTGATTCTGATCGGATGTCATGCGAAACTCGTGCCTCCCGCAGTCCATTATCCGCAACCGGCGCTAACAGATGCAAGCGCCCTCACGGGAACACGAGCACCGACACCGTGTAGATGACCAGCCCCGCGAGCGATCCGACCACGGTTCCGTTGATGCGGATGAACTGCAGATCGCGGCCCACCTGGAGCTCGATCTTCCGGCTCGTCTCCTCGGCGTCCCACCCGCGAACGGTCTCGGTGATCACCGAGATGATCTCGGTGGAGTAGTTGTCGGCCACGTGGCGGGCGGCGCGGACCGTCCAGCCGTTGAGCTTCGCCTGCAGCGGCTCGTCGTCGCGGATGCGCTCCGCGAGTTGGACCACCGCGTCCGACAGGGAGGTCCGGAGCGTCGACTCGGGGTCGTCGAGCATCTGCTCGATCACCGCTTTGCCCGCCTGCCAGGCGGTCGACGCCGCGCCGGTGACCTCATCGCGCCCGAGCAGTTCGGTCTTCAGGTTCTCGAACCGGGCGATGGTCTCTTGATCGTTCTGCAGTTCCTGCGCGAAGTCGGCGACGAAGTCGTGCATCGCGATCCGCAGCTCGTGCCGGGGGTCGGCGCGGACCTTGTAGGTGAACTCGGTCAGCTCGCGGTAGATCTTGTCTCCGAGCAGGTGGTTGACGAACTTCGGCGCCCACGCCGGGCCGTCACGGTCCACCACCCGGTCGATCAGCGGCCCGCTTCCCAGCGCCCACTCGTGCGCGCGGTCGCAGGCCAGCTGGATGACCGGCTCGAGGCGGTCCTCGGCCACCAACTGTTCGAGGATGCGCCCCGCGGGCGGCGCCCACAGCGGCTCCGCGGCCCACTTCAGCACGGCCTGAATGAACCGCTCGACGTCCTCGTCGCGGAGCATCTCCGACCACAGCTTGAAGACCCTGGACACCTCGTCGTTGACGCGCGGTTTGTTGGCCGGATCGGCGAACCAGGTCGAGATCCGCCTCGGCAGATCGAGCGATTCGACGCGGTCCTCGACCACCTCGCGGGTCATGAAGTTCTCCTGGATGAACCCGCCGAGCTGGTCGCCGATCTGGTCCTTCTTCCGGGGGATCAGCGCGGTGTGCGGAATCGGGAGGCCGAGCGGCTGCCGGAAGAGGGCGGTCACGGCGAACCAGTCCGCCAGCGCGCCGACCATGCCTGCCTCCGACGCCGCCCGGACGAACCCGACCCACGCAGCCACGTCGGCTCCGTCGCGGTGTTCGAGCCAGCGCATGCAGAAGTAGATCGCCGCCGCCGCGACCAGCATCCCGGTCGCGACGATCTTCATTCTCCGCAGGTCACGGGCACGTTTCGCATCGGTCTCGGCCAGTCCCGCGGGCACCGCCGGGGACTTGTCGGGAGTCTGCCGATGGTCCAAGGTTGACGACACTCGTCCAGTGTTCCGCACGAGCTACTAGGGTTTCCAGGTGATGCCGAACCCTCCGATACCGACGAGCGCCGCCCGCGCCGCAGTGAATGCGGCCGCGACGCTGACCCGTGAGCTCGAACAGCGCGTCCTCACCCCCGCAGTCGAGGCGGTGGCGTCCGACGGACGCAAGCAGCGGTGGGAGAAGCACAAACTGGACCGCCGCGCCGAGCTGACCGCCGGAACCGTGGAGGCGGTGCGCGTCCTGGGCCCCGACGCCGGGATGGACGACATCGCCCGGCACATCGGGGTGTCGAAGACGGTGCTGTACCGCTATTTCACCGACAAGAACGATCTGGCCGCTGCGGTCACGCTCACGTACGTGGAGTCGACGATCATGCCGCGGCTGATCGAGGCGCTCTCCGGCGACATCGGCGACTATCGCCTGGTGCGTGCGGTCATCAGCGTCTATGTCGAGACGGTGTCGTCCGACCCGAATGTTTATCGGTTCACGATGGCGCGGCCCTCCGGCAGCCGGCCGGTCGCCGCCGAGGCGGAGAAGATCTTCGCCGGGGCGCTCGAGTCGACCCTCGAGGCGCGGCTCGCCGCGCGCGGCGCGCAGACCGGTGGCGCCCGGACCTGGGCGCGCGCGATGGTCGGTGCGATCACCCTCGCGGTCGAGGAGTGGATCGCCGTCCCCGACCGAACCTCACACGACATGGCCGAGGAACTGACGATGCTGGTGTGGAGCGGCCTGGTCGGCATCGTCGGCGCGGGCGGCGACCCGGAGCGGTTCGCGGCCGACCCGCCCAAGTTTCCGCCGATCGAGGACTGACCGGCGGGAGGTCACCGACGAACCGGGGCTCGACCGCGACAATGGGACCATGGCTGAAATCGAACTCCCCATGGACGGCGCGCTCGCGCGCGCGGCACGACATCTGTGCAAGGTCTCCGCACGCACGGTCGCCCGGCGAGCCGGCGTCGAGCCGAAACAACTGCGCCGATACGAGAAGGGCGCGGCCGCCCTGTCGACCGAGCAGATCCAGCGGGTCTCCGACGCCCTCTCCTACTACGGGGCGATGTTCGTCGCCGAGGACGCGATCGGCGGCGTCGGGGTCCGGCGCAGGTTCACTCGGACCAACGTGCGGATGATCGAGACCTGGGAGGGCGAGGGCGGGCCCGTCGGCAGCGACGACGTGTGACGGCCGTTCCCCGGCACGGTCACAGGGTCTCCGGCAGCCCGGCGAGCGTGAAGAGCGCGGGCTCGAAGAATGCGCCGACATGAGCCACCCGGCCGTCGACGATGCTGAGCACGTCCAACTGGAAGCGGCGCCACACGTCACCGTCCCGCATGTACATTCCCGCGGCGGGCCTGCCGTTGCAGGTGGTCTTGACCATCTTGATGTCACCGGGCCGAGCTGCCGGGCACTGTGTATCGGTGAGCACGCCGATCTCCTCCGCACCGACGTACCAGCCGGGGAACGGCGGCATCTCCCAGATCGCGTCGGCGGCGAGCACCTCGACCACGCCGGGGATGTCGTGCCGCTCGAAGGCCGCGCAGAACTCGTCCCACACCCGCTTCTCGTGCTCGGTCAGCTCCGCCGCCCGCCTTCCGTCGCGCCGGGTCCCCTCGCCGACGGTCTTGCGTGCCCGCGACAGCGCACTGTTGGCGGCCGCGACCGTCATGTCCAGCGCCTCGGCGGTCTCGGCAGCGCTGAACGCCAGCACGTCACGCATGATCAGCGCGGCGCGCTGGCGGGCGGGTAGTTCCTGCATCGCCGCGACCATCGCCAACCCGACGGATTCGCTCGCGGTCACCCGCGCGGCCGGGTCGCCGAGTGCGCCGTCGGGCAGCGGCTGCAACCACAGGATCTCGTTATTCGCGATCACCGGCTCCCGCGGATCGGAGGCCTCCGTGCCGAGACCGGTGGGCATCGGCCGGCGGGCGGCGCCCTCCAGCGCGTTGAGGCAGGTGTTGGTCGCGATCCGGTACATCCACGTGCGGACCGACGACCGCGCCTCGAAGCCGTGGAACGCACGCCACGCCCGCAGGTACACCTCCTGCAGCACGTCCTCGGCGTCGGTGGCCGAGCCGAGCATGTGGTAGCAGTGCACCAGCAGTTCGGCGCGCAGCGCGCTCGTCGCCGCCTCGAATTCGCGGTCGCCGGTCATTTCGGTTGTGTCCCTTTCGGATTCAGCAGCGCTCGGTCACTGAGCGGCCTGCTGGGCAGCGTAGGCCTCCGGTCCCGCTTCGACGGCGGCGGGATCCATCCACATGATCTCCCAGCCGTGGCCGTCGAGGTCGTAGAACGAGCTGCCGAACATGAATCCGTGGTCCTCGGTGTCGCCGAACGTCGCACCCGCCGCCACCGCCTTGTCGACGATGGGGGGCACCCCCCGCCACCGCCTTGTCGACGATGGCGGTCACCTCGTCGCGGCTCTCGGCGCTGAGGCAGAGGATCGCACCGCTCGTGCTCTTGGCGTCGATGATCGTCTTCCCCGGCACGAAGGTCTGGTAGAAGTCGCGCTTGAGCAGCATCGCGACGATCGTCTCGCCGAGGACCAGGGCCGCGGCGTTCTCATCGGTGAACCGTTCGTCGAAGGAGTACCCGAGCTCGCCGAAGAACTCACGCGAGGCATCGAGGTCGGCGACGGGCAGATTGACGAAGATCATCTTGTGCATGACAGGCTCCTATCGGCTGTGCGGCGACGCTCGGTGCGATGCCGTCACAGATATAGACCGGAGCCGGTCGGCGAACTGATCGCTCTGCGCGGAAGATTCTCGAAGAACTTCTACAGATCCCGGATCGCCGGGGCGTCGGGCACGCTGAGCACGACGATCTCGGCGCCCGCCTCGATGGTTCCGCGCTGCACCACTCGCAGGTATGGCCCGACGCGACCGGACTGAGCGAATCGCTTGACCCAGCCCCGGCCGTCCTCGCCCATCCAGCGCGCGAACGTCTGGCAGGGGATGCGCGGCGAGGTCACCTCCACGACCACCTGCTCGCCGATGCGCCACTGCTCGCCGACGCGAGCGCCGTTCACGTCGATCCCCACCGTCCGCAGGTTCTCGCCGAAGAGTCCCGGCGGAATGTCGCGGCCGAGTTCGGCGGCCCAGAAGTCGGCGTCCTCCTGCGCATAGGCGTAGAGCGCCTTGTCCGGACCGCCGTGGTGCTTTCGGTCCGCCTGTACGTCGGCGTACGCGCCGTACTCGCCGATCTTGACCGGTCCGACGACCGGACGTTTGTCGATCGCCGTGGTGCCGACGCTGCCCGGGTCCGGGCGGAGTTCCTGCACGACGCAGATAGCGGTGACTGCTGCCATGCCGGTCAGCGTACTGACCGGGCGATCTCGTCAGCCCGCCGCCAGGATCTCGCGCGGATCGAACGTGACCCGCACCTGGGTGATGAGGCCGTCCTCGACGTGCGTCCAATTGGCGACGGCGGTCGCGGGGGCGCCCGCCATCCCCAGGTCGAACCAGGTGATGACGTCCGAATCATCGGCCACTCGCGCGCGGACCTCGAGTGAGTCGGTGCCGGACGCCATGCCCTGCAGGCCGCGAAGGAAGTCGTCGGGACCGGAGGCCTCGCCGAGAACGCCTGCGAAGTGGCAGTCGTCGGCGAGCAGCGCACGGAGATCGGTGAAGTCCTTGCGCTGCCAGCAGTCGAAGTAGAGCTCGGCGATCTGTCGGGGAGTACGGGTCTGAATCTCTGCCTGTTTGTTCATACCTCCACCCTCCACTTCCTGCGTATATACGTCCAACAGCTGGTTCTAATACAAAGTAGAATCAATAGTTATGGAGCTTCATCAGCTGCGGTATCTCGTCGCCGTGGCCGACCACGGTTCGTTCACCGCTGCGGCCGACGAGCTCTCGGTCAGTCAGTCCGGGGTGAGCGCCCAGATCGCCAAACTGGAGCGGGAACTGGGGCATCGCCTGTTCGACCGGTCCGGCCGGCGAGTCACGCCGACCGCGGCGGGCGAGGCGGTGCTCGTGCACGCACGCGCGGCGGGCCGGGCGGTCCAGGCCGTGCGGACCACAGCAGACGAGCTCGCCGGGCTGGTGCGCGGCCACGTCAGCGTCGGAACGGTGATCGGCTGCACCATTCCGGGCTATCTGCAGGGATTCGCCGAGTTCCGCCGCGACCACCCCGACGTCTCGGTATCGGTCGAGGAGGACAACTCGGATCGGCTGATCGCCGACGTGGACCGCGGTCGCCTCGACGTCGCGGTGGTCGCACACGGACAACAGCTGCCCGACCGGCTCACCTCATGGACGCTCATCCGTGAGCCGCTCGCGGTCGTCGTGCCCGCGGGGCATCGCTGGTGCGATCGGAATCGCGTATCGCTGTCGGAACTCACCGAGGAAACCGTGCTGTCCCTGCCCGCCGGAACCGGCGTGCGAACCGCGCTCGACGCCACGGCCGCCGCCGAGCAGGTCTTCGTGACGCCCGCGGTCGCGGCGCACTCCCCCGAAGCCGTCCTGTCGCTCACCGAACTCGGCAGCGGCGTCGGACTGCTCTCGCCATCCATGGCCGCCGGTCGGTCCGGACTGTGTGCGATCCCCATCGCCCGGTCACGCCGGCTCGCGCTGTCGCTGGTGCGCCGCGCCGACCCCTCCGCCGCGGCGCGCGTCATGACCGAGGTGCTGGCGCGGCACCTGGCGGGTCAGTGAGCCGACCGCACCGTCGTGGCGAACGCCGCGGCCGACAGCACCGTGCACACGAAGACGGTGAGAGCCATCGGCACCACGCTCGTCGAGCCGCCGATGCCGACGAGCGGTGAGACGATCGCGCCGACCGTGAACTGCAGCGTCCCCAGCACCGCCGATCCGGTGCCCGCCCGCTCGCGGACCTCGCCGAGCGCCAGCGCCGTGGCATTGCCCGCGGTGAGACCGAACGTCGAGGTCAGGCAGAACATCAGGACCAGCAGCAGCCAGTGCACGTCGGGCGCCACGAGCGCGACCACCAGCATCGCGACACCGACCGTCAAGAGCGCGCCGACGCCGATCGCCAGCAGTCTGCGGGGATGCAGCCTGCCGACCAGCCGGGTGTTGACCCATCCCGCGATGCCGATGCCGAGCGCGTTGATCGCGAACAGCACCGAGTACATGCCCGGCGAGAACCCCATGATGTCCTGGATCACGAACGGTGAGGCCGAGATGTAGGCGAACATCGCGCCGAAGCCGATGCCGAAGCTGAGGGTGTAGCCGAGGTAGCGGCGATCGCCCAGCACGGCGGCGATGTTCCCGGCGATCACCCGCGCCTCGACCGGATGCCTGCGGTCCGCAGGCAGCGTCTCCGGGACGAAGCGAGCGACCGCGAACAGCATCACCAGCGCAAGACCGGTCAGCACGTAGAAGACGCCGCGCCAACCGATCGGCCCGACCAGCGCACCACCCAGCAACGGCGCGACCACCGGCGCGGCGCTGGTGATGATCATCATCACGCTGAACAACCTCGCCGCCTGATCACCCGACGTCCGGTCGGCGATCACCGCGCGGGCGACCACCACCCCGATGCCGCCCGTCAGTCCCTGCAGGAACCGAACCACGACGAGGACCGCGATCGACGGCGCCAACGCGCAGCCGAGGCCGGCGAGGGTGAGCAGCACGGTGCCGACCAGAAGCGGTCGTCGACGGCCGAGCCCGTCGGACAGCGGACCCACCAGCAACTGTCCGGCGGCCAGCCCGAGCATGAACGTGGTCAGCGTCAACTGCACCGACGACGGCGACGTGTGCAGGTCGTCGACCACCCGTGGCAGCCCGGGCAGATACATGTCGGTGGCGAGCGGCGCGATCGCCGACAGCAGTGCGAGGCTGAGCAGCATCGGCACCGGGATGGATCGCTGCGGCGGAGCCTCGTCGCGTGGAGGCGTCACGCGGACCGGATCGGAAGGCATGGATCGACGCTACCGCTCGCGGCGCGCGATTCCAGCCGCGCGACCGCTCACCGGTAATCTGCCGATCGTGGACTTCTCCCTGCTCCGGCGCGACCCCGACATCGAGGGCGACGGCCTGCTCGCGTCCGATGCGGCGGACCGACTGATCCTCGACGAGGCCGCGACGCTGATCGACGACGGCGCATCCGGCGCGCTGGCGGTCGTCGACGACGCCTACGGTGCCTTGAGTCTCGGCGCGACCGCCGCCGGAGCGCGCGGTGTGCGCAGTCACCAGGACGGGATCACCGGCGAGCGAGCGCTGTCGCTCAACGCCGAGTGCCTCGGGCTCGTGCTCCCGACGTCCACCGGCCTCGACGACGCGCTCGACGGCGCGACGGTCGTGCTGATGCGGCTGCCGCGCAGTCTCGACCGCCTCGCCGAGGTGGCCGCGCACATCGCTGCGCGTGCCGACCAGGACGTCGTCGTGGTGGCCGGCGGTCGGATCAAGCACATGTCGGTCGCGATGAACGCCGTGTTCGGCGAGTTCTTCGGCCGCGTCGACGTCAGTCACGCCCGCCAGAAGTCTCGCGTCCTGTTCGCGCGAGGGCCTCGCAGAGCGGCCGCGACAGCGGCCCTCGCCGAATGGCCCCGCACGCGCAGGCACGACGACCTCGGCCTGACCGTTGCGGCCCACGGCGGGGTGTTCGCCGGCGATCGGATCGACATCGGCACCCGTTTCCTGCTGTCAGTGCTCGACGACGCCGTCCCCGTCGCTGCGACGGCCGTCGACCTCGCCTGCGGCACCGGTGCGGTGGCGGCCCGACTCGCCTTGGCACGACCGGACCTGCAGGTCCTGGCCACCGACCGTTCCGCCGCCGCGGCGGCGTCGGCCCGGGCGACCGCGGCGGCCAACGGCGTCGAGGATCGAGTCCGCGCCGAGCAGGCCGACGGCCTCGAGTCCGTCGACGACGGCACTCAGGAACTCGTGGTGCTCAATCCCCCGTTCCACAGCGACGCCGCGTTGTCGACCGGCGTCGCGCGCCACCTCTTCGCCGACGCCGCCCGCGCCCTCGCGCCCGGCGGCGAGTTGTGGTGCGTGTGGAACTCGCACCTTCGCTACCGCGCCGCGCTCGAACGGATCGTCGGCCCGACCCGTCAGGTCGCGCGCAACTCGAAGTTCACGGTGACGGCGTCGCAGAAGCGCTGAACCTCCAGCACCGCTACCGAAACAAGCCGTCCTCCGCGTCCCCGTCAGCACGTCCGATGGACATATAGTCCACGAACAGTCCTCACGGGGACGGGCAGGTCACCAGCGCCCTCGCGCCCGGAGGGAACGCTGACCTTCCGATCGACTCAGCCGCCGATCTGCTTCTCGACAAGTGCGAGGAGCTCAGGCGGGCACACCTGAACCGGGAGCAACAGGACGCGCCCCTTCTTGAATTTGAGGCCGACCCAGCCGTCGAGCCGGTGAACGGCCTTGAACGCCCGGTAGGGGAACACGATCTGGCCCGTGGAGTCGACCACGCGCAGCAGGTGATCGTCGACACCGACGGCGATCTGGTTGCCGGGATCGACCTGCCGGTTCTGCCGACGGGTGCGCGACCAGTTCGCACCGCAGAGAATCATGAGGATCAACGGAATCGCCGTCAGCCACCACCAGTCGCCGGACATCACCGACAAGAACGTCACCAGGGCCGTTTCGAACGCCATCACGGCCCACAGTCCCGGATTCCACCGCAGCCACACGATCATCGCGGCCTTCTCGAGCTTCCGGCGGTCGCCTTCGACGAACGTGTAGTGATACGTCAGATCCGGTACGTCGTCGATCAGCTGCGCCATGAATCCCCCTCGTTCACGACAGCGATCATACGAACCGCGGGGCGAGGTCAGCGCGGCAGGATGCCGTCGAGCACGATCGACAGATACTGGTCGGCGATCTGCTCCACCGTCATCGACCCGCCCGGCCGGTACCAGCGAACGGCCACCCAGACGGTGTCTCGCATGAACCGGTAGACGAGGTCGATGTCGAGGTCGGCGCGGAAGTCGCCTTCCTGAACACCGCGGCGGAGCACCGACTCCCACAGTTTGCGGAACTCCAGATTGCGTTCGGCGATGTACTCGAACCGTTCCTGCGCGATCAGCTGGCGGGACTCGTTCTGGTAGATCGCGACGGCCGTGTGACGCGAGTCGATCGCCTCGAACGACGCGATCACCAACTGCCGGATAGTATCGGTCGCGGACAGTCCGGCATCGGTGATGTCACGGTAGCGCGCGAACAGCGAGTCGAGGAAGCCGCGCAGCAGTTCGTCGACCATCGACTCCTTCGAGTCGAAATGGTGATACAGACTGCCAGACAGGATGCCTGCGGCATCGGCGATGTCGCGGACGGTCGTCGACCGCAGTCCGCGATCGGCGAAGAGCTGACCGGCGATCCCCAGCAGCTCGTCGCGACGGCTGAGCCCGGTCGTGGATGTCTTCGACGCCAACGTTCCTCCTGTGTATGGCTTACCCCACCCTAGCAAGTGCTTGGTTGGTAAAGAAGAACCGGCATCGCGTCGCACACGCGGGTGCGCCCCACCCCGCCGCGTGAGCGGCGAGATGGGGCGCACCGAAAGAGCTGTGCCGATCCGAGGTCAGCGTCGCTTGGCGTTCTTCTTGATCGCCCGCCCGTTGAGGAATCGCCAGAACTTCATCTGCATTCCGGTCATCCGAGCGTCGCGCTTGGTGAACGGCGGGCTCATCACCTCGGCGAACGAGATCGGCAACGAGGAGACCGTGACGGCCCGCGCGTGGCTGAACGTGTTGAACCCGAACTCACCGTGGTAGTTGCCCATGCCCGACCGGCCGACGCCGCCGAACGGCAGTCCCTGCGACAGCATGTGCAGGCCGAAGTCGTTGCCGGAGATGGACCCGCTGCGGGTGTTGTCGGCGACCGTCTTCAGGTTCGCGTTGTCGTCGCCGGCCCAGTAGAGGGTGAGCGGATGTCCGGCCGAGTTGATCTTGTCGATCGCCTCCGACAGATCGCGGTACGGGTACACGGTGAGTACCGGTCCGAAGACCTCGTCGTCCTCGATCTTCATGCCCGGAGTCACTCCGGTCAGCAGAGTCGGCGGAATCTTGCGCGCCGCGGCGTTCGGCAGTTCCTCGCCTGCGGGCAGCACCTGCTGCTTACTGGCACCGAGACTCACCGCGTCGTCGATCAGGCCGACGATCCGGTTGTAGTTCTTCTCGTTGATCGTCGAGGTGTAGTCGGCGTTGTCGACCACGGTCGGGAAGTTCTTGGTCCACCGGGCGATCACCTTGTCGGTGAACTCGCCGACCTTGTCCTCCGGCACGAAGACGTAGTCGGGGCACAGGCACACCTGGCCGCCGTTGATCATGCGGGCGTCGGCCAGGAAGTGCGCGGCCTTGGTGATGTCGGTGTCGCGGTCGACGATCGCGGGGTTCTTGCCGCCGAGCTCCAGGGTCACCGGCACCAGGTTCTTCGCCGCCTCCTGCGCGACCGAGGAACCGACCTCGGGCGAGCCGGTGAAGAACATGTGGTCGACCTTCAGCTTCGCGAAGTCGGAGCCGCCGCCGTGTTTGCTGGTGATGACCGCGAGTTCCTCGATCGAGAAGTAGTCCGGCGCGACGCGCGCGATCACGTCGGTCGTCTTCGCGGTGATCGACGACGGACGCATCAGCACGCGGTTCCCGGCTGCGAGCGCCGACGCGGCGGGCACGATCGTCAGCTGCAGCGGGAAGTTCCACGGGCCCATGATCGCGACCACGCCGAGCGGATCGCGGCGCAGGCGCTGCTTGAAGCCCGCCAGCCCCGCCACCTTGGCGACGTTGGTCTCCTTCATCCATTTCTCGGCGCTGTGGCGCTGGTGCGCGAGGTCGATCATGCAGCCTGCGACGTCCGCTGCGATCGACAGGTCCGCCGGACGGGAGCCGAAGTCCTCGGTGAGGGCGGCGGTGATCTCGTCGGAGTGGTCGAGCAGCAGTTGGCCGAGCCGGTTGATCCGGTCGATGCGAGTCTTGGCGTCGGGAATCCCGTCGCGCAGGAACGCCGCCTTCTGGATCTCGACCAGTTCTTCCATCGTGTGCGCTTCGGAGGACACCTTGTCCCCGGCACGCACGGCCACATCTGCCGGCTTGGTCATTCCACTCTCCACTCGTGAGTCGCTCGAGAAGTTTGAGACAAAATCTCTCAGTCATCCCAAGTGTAGCCACTTCGGTGGCATGAATCACAGGGGCAGCCGGTGCATCGCATCACCGGACGCGAAACGGGCCCGGGTCGATTCGACCCGGGCCCGTCAGTGGCGTCGCTGAGCTGCGTCGAGTCAGCCCAGACGCTCGATGATGGTGACGTTGGCGGTGCCGCCGCCCTCGCACATCGTCTGGAGCCCGTAGCGACCGCCGGTGCGCTCGAGTTCGTTCAGCATGGTCGCGAACAGCTTGGCACCGGTCGCGCCGAGCGGGTGGCCGAGGGCGATGCCGCCGCCGTTGGGGTTCACCCGCGCCGGATCGGCACCGGTCTCCTTGAGCCACGACAGCACGACGGGCGCGAAGGCCTCGTTGATCTCGACGACGTCGATGTCGTCGATGCTCATGCCGGTCTTCTTCAGCGCGTACTCGGTGGCCGGAATCGGCGCCGACAGCATCATCACCGGATCGTCGCCGCGGACGGACATGTGGTGGATGCGAGCGCGCGGGGTCAGGCCGTACTCCTTGAGAGCCTTCTCCGACACCACCAGCGTCGCCGAGGCGCCGTCGCAGATCTGCGAGGCGACGGCGGCGGTGAGCTGCGAGCCCTCGGCGAGCACGTCGAGCGACGCCATCTTCTCGAGCGTGGTCTCGCGCGGGCACTCGTCCACCACGCAGTCGCCGAGCGCGACGTACTCGCCCGCGAAGCGGCCCTCCGCGATGGCGGCCTTCGCACGCTGATGGCTCTGGAGTGCGAACTCCTCCATCTCGAGGCGGGTGATGCCCCACTTCTTGGCGATCATGTCGGCGCCGACGAACTGGCTGATCTCCTGGTCGCCGAAGCGCTCGGTCCAGCCCTTCGACTCCGCCGTGGGCGTGGTGAAGCCGAACTGCTGGCCGGCGATCATCGCCTGGCTGATCGGGATGGCGCTCATGTTCTGGACACCGCCCGCCAGGACCACGTCCTGGGTTCCGCTCATCACGGCCTGCGCCGCGAAATGAATGGCCTGCTGGCTCGAGCCGCACTGCCGGTCGACGGTGGTGCCCGGGACGCCGAGCGGCATGCCCGCGGCCAGCCACGCGGTCCGGGCGATGTTGCCCGCCTGCGGGCCGATGGTGTCGACGCAGCCGAAGACCACGTCGTCGACCGTCTCGGGGTCGATGCCGGTGCGCTCGACGATCGCCTTGATGATGTGAGCGCCCATGTCGGCCGGGTGGACCGCGGCGAGCGAGCCGTTGCGCTTGCCGACCGGGGTGCGGACGGCGTCGACGATGTATGCCTGAGGTGTAGTCATGAGGGTGCTTCTTTCGCAGAGGGTCAGGCGCGCTGACTGGAGACGGAGACGATCTCGCCGGTCATGTAGGTGGTGTAGTCGCTGGCCAGCATCGCGATGACGGAGGCGATCTCCCACACCTCGGCGGCACGACCGTAGGCCTCGTTCGACGCCAGCTGGTCGAGGAGCTCGTCGGTCGTCACCTTGGCCAGGAACGGGTGCTTGGCGATCGACGGGGACACCGCGTTGATGCGGACGCCGTGGTCGGCGGCCTCGACCGCCGAGCAGCGCGTCAGCGCCATGACGCCGGCCTTGGCCGCCGCATAGTGTGCCTGTCCGCGCTGCGCACGCCAGCCCAGGACCGAGGCGTTGTTGACGATCACGCCGCCGTGGTCGACGCCGCGGAAGTACCGCAGGGCGGCGCGGGTGGCGCGGAAGGTGCTGTTCAGGGTGATGTCGAGGACACGGTCCCACTGCTCGTCGGTCATGTCCGCGACCGGGGTCTCGCCGCCGAGTCCGGCGTTGTTGACCAGGACGTCGATGCGGCCCAGCTGCTCGGCCGCACTGTCGATGAGCGCGTCCACCTGCTCGGTGCTCGACACGTCGCACACGTACGAGACGACGGTCCGCTCGGGGAACTCCGCCGACAGCTTCTCAACGGTCTCGCCGAGACGGCGCTCGTGGAAGTCGGAGACGAGAACGTCCGCACCCTCCATGAGGGCGCGCCGGGCGGACGAGAAGCCGATGCCGGTGCCCGCCGCGGCGGTGACGATCACCTTCTTGCCTGCGAGCAGATTGTGGCCGCCGATCTCCTCCGGCGGGGTCGCCAGGGGCGAGACGGGTCGGGTGTCGGTCATGCGCGTGCCTCTCGGGGAAGGCCGAGCACTCGCTCGGCGATGATGTTGCGCTGCACTTCGTTCGAGCCGCCGTAGATGGTGTCGGCGCGGGTGAAGAGCAGAAGTCGTTGCCATTCGTCGAGTTCGACGTGCTCGGGATCGGCGATGTCGTTGGCGCGGCCCTCGGTGGTCGCCGCGGGACCGATCAGCGACGGCGCGCCGACGACCGCGACGGCCAGCTCGCCCAGGTCGCGGTGCCAGTTGGCCCACAGCAGCTTGGTGACCGATGCGGCGCCGGCCTCGGAGACGATGTCGCCGGCGAGGGTCCGCCGCGCGTTGGCCTCCATCACCGTCAGCCCGACCTTCGCTCGCCGCAGCCGCTCGGCGATCGACGGATCGTCGATCGAACCGTTGCTGCGCGCGATGTCGATGATGTTCTCGAGCTCGCGCCGGAAGCCGACCTGCTGACCGAGGGTGGAGACGCCGCGCTCGAACTGAAGCAGCCCCATCGCGACCTTCCAGCCGTCGCCGGGCTCGCCGACGATCAGGTCCGCCTCGGTGCGGGCATCGTCGAAGAAGACCTCGTTGAACTCCGAGGTTCCGGTGATCTGCTGGATCGGGCGGATGGTGATGCCCGGCTGGTCGAGCGGGACCAGCAGGAAACTCAGGCCCTTGTGGCGCTGCGAGCCCTTCTCCGTGCGCGCGATCACGAAGGCCCACTGCGACAGGTGCGCGAGCGAGGTCCAGATCTTCTGGCCGTTGATCTTCCACTCGTCACCGTCGAGCACGGCCGAGGTGGCGACGCCGGCGAGATCGCTGCCGGCGCCCGGCTCGGAGTAGCCCTGCGCCCACAGTTCGGTCACGTTGACGATGCCCGGCAGGAAGCGTTCCTGCTGCGCGGGTGTGCCGTATTCGATCAGGGTCGGGCCGAGGAGCTCCTCGCCCAGGTGATTGACCCGCGCCGGAGCGTTGGCGCGCGCATACTCCTGGTGGAAGATGATTCGCTGCTCGATGGTCGCACCGCGTCCGCCGTGCGCGACGGGCCAGCCGAGGCAGGTCCAGCCCGCAGCGGCGAGGTGGCGATCCCACTCGAGTCGCTCCGCGAAGAACTCGTGCTCACTGCCGGGGCCGCCGCGGCCGCGCAGTTCGGCGAACTCGCCGACCAGATTGTCCTCGAGCCATTCGCGGACGGCCGCCGCGAACTCGTCTGCGGCATTCGGTGTCGCTGCCGCCCATTCGCCCAGATCGACGGTGCGATCGGCGAGATTGATCGTCGTCATGACAGCTAGCTTAACCTACCAAGCGTTTGCTAGGTTTTGCATATGCTCCCGAACCCGCTCACCACCCCCGCCGCCCTGCACCGTGCCGAGACGCAGTGGCCCGACGGCATCGCCGTCGTCGACGACCAATGGGGCGAGCACATCGAATTGACCTGGCCGCAGTTCGCCGACCGCGTACGCGAGTTCGCCGCCGGCCTCATCGGTTTGGGCGTCCGGCACGGCGACCGCGTCGCGGTGTGGGCGCCCAACAGCTTCCACTGGCCGATCGCGGCCGTCGGCATCCAGTACGCGGGCGCCGTCCTGATCCCGCTGAACACCCGATACACCGCGAGCGAGGCGACCGACATCATCGACCGGTCCGACGCGAAGGTCGTCGTGGTCTCCGGGGAGTTCGCGGGGATCAACCGACTCGCCGAGGTACTCGGCTCCTCGATCCCCGAGGGTCGCACGGTCGTCTCCGTCCCGCTCGACGACGCCGCCGACGCCGACGGGGTGGTCGGCTGGAACGCGCTGATGGCGTCGGCCTCCGCAGAACTGGTGGAGCAGGCACGCGAGCGCGCCGAGGCGGTCCGCGAGGACGACCTCTCCGACATCCTGTTCACCTCCGGCACCACCGGAGCCCCGAAGGGCGTCATGGCCGAGCACCAGCAGACGGTGCACGGCTCCCACGCGTGGGGCGACAACGGCCGGCTGCGCGCAGGCGACCGCTACCTGATGGTGAACCCGTACTTCCACACGTTCGGCTACAAGGCGGGCATCCTGCCGTCGCTGTTGTTCGGTGCGACGATGCTCCCGCTCGCGGTGTACTCCCCGAGCGAGTCGATGAAGATGGTCGCGCGCGAGAAGATCACCGTCTTCCCCGGCGCCCCGACCATCTTCCAGACCATCCTCGACGACCCGACCCGCGCCGAGTACGACCTGTCGAGCCTCCGGCTGATCGTCACCGGCGCGACGATCGTCCCCGTCGTGCTGATCGAGCGGCTGCAGTCCGACCTCGGCGTCGAAGCCGTCGTCACCGCCTACGGGCAGACCGAGACCAGCGGCTTCATCACCACCTGCCGTCCGGACGACGACGCCGTGACGGTCGCGACCACCTGCGGTCGTGCCTTCCCCGGCATGGAGGTGAAGCTGTCCGAGGAGGGCGAGGTGCTGGCCCGCGGCCTGATGGTGATGCGCGGCTACCTCGACAACCCGCGAGCCACGGCCGAGACCATCGACGCCGACGGCTGGCTGCACACCGGTGACATCGGCACCCTCGACGAGCGCGGCAATCTCACGATCACCGACCGCCTCAAGGACATGTACATCTGCGGCGGCTTCAACGTCTACCCCGCCGAGGTGGAACAGCTGCTGTCCCGCTTCCCGGACGTCACCGAAGCCGCCGTGATCGGCGTGCCCGACGAGCGGCTGGGCGAGGTCGGCAAGGCGTTCCTGACGGTCAGGCCCGGTTCCGACGTCGACGCGGCCGCCGTGATCGCCTTCGCGCGCGAGCACCTCGCGAACTTCAAGGTGCCCCGTGCCATCGAGATCGTCGATGCGTTCCCCCGCAACGCCGCGGGAAAGATCCTCAAGCGCGAGATGAGCTGACTCCTCGCGTCTGGATCCGACCGATCCGCTCGGCGGGATGTCGGCGTTCAGTTCGGCTGAACGCCGGCCGCCCGCCGAGCGGTGGCCGTTCCGGGTCAGCCGCGCTGCGACCGTGAGAAGTTCGAGTCGCACATCGAGGAACCGAACTCGTGCATCCCGATGAGCGCGACGACCATCGCCGCCAGTGCGATCACCGAGACGATCACCCACGACCGCGGGCGTGTGGTCAGCCCGACGACGGTCGCCCAGCCCACCGCGACCACGGCGAGATAGGCGGTCCACGCCAGCCACGTCCCCGCAGCCGCGGCTTCGGTGTGCGCGTCCTGCATCGCAGGCAGACAGCGATCCACGCCCCGGTCCATCAGCAGCATCCCACCGACCGAGCCCATCGCGGCCAACAGCGCGGCGAAGACACCGGCGACCCCCGCCCGCATCCACATATTCCCCACCACACGGACAACTGTGCCATACAGAAACCAACCGACCGGTATGTTTCTGGCACGGAATTGCCGCTCGTATTCGAATCCCCGATCGGGCCCGATCCGGCGGTTCGCGCGAAGTAGATGGCCGGATCGGGGATTCATTCACGTCAGCGGCGCAGGATGAAGCGCTGAATCTTGCCGCTCGGCGTCTTCGGCAGCGACTCGACGAAGTGCACGGTGCGCGGGTACGCATGCTTGGAGTACTGATCGCGGACCAGGTTCTTGAGCTCGGTCTCGAGGTCCTCGGTCGGCTCGACGCCGGCGGCGAGCACGACGAAGGCCTCGACCACCTCACCGCGGATCCCCTCCGGATCCGGACGGCCGACGACCGCGACCTCATTGACCGCGGAATGACCGGCCAGCACGCTCTCGACGTCGAACGGGCCGATGCGGTACCCGGCCGCCAGGATCACGTCGTCGTCGCGCGAGGTGAACGAGAAGTAGCCCTCCTCGTCGACCCGGCCGGTGTCCGCCGTCAGGTACCAGGCCCCGTCGTCGGTGAACCGCTCAGCGGTCTTCTCGGGCGCGGCGTCGTATCCGGAGAACCAGAGCAGCGGGCTGGCCTTCACGTCGAGTGCGATCTGGCCCTCCACGATGCCGCCGGTGAAGCCCGGCATCGCCTGCCCCATCGATCCGGTCTTGAGCGGCTCGGCGAGTTCGGGATGCCAGTGGTTCCCGATCACCATGCCGAGCTCGGTCTGGCCGTAGTGATCGCGGACCTCGCAGCCGAGGTTGTCGACGCCCCACGACACGATGTCCGGAGTCAGCGGCTCCCCCGCCGACGACGCCCGGCGCAGGGTGATGCCGTCGAGGTCGGCGCCCGCGCGCATCGCCCGGTAGATGGTCGGGGCCGCGGCGAAGTTCGTGACGCCGAACTTCGCGATGACGTCGACGGTGGACTCCGGGGTGAACCCCTGATTGAGCAGCAGGCTGGTCCGGCCCGCGACCATCGGCGCGAGCAGGGCGTAATAGAGTCCGTACGCCCAGCCCGGATCGGCGGCGTTCCAGAACACGTCGTCGGCGCTGACGTCCAGCGAGTAATGCAGGTACGTCTGGAACGAGGCGAGGCAGAACAGCGGCACCGGGACGCCCTTCGGCTTGCCCGTGGTCCCGGAGGTGTAGAGCTGCACGAGCGTCTCGTCGCCGCCGATCGCGACCGACTCGGCCAGCGGCTCCGCCGTCGCCGACTCGGCGACCAGATCGTCCACGTCGAGCACCGTCACCGCGGAGATCGGATCCACCTTGTCGCGCTGGGAGGCGTCGGTGACGACCATCGTCGCGCCGGAGCCCTCCGTCCGCAGTTCGATGGCTCCCGTGGCGAACGCGGTGAACAGCGGGACGTGGACCGCACCCAGTCGCCACAGACCGAGCAGCGTCACCACCAGCGCGCGTCGCTTGCCCAGCAGCACCGGCACCCGATCGCCGCGTCGCACCCCGCGTGCCGCCAGGACCGTCGCCATGCGGCGCGACTCGTCGGCCAGCTGGGCCCAGGTCATCGAGTCGAAGCTCAAGTCGGGTTCGACGAGGGTGAACGCGATCGCGTCCGAGTCGTGTCGATCGCACAGCAGGTGGGCGGCGCTCGCCCCCGGCGATCGGTACTCGGCAAGCCAGGCCAGTGCCTGCTGGTTCGCGTTCATCTGACTCTCCACTCGTGTCGACGGCAGGATCTGGGACAATGATCGTTGTGACCCGCGACACCGGCAACCCTCCGAAGAGGGGTGCGCCCTACGACGAGCTCGCGCGACAGCTGCGTCGCCCGCTCGAGCGACTCCGCCGTCGCACCGGCGCCAGCCTCGCCTTCGCCGGCCGCGTGGTTCCCGCCGCCCACGACGACCACGCGATCGAGCTCAGCTACTTCGACGGGGACGTGGTCGGACCGCTGCGGGGCGTCCAGCTCGACTACGGCCACGGACTCGGCGGCCGCGTGCTCACGCGCAGACGTGCCACCGCGCTGCACGACTACGTCCAGTCGCCGCTCATCACCCACACCTACGACGCGATCATCCGCGCCGAGCAGCTGTATTCGATGGTCGCCGCACCGATCATCGTGGGCCGCAAGCACGTCGGCGTTCTCTACGCCGCCCGGCGCGGTCCGCAACACCAGCTCGACACGTCACTCGACGCCGTCACCGACGAGGCCCGGGCGGTGGAGCAGCAGCTGACGGTCGCCGAGGTGCTCGGCGCGATCCGCACCGACGACGAAGAACGCGAACTGTCGGCGTGGCGCAGCCGCGTCCAGGACTCCTACGCCCAGCTCCGCGGGCTGGCCGCCGACGTCGAGGATCCGGCCGTCCGCGCCCGCATGCTCGAGATCGCGAACCAGCTCGCGGGCGACGCACCGGAGCCCGAGCTCACCGTCCGACTCACCGCCAGGGAGCAGGACGTGCTCAGTCTGCTGGGCGCGGGCCTGACGAATCCGGCCATCGCAGAGCGCCTCGGCATCGGACTCCACACGGTCAAGGGCCACGTGAAAGCGCTGCTCGTGAAGCTCGACGCGTCCTCGCGCTTCGAGGCGGTCGTGAACGCCCGCCGGGTACGGCTCATCCCCTGACCACGACACCGCGAGTGTCATTCATTCGAACGACGGCACGTTAACGGTGCCCTCGCTCCGACTCGACAACCCGGGTAGGCGGTCGAGAAAACAACACCGACGCACGCAGGACGACATAGCGGCACGACCGCCCCGCCCACCTGCGAAGGAGTGGTCACCATGCGAAGCACGACACGCACGACAACCAGGATCGCCGCGGCGGCGGTCTTCACCGCGACGATCGCCGCAGGCGCGGCGACCATCGGCTCCGGCGCCGCATCCGCCGATGGATTCCCGGACGGTCCGTACTGCAATGGACCCGCGGCGGTCCTCGCCGAGTCCGCGTGGTCGCAGGTCGCGATCTGCCCGGTTCAGGGGCCGACCGGCTGGGAGTACAGCGGGAAGGGCAAGGCCACCGGGGAGACCATCGACCTGTGGGGCGCCACCCGCGACTCATACGGCTTCCACGCCTACAACAACGGGTACACCTATCACGTCCATCCGGACCGTCTGCTGATCACGTCGCCCGACGGATCGACGGTCGCCGACGAGCCGTGGACGTTCTATCAGTCCAGATGACCGGGCGGTCCGGCATGCGCGCCGGGCCGGTCGGCATCGCGAACACTGACCGGTTCGGCACGCATCCTTCGATCCGCCGACTCCGCGACGGACTCACCGTCGGCGACGTACCGTCGGCGACATGAGCGAAATAGACGATCTGATAGCCACTTTCGACGAGCAGAGCACCAACTTCCGCACCACCGCCGAAGGGTTGACCGAGGAGCAGGCCCGCGCGACGCCGACCGCGTCGGAGCTCAGTATCGGCGGACTCGTCAAGCACGTGACCTTCACGCATCGTCACTGGTGGAAGGTGATCGCAGACGCCGACCCGACCGCGCAGTTCGACATGGAGGCCGCGTCGACCACCTATGCGCTGTCCGACGACGAGACGCTCGCCGACTGGCTCGCCCACTTCGACGACCAGCGGGAGAAGACCGCGGCCGCGCTGCGCGCACTCGATGACCCGGACGCGGCGATCCCGCTGCCCGTCGCGCCGTGGGCGCCGGACCCCCAGTACCGCTCGGCCCGCTGGATCGTGCTCAACATGCTCCGCGAACTGGCCCACCACAGCGGCCACGCCGACATCCTCCGCGAGACCATCGACGGTCAGAGCACCACGGTGATGCAGGCGCGCGCCGCCGGAATGGACATCTAGCGAGCCGCTACTGAATCGGCTTGACCAGCGGGAACAGCACCGTCTCGCGAATGCCGAGTCCGGTGAGGGCCATCAGCAGGCGGTCGATGCCCATTCCGGTGCCCGCGGTCGGCGGCATGCCGTGCTCCATCGCGACGAGGAACTCCTCGTCGAGAACCATGGCCTCGTCGTCGCCGGCCGCGGCCAGGCGCGCCTGGTCGACGAACCGCTCACGCTGGATGACCGGATCGACGAGTTCGGAGTAGCCGGTCGCGAGCTCGAATCCGCGGACGTAGAGGTCCCACTTCTCGACGACGCCGGGGATGCTGCGGTGCGACCGCACCAGCGGAGAGGTCTCGACCGGGAAGTCGCGGACGAACACCGGCTCGTCGAGCTTGCTGCCGACCAGGTGCTCCCACAGTTCCTCGACCAGCTTGCCGTGGCCGTAGCCCTTGTCCTTCGGGACCTCGAGGCCGACGCGGTCGGCGATCTTCAGGAGTTCGTCGACCGTGGTCTGGGCGGGGACGATCTCCTCGCCGAGCGCCTCGGACAGCGACGGGTACATCGACAGCTCGGTCCACTCGCCGGAGAGATCGTAAGTGCTGCCGTCGGGCATGGTCGGGGTCAGCGTGCCGAGGGCGCCCATCGCCACCGACTGGACGAGCTCGCGCGTCATCACCGCGGCGTCGTCGTAGGTGCCGTAGGCCTGGTAGGTCTCGAGCATCGCGAACTCGGGCGAGTGCGTGGAGTCTGCGCCCTCGTTGCGGAAGTTCCGGTTCACCTCGAAGACCCGCTCGATACCGCCGACCACGCAGCGCTTGAGGAACAGCTCCGGCGCGATGCGCAGAAAGAGGTCCATGTCGAAGGCGTTGGAGTGGGTGACGAACGGACGTGCCGCCGCGCCGCCGTGCAACGTCTGCAGCATCGGGGTCTCGACCTCGAGGAAGCCGCGGTCGGTCATGAACTTGCGCAGCTGCGCCATCACCTCGACGCGGGTCCGGGCGATCGCGCGGGCCTCGGGCCGGACGATGAGATCGACGTACCGCTGACGGACGCGCGACTCCTCGTTCATCTCCTTGTGCGCGACGGGCAACGGGCGCAGCGCCTTCGACGCCATCTCCCAGGAGTCGGCCATGATCGACAGTTCGCCGGTGCGGGAGCTGATGACCTCGCCGTGAACGAAGACGATGTCGCCCAGGTCGGTGTCGGCCTTCCAGCGCGCGAGCGCCTCCTCGCCGACGCCGTTGAAGCTGACCATCGCCTGGAGCTGAGTGCCGTCGCCCTCCTGCAGGGTGGCGAAGCACAGCTTGCCCTTGTTGCGCAGGAAGATGATCCGGCCGGCGACGCCGACCTGCTCACCGGTCTCGGTGCCCGCCTCGAGATCCGGGTACTGGGCGCGGATCTCGGCGAGGCTGTGGGTCCGCTCCACCGCGACCGGGTACGCCTGACGACCCTCGTCGAGGATCCGCTCACGCTTCTCCTGTCGGACCCGCACCTGCTCGGGGGCCTGGTCGACGGCGGCGGTCTTGGTGTTCGGGGCGCTGGAAACCTGGTCAGTCACGCACCCAGGTTATGCGCCCCACCAGGGACAAGACCAATCAGCGGATGATCAGGGGGTATCGAACAGTCCGAGCACGTCGTCGCCGACGGCGCCGTTGATGCGGCTCGCCCGAAGCGCGGTGTGCCCGCCGACGACGAAACGCGCTCCCCGCACGCCCCGCGCCTGCAGGTGCCAGGCCAGCATCTCGGCGTCGTAGCCGTCGTCGCTGACCAGCACCCAGCGGGCGTCGGCGGTCGCCGTGCGCAGGCGGTTCGGGGAGTCGGGAGCCAGCAGCTCCAGCGCGTCGTCGACGTCGAGGGCCATCGCCCCCATCAGCGCGCCGTCCGCGCTCCGGGCGAGCGCATCACGGAGGTCGACGGCGACCGCCCCGTCGGCGATCGTCGAGCGGTACTGGTCGGCCTGCAACGACAGCGGCGTCGCGGTGTACGAAGTGGTGACAGGTGCAGAGAATGCGAGCGTCATGGCGAGGTGGTCCTCTGAGAATGATCGAACGAGCGGAGGTTGGCGAATGGGGCCGACCGCGAAAGCGCGGTTTCAGCCTCGACAACACTCCTGACAGCTCTTGATCACGACGAACAGTCTGCCATGCGAAACCGCCACTGACCAGACCCAGCGCGAACGTGGGTTTAATTCGGCTACCTGGGGTTGTGCCGTTGATCGTGACCACCTGGTGGTCACGATCAACGGCATTCCTCCATCGCGCACTGCGGACCACAGGATTTCACAGAGCCGGGCCATCCGAGTCCGCTCAGCACCCTGCCCACTTTGAACGCTGTCCGGCACGATTTGTCGACCACCTGCCCCAAGCCCAGACGCAGACTCCGTTTGTCCGCGAACACCGCGGCGTCGAGATCTCGTTCCAGATCGGCGTCCCGGGCCGATGCGCTGTCATGGTGCAGACGTCCGTCCAACTCCACGATCAGTCCCCACTCCCGATACTCGACGTCGCGGTAGCCGCGGCGCCCGACCATCGTCGGCGACTGCCGTACCGCGCGTGGCAGACCGTGCGCTCGTTCGACGTCGATCAGGTAGCGGTGCTCGAGCACTGAACAGGCGCCGTCGCGCACGTCGATCAGGACGGTCTCGATGAACTTGCGCCGCCCGGTGCGATCTCGCTCGGCCAGCGCCGCCAGCAGTCGGTCCGGGGTCGTCAGCCGAGCCTGGACCACATCGGAAAGGCACGCGATCGCTGCGAAGTCCGAAGTGGCCTCGCCCGCTACGTCGAGGACGGCATGCTCGAGCCGGACCCGAGGCGGGTTGGTGTGCGAGAGGATTCGGTCGCTCAGATGACGGCTGTAGTGCAGCGAGACGCCTGAAGGCCGGACCAGATTTCGCTTCGCATCGACGACGATCTGGATCGGACCGTTCTCCTTGGCGTTGAGGCCTGCAGCGTCCCCTCCCGCGGCGATGATCGCCGATTCGTGACTGAGCGCAGCCGGTGCCAGCGCTAGCACCGCGGCCCATTCTCGCTGCCGCCTCGTCAGTGGCCCCGTGTGCGAGACGTACACCCCCGGGTGGACCGGCACCCAGTCCCGGTTGCGTAATCGGCGCCGAACGAATGCCGCGTCCAGCCCACACGCGAGGACCTGAGCCCGCGTGGTGACCCCGTCCTGCTGACGCAGTACTTGAGCAAGGCGAGACCCCGCGGCCCCCGATGAATCCCCCATAGCCTCACTGTGCCGAGCCGTCGACGAACAGTCAGCCGTTCGATGAGCCTGTGGATAACTCCGATCGCCCCGATTGCCGTTGGTTGTGACCACCTGGTGGTCACAACCAACGGCACAAGCAGAACGGACGCTGAACAAACTCTGACACGAATCCGTCCCAGATGAGTCCGGGAGGTGTGCTGCGCATTACAGTGACACCCATGCCGTCGAACCGCCTCTCCCGCCGTCAGTTCCTCCGCGCGAGCGCGGCGACCGCCGGAGCCGTCGCCGCGGGCAGTGCACTGGCCGGCCACGTCCACGCCGATCCCGCCGCCATGGCGAACACGTCCGGAACCACGATGGCGCAGGTCGCCGTGCCCGGCCGCGCGCGCAAGGGAGGCTACCGCCCGCTGGTGGCGGGCAGCGGCTGGCCGCTGTACATCCGGCAGGAACTGGCGGCGGCGAAGTCGGGCCGCGAGAACGCGCGGTCGGCGCTCGCGTCGTTCGTGCAGCTCACCGACATCCACATCACCGATGTCCAGAGCCCCGCTCGGTTCGAGTACGTCCATCCGGTGCAGGGACCGGCGTTCCGGCCGCAGGAGGCGCTGGGCACGCAGGGCGCCGTCGCCCTCGTGAAGCGCATCAACTCGCTGGCTCGCGGGCCGTTCACCGGCCGCGCCTTCGACTGCGTCGTCTCCACCGGCGACAACACCGACAACCACGAGGTCGTCGAACTCGGCTGGTTCCAGCACATCCTGTCCGGCGGGCAGATCACGCCGAACACCGGAGCCAAGAACCGGTTCGAGGGCCTGCAGGCACTCGGCTCGTCGCTCTACTATCGCCCGGAGCTGGACTCCTGGGACATCTACAAGGACCGCGGGTTCATTCAGATACCCGGCATGCTGCACGCCGCCATCAAGACCCATTCGAGTCCAGGACTGAACGTGCCCTGGTTCGCCGTGTTCGGCAACCACGACGACCAGCTGCTCGGCACGGTCCCGAACAACATCGTCGACTGGCTGTACTTCTC
Source organism: Gordonia neofelifaecis NRRL B-59395 (assembly GCF_000192435.1). Taxonomy (GTDB): domain Bacteria; phylum Actinomycetota; class Actinomycetes; order Mycobacteriales; family Mycobacteriaceae; genus Gordonia; species Gordonia neofelifaecis. The sequence goes on from NZ_AEUD01000012.1 coordinate 88,664, forward strand.
GAACGTGAAGTACGACCTCCCCGACACCGATCCGACCGCAGCCGCCATCGGCCGCGCGCTGAGCACCGATCCCGCGTCCCTCGGCCCGCTGCTCGCCGAGTTGCGCGTCACCGGCCCGGCGATCCCGGTGACCGCCGACAACTCGCGTCGTCCGTTCTCGCCGCGCGAGTTCATCCGCCGCCACTTCGACCCGGCGATCAAGGGCGCCGGGCCGCTCGGCCACGGCTTCACCGACCCCGACGGGCCGTCCTGGTACGCGTTCTCGATCTCCGACGGTGTCCTCGGCATCTCGTTGAACACCACCAACAGCCTCGGCATCGCCGACGGCTCGATCAGCCAGAAGCAGTTGGACTGGATGAACCGCACCATCGCCGCCAATCGCGACAAGCTGGTGCTGGTCTTCAGCCATCACACGTCGAAGACGATGACCGCGAAGCTGCCCAACCCCGAGACGCCGGGCGAGCAGCAGTACGACGGCGAGCACCTCGTCGCCCAGCTGCACAAGCATCCCAACGTGATCGCGTGGGTCAACGGCCACACCCACCGCAACGAGATGATCGCGCACCGCGGCGCCACGCCGAAGCACAGCTTCTGGGAGATCAACACCGCCAGCCACATCGACTTCCCGCAGCTCGCGCGAATCATCGAGGTCTCCGACAACCGCGACGGAACGATCAGCATCTTCACGCCTCTGATCGAGGCCGACAGCCGCTACACCGCGGACCCGTCGGACCTCTCGCAGGCCGGCCTCGCCAGCCTGTACCGCGAGCTGTCGTACAACGACATCCACCGCGACGACGACCTGCTCGGCTCCGCGGCCGACCGCAACTGCGAACTGCTGCTGACGAATCCGCTGGGGTGAGGCCGGCCCGCCGAGCGCCTACAACGACCGGCCGATCAACTCCTTCATGATCTCGCTGGTGCCGCCGTAGATGGTCTGCACCCGGGCGTCGGTGTACATGCGGGCGATCGGGTACTCCATCATGTAGCCGTAGCCGCCGAAGAGCTGCAGACAGCGGTCGACGATCTTCTTCTGCTTCTCCGTACCCCACAGCTTGGCCATCGACGCCGTCGCCGGGTCCAGGCGCCCGGCGATCTGCTCGCCGATGCAGTGATCGACGAGAGTCTTGCCCGCGAGCACGTCGGCCTTGCATTCGGCCAGAACGAACTTCGTGTTCTGAAAGCTCAGGATCGGCTTGCCGAACGCCTCGCGCTGCTTGGCGTACGCAATGGTCTCGGAGACCGCCGCCTCGGCGGCCGCGACCGCACCGACACCGATGATCAGCCGCTCCCGCTGCAGCTGACTCATCAGCTGATAGAAGCCCTGCCCCTCGACGCCGCCGAGCAGATTGTCCGCCGGGACCCGCATGTCCGTGAACGACAACTCGCGGGTGTCCTGGCCGTGCTGACCGATCTTCTCCAGCACCCGGCCGCGCTCGAATCCGGGCAGATCGGCGGTCTCGGCGACGAACAGCGAGATCCCCTTGGCGCCCTGTTTGGGATCGGTCTTGGCGACGATCACCAGCAGATCGCAGTGAGAGGCGTTGGAGATGAACGTCTTCGAGCCGTTGATGACGTAGTGGTCACCGTCGCGGACGGCGGTGGTGCGCACCGATTGGAGGTCGGAGCCGGTGCCCGGCTCGGTCATCGCGATGGCGAGGACCGACTCGCCGGTCGCACAGCCGGGCAGCCAGCGTCGTTTCTGCTCGTCGGTCGCGTACGAGTTGAGGTAGTGCGCGACGATCGTCGAGTGCACCGCGAACGCGAGCGCGGAGTCGCCTGCGGCGCACAGCTCCTGCTGGACCACCGCCTCGTGGCCGAAGTCGCCGCCCGACCCGCCGAACTCCTCGGGGACGTCGAGGCAGAGCAGTCCGGCGGCGCCGGCCTTGGTCCAGAGGTCGCGGTCCACCTGATGCTGCGCGGCGAAGCGCTCCTCGTGCGGTGTCACCTCCTTCGCGATGAAGGATCGCGCGTGAGCGCGGAGCGCGGCCTGGTCGTCGCTCTCCCAGGGCGCCCGGTAGTCGGGGAACAGTGCGGTCATGGGTGTCGCCTTCCGTTGACGAGTGAAGTCGGGTTGTCGAGGAACGATCGCCGGCCGCTCACCGGACGACCTGGTAGAGGTCGGCGTACTCCACCCGCATCACCTTCTTGTCGAGCTTGCCGACGCTGGTGCGGGGCAGCGCGTCGACCCGGATCACCGTGTCGGGAAGCTGCCACTTGGCGAACCTCGTCGCGAGCAGGTCGTGGATCTCCGACAGCGGCACGTCGTCGCCGTCGACCGTCGCCAGCAGCACCACCGGCCGCTCCTGCCATTTGGGATGCGCGACCCCGATGACGGCGGCCTCGGCCACCCGCGGATGTGCGACGACCGCGTTCTCCATGTCGATCGACGAGATCCACTCGCCGCCGCTCTTCACCACGTCCTTGAGGCGGTCGACCACCTTCAGGTACCCGTTCGGGTAAATGGTCGCGACGTCGCCGCTACGCCAGAAACCGTCGATGAAGCGCTCGCCCGGCGCGTCGTCGAGGTCGTGATACCGCTCGGTGATCCACGGACCGCGAATCAGCAGCTCGCCCTCCGCGACGCCGTCGTGCGGCAGGTCCGCACCGGCGGCGTCGACGATCCGCACCTCGATGCCGTTCACCGGAAGGCCCTGACACCTCTTCAGGTCCCACCGCTGGTCGTCGCTGAGCCCGGTCAGGGTCGGCTTGATCCCGGCGTTGACGGTCACGAACGGGGTCGTCTCCGTCGCACCGTAGGCGTGGATGACGTCGGCACCGGTCAGCTCGAAGAAGCCGCGCATCATCGACAGCGGCGGCTCGGTGGCTCCGCACAGCAGACGCGCTCGGCTCAGGTCCGGGGCTTCGTCGAGCGTCTCGAGGTACGCGAGCATCGGGCCGAAGATGGCCGGGGCACCGTTCGCGACGGTCACCTGTTCGGCGATCATGGCGTCGACCAGCACAGAGGTGTCCTCGGCCGCATATCGGCCGGGCAGCACCACCTTGGCCTGCGAGTACACCGCCGATTGCGGGAGCCCCCAGCTCTGTCCGTGGAACATCGGCGTGATGAGCATGACGGTGTCGTCGCTGCCCATCTTGACCGCCGCGGCCTGCGCCATCGTGTGCAGGTAGATGCCGCGGTGCGAGTAGTAGACGCCCTTCGGGCGGCCGGTGGTCCCGGTGGTGTAGCAGGCGCTGTAGGCAGAGGTCTCGTCGATGACCGGCCAGTCGTACTCGGCCGAGGCCTCCGCCATCAGGTCCTCGAAGAACACCGCGTTCGGCAGGCCCGGATCGATCTCCGACGACGGCCTGTCGGACATGACGACCCACGTCCGCACTCCGGGAGCGTGCGGCGCCAACTCGCGCGCGGCGGGGAGCAGCGACTCGTCGACCAGCACCACGGACGCGCCGCTGTGCGTAGTCACGTAGCCCAGATCCTCCGGCGCGAGGCGGAGATTCATCTGCAGCATCACGGCGGCGGTGCCCGGGATGGCCCAGTACAGCTCGAAGTGCCGCTTGCTGTTCCAGTCGAGGATGCCGACGACGTCGGCCGGACCGACACCGAGGCCCGTCAGGACGTTCGCCGCCTGCTGAATCCTCGCGTAGGCGTCGGCGTAGGTGTACCGGTCCCAGCCGCCGTCGGGCGTGCGGTAGACGATCTGCTGCTCCGGAAAGGTCCGCGCGGCATGGCGGATGAGCGTGGTGGTGTTGAGCTGAAAGCTGTCGCCGTGGGTGGACGGCAGTCCGCGGACGATGTCGGTCATGGATTCAGATCCGTTCGATGATGGTCGTGTTGGCGGTGCCCGTCGCCTCGCAGATGGTCTGGAGTCCGAGGCGACTGCCGGAGCGCTCGAGCTCGCACAGCAGATCGGTCAGCATCCGCGCCCCGGTGGAACCCAGCGGATGACCGAGGGCGACCGAACCGCCGTTCACGTTGAGCTTGTCGTCGGGGACCTGGAACTCTCGCTGGAACATCAGCGGGACGCCCGCGAAGGCCTCGTTGACCTCGAACCGATCGATGTCGTCGACCGACAGCCCCGACCGCTTCAGTGCCTTGCGCGACGACTCGAGGATCGCCGTGAACTGGATGACCGGATCGTCGGCGGCCACGCTGAGCGCGCGGAACCGCGCCCGCGGGGTGAGCCCGTGCCGCTCGGCGAACTCGCGCGATGCGATGAGCAGCGCGGCGGCGCCGTCGCTGATCTGCGACGAGTTCGCGGCCGTCGTCATCCCGTCGTCGGCGAACACCGTGCGCAGCGAGGCCATCTTCGCCGGGTCGAGCTGCTCGCGGATGCCCTCGTCGCGGTCGACGATCGGCGACGTCGGATCAGCGGGGTCGGTCCGCAGCGGAACCAACTGCTCGCGGAATCGGCCGTCGGCGGTCGCCGCGGCGGCCCGTCGGTGGCTGCGCATGCTGAACTCGTCGAGCTCGGCCCGCGTGAGCCCGAATCGAGTGTTCATCAGCTCCGACGACATTCCCTGGGCCATCAGCCCGCCGTCGTACCGCCCCAGTTCACGCGGGCTGTACTGCGGGCCGAGCGGCGCGCCCGGGACCATCGACGGCGGCAGCGGAACCTGAGACATCGACTCGACCCCGCATGCGATCACCAGGTCCTGGGAACCGGCCATCACCGCCTGCGCGGCGAAACTCACGGCCTGCTGCCCCGAACCGCACTGCCGGTCGATCGTGACGGCCGGAACCGACTCCGGCAGACCCGCCGCCAGCACGGCGTGCCTGCCGAGGTTGCCGGTCTGCTGCTCGAACTGCATCACGCAGCCGGCGATCACGTCGTCGATGAGCGAGGGGTCGACACCGCTGCGGTCCACGAGGTCGGCGATGGTCGCGCCGAGCAGGTCGACCGGATGCCACCCACTCAACACCCCGCCGCGCCGGCCGACGGGCGTGCGCACCGCGCCGACGATGACCGCTTCGGAACTCTGACTCATCTGCCCACTCCTGTCATTCCGGCCGACCCGGTCCCGGTTGCCACGGATTCCGGAACCGGCCCTGTGATGCCGTTCACTCAACGTACTATACATACGTACCGTAAACATGACATGCGTAACGGTCAATGGGTGCACCGTAGAATTCGCCCCGAACCAAGGAGGACGAGACGATGAGCGATCCCCGCGCAGCCGACGGCGATCTCACTGCGAAGGCCAAGATCCGGAACGCCGCACTGGACCTGTACGCCGAGCACGGTGAGGAACGGGTCTCGATGCGTGCCGTCGCCGCCGAGGCCGGGGTCACGGTCGGCCTGGTCCAGCACCACTTCAAAACCAAGGACGGCCTGCGACGGGCCGTCGAAGAGCTGATCGTCGAATACCACCGGACGGCGATCGCGAGCGTGCCGAGCGACGGGACGCCTGCGGAGGTCGCGGCCGCACGCGACGACGCCGTGCGCGCGATGCTCAAGGACAACCCGGTGGTCGTCGGCTACATGCGTCGCGTGCTGCTCGACCCCAACGGCTCGACGTCGCTGCTCAGCCAGCTCACCGAGCTCGCGCGCGACGAGGTGAGCAAGATGCGCGACGCCGGGCTCGCCGGAACGCGGCGCAGTGTGGCCGAACAGACCGTCGCGATGATGGTCCGAAACGTCGGACAGCTGTTCCTGCAGCCGATGGTCGACGCCATGTGGGGCCAGCTCGCCGACGACCCGACCGACACCGCCAAGCCGGCGCTGACCGTCGACGCGCGGAACTGAGGGTTTGCAGGACCCGGCCTGCGTGACGAGGTTTCGACACCGGCTCCGCTGCGCTCCGCCGGGCTCAACCAGCGGCGGGGGGGTGAGGGGGTTTCGACACCGGCTCCGCTGCGCTCCGCCGGGCTCAACCAGCGGCGGGGGTGTGAGGGGGTTTCGACACCGGCTCCGCTGCGCTCCGCCGGGCTCAACCAGCGGCGGGGGGGTGAGGGGGTTTCGACACCGGCTCCGCTGCGCTCCGCCGGGCTCAACCAGCGGGGTGGGGCTCGGGAGGGTTCAGGCCGGCGGCGCGGCGTGCACGTACGAGGCCGTGTGCGTGCGCAGGACCGGCTTACCCGCGACGATCAGCTCGGTGTCGACTTCGACGAGGGCGCGGTTGCGGTCGTCGAAGGTGACGGCGGTGACGGTCAGCGAGCCGGTGAGCACGTCGCCCGCGCGAACCGGACGCAGGAAGGCGACATCGCTGATCTCCTTGCCCGCGATCACCGCCCAATGGTCGTAGACGTCGAGCACCGACAGTCGCTGCATGATCGCGAAGCTGTGCACGCCACTCGCGATCAGCCCGCCGTAGGGGCTCGTCGCGGCGACGTCCGGATCGATGTGGAATCCCTGCGGATCCCAACGCCGGGCGAACTCGACGAGATCGTCTTCCGTCAGCGCGTACTCGCCGAGGTGGTACACCTGACCCACTCGGATGTCGCGGCCGTAGACGACGGTCCGACCTTCCGCACTCGTGCTCACACTCGCCCCTTTCCGCTCCGACGACTCCGTTCGTGGACGCGACGCAGGCCGTCGAGCGCCAGATGCGGATGGTGGGCGGTGATGGTGCGGCATTCGCCGATCATCAGCGGCGCCATGAATCCGGTTCCGACCACGGTGACGTCGTCGCCGTCGAATCCCGGCACCTCGCGCCGGATCCGCTCGACCAGTCCGTCCACCTGTCCGGCGAAACCGTAGATGATTCCCGACTGCAATGCTTCGACGGTGTTCTTCCCGATCACGCTCCGCGGCGGCATCAGCTCCACCTTGCGCACGGTGACGGTGTGCTCGCTGAGCGCCTCGACCGCGAGGTTGACTCCCGGCGCGATGACGCCGCCGAGGAACTCCCCCTTGGCGGACACCGCGTCGACCACGGTCGCCGTGCCGAAGGCTACGACGATGCACGGGCCGTCGGGGTAGTTCTCGTGCGCCGCCAGGCTATGGGCGACGCGGTCGGTGCCCACTTCCTTCGGGTTGTCGACGAGCAGCGGCACCCCCGTGCGCACACCGGGTTCCAGCAGCACGTGCGGTCCGCGGCCGAAGTAGCGCGGCAGCATCTCCCGCATCTCACGCAGCAGCGACGGCACCGTCGACAGGCCTGCGACCCCGGTCACCTGCTCGATGTCGGGTCCCAGGAGGCCCCGCAGCTGCAGCGCGAACTCGTCGGCGGTCAGGTGCGGCTGCGTGTGGATGCGCCAGTCGCGGACCAGTTCCGCATGGTCGCCCGACCCCGCGAACACACCGAGATGAATGTTCGTGTTGCCGACGGTGACGGTGAGGAGCACTGACTGACCGGCCTCAGACCGTGGCGGTCGCGAGCTGACGCGGATCCTTGAGCCCGGAGCCCTCCGGGACATCGGCCGGGTCGGCGCCCATGCTGACCGGCCGGTTGTCGGAGTCGACGAAGACCACGTGCGGCGCGTACTCGGCCAGCTCGGCCTCGTTCATGACGCCGTACGCGATGATGATCACCAGGTCGCCCGGGTGCACGAGGTGCGCCGCCGCACCGTTGATACCGATGACCCCGGTGCCGCGCTCGCCGGCGATCACGTAGGTCTCGAGGCGGTTGCCGTTGTCGATGTCGACGATGCAGACTTGCTCGCCCTCCATCAGATCGGCCGCGTCGAGCAGATCGGCGTCGATGGTCACCGAGCCGACGTAGTGCAGGTCGGCCTGCGTCACGGTGGCCCGGTGGATCTTGGACTTCATCATGGTGCGGAACATGCGGATCACTCCTCTTCCTGGGTGGCGAGGTCGCCTGGAGCTGTCGTGCCCTCGGAGTCGAAGGCGTTGTCGGTGAGGTCGGCGACCGCTTCCGGGTCGCGGAGGTCGACGCCGATGAGGACGCCGACGTTGTCGATGAGTCGGGCCGGCCCGACGCGCGCGGCCACCAGCAGTCGGCCGTCGCCCTCGGCTGGCGCCTCCTGCAGGCCGCGGCCCCGCACCTCGAGGTAGTCGACCTCGATCTCCGGCGCGGTGTCCAGGACGGCGCGGGCAGCGGCGACGATCGCCTCCGGCCCACCGGCGGCGGCATGGGTGCCCGCCAGCAGCGCCGCGGACAGGATGGTCGCCAGCTCGCGCTCGTCGGCCGACAGGTAGCGATTGCGCGACGACAGCGCCAGGCCGTCTGCCTCGCGGACCGTCGGCACGCCGATGATCTCCACATCCATGTTCAGGTCGTGAACCATCTGGTTGATCAGGACGAGCTGCTGGTAGTCCTTCTCACCGAAGTAGGCGGCGTGTGGTGCCGCGATGTTGAGCAGCTTGTTGACGACGGTCAGCATGCCGGCGAAGTGCGTGGGGCGCGACTGCCCTTCGAGGATCGCGCCGGCTTCGCCCGGCTGCACCGTGGTGCGCGGTCCGGACGGATACATGGCCGACGCGGTCGGCGCGAACACCAGCTCGACGCCGAGCGGCTCCAGCAGGGCGCAGTCGGCGTCGAACGTCCGCGGGTAGGCGTCGAGGTCCTCCCCCGCGCCGAACTGCAGCGGGTTGACGAAGATCGAGACGATGACGACGTCGCACCGACGCTTGGCGGCCTTCACCAACTGCAGATGCCCCTGGTGCAGGGCGCCCATCGTCGGCACCAGCGCGACCCGCTTGCCCGCCGCGCGGAGCGCCTTCGTGACGCGGTGCAGCTGCGCCGGGTCGCGATGGACGGTCATCCGGCCGGGTGCGTAGAGGTCTGATCCGGTCACGCGTGTGCCTCCAGGAGGTCTCGGAGCTCGCGGCCGGCGCCGCTCTGGGAGGCGGCCCGGGCCGAGAGCGCCCGGTAGCCGTCGACGAGCTGATGGTCGGGCAGGGCCGCGAGGGCGGCGAGATGACGGCGGACGGTCGCGGCGTCGTCGCGGGCCACCGGCCCGGTGAGGGCCGCGCCGCCCATCTCGAGGACGTTGTCAAGGGACGCGCGGACCAGCGGCGCGAGCACGCGCCGCGCGATGCCGGGGTCGGGTCCGTCGACGGTCGCGGTCGCACTGTGTTCGCCGTGCGGACCGGCGATCGCCGCGTCGAGCGCCGTCACGGCATCGGTGATCAGGGCGATCAGATTGTTGGCGCCGTGCGCCAGGGCTGCGTGGTACAGCGTGCGGTCGGACTCGGCGATCCGCACCGGGGTGCCGCCCATCTCCAGCACCAATGCGGCGGCGATCGCATCGCCGATCTCGTCATCCGACGTGATGCCGAAGCACGACGAGGCGAGCCGCGCCGTGTCGTCCGAGCTGCCGACGAAGGTCATGGCGGGATGCACGGCGATGGTCACCGCACCGAGTCGTGCGAGCGGCTCCAGAACGGCGACGCCGAGCGCACCGGCAGTGTGAGCGACGATCGTGCCCGGTCGCGGCCCCGCTGCGGCGACGGCGTCCACGACGGTCGGCAGCGCGGTGTCCGGGACCGCGAGAATCAGGAGCTGAGAATCGGCGACGACGCCGGATGGATCAAGGATGCGGGCCTGTGGCAGGCGCAGAGCGGCGCGGCCGCGTGATTCCGGGGAACGCGCGGTCAGCGACGCGACGTCGTGCCCGACCGCGGCGAGCGCTTCGCCGAGCGCGGTGCCGACTCGACCGGCCGAGATGATGCCGACACGCATGCGTGCCGCGGCCATCGGTGAATTCACCGCCGTTCCTCCATTCCGTTCCAGTCCCTGCTCACGATCACGGAGCCTCGGGTACCAGACGTTCGCCACCACGATAGGCGCGGCCGCAGCGTCCCGGCTACGCGGTGTGACAACTTTCACCACGCGGGTGGTTGAGCGATCGCAGCGCCGCTGGCCCGCTGGTTGAGCGATCGCCCCGCCCGCTGGTTGAGCGAGCGGAGCGAGTCGAAACCGACGAAACCCGGGCTGGAAATCACTACCAGCCCAGGTCACGAGGTTTCGACTCGCTCCGCTCGCTCAACCAGCGAGAGGGGCGCGCTCGACCAGCGAGAGAGGCACGCCCAACCGGCGAGCGGGGCGCGCTCAACCAGCGAGAGAGGCACGCTCAACCAGCGAGAGGGGCGCGCTCAACTGACGAGAGTCGTTCAGTCGCGGCGGCGGCGACCACGCTGACTGAGCAGTTCACTGGCCGGGCGGCCCGCGGAGTGCGCGCCGTCGTCGCTCGGCGGCGCCGATCGGCGCCCCTGGCCCGACTGCTGCGGCTGCACCGGCTGCGGCCCGGTCTCCGGGACTTCCGGGGGTTCATACGCCTGCGCCCCGTAGGCGACGCGCTCGATCTGTGTGGTGGCCGCCGGGTCGTCGGACTCCGGCGCGGCGGCCGGGGCCTCCTCCGGCGCGTCCGTCACCACGGGGATGATCTCGGTGAGTTCCACCGGATCGACCTCTTCGACGTCCTGCGGCTCGTCGGGCAGATGACGACCGGGATCCGACGGCGGCGCGGTCGACGCGAAATCTCGGTCGGCCACCACTCGATCGTCGGCGGCCGCGGTGGCGTACCCGGCACCGGCCAGACCCGAACCGAGTTCACGCGGCCGTTCCAGACCGATCGCCGCGCGCATGTCGGGCAGCGGGGTGCCGAGCAGTTGCTCGAGGCTGGCCCGCAACGCCAGCACCTGCGCCTTGAGTTCCTCGAGCTCCACGTTCGACTCGCTCGCGACCTCCTGACGGATCGCGGATTCGACATCCGATTCGTACTGGCGCCGCGCGGCGATCTCTCGCTCGAGCTGCAGTTCGTACACGAGCCGAAGATCCCGGCTGCGGGACTCCGCGACGTCGGCCTGCCTGCGGTACTTCGTCACCAGCACCGCGCCGATCACCGCGGCCCACAGCGCGGCGATCACCGCGAGCGTCGCCGGAACGGAGAAGTCGTTGCCGAAGATCATCAACAGACTGGCCACGATGGCGAGCACGACGAACAACCCGATGAGCCATTGTCCGGCCGACGACGGTCGTTTCTTGGCGGCCTCTTCGGATCGTTCCTTAGTGGTCATGAAGGCAAACTTACCGCCCTTGACACCGCGACCGGCGTCACCGAGCGGTCCGTGTCGGAGATTCACGCAGGTGCGGGAGGGCTGTTCGGAGTCGTTTCCGCGTTGTCGGCCGAGGGATCGTCCGGCGCCCGGCAGCAGTGCTCGAGCCACAGGGCGGCGGCGGCGAGCACGATGCCGCCGACCAGTCCGACGATCGCGCCGATCCGGTCCGCGCGGGCCGCCTCGAGTATCCCGTTCTGCAGCAGGAACACCAGCACGCCGGCCCAGCCGCCCGCGGCGACCGCGCCCAGGATGGCCGAGGCCTTGGCCAGCGCAACCAGCCGAGCCGCATTGATCGGGTGCAGCTGCCCCTTTCCGCGCCCGATCTCCTTCTCCGCCACACGCTTTCGCACGATGAAACCGATCACCACCTCGAGCGCTGCGACCACATAGAGTGAGATACCCGACAGCCACGGCAGGCTCGGGAAGGCCCCGTAGTTGTAGTGGATCAGGATCCAGAGCGCGATCGCGACCACCACGGCGACGACCATCAGATCCCGGATCCGCGTCGGTCCGAGTTTGTGGCCCTCATCGTCGCCGGGCTGCTGATCGGGCCCGGACGGGGTCGGCATGGTCATCCCGCAGCCCCCGCTCGACGCACGCCCGCGACCTCGTCCGGGTCGAGGGCCTCGATCAGCGTCGTCACCGCAAGTTCCCCGTCCGGCGTCACCAGCCGCGCGTCCGGATCGATCTCCAGCCACGGGACCAGGACGAACGCCCGCTGCGCTGCGCGCGGGTGCGGCAGCGTCAGTTCGGGATCGTCGGAGATCACCGTCGCGCCGTCGACCTCGACCGTCACCACATCGACGTCGAGCGTCCGGGGCCCCCAGCGGACGTCGCGCACCCGCTGCGCCTCTCGCTCCATCTCCCAGCAGAACTCCAGCCACTCCCGCGGCGTTCGCTCGCCTTCGGCGATGATCGTGATGTTCGCGAAGTCGTCCTGCTCCACCCCGCCCCACGGCGGCGTCAGGTACACGCTCGACGCGGCCCGCAGCTCGCTGCCGAGCGCACTCACCACGCGCTGCAGGTGTGCACGACTGTCGCCGATGTTGGACCCGGCCGACAGAACCGCACGCGAGGTCACGACGTCGCCTGCCTCGCCGCCGCGACGGCCCGGGTCTTCACCGAGCGACGGGTGACGACCGCGACGTCGTCGAAGGCGAGGGGGATCGGCGCCGACGGCTTGTGCACCGTGACTTCGCACGCGGAGATCCGCGCATCGCCCATGATCGTGTCGGCGATCTCGGCGCCGACCGTCTCGATCAGGTTGCGCGGTGTGCCCGCGACGATGTCGTGCGCCTGCTGCGCCAGACCGCCGTAGTCGACGGTGTCGGCGAGGTCGTCGCTGGCTGCGGCCGCCTGGAGGTCGAGCCACAGGGTGATGTCGATGATGAAGTCCTGGCCGTCGCGGCGCTCGTGGTCGAAGACCCCGTGGTTGCCGCGGACCCGCAGTCCGCGCAGTTCGATGCGATCAGCCATGTTCCCTGCCTCTCCGGCCGCCGCCTCGCCAGGCGAGGGCCACTTCGATGGCGTCGCGACTGGCCGCGACGTCGTGCACCCGGACACCCCAGGCGCCGCCGGCCGCGGACAGCGCGGAGATCGCCGCGGTGGCGACCTCGCGCCCCGCCGGCGGCCGATCGACGCCGTCTCGCTGCAGCAGCGATCCGAGGAAACGTTTGCGAGAGGCACCGATCAGCACGGGGAAGCCCAACCCCACCAGGGTCGGGAGAGCGTGCAGCAGCGCCCAGTTGTGTTCGGCGGTCTTCGCGAAACCGAGCCCCGGATCCAACACGATCTGGTCCGGGTCGACACCTGCCGCGACCGCGGCGTCCACCTGACCGAGCAGTTCGCCGGTCACCTCGGCGACCACGTCGCGATACCCGCCGGCCTCGTCGACGCGGTGGGTGAAGTGACGATCGCCGCCCGGTGCGTCGTCGGCCGGCCGCCAGTGCATGAGGATCCACGGGACGCCCGCATCCGCGAGGACGCGGCCCATGTCGGGATCGGCACGACCGCCGGACACATCGTTGATCAGGTCCGCTCCGGCCGCCAGCGCATCGGCCGCCACCGCGGCGCGCATGGTGTCCACCGACACCCGGGCACCCGCCGCGACGAGTTCCCGGATCACCGGCACGACGCGCGCCGACTCGGTCGCCGGGTCCACGCGGACAGCGCCCGGCCTGGTCGACTCGCCGCCGACGTCGATGATGTCGGCGCCCGCGCCCCGCAACTCGAGTCCGTGTGCGACCGCCCGGTCACGCTGGAGGTAGCGGCCGCCGTCGGAGAACGAGTCCGCGGTCACGTTCAGCACCCCCATCACGAGGGTGCGGTCGAGCTCGTCGGCCCCTGCGCTCACCGGGCGGTCCGGGTTCACCGCGTGATGAGGTCGAGTGCTTCGCCGCGGGAGACCGCACTGGTCTTGAACAGGCCGCGCACCGCCGAGGTCGTGGTGCGGGCGCCCGGCTTGCGGATGCCGCGCATCGCCATGCACAGGTGCTCGGCCTCGATCACGACGATCACGCCGCGCGGATCCAGCTTGCGCACCAGCGCGTCGGCGATCTGGCTGGTCAGTCGTTCCTGGACCTGCGGGCGCTTCGCATACAGGTCGACGACGCGAGCCAGCTTCGACAGCCCCGTGACCTGGCCGGTCTCTCCCGGGATGTAGCCGACGTGGGCCACACCGTGGAAGGACACCAGGTGATGCTCGCAGGTCGAGTACATCGGGATGTCCTTCACCAGCACGAGTTCCTCGTGGTCCTCGTCGAAGACGGTCGCCAGCACCTCGTCGGGATCGGTGTAGAGACCCGCGAACATCTCGCGGTACGCGTTGGCGACCCGGGTCGGCGTGCGCTTGAGTCCGGCGCGGTCGGGATCCTCGCCGACGGCGATCAGGAGCTCGCGCACGGCGGCCTCGGCCCGGGCCTGGTCGAACAGCCGGTCGCCTGCGGCCGCCGGGACGTGCAGGGCGTCGACGGCGTGTGCGCCGCCGTCACCGTTCCGATCGATGCTGGTGGTCATCTCCCCATGCTCTCCGTTCACTGGGGTCTCCTTCACTGCCCGTCCCGCCGATCGTCCGCGGGCGGCCAGCCCGGGGCCGACCAGTCGCGCGGTGCACCGTAGTCGGGGCGAGTGCCGTGACCGTGGCCGGAACGCGGTGCGTGCGGTCCGGTGCCCGGCTCCGCCGCCGGATCCGGGTACTGCTGCGGGTTTCCGTTTCCGGGCGCACCGTACTGCGGGGTTCCCGGCTGGGGTGCCGCGGGATACGGCTCGCCGTACGGCTGTCCGGTGTACTGCTGCGGAGTCCCCTGCTGCGGCGCGCCGTAGGGCTGGCCGCCGTACTGCGGGGCCTGCGGCTGCGGGGCACCGTACTGGGCGGGCTGTCCGTACGCCGGCGTCGCGGGGTCCGCCTGCGGAGTCACCGGCACCGGCTCCTCGACCGGCGGCCACGGCTCGCCGCGTTCGGCGGCGAGCTCGCCCGGGGTCTTGATCGGCGGCTTAGAGCTCGGGACGCGTTCGCCGAAGACGTCGAACTTGGTGATCCGCGGTCGCTTGCCGACCTCGTCGAGAATCGTCTCGAGATCCTTGCGGACCAGCGTCTCCTTCTCCAGCAGCTGCCCGGCGAGCACGTCGAGCACGTCGCGGTACTGGTTCAGGATCGACCACGCCTCGGTGTGCGCGGCCTCGATCAGGTTGCGGACCTCCTCGTCGATCTCGGCGGCGACACCGGTCGAGTAGTCGGGCGTGGAACCCATTCCCCGTCCGAGGAACGGGTCACCCTGCTCCTGCCCGTAGCGCACCGCGCCGAGCTTGGCGCTCATGCCGTACTCGGTCACCATCGCGCGGGCGATCTTGGTGGCCTGGTCGATGTCGGAGCTCGCACCGGTGGTCGGCTCGTGGAAGACGAGTTCCTCGGCCGCACGACCGCCCATCGCCATCACCAGGCGCGCGATCATCTCCGACCGGGTCATCAGGTCCTTGTCCTGTTCCGGGACCGCGAGCGCATGCCCGCCGGTGCGTCCGCGCGCCAGGATGGTGACCTTGTAGATCGGGTCGAGGTCCGGCATCGCCCACGCGGCCAGCGTGTGACCGCTCTCGTGGTACGCGACCACCTTCTTCTCGTGCTCGCTGATGATGCGGCTCTTCCGGGCCAGATTGGCGTCCGCCGTTCTCGACCGTGGTGAGTCGTAGTGTGCCTCGTTCGAGCGCCTCACCGGTGATCACCGTCTTGTTCTCACGCGCGGTGAGCAGGGCCGACTCGTTGATGACGTTCGCGAGGTCGGCGCCGGACATGCCCGGGGTGCGCTTGGCGAGACCGTCGAGGTCCGCGTCGGGCGCGATCGGCTTGCCCTTCGAGTGCACCGCGAGGATCGCCTTGCGGCCCGCGATGTCCGGGTTGCTGACCGGGATCTGCCGATCGAAGCGACCGGGACGCAGGAGGGCCGGGTCGAGGATGTCGGGCCGGTTGGTGGCCGCCATCACGATGACGCCGGAGCGGTCGCCGAAGCCGTCCATCTCGACGAGCAGCTGGTTCAGCGTCTGCTCGCGTTCATCGTGACCGCCGCCGAGACCGGCACCGCGCTGACGTCCGACGGCATCGATCTCGTCGACGAAGATGATGCACGGGCTGCTCTGCTTGGCCTGTTCGAACAGATCGCGGACGCGCGACGCACCGACGCCGACGAACATCTCGACGAAGTCCGAGCCGGAGATCGTGAAGAACGGGACGCCCGCCTCGCCGGCCACCGCGCGTGCGAGGAGTGTCTTGCCGGTGCCGGGCGGACCGTAGAGGAGCACGCCCTTGGGGATCTTGGCGCCGAGCGCCTGATAGCGCGCCGGGTTCTGCAGGAAGTCGCGGATCTCGTCGAGCTCCTCGACTGCCTCGTCAGCGCCCGCCACATCGGCGAACGTGGTCTTGGGCATGTCCTTGCTGAGCTGCTTGGCCTTCGACTTGCCGAAGCCCATCACGCCGCCGCGGCCGCCCTGCATCCGGCTCATCACGAAGAAGAACAGGCCGAACAGGATCACCATCGGGAGGACGAAGATCAGGATCGACTGCCAGATCCCCGAGTCCTTGGTGACGTTGGTCTGATACTCGGCGCCGGAGTTGACGACCGAGTTGAACACCCGGTTGGTCACCCCCGCCGGGTACTGCGTCGAGATCTTGGTGGCGTCGGAGTCGTCCACCTTGATCGGCTGCTTGAGCTCGATCCGGAGGCGCTGCTCGCGATCGTCGATCTGGACCGACTTCACGTTCTTCTTGTCCAACTGGGTCATCGCGACCGACGTGTCGACGTCGGAGTACTCGCGATCGGAATTCCGCATCATGCTGAAGCCCCAGATGGCGAACAGAATGACGGCCACGATGGCCAGATTCCGGAACAGTGTCTTGCGATTCATGCGTGTACGCGTGGGCTCGGGTCGTCGCGTTCGGTGTGCACTACGCCACCGCGCCCATTTGTCCTTCCCGTCGACTCGAAATACGAGGCTACCTGTAGGAGGTCGGATACCTGCCGTCGAACGGTCCGCTCGAATCGAGGGCCGGCGTCAGTCGCCGCCTGCACACTCAACGTCGCAGGCGATCCGGATGTTCCGGCGGCCGATCAGCGGTGGCCGGTCAGGACGAGTACACCGCCGGATGCAGCTTGCCGACGTACGGCAGATCGCGGTAGCGCTCGGCGAAGTCGAGCCCGTATCCGACGACGAACTCGTTCGGGATGTCGAAGCCGACGTCGGCGACGTCGAGGGTGGCCCGCACGGCCTCCGGCTTCCGCAGCAGGGTCACCACCTCCAGCGACCGCGGCGACCGCGTCGCGAGGTTCTTGATCAGCCACGACAGCGTGAGACCGGAGTCGATGATGTCCTCGACGATCAACACGTCGCGGTCGGTGATGTCCCGGTCGAGGTCCTTGAGGATCCGGACCACACCCGACGACGACGTCGACGACCCGTAGCTCGACACCGCCATGAACTCGAGCTGCGACGGGATCGGCAGCGCCCGCGCGAAGTCGGTCATGAACATCACGGCGCCCTTGAGGACGCCGATCAGCACGAGGTCGTCGGGGGCGTCTTTGTACCGCTCACCCACCGCTTGAGCCATCTCCACCGTTCGAGCCTGAATCTGCTCCTGGGTGATCAGGACTTCTTCGATGTCATCGCCATAGCTGTCGTCGCGGTCCACCCCTATAGCTTCGCACGAGCCCCCGACTGCGCGACCGCGGGTTTGCCGATGGGGCTCCGTGCCGCCGGAGTCGACGCGGCCCAGACACCGGCGAATGGTCTTTTTTGTGACGTAGGCAACTCTGAATCGACGTTTCTGCGACTTCGGGATTGCCCCGAACGGGCGATTCACGTCCGATGTTGCGAACGCACGGACTTCGCCGACTGCGGCTCATTGAATCCCAGGAAAGGTTGAGCATGCCTCTTCGCCACCTGCTGCGGACCGCGTTCGTCGTCTTCGCAGCCCTCATCACTGCACTCCCGTTCGTCGCCGCACCCGCGCACGCCGCACCGGTCGACGCAGTACCGCGCGCTCAGATCCAGGCCGGCGCCTCGGACGTGAGTGTGAGGGTCTTCAACGCCACCGTCGCCGCCGAGCCCGGCTACCTGGTGATCCGGAATCGGGCAGGCGCCGAGATCGAGCGGTTCCCGCTGGCCTTCATCGCGCCCGACGACCGGTCGTATCCGATCGACGCATCCGTCTCCGGGAACGTCGCCCGCCTGACGCCGTCCACCGATGCCGCCCGCTCGACGTCGACCGACGCGGTTCTCGTCGACCAGGGCTTCGGCACCGATTCCAACGGATTCAAGTCGAAGTGGGAGCGCGACGACGCCGCACTCTCGCGACTCACCAAGGAGGTCACCACCGGCGCCACGGTGTCGACCGTGATCGGCGCGGCCCTCGGCGCCGTCCTCGGCGGCCTGGCGGGATGCTTCGTCCTCGCGGCCACCGGGCCGCTCGGCTGCTTCTTCGCGGGCGTGCCGCTGGGTGCGGCCGCGGGCGCGGGTCTCGGGATCATCATCTCCGGCGGCGTCGCGGGCGCTGCGGTGATCCACTACTTCGACACCATCAATCGGCCGTTCAAGACCGTGCCGACCACGACGTCGACGTCGTCCACCGCCTCGAGCAGTTCCACCCGATCGAGCACGGCGAGCGCGCCGACGACCAAGCGGACCCCGGCCGCCGCGTCGGCATCGTCGAAGCCCGCACCGTCGGAGACCTCCTCGAGGTCGGCAGCGCGAAGCACGTCGAGCGTGCCGGTCCTGCCGCTGCCTGTCGTCCGTTAGGACGCCTTTTCGCCTCAGCCGTCACAGGCCCCGCTCTTTCAGCGCAGACTCGGGCGTCTACGGCTTACTTTCTTCTCATCTTCGGTCACAACATCCGGTGTCGGCATGTGTGCGGGCTCCGTTGGCAGACGAGAGGGAAGATCATGTCGATTCGAAGCGCGGCACGAGGGACATTCATCGCACTGATCGCGGTGCTGACGGCACTGCCGTTCCTGGCCGCCCCGGCGCACGCCTCACCTCCGGCGCCACCACGCGCCGAGGTCAGTACCACCGCCGACAGCGTCCACGTAACGATCTTCAACGGGACGCTGGCGGTCGAAGACGGTTCGCTGGTGTTCCGCAATCAGAGCGGGGCGGTGGTGGCGAACTATCCGCTCACCTTCGTCACGCCGGACGCTCGGAGTCATTCGATCGCAGCGACGGTCAACGGGGCCACGGCGACCCTCACTCCGCCGAAGAACGCCGCGGCATCGTTCCGCAACGACGTCGCCGACCGCGACGGATACCGGAGCAAGAAGGAGCGCGATGACGCCGCGCTCGCTCGCTTCAACTCCGAGATGGCCGCAGGCATGACGATCTCGACGATCATCGGCACCGCGATCGGTGCGGTGATCGGCGGCGTCGCCGCGGGCGTCCTATGCGGCGCGACCGCCACCCCGGCGATCATCGCCTGCATCCCGGTCGGCGCCGCACTCGGCGGCATCGCCGGAACGGTGATCGGCGGCGGCGGTTCGCTGATCAACTCCGCGATCCGCTACTTCACCACCATCAACTCGCCGTTCAAGAACGTCGGCCGCTGACGACTCGTGCCACGCCTCGCCGATCGCGAGGCGTGGCTTCGTCGTGTCCACGGCGACACCGGGCGTCTCGCCGCACTCGTCCGACATTCACGTGAAACTCATCGAAACGGCGCGAAATCACCTCATACCGGCACGAAATCTGACATGTTGGTCACGATCGGAAGTCGGGGCGGTCACAGTCACAGCCAAATGAGAGGTAGTTCATGTCTCTGCGAAATCCGGTCCGCGGCCTGTTCATCGTCTTGCTGACCGCCGTCACGGCACTGCCGTTCCTCGCCGCGCCCGCGCACGCTGCACCCGGGGACGGGCGAGTCGGTGCGAACGTCCAGACCGACCGGGATCAGGTCCGGATCCGACTCCTCAACGGCAGCCTCGGCATCGATGGCGGCTACCTGGTGTACCGCAACGACGCCGGCACCGTCGTTGATCGCACTGCGCTGAACTACATCGCACCCGACAATCGGACCTACCCGATCGATGCCGCGGTCAACGGTCGCGTCGCGACTCTCACACCGTCCAAGGACGCCTCGCGGTCCGTCGCCACCGACGCGGCACTGTTGAGGAAGACCGACGTCGCGGACAAGGACGGCTACCGGTCGAAGAAGGAACGTGACGACGCGGCGCTGGCCCGCTTCAACTCGGAGATGGCCGCATCGATGACGATCTCGACCATCGTCGGCACGGCGATCGGCGTCGTTCTGGGCGGATTCGCCGGGTGCGTGCTGACCCTGCCGATCGGCTGCCTCCCCGGCCTCACCGCAGGTGCCGGCCTCGGCGGCATCGCGGGCACCGTCGTCGGCGGCGGGGGCAGCGCGATCGCCGCGGGTCAGCGCTACTTCGACACCATCAACCGGCCCTTCCGGAATGTGAAGCCGAACCGTCGCTGACCGTCATCTCGACATCCGCTGCGCGTGCAGCCGCCCGGCCCGCCTCGTCACGACGAGGCGGGCCGTCGCGTCTCCGCCCACCGCGATCGGCCCCTGGCCGTGCCAGTCGGTGACGAGCGCACCGATCGACGCGACCACTCGGTAGGACGGTTCCGGGGCCCCGACCGACTGCAGCCAGCCGCGCAGCACCCGGGTCCGCAACGCCGTCGGCGCCGATTCCAACGGCTCCAGATCCAACACGCGGCCGTACGCGCACTCTGCCAGCAGGTCTGCGGCCGGACCGTCGAGCGCGTCCGCGTCCGCCTGCAACTGCGCCGCCGTCCGGGCGAGCGCTTCGGCGACACCGCCGCCCAGCACGTCCTCGAGCAGTGGGAGCACCTCGCTGCGCACCCTGACGCGGGTGAATCCGGGGTCGACGTTGTGCGGGTCGTCCCAGATCGGCAGTCCCCAGTCCGCGCACGCCTCGCGCGTCTGCGCACGGCGCAGACCGAGCAGCGGTCGTCCCCACGGTGCCGACCACTCGCTCATCCCGGACAGCGAGCGCGCACCGGAGCCCCGCCCGAGGCCGAGGAGGACCGTCTCGGCCTGATCGTCGAGCGTGTGCCCGAGCAACACCGGCCGGCCGCCTCGCGCCGCGCGCAGTGCGTCGTAGCGTGCGGTACGCGCCGCGGCCTCGGGACCGCCCGCGCTGCCGACCTCGACAGTCCGGACCTCCGCGGTCGCCCCCGACTCGCGCGCCGCGGCGGCCGCCCGCGCAGCCACCTCCGCAGAACCCGCCTGCAGCCCGTGGTCGACGACCACCGCATGCACGACCAGCCGCGCCCGCACCGCGGCCGCGGTGAGTGCGAGGGAGTCCGCGCCGCCCGACAACGCGACGCAAACCGGGCCGTCGTCGAGGAAGCGGTCGGCGAATCCACGGACCGCGCCGACCAACAGCTGCTGGGTCCGACGACTCATCGGACCCGACCGCCGAACCGATCGCGGGCGCCCACCGACGTCAGCTGAGCACTCGCTCGATCCACTGATCCGGTTCGTCGATCTCGGTCATGCGCGGCATCGTCTCCGCCGACGTCCAGACGGTGTTGAACAGGTCCATGCCGACACGGTCGACGACGTGATCGACGAAGGCCTTGCCGCGGATGTACTGAGCCATCTTCGCGTCCATCCCGATCAGCGCGCGGATCAGTCGCTGCAGCGGATTCTTCGGTGCACTGCGCCGCTGATCGAAGGCCGCTCGGATGGCGGCGACCGTCGGCACCTGCGCCGGACCGACCGCGTCCATCACATGATCGGCGTGGCCCTCGAGGAGCGTGCCGAGCACCAGGACCCGCTCGAACGCCTCGTACTGCTCGGGCGACTGCAGCAGCTGCATCAGCCCGATCACGCCCTTCTCACGCGGCTTGTCGCTGCGGAGCGCGCCGGTCACGCGTGAGACGAGGTCCGTCACCGACTCGTCCTCGTCGCCGGTGAGGGCGCCGATGTTGCTGCGCATGTAATCGGTGAGCCATGGATTGGCGGAGAACTGGACGCGATGGGTCACCTCGTGGAGGCAGACCCACAGACGGAAATCGGAGGGGTCCACGCGCAGCTGTCGCTCCACCGCGATGATGTTCGGCGCCACCAGCATCAGGACGCCCGGCTCACCGGTCTCGGGATCGAGGCTGAACGGGTCGTACTGGCCGAGGATCGCACTCGACAGGAACGCGAGGAGGCCACCCGCCTGCGCCCCGGCGATCTTCCCCGTGACGCCGGTCCCGTGCGGCTTGATCTCCGGTTGCTGAGCCACCAGCCCCTCGTCGCTGAGCATCGCGGGCATCGACCTCGCCGCGGCGTCGATCCAGCCCGAGCGATCGAGGATCTGCGCGGTCGGCACCGCGAGTCCGTCGGCCAACCCGGTGACTTCGCGCACCGGCGCCTCCGCGCGCACCGCGGCATCCGCCAGCTCGGCCCGGGCACGATCCGCGGTGTACCGGGTGACTCGCGGGCCGGGTCGCGCGATGCGCTTGCCGACTGTCGCCGCCAGCCCCCAGTCGATGTTCTCGATCGGCGACGCCCCCTCGTCCCGATCACCGCCGCCCGAAACTCCGGTCACCGGATCGCCGGCCGCCGAACTCTCCGCAACACTGCTCACAATCGTTCCTTCCGGTCGGTCAGCTTCGACAGCCGCAGTCGCGGAGCGCGCCGACCACCGCGTCTACGGCGGGGCGGGCGTCAGCGGGCGAGGTGCCCCCGGAGATCATCGCGAACGAGAGCACCCGGCCGTCGACTGTCTGCACTATTCCGGTCAACGAACTGACGCCGGTCAATGTTCCGGTCTTACCGCGGACCCAGCCCGCGCCGTCGGTGAGCTTCGGGTCGAAACGATCGGACAGCGTGCCCGTTCCGTGGGCGACCGGGAGCGAGTCGAGCAGCGAGCGCAGCTTCGGCTGCCCGTCGCCCGCCGCCGAGGACATCAGCTCGTCGAGCAGCGATGCCGGGACGCGGTCGGAGTACGACAGCCCCGAGGAGTCGACCAGCGTCGCGGTCCGGGCCGCGAAGCCGTTCTTGCTCAGCGTCGCCAGGACCGCCTGCGATCCGCCCTCGATACTCGCCTCGCCGCCGGTGGCGCGCGCGAGCTCGATGCCCAGGGACTCGGCGAGGACGTTGTCGCTGTACCGCATCATGTCGCCGACGCGGACGGTCAGCGGCGCCGACTGCACCGAAGCGATCTCCGGCGCGGCCGACGGCGCGGTCGCCTCGGTGACCGGACTGTTCAGCCCGAGCTCGTCCGCGAGGGCCCGGCCGGCGTCGAGCGCAGGCTCGGTCGTGCGCGGCGAGTACTCCTCGCTCGGCTTGATGCGTCCGCCGTCCACCATCAACGACTCGATGGGCGCGATGTCGCCGCCTTCGATGTCACGTCGATCCCACGTCGGCTGCATGGTCGGTCCGGTGAACAGCGAGGTGTCCACCGCGATCGACGTGACCTTGCGCCCGCTGCGCTTGATCTGCGCGGCGAGTTCGGAGAGGTGGCCGGGGTCCGAGTAGAACGAGGTCTCCCCGACCGGCGTCGAGGTGAGCGTCGGATCGCCGGCTCCGACAAGGATCGCCTCGCCGTCCGACCCGAGGACCACCTTGGTGGTCACCCGCGAGTCGTGCGGCAGCGCCAGCAGCACCGCCGACGCGGTGAGGATCTTCGCGTTGGATGCGGGCACGCGCGGCTCGGCCGCACCCTGCGACCAGAGGACCTGGCCGGTGAGTGGGTCCGACACCTCGCCGGTCAGCTTGCCGAGCGCGGGATCCTTCAGCGGCGTGGCGAGCGCCTTCTGCACCCCGCGCGGGGTCGGCGCCGGCGCATTCGATGAGACGGGCACGATGCTCGGCTGCACGGTGGCGGCGGCGGGCCGCGCCGGCGTTCCCGCCGGGACCGGATCGGCCCGGTTCTGATACATCCACCACCCGGCGCCCGCGCCCGCTGCCAGCAGGAGGACGAGGACCACGATCAGGATCCAGCGCAGCACTTTGCGCGGCCGACGGACGGCAGAACTTGTCGGCTGGGCCACGTATCCTCCGGTCTGGGGTCTGCGATCGACGGAGTTAACAGTATCCTTGACAGCCGTCGAAGCAATTTCTGGACAGTCCCACGCGCGAATGCAGGAGGCAGCATGGAGTTCGAAGTCACCATCGAGATCCCCAAGGGTGGCCGTAACAAGTACGAGGTCGATCACGAGACCGGCAAGGTCTACCTCGATCGATACCTCTACACGCCGATGGGCTACCCGGCCGACTACGGCTACATCGACCACACTCTCGGTGAGGACGGCGACCCGCTGGACGCGATGGTCCTGCTGCCGGAGTCGGTCTTCCCCGGCGTCATCGTGAAGGCTCGCATCGTCGGCATGTACACCATGACCGACGAGGCCGGCGGCGACGACAAGTTGCTGGCCGTGCCTGCCGGCGATCCCCGCTGGGATCACATCCAGGACGTGAACGACGTCAACGAGTTCGAGCTGAAGGCCATCGCGCACTTCTTCGAGCACTACAAGGACCTCGAGCCGGGCAAGGAAGTCACCCCCGGCGGCTGGGTCGGCAAGGCCGAGGCGGCGAAGGTCGCACAGGCTGCGGTCGACCGCTACCAGGGCTGACCGCCCGCATAGCGAAGAACTTCGGGTCACGAACCGGCGTCTCACGCCGGTTCGTGACCCGAAGTCTTTCTGCGTTCAGTCCGCGGCCACCGGCTCGGGGTCGTCGTCCTTCTTGGCGGGGGACTCGCCGCGCCGCAGGGACACCTCGGACCAGGTGATGGTGCCGATGATCGCCAGGACCGACAGGATCGAGACCGACAGGAACACCCGGTCCATCGAATCGGCGAATCCCTGCTTGATCGGCTGAGCCAACGCGTCCGGGAGCTTCTCGATGACGGAGGTGTCCTTCATCGCCGCGGACGATCCGTCCGCGTTGGGATCCTGCGCCGCCGCGATGAGAGACTTGCCGAAGGCCGCGACCTGCGGATCCTGGCTCGTCGCCGCCTCCTGCACCGCGACGCTGAACTCGGGTGTCCCCGACGCCGCCTGGAGTTCGTTCGCGATGTTCGGCCCCATCGACGAGAACAGCAGCGAGAAGAACACGGCCACACCCAACGTGCCGCCGATCTGCCGGAAGAAGGTCGCCGTGCCCGTCGCCATACCGGTGTCGCGCACCGGGAGGATGCTCTGCATCGCCAGCATCAGCGGCTGCATCAGATTGCCGAGACCGAAGCCGAGTCCGGCAGCGGCGAGCATCACGAGGTACAGCGGCGTCGACGTGTCGACGTAGTGCAGCACGAACGACATCAGCGTGATCAGGATCGAGCCGATGATCGGGAACACCTTGTAGCGTCCGGTCCGCGAGATCAGCTGGCCCGCCATGATCGAACCGATCATCATGCCGGCCACCATCGGCAGCATCTGCAGCCCGGCTACCATCGGGCTCGAACCGCGCAGCACCTGGAAGTACTGCGGCAGCATCGAGATGCCGCCGAACATCACCGCGCCCACGATCAGCGAGACGATGATGCCCTGCGCGAAGACACGGTTCTTGAACACTCGGAGCGGGATGATCGCCTCGTCGCCCATCTTGTTCTCGATGAGGATGAACGCCGCGATGCCCGCCGCACCGATCGCGTAGCAGAGGATGCTGTTCAGCGAGGTCCAGCCCCAGTCGCGGCCCTGCTCGGCGACGATCAGCAGTGGTGCGACCGCGACGGCGACGGCGGTCGCGCCCCAGTAGTCCGTGCGATGCCCGGTCAGCTTCTGCTGCGGGTAGTTCAGCACCTTGTAGACGACGACCAGCGCCACCAGGCCGATCGGCACGTTCACCAGGAACACCCAACGCCAGCCCGCCACGCCGAGGATCGAGTTCGCGCCGGCCAGGAATCCGCCGAGCACCGGCCCGAGGACGCTCGAGGTGCCGAAGACCGCCAGGAAGTAGCCCTGGTACTTGGCACGTTCGAGCGGGGTGACGATGTCGGCGATGGTCGTGATCGCCAGGGTGAACAGACCGCCCGCGCCGAGACCCTGTAGGGCGCGGAATCCGGCCAGCTCGTACATCGATGTCGACATGCTGCACAGCAGGGAGCCGATGATGAAGATGGTGATCGCGAGCAGGAAGAACTGCTTGCGGCCGTAGATGTCCGAGAGTTTGCCGTACAGCGGCGTCACGATCGTCGACGTCACCAGGTACGCCGTGGTGACCCAGGCCTGCAGGTCATAGCCGTTGAGGTCGTCGGCGATGGTCCGGATGGACGTCGAGACGATGGTCTGATCGAGCGCGGCGAGGAACATGCCGATCATCAGGCCGCTCATGATCGTCAGCACTTGACGGTGAGTGAGGCCCTTGCCGGGGAAGTCCATGCCGGCGGCTGGTGAGCTCATGAGTCACCTTTCGAGGTACAGGGGGCGATTCGGGTTTCGACCGCGTCCACGAACCGGCCGAGAAGTTCGACGAACGTGTCGAACTCCTCGTCTGTCCAGTCCGCCACGGTCTCGCCGACGAGCCGTCGTCTCGACTCGGCGATCTCGCAGACCTTCGCATGACCGTCGTCGGTGAGGACCAGCCGTGACGCGCGCCCGTCTTCGGGGTGCGCCTCGCGCCGGACGAATCCTTCCTTCACCAACTGCGCGACGTGCCGACTGGTGGTCGACGGATCGGTGACCAGTCGTTCGGCGAGGTCGCGCGAGCGCATCGGGCCGTGCCGCAGGACGAAGAGCGCACGATAGGCGGCCGTCTCCACCGAACCGATCCGGTCGTTCCAGATGTCGGTGTGCAGGGCACGAGCCCGCAGCCGGGTGTACCGGCTGAGCGCGACGAACATCTCGTCGAGTCGCTCTGGCGTCGCCGTCACGTCGTCTCTCTTTGTTGCAGTCTGCAATTAGTTGCGCTTTGCAAGTATGAGACGGACACATTAGGACTGCAACCAGAATTTTCCGCCGATACGGGGCTTATCGCGCAAAACCGCTCGCAGCCGAAGACGCCGCGGGCCGAGACTGTGATGTCCCGGCCCGCGGCGCGATGGTCTGGCGTGTCGGCTCGCGCGCCGATCCCCTACCGCTGCACGAGGTCCGACAGCGCGGAGAGAAGCCGATCGACGTCGTCCGACGAGGTGCCGAGCCCGAAGCTGACGCGGACGGCGCCGTCGGGGTACCCGAGCTTCCGCAACAGCGGATGAGCGCAGAACTTGCCGTCCCGGACCCCGACCCCGTGGGTCACCGACAGATACTCGGCGACGCTGCGCGCGGTGTGATTCTCCACGGCGAACGCGGCGATCCCGACGCGGTCGGTCGCGTCGTCGAAGATCCGCAGCGTATGCACTCCCGGCAGTCGTGCGAGGCCGTCGTCGAGACGTCGTTGCAGCCGGTGCTCGTGGTAGCCGATCTCTTCGAAGCCGATCTCCTGCAGTTCCCGCGCCGCCGCGGCCAACGCGACCACGCCCAGCGTGTTGGGCGATCCGGCCTCGTGGCGTGCCGGGCCCGAGTGCCAGGCGACGACACCGTCGAGGTCGACATCCGCGGTGGCCCCGCCACCGGCGAGATACGGTTCGGCGGCGTCGAGCCAGTCCGACCGCCCGATCAGCACGCCCGCCCCGAACGGCGCGTACAGCTTGTGCCCCGAGAAGGCCAGGTAGTCGATGCCCCACGAGGCGATCGAGACGGCGCGATGCGGCACCAGCTGTGCGGCGTCGACCAGGATGCGCGCGCCGTGCCGGTGCGCCGCGGCGGCCAGCCTGCCGATCGGCAGCACTTCGCCGGTCACGTTCGACGCACCCGTGATCGCCAGCAGGGCGGCGGGTGCGGAGGCGAGTTCGGCCTCGATCCGCTCGACCGTCTCGTCGACGGTGACGGCCGACGGCACCACGCGGGCGCGGCCGGTCCGCGTCCACGGCAGCAAGTTCGCGTGATGCTCGATGTCGAGCACCACCACGTCGCCGGGCGTGATGTGCGCGGCGAGGTTGATCGAGTCGGTGGTGTTCCGGGTGAAGACGACCGTGTCGTCGCTGCGGCCGCCGACGAACCGGCGCACCGTCTCGCGCGCCTGCTCGTAACGGGCGGTCGTCACCTGGGACAGATGGCCGGCACCGCGATGGACGCTCGCGTACTCGGCCAGCGCCTCGGACAGTCGCCCGGCCACCGAGGCCAACGCGGGTGCCGACGCGGCGTAGTCGAAGTTCGCGTAGACGACGGGGTCCCCTGCGATGGTCGGCACCGTGGTGTCGGCACCGACCACCGGCGCGAGGGGACGAATGGACGCCGGGCACGCGGCCCTGTCGAGAACTGCGGTCATGACACGACTCCAGAAGTAATCCGCTCTTGCCGCACGTCGGTCGACGACGGCCGGGTCGTCACCTGGAGCACCCCACCGCGGTGGAGGGTTGCCGACCGGCCAGCCAGGGCTTGACACCGGTACTCGTGACCCGCCATAGAGATTGCCCGACCCCGTCATTCACGGAAAGGATTAAAAGCACGGCGGGTTCAATTGCCCGAAAGCGCGGGGTTAGCGTGTTGGTCAGTGCACCCGTCCCGAAAGGCTCCCCGTGACGTATCCGGGTCCGCAGTATCCGCCACGACCGCCGCACGGCGTGCCCGGACAGCCGCCGCAGGGTGATCGGCCTCCGACACGACCGCCGGTGCCGCCGCAGCAGGTCCCACCCCAACCGTTCCCGCCGCAGGCTCCGCAGCCCCGGCCGCCGTTTCCACCCGGCCCGTATCCGCCCGCCCAGTACCAGCCCGGCCCATTTCCGCCCGGCCCGTACCAGCCCGGCCCGTACCAGCCCGGCCCGTGGCCGCCGGCGAAGAAGAGCCGGAAGCCGCTGGTCCTCGGGCTGCTGTGCCTGGTCGTCGTCGCAGCGGCGGTGACGACGCTCCTGATCGTCGCTCCGTGGAAGTCCGAGAGCTCCGCTGAGACCACCGAGACGTTCGCGCTCGACAACGGCGTCTCCGTCGAGGTCCGAGTGCCCGCAGGCTGGACCGCAGTCAAGGACAGCGACGACGGCCACGCTGCCGTGATGCTGCGGCCGGCCGACGACAGCCGCGCGCTGTCGCAGTTGTCCGACGACATCTCGTCCATCGGCAAGTCCGGGTCGGGCACCCCGGTGCACGCCGTGGTCCTGTTCGCCGACTCGTGCTCGGGCACCGGCACCGCCGTCGGCGAGTGGAAGACCAAGGACCGGGACAATTCGTCGGGCGGTCGCACCGAGAAGTGGCTGTACGCGGCGACGAAGGTCGACGAGCACTACTGCGTCAACATGTCCGGTGCGGACGTCGCCTCCGATTCGGTGACCGCCGGCGCCACGGGGCGCGACCTCGCCAGGCAGCTGATCAGCGAGAAGCGCGTCACAGCCACCAAGTCCGTGTAGCCGCCGCGGGTAATCTGTCCTGGTGCCTGCCGGTCTGTCGTTTCTGCTGTCGAACACCGAGTTCAACGCCCGCGGATCCGGCGTCCGCGCCTCGTTCGGCACGGTTGACCAAGCCCGTGACGCCCTGGCGTCCGGCGCTGTCGACTTCGTCGGCGGCGCCCTCGGTTTCGACACCGACGGCCTGGCCTCACTGATCGCGCCGGAGCACGTCGACTTCACCGCGGCCCTGAGACCGGCCCCGACCGTGGACCCGATGGTCGCCGACATGCTCGTCACTCCGGACGCCGTCCATCGTGAGCGCGTGGTCGCGGCGATCGCGGCGATCGACGCGGGCGAGGTCGAGAAGGTGGTGATCGCCCGCAGTCTCGACGCACGGCTGTCGGCGCCGGCGACGCCGGAGGAACTGCTCGCCCGATTCGCGGCGACCGCCGGTGGCGCAACGATCTTCGGCGCCGACCTCAGCGCCGCCCCGGGCCATGCGGGGGCATGGCTGATCGGCGCCAGCCCCGAACTGCTGCTGCGTAAGCGCGGGGCGACGGTCCAGTGCATCCCGTACGCCGGGTCGGCGCCGAAGTTCGACGCGGCGGGCCGACCGGTCGCCGGTGCCGCCGAGAGCCTGCGGCGGTCGGAGAAGGACCTCCGCGAGCACGCGTACGTCGTCGACTACCTGCGCGAGCTGCTGGCGCCGCTGTGCGACGAGATCGTCGTGCCCGACCGCCCGCAGACCATCGCCACCAGCCACGTCTGGCATCTGGCGACGCCGATCACCGGCACCCTGACCGACCCGTCGGTCACCTCGCTCGACCTGGCGGCCCGCCTCTCCCCGACCCCCGCGGTGTGCGGGACGCCGACCGCGGCGGCGGCCCGGATCATCGGCGAGATCGAGGGGACCCGGGACTTCTACGCCGGAACCGCGGGCTGGTGCGACGCTTCCGGCGACGGCGAATGGGTGGTGTCGATCCGCTGCCTGGAGCTCGACGCCTCGCGCACTCGGGTGCGCGCGTGGGCGGGGGGCGGCATCGTCGCCGGGTCGGACCCGGACGCCGAGGTCGCCGAGACCACCGCGAAGTTTCAGACGGTGCTCAGCGCCCTGGGCGGCTGACCGTACACGCCCCGTCGGTTGAGTGAGCAGACCGCTCGCTCAGCCGAGCGCCGTGTCCAAATCCCGGAGCAGGTCGTCGACGCCCTCCAGACCGACAGACAACCGAACCATCGAGTCGGTCAGACCGATCGCCGCGCGACCGTCCGGGCCCATGGCTCGATGCGTCGTGGTCGCCGGGTGCGTGATGAGGCTCTTGGCGTCGCCGAGGTTGTTCGAGATGTCGATGACCCGCAGTCCGTTGAGCACCTCGAAAGCACGTTCCTTGCCCGTCTTGCCCGGCTGATCGGCGAGTTCGAAGGTGATGACCGTTCCGCCGCCCGACATCTGGGACCGCGCGAGGTCGTACTGCGGATGCGAGGTGAGGAAGGGATAGATCGCCTTCGCCACGCGCGGATCGGTGTCCAGGAACTCCGCGACGCGCAGCGCGCTCGCGACGGACTGGTCGAGCCGCAGCTTCATCGTCTCGAGGCCCTTGAGCATCACCCAGGCGTTGAACGGGCTGAGCGCGGGACCGGTGTGCCGCATGAGTTCTCGGACCGGGCCGTCGATGTACTCCTGCGTACCGAGCACCGCACCGCCCATCACACGGCCCTGACCGTCGATGTGCTTGGTTCCCGAGTACACGATGACATCGGCGCCCATGTCGAGACCGCGCTGCAGAAGCGGAGTGGCGAAGACGTTGTCCAGCACCACCTGCGCGCCGGCGGCATGAGCCATCTCCGACACCTTGCGGACGTCGACCAGCGTCTGCATCGGGTTCGACGGCGTCTCGAAGAACACCGCGTCGGCGGGTTTCGACAACGCCCGCTCCCACTGCTCCAGGTCCTCGCCGTCGACGAACTCGGTCTCGACGCCCCACGCCGGGAGGATCTCGTTGCAGATCACGAAACACGAGCCGAACAGGCTGCGGGCCGCGACGAGCCGACTGCCCTTCTTCAACAGGGCGCCGAGCGCGACGAACACCGCGGCCATGCCGCTCGCGGTCGCGAAACAGGCCTCGGTGCCCTCGATCTGACGCAGGCGCTCCTGGAACATCGCGACGGTCGGATTGCCGTAGCGGGTGTAGACGAAGCGCTGATCCTCACCGGTGAAGGCCCGCTCGGCGGCCTCAGCCGACTCGTAGACGTAGCCGCTGTTGAGGTAGAGCGCCTCCGAGGTCTCGAAGAACCCCGAACGCATCAGTCCGCCGCGTACGGCGATCGTCTCGGGTGACACCCATTCAGGCAGCTCACGGCTCATTTCTCAACACTCCTTAGGACTGCCGCCACGGCAGCGCGGCAGCGCGCCAACCAGCGCCGCCGCGGTGACCGTCGGCGTCGATCGGACCTTCGAACCCGTCCTGAATGTTGTACGCCTGCGCGTAACCGGCGGCGACCGCGGCCTCCGCGGCGCCCATCGAACGATGGCCGGACCGGCACAGGAACAGCACCTCGTCATCGGTGCCGACTCCGGCCGCAGCCAGCTCACCGACGAAGTTCGGGTTCGGCGCCCCGTCCGGGTAGTCGATCCACTCGATGAACAGCGCACGCTTGCCGATCGACTCCAGATCGGGAACGCCGACGAAGCTCCATTCGGCCTGGGTGCGGCAGTCCACCAGCACGGCCTTCGGATTCTCCACCAGTCGCTGCCAGGCCTGCTCGCAGGTCACGTCGCCCGTGTAGGTCATCGCTTGCACACCTTCCAGTCACCGTTCTCACGGATCAGCGTCAATGAGGTCGTCTGCTTGTCGTTCTCGGTCTTCTCACGGTTCCAGTGCGCGGTGACCGTCGCATTCTCTCCGGTCACTTCGACCTCCATGCTCGGCACCACGACCTTGCCGTTCGCCTCGTTGTCGGCACGGTTCTGCTCGGCGAAGGCGACGGAGGTCGGGAAGTCGGACGCCGCGACGTCCGACGCGCAGAACGCGTCCCGGTACTGGTCGTAGTTCAGCGTGCCCATGGCGCTGTACATGTCGTTCACCGTGTGCTGGACCTGCGCCGAGTCGTTGAGCCGTTCGTCCGACGGCTTCACCAGACTGGCGATGACAACCCATGCGACCAGCACGACCACCAGGGTCCCGGCGATGATCATCGGGAGCGCCGCTTTCCACGACCGCGGCTGGTCGTCATCCGGAACGTCTGCGTGTTCCGGCCGATCTTCGTTCATGACTGCCGAGTGTATCGACCGGTTTGCTGGGACTTTCCACCCGTCTTCACAGGACCAGCCACCTCCGTCGAGCGCGATTCGTCAAGAGTTTTCTCCAGCAGATCGGCGACTGAGGTATACCTCACATCGAAATTTTGGTGGCGGCGCGCCAAGACATAACGTAGAAGGCATCCCTGTCCTATCAGCTGAGGAAGCACCTGAAATGAGTGACAACAGCCGCCCGTTGCGGGTCGCGATCGTCGGCGCCGGGCCGGCCGGCATCTACTGCGCCGATGCGTTGATGAAGTCCGACACCGCGTCCGAACGCGGCGTGAGCATCGACCTGTACGAACGCATGCCCGCTCCGTTCGGGCTGATCCGCTACGGCGTCGCCCCGGACCACCCCCGCATCAAGGGCATCATCACCGCCCTGCACAAGGTGCTCGACAAGCCTCAGGTCCGACTCCTCGGCAACATCGACTACGGCACCGACATCACCCTCGCCGACCTGCGCAAGCACTACGACGCCGTCGTCTTCTCCACCGGCGCCACCGACGACCGCGGGCTGCAGATCCCCGGCGTCGACCTCGAGCGCAGCTACGGTGCGGGCGAGTTCGTCGCCTGGTACGACGGTCACCCCGATTTCTCCCGCGAATGGCCGCTGGAGGAGGAGAAGGTCGCCGTCATCGGCGTCGGCAACGTCGCCCTCGACGTCGCCCGCGTGCTCGCCAAGACCGGCGACGAGCTGCTCCCCACCGAGATCCCGGACAACGTGTACCAGGGACTCAAGGCCAACAAAGCCGTCGAGGTCCACGTCTTCGGGCGTCGCGGCCCGGCGCAGGCGAAGTTCACGCCGCTCGAGCTCAAGGAGCTCGACCACTCGCCGAACATCGAGGTCATCGTCGACCCGGAGGACATCGAGTACGACGAGGGTTCCGCGGTCGCACGACGGTCGAGCAAGATCACCGACCAGGTCGCCACGATCATCGAGAACTATGCGATCCGCGAGCCGAAGCAGGGTGCGATCCACAAGCTGTTCCTTCACTTCTTCGAGAATCCGACCGAGATCCTCGGCGAGGACGGCAAGGTCGTCGGCCTGCGCACCGAGCGCACCGAGCTCGACGGCACCGGCAATGTGAAGGCCACCGGCAAGACCCGCGACTGGGACATCACCGCGGTCTACCGGGCCGTCGGCTACCTGTCCGACAACCTGCCGGAGATCCCGTTCGACGACCAGGCGGGCGTGATCCCGAACGAGGCCGGCCGCGTCTTCGACGACGGCAAGCACCTCACCGGTCTGTACACCACCGGCTGGATCAAGCGCGGCCCCGTCGGCCTCATCGGCCACACCAAGGGCGACGCCAACGAGACCGTCGAGTGCATCATCGAGGACATGAAGAACGGTGTCCTCAACCCGGCCGAGGACACCAGCGAGGAGAGCGTCGTCGCCCTTCTCGAGTCGCGCGGCATCCCGTTCACCACGTGGGACGGCTGGTACCGCCTCGACGAGCACGAGCGGAAGCTCGGCGAAGCTCAGGGCCGCGACCGCGTCAAGGTCGTCGAGCGTGAGGACATGCTCGCCGCTTCGGAGCCGCACAAGGTCGACCGCGGCTGAGTTCACCCGCACCTGATTTCACCCGCAACGACGAAGGAGGGCGACCGTTTCCGGTCGCCCTCCTTCGTTGTTCTCGGCCCGTCGTACTCGGCCGATCATCTCTCAGCCGGTGACGGTCACTCCGCCGGAGCGTTGCGCACGTTCTGCCAGAAGCCGACGTTGTTCATCGGGTTCTCGACCTGCTGGCCGATCGTGTAGCCGGAGATCGATGCGGGCCAGCAGCCCTTCCACGTGGTGTCGAAGGCGACGTACGTCTTGCCCGGCTTGAGCTCGCCGAGCTTGTTCGTGATCTTGCCGTCCTTGTCCTTGGTCTGCGGGACCCACTTGTTGGCACCGCCGAACTCGCTGACGGTCACGCCGGTCATCGTCGTTCCGCCGATGTTGGTGACGCCCATCCAGCGGTGCATCTGCCAGACCGGGCCGTCCGACCAGTTGGGACCCCACATCTTGAAGGTGCAGGTGACGCCGCCGAAGATCGCGAGATCGCCCGGAGCCGCCGCGTGCGCCTGCGGAGCAGCGACCAGGGAACCCGCGCCGATTGCGCCTGCCGCGGCGACGGTCGCCGCGACTCGTGTCAGGGACTTCTTCATCTCAAGAGCCTTTCGTGTCGTTCGGTCGGTAGGCCAGACTGCTCCCACCCTTACCCGTGTATCGAGGGTTCCACAGCTGATTGTTACCCGATCGTTCAGCCGACACTCAGAATCGAAACATTCTCGCACTCGACCCGCGCCGCCCCGATTCGTTCCACTTAGGTAAGGTAATCCTTCGTGAAGAAGGTGATCGGGGCCGTCGTTCTGGTGGTCGCCATAGCGCTCGCGTTCGTCGCGTCCATCGCGATCGGCACCCGCGACGTGCCTCCCGCCGACGTGTTCAACGCACTGGTGCACGCGTCGGCGTCGACTGACGATCTCTCGGTACTCGTGCACAGCAGACTCATCCGCACGGTGCTGGGTCTGGTCGTCGGACTGGCCATCGGTGCCGCAGGCGCCCTCGCCCAGGGCCACACCCGCAACCCCCTCGCCGACCCCGGACTCCTCGGCATCAACGCGGGCGCCGCATGCGCGGTCGTGACCGGCGTCTTCGTGTTCGGCGCGTCCGGGCCGCTGGTCAACACCGTCCTGGCGCTCGTCGGCGCCCTCATCGCGGCGGCCGCAGTCTTCGGCCTGTCGACGATCACCGGATCATCGCCGCTCACCCTCGTCCTCGCAGGCACCGGCCTCAGCGCCGCACTGACCGCGATCTCGTCCGCCCTCGTCCTCAGCGACGGCGCCACGCTCGACACCTGGCGGTTCTGGAACGTCGGCGCCGTCGCGGGCCGCGACGCCGACGTCCTCTGGACCACCCTGCCGTTCATCGTGGTGGGCCTGATCCTCGCGTTCGCGGGCGGCTGGTTCCTGAATCTGCTGAGCCTCGGCGACGATATGGCGACCGCACTCGGCGGGCGCGTCGGCCTGATCCGCGCCACCGGGATCATCAGCATCGCACTGCTGGCGGGCGCGGCGACCGCGGCCTGCGGCCCGATCGTCTTCCTCGGTCTGGTGGTGCCGCACATCGCGCGCGCGGTCACCGGGCCCGACTACCGCTGGATCGTCCCGTATTCGGCGCTCGCCGGCGCCCTGTTGATCCTGGTGTGCGACATCATCGGCCGGGTGATCGCTCGGCCCGGCGAAGCCCAGGTCAGCGTGGTCCTCGCCCTGATCGGCGGCCCGGTGCTGATGATCATGGTCCGACGTAGGAGGCTCCCGACCGTATGACCGCCACCGTTCGTCCACCGACCACGGTCACCGTCGGACGCGCCAGTTGGGTCGTCCGCCCACGTCTGGCCGCCGCCTCGTCGGCGGTCGCCGTCCTCGTGATCGTCCTGATCCTCATCGGCCTGTCCGTCGGCTACACCACGCCCATCGACGTGGCCCGCATCCTCCTCGGCGGCGGCCGCGTCGCCGAGAACATCGTCATCTTCGACGACATGCTGCCCCGAGTCCTCACCGCGGCGCTCGCCGGCTTCGGCCTCGGTCTGGCCGGCTGTCTCACCCAGGTGATCACCCGGAATCCCCTCGCCACCCCCGACATGCTGGGCATCACCACCGGTGCGAGCGCGGGCGCCGTGCTGGCGCTGACGTCGACGAGCACCGGCTTCGGTGGATTGTTCGCCGGGCTCGGGGTGCCGCTGTCGGCGCTGATCGGCGGACTGGTGACCGCGGCGCTCATGTACGCGTTGGCGTGGAGCCGTGGACAGGTCGTCACCAGTACGCTGCGCCTGATCCTGATCGGCGTCGGCATGACGTGGATGATGCAGGCCGCCATCGGCTATCTGATGTCACGCGCCGATCTACACGACGCCGCCAGCGCCCAGACGTGGATCGTCGGCTCGCTGGCCAACACCGGCTGGAGCTCGGTACCGGCGGTGACGGTCGCGGCGGTGATCGGCATCGGCTGGACAGCGGTGATCGCCCGGCCGCTGACCATCAGCGGGCTGGGGCCGGACATCGCCCGAGGTCTCGGGGTCCGCCTCGGATTCGTCACGTACGGAACGCTGCTCGCAGCCGTCGTCGTCGCGTCACTGGCGGTGTCCGCAGCCGGGCCGATCGCCTTCGTCGGTCTCATCGCACCCCAGATCGCCCTGCGCATCGGACGCACTGCGCAGCCGACGCCGGTGTTCTCCGGCCTCATCGGCGCATCGATCGTCCTCGCAGCCGACATCGCCTGTCGTTCGATGCTCCCCGGCGGACTCCCGGTCGGAGTGGTCACCGCGGCGATCGGCGGACCGTTCCTGGTCTTCCTGATCATCCGGACCGCACGACGGTCGTCGGTGTAGCGATTGCGGTTCTCCGCTCCGCCGGTGCTCAGCCCTGTCCCGGACGCGGCGGCGGGGGTCCGGACGGCCGCGGGCCGCTCGGACCCACTGGACCCCGCGGTCCCGGCTGCATCATCGGACCGGGACGCTGCGGCGGTCCCGGCGGCATCGGCGGCCGAGGCATCGGCGGCGCCTCACGGCGCATCGGCTGCTCGGGCACCCGGATCGCCTGCGTGCCCGCCTCCATCATCTCGGTGTCCGCCTCGTCGGCCGGCGAGCCGGCCGACTGCGGCATCGGCTTGATCTCGGTCGGCGCCGCACTGTCGTCGTGGTCGGCTCGCAGCGGTGTCACCAGCCCGGCCGCACGACCGGCCTTCTCCCGTGCCGCTTCGACCGTCGGCGCGGTCGCCACGGCCACGCCCATGCGACGCCGCGCGAAGCTCTCCGGCTTGCCGAACAGCCGAAGGTCGACGTCGGGATCGGCGAGCGCCTCGGCGACTCCGGCGAACTTGATCCCGGTGTCCTCATGCCTGCCGTAGACGACGGCGGAGGCACCGGGACCGCGGGAGGCGGTGTTGACCGGCAGTCCGAGAACGGCACGGGCGTGGAGCTCGAACTCCGACAGTCGCTGCGAGGCCATCGTCACCAGCCCGGTGTCGTGCGGCCGCGGGCTCACCTCGGAGAAGTACACCTCGTCGCCCTTGACGAACAGTTCCACGCCGAACACGCCGCGACCGCTCACCTCCGACCGCCCCGACCCCATCGCCGTGGCGATGCGGGCCGCGATCGAGCGCGCGACGTCGTACGCCGCCTGGCTCATCGGCTGCGGCTGCCAGCTCTCGACGTAGTCGCCGTCCACCTGGCGGTGTCCGATCGGGTCGCAGAAGTAGGTGGCCAGCCGACCGGTGGCGGGATCGATGGCGCGGACGGTGAGAAGAGTGATCTCGTAATCGAACTCGACGAATCCCTCGACGATCACCCGGTCGTTGCTCACCCGCGCTCCGGTGCGCGCCGCCTCCCACGCGGCGTCGACGTCGCCGGGCCCCTTCAGCACCGACTGGCCCTTGCCGGACGACGACATCACCGGCTTCACCACGCAGGGGAACCCGATGCTGCCGGCGGCCGCGCGCATCTCCTCCAGAGATCCGGCGAACAGGTACGGCGAGGTCGGCAGTCCGAGCTCCTCGTCGGCCAGACGCCGGATGCGCTCACGGTCGAGGGTGGCCGACACGGCCTTGGCACTCGGAATCACCTCGGCGACGCCCTCGGCTTCGACCGTCTCCAATGTGTCGGTCGCGATCGCCTCGATCTCCGGCAGCACGTAGTCGGGCCGATGCTTGTCGATGACCGACCGCACTTGCGCCGGGTCAGTCATGTCGATGACCTCGGCGTGGTGCGCCACCTGGTGTGCGGGCGCGTCCGCATACCGATCGACGGCGATCACCTCGACGCCGAAACGCTGCAAGGCGATCGTGACCTCTTTACCGAGTTCGCCCGAGCCGAGCAGCAACACCTTCACCGCGGTCGGACTCAGCGGAGTTCCGATCACCTCTGCAACCATGCCGACCAGTCTACGGGTGCCCGAGGGCGGAACTCGTCGACGCTCGCGCGGCCGAATGACGATGGAGCTCGTAAATGAATCCCCGTATCGACGGCATTCGGCCATCTGTGCGAAGACCGCACGCCTATCGGGGATTCATTTACGGCTCCGCCGGCGCAGGCGTGTAGATCCGTGTCTCCGCTGACCGGCCCCGCAGCACGACCGCCGTGCGGGGCGACCACCGTCGCGCCTCGTCGGCACCCGCCGCGGCCACCGCCCGCTCCGACGCGAACGGCAGCTCCGGAGCCTCCTTGGCCGCCTCGGACAGTCGCGCGCTCTCGTTCACCGGATCGCCGATGACGGTGAACTCGAATCGCTGAATCGCGCCGACGTTGCCGGCCACCACGTTTCCATAGCTGACACCGATGCCCGCCCGCAGCTCCGGGACCTCGCTGCCCAACCGGTCGGCGATGACGCGTGACGCCGCGAGCGCCGAACCGGCCGCGTCGTCGAGTTCGAGAGGGGCCCCGAAGATCGCGAGGACGGCGTCGCCCTCGAACTTGTTCACCAGGCCCCGATGGGCTTCGACCTCCTCCACGATCACCTGGAAGAAGCGATTGAGAACGGCGACGACCTCGGTCGGCGTCCGTTCCGTGGCGAGCGTCGTCGAACCGATGACGTCGACGAAGATCACCGCGACCGTGCGCTCGGCGCCGCCGAGTTCGGGGTCCGCTCGCAACGCGGCGGCGGCGACGTCGCGGCCGACGTGACGACCGAAGATGTCGCGCATCCGCTCCTGCTCGCGCAGACCCGCGACCATCGAGTTGAAGCCGAACTGCAGCTCACCGAGCTCGGAACCGTCGTAGACCACGAGATCGACGTCGGCGGCCACGTCGCCGCGCCGAACCTTCGCCATGCCCGCCTGCACGTTCCGGATCGGTCCGGTGACGTCCCAGGCGAACAGGAACATCGCGAGCAGACCGACCGCGATCGCCACCGCGACCAGCACGGTCACCGAGACGAACAGACTCGTCACCGACATCCGTTGATTGGTCACCGCCAGCAGCACGACGATGAACACGCCGGACAGCGGGACCCCGGTTCCGATGAGCCAGGCGTTCACCGCACGCGACCGCACCGAGCTGCCGCGCACGGTGAATCCGGCCTGCATGATCTTCGCGTAGATCGGCCGCAACAGCACATCGGCGAACAGGTTGACGATCGCGATCACGACCAGCCCGCTCATCAAGACGATCAGCACGACCTTCGGCACCAGGGTCACGTCGACGACTCCGTACCAGACGCCGAGCAGCACCGCCGCCCCCGCCCACAGCAGTCCCTGCAGCGCGGTGAGCCGACGCCGGGCCCACACGGTTCGCCGGACGTCCTTCCGCGTCGGGACTTTGTCGTCGATCGACCACTTCAGCGACCTGACCGTCATCACGGTCCCGACCCACACGCCGACGACGAGCGCACCGACGATGTAGATCGGCAACGCGACGAAGTTCACCCAGAGCAGGTCGCTCCGCAGGAACGACGGCTCCGGGATCC
This sequence comes from Gordonia neofelifaecis NRRL B-59395, assembly GCF_000192435.1. GTDB lineage: Bacteria > Actinomycetota > Actinomycetes > Mycobacteriales > Mycobacteriaceae > Gordonia > Gordonia neofelifaecis. Next base: position 128,149 of record NZ_AEUD01000012.1, read on the forward strand.
CGACCAGGGCCAGGACGATCGCGATGCCGATACCGATCAGCTGCGCGCCGACGATCGTCGTGGTCAGCAGCAGCTGAATCCGTATCCGCTGCCTGCGCGGATCCTCATCGACCGCGCCGAGCAGCGTGGAGCCGTAGTCGCGGCTCAGCCCGCGATGCCGGCTCATCGTGATCGCCGGCTAGACGATCTGGTGGCGGACGATCGTCTCGTCGCGACCCGGTCCGACACCGATGCACGAGATCCGCGCACCCGACAGCTCCTCGAGCCGGTGGATGTAGTTCTGCGCGTTCTGCGGCAGTTCCTCGAAGGTCCGGCAGGTGGAGATGTCCTCCCACCAGCCCGGCATCGTCTCGTAGATCGGCTTCGCGTGGTGGATTCCGGTCTGCGTCATCGGCCACTCCTCGACCCGCTCGCCGTCGACCTCGTACGCCACGCAGATCGGGACCTCCTCCAGGCTCGACAGCACGTCGAGCTTGGTGAGGAAGTAGTCCGTGATGCCGTTGACGCGCGTGGCGTAGCGCGCGATGACCGCGTCGAACCAACCGCAACGACGCGCGCGGCCGGTGGTGACGCCGACCTCGCCGCCGGTCTTGGCGAGGTACTCGCCCCACTCGTCGTACAGCTCCGTCGGGAACGGGCCTTCGCCGACGCGCGTGGTGTACGCCTTCAGGATGCCGAGGACCGTGGTGATCCGCGTCGGTCCGATGCCCGCGCCCACCGAGGCGCCGCCTGCGGTCGGATTCGACGACGTCACATACGGGTAGGTGCCGTGGTCGACGTCGAGCAGGGTGCCCTGCGAGCCTTCGAGCAGCACGGTCTCGCCGCGCTCGAGCGCCTGGTTCAGCAGCAGCTGGGTGTCGGCGATCCGGTGCTTGAAGCCTTCGGCCAGCTCCAGCGTCTCGTCCACCACCTGCTGCGCGTCCAGGCCCTTGCGGTTGTAGATCTTGGTGAGGATCTGGTTCTTGATCTCCAGCGCCGCCTCGACCTTCTGGGTCAGGATCTTCTCGTCCAGCACATCGGCGACACGGACGCCGACTCGGGCGATCTTGTCCTGGTAGCACGGCCCGATGCCGCGTCCGGTGGTGCCGATCTTGCTGTTGCCCAGGAAGCGCTCGGTCACCTTGTCGATCGCCACGTGGTACGGCATCAGCAGATGCGCGTCAGCGGAGAGCAGCAGCGATGTGGTGTCGACGCCGCGGTCCTCCAGCCCCTTGAGCTCGGTGAGCAGGACGCTCGGGTCCACGACGACGCCGTTGCCGATGACGTTGTTGACTCCCGGCGTCAGAATGCCCGACGGAATCAGGTGCAGCGCGAACTGCTCGCCGTTCGGCAGGACGACGGTGTGTCCCGCGTTGTTACCACCCTGGTAGCGCACCACCCACTGAAGCTTTCCGCCCAGCAGATCGGTCGCCTTACCTTTGCCTTCGTCGCCCCACTGGGCGCCGATGAGCACAATCGCAGCCATATCAGGTGCTCCTCCTAACGTGCCCACCCTACTGGGTCGCGCCCGAATTGTTGGTCCCCGACGCGTATAGCCTGGGTACGTGCCCTCTCTGCTGATGACGCTCAGCCCCGGCGACGAAGTGCCGTCCGCCCTGACCCGCCGCCTCGCCGGACTGCTCGAGGAGTCCGCATCCGACTCCGACGGCCCCGTCACGCGCGTCGTCGTCGCGCCCACAGCCGCCGATGAAATGGCGCCGGATGCCTTCTTCGCCCGGGTGGTCGCCGCGCTGATGAAGCTCGAACGCCTCGACGTCGAGGTCGCCTACGTCGCACCGCACGCCACCGCGGCGACCCGGAATTACGGTCTCCCCCACGGCGACGCGGCGATGCGCTTGGCGACTGACGGTGCGGCGCAACAGCTTCCGCTGATCCGCGACGACGCCGCGACGGTCCTCGTCGGCCGCGCCCGCCATCTCGGATCCGGCGGAGAGAAGCTCCACGGCGAGTGCATCGCGGACTCGGACACGATCTTCGACGGCACCGCCCGCGCCGTCGAGATCGAACCGCTGACGGTCGAGCCCGGGGTTCGCGGGCGGCTCGCGCGCCGACTGCCCGGCGGCTGGAAGACCGGTCGGGCCGTGCAGACGGGCGGCACCAACGTCGTCGTCGAACGCGAGGGCGAACTCACCGATCGCGTGGTGAAGCGCTCCACCTTCTACCGTCACCACGTGGACTGGAAGCTGGTGCGGCCGTGACCACTCCGACGACGGCGGCGCTCAAGTCCGTCCGCCCCGGCCCGGTGTTCGTCGGACTGTGCGCGGCATTCGCGATCGGTGCTTTTCTACTGGTGCAGTCCGGCGCCGAGCGCAGCGCCCTCGGCATGTTCGGCGCGCTCGTCTTCGTGCTGAGCGGCTGGGTGATCTCCCTGTCGCTGCACGAGTTCGCACACGCCTTCACCGCGTTCCGCTACGGCGACCGATCCCCGCAGGTGCGCGGGTACCTCACCCTCGAGCCGCGGAAGTACACCCACGCCGGCCTGTCGATCGCCCTGCCGCTGCTCATCGTCGCCCTCGGCGGCATCGGATTCCCCGGCGGCGCGGTGTATCTGAACACGGCGGCGTTCACGCCCGCCCAGCGGACCAAGGTCTCACTCGCCGGGCCGCTGACGAATCTGGTGCTGGGCCTCGGCCTGCTGATCGCCCTGGCCTCGACCACGCCGACGGAATCGAACCTGAACCTGTGGGCGGCGACCGCCGCTCTCGCTTTCCTCCAACTGTCGGCCACCCTGCTGAACATCCTTCCGGTGCCGGGCTTCGACGGATACGGCGCCATCGAACCGCATCTGCCGATGAACATCCGGATCACCGCGGAGAAGATCGCCCCCTACGGCTTTCTGATCCTGCTGGTGCTGCTCTTCATTCCCGCCCTCAACGCGGCGTTCTTCGGACTCGTCTACGACGTCTTCGACGCCTTCGGCATCAGCCCGGCGTTCGTCAGCTACGGAATGAGGTTGTTCGCGTTCTGGCTGTGACCTGGGGAGTCGACGTACGCCCCGATCACTGCGGAGCCGGTCACCAGGTGAGACTCTCGCACTGCCCGTCCGCGCCGGGCCGTTCCACCTGGACCGTCGCATGTTCGAGGCCACGCTCGGCGAACACCCGCTGCGCAGCCGTCAGCGCCGCACAGTGATCGCCGGTGCTGCTCAGGTGGACCGTGGCGACGTCCATCCCAGTGGTCACCGACCACACGTGGAGGTCGTGCACGTCCTGCACCTCGGGAAGGGCTGCCAACTCGCTGCGCAACTCGCTCAGATCCACGTGCGACGGAGCCTGCTGGTTCAGAATCTTGAGCGCATCGAGGGCGAGCTTCACCGCACGCGGCACCACCCACAGGGCGATGAAGACCGCGACGATCAGATCGGCGTAACCCCAGCCGGTGGTCAGGGCGATGACGCCTGCGACCAGAACTCCGACGCTGCCGACGGCGTCGGCCAGGACCTCGAGATAGGCTCCGCGGATCGCAAGGGACTTGTCGGAGTCGGAACGCAGCAGATACATCACGATGACATTGGCCGCCAGCCCCAGCGAAGCGACGATGATCATCGGCCCACCGGGGACGTCCGGATCCGCCCCGAGCCGCGCGATCGCCTCGTAGAGCACGTAGGCACCGACGCCGAGCAGCAGGACCGCGTTCACGACCGCGGTGAACACCTCGGCCCGGTACCAGCCGAAACTCCGGCCATCGGTGACCCGGCCGTGCCGTGCGAGCAGCAGCGCCGCGAGTCCCATCGTCAGCGCGACCAGATCGGTCGCCATGTGTCCGGCATCCGCGACCAGGGCCAGCGACCCGAAGAGGAGTCCGGTCACCAGTTCGACCACGAAGAACGTGCCGATCAGGCCCAGCGAGACCGCCAACGGCCAGATACGCCGATGCCCGGCCTCCGCGCCCGCCATGTCAGCGGCCGTCGGCCCATGACTGTGTCCGTGTTCAGCACCCATGACCTCAATATATGCGTATCTGCGCATATATTGCAAGACGGGTTGCAGCCGACCCCAAGGAAGCCGGCCTCCACGCTCACTTGTTCAAGTGCAACTGCGCAATCGCCGACGAGCGCTTGAGGCCGGCCACCATCAGCAGGTCGACCAGCAACGACCGCAACTCCACCAGCAGGGCCGCCTCCGACAGGTCCTCGACGTCGTCGGCAAGCGAAGTCCGGGCTCGCCGGACCACCGAACGGACCGCGCGGGCCGCGTCCGCCTGATCGGGCGACTCCCCCGGCTCGGCGAGCATCATCTGCCGCAGCGTCTCGAAGAGGTCGCCGATGTCGTCGATGATCGCGATCATCGGGTCTTCGACGGCCACTCCCCGCTGAGTGAGACCGAGCGCGCGCCGAGTGACGATCCGGAAATTGCGGACGGCGTTGTCGATCGGGTCGGCGGTCGCCGCAATTCGACGAAGCCGCTCGCGTGACGCCCAGTACATCGGCGACAGTGTCCCGACCTCCCGGCCTGCGAGCACGTCCGACCGCAGCCCGTCGATCGCCGACTGCGTTCCGCGCGCCTCGGCGAGCACCCGATAGACCGCTTCCTCGTCGCGCTCGCGCAGCGACTCGGCCAGCTGGTGGCTGAGGTCACGGAAGGTGTCGAGAATGCCCGCGGCGTCGCGACGGGCGCGGCGCGCCGGATTGACCGGCACCAGTGCCCCGACGAGGAGACCGATCAAGCCGCCGATCAGCGCGTCGACGGCCCGCTCATAGCCCGCGACGTCACCGGGTGGCAACAGGGTCGCCACCAGCACCGCCGACGACGCCGCCTGTGTCGGCAGCATCGGCCCACCGTCGACGAACACCGCGACGGCCATCGCCGCTGCGACGACCACCGTGATCTGCCACGCCCCCGAACCGATCTGGGTGATGACCAGATCGCCGACCAGGATGCCGATCGAGACGCCGACGATCAGCTCCACGGATCGGCGCCAGCGTCGCGCCAACGACAGCCCGAGGGACGCGACCGCGGCGACCGGGGCGAAGAACGGTCGCGAGTGGTGCAGGACGTCGAACGCCACAAACCACGCCAGGCCGGCGGCGATCGCGCACTGCGCTATCGGGACCAGCGACAGCCAGAGACGCCGGACTCGCACTCGGAGCATCGGGGGCAGCCGTTGGACGCCTAAGGACCCCAGGTCCCGCATCGTCGCCTTATCGGCGGGCTCGTCGGCGGCTTCGCGCACGCGCACACCTGACCGCGTGGGTCAGTCGAGGCCCAGTTCCCCGATGGCGCGCGGATCGCTGTCGTTCAGGAGGTCGAGGCACCGCAGGTACTCGTCCTCTTCGCCGACCGCCTGCGCCGCACGTGCGAGGGCCCCGACGCACCGCAGGAAGCCGCGATTCTCCTCATGACTCCACGGCACCGGACCGAAGCCCTTCCAGCCGTTCCGACGGAGCTGGTCCAGCCCGCGGTGGTAGCCGGTCCGCGCATACGCGTACGCGGCGATGACGCGGCCGATGTCCGGCTCCGAGCCGTCGAGAGCTCCCTCGAGCGACGACTCGGCCAGGTAGGCCCAGGCGATCGACGCCGACGGGTGCGCTGCGGCGACGGCCGCGGGGTCCGTTCCGTTCAGCAGATCCGATTCCGCCTCGTCGTCTCCGGGCAGGAGCGTGGGCGGCGGTCCGAGCAGGTCTCCAAATGACGTCACGTATTCATTCAATCATCCGGGTGCGACGCTCCGAAGGAGCTCCGTCCTGAGAGGTCCGTTATTCTGACGCTTGCGCGTATAGCACCACGGTCCCCGACGAACATTGGAAATTGAGTAGATGTCTGATTCGGACAAAGACACTTCGGCTGCCATCGACAAGGTGGTCGGTGCTTTCCGTGCCCAGCGCGAGCAGGGCAAGGCCGACGCGACGGAGGCGCCCGCAGACACTGCCGCAGAGTCCGCGACCGAGCCGACTCCGGTGAAGAAGCTCGAAGAGGCCCCCGAGCCGCAGGGCGGCGGCAATTCTGAGACACCGACCAAGGCGTTCAAGATTCCAGCGCAGGTCAGTGCCGCCGCCGCGGCGGAGTCCGACTCCGGTACCGACGATCTCGTCGAGGAGAACGTGGTCGGCGATCCGCTGACCGGCGAGGCAGCCGAGATCGACAGCGCCATCGACGCCGACGCGGTTGAGAAGGCGAGCCTGGTCGAGCACTCGATCGAGCTGCCCGCAGACGAAGCGACCGCAGACGAGACGCCGGACGACGAAGCCGCCGTCGGCGATGCGACCCCGACCGAGCAGATCCCGGCTCCCGAGGTCGCGGCGTCCGAGGCCCCCACCACTGAGATGAAGGTGCCCGCTGCCGCCGCGGCGGCCGCCGGAGTCGCGGCCGGCGGGGCTGCAGCCGCCTCCGCCGGAGCCGGAAAGTCCGCGCCCCAGGTCGTCGCACCCGCGCAGGCCTCCGACGAGAAGCGCAGCCGCGGCAAGATGGTCGGGATTCTGATCGCCGTGGTGATCGTGATCGCGGCCATCGCCATCGGACTCTGGTACGCGCTCGTCGGCAGCTCGCCCGAGCACAAGGTCGCCGAGGCCGCGAAGGACTACCAGAACGCGATGACCTCGGGCGATCTCGACAAGCTCCGTGAGGTCACGTGCGGCGAGGAGTACGCCTACTACTCCAAGATCCCCGACGCGGCGTTCCAGAAGGCGTACGAGGCGCAGAAGAACCGGAACGAGTTGATGACCTTCGACGACGTCAAGGCCGTCGAGATCAACGGCGACACCGCACGCGTCGGCGTCGACATGTATCCGAGCAACGATCCGTCGAAGACGGCGCCCGCCCAGATCACCCTGCAGAATGTGGACGGCACCTGGAAGGTCTGCAAGCAGCCGTAGTCGCGCAGACCCGGCGGTCGCAGAAGTAGAGGAAGTCCCCCGGAGCTCGGCTCCGGGGGACTTCCTCTACTCGGCCGAAGGATTCCGGCCGGGCCGCGTCAGCGACCGATGGACTTGCCCGACGACCCGAGGTCGTTGCAGGCCTCGACGACGCGCTCGGCCATCGAGGTCTCCGCCTTCTTCAGGTAGCTGCGCGGGTCGTAGACCTTCTTGTTGCCGACCTCGCCGTCGACCTTCAGCACACCGTCGTAGTTGCTGAACATGTGCGCAGCGACGGGGCGGGTGAAGGCGTACTGGGTGTCGGTGTCGACGTTCATCTTGATGACGCCGTAGCTGACGGCCTCTTCGATCTCGCTCTTGGCCGAGCCGGATCCGCCGTGGAAGACGAAGTCGAACGGCTTGGCGTCGGCGTCCAGACCGAGCTTGGCGATCGCGGCGTCCTGGCCTTCCTTGAGCACGCTCGGGCGCAGCTTCACGCCGCCCGGCTTGTACACGCCGTGCACGTTGCCGAACGTGGCGGCCAGCAGGTACTTGCCCTTCTCACCGGTGCCGAGCGCGTCGACGGTCTTCTCGAAGTCCTCGACCGAGGTGTACAGCTTCTCGTTGATCTCGTTCTCGACACCGTCCTCCTCGCCGCCGACGACACCGATCTCGACCTCGAGGATGATGTTCGCCTCGTTGGCCTTGGCGAGGAGTTCCTGGGCGATCTCGAGGTTCTCGTCGATCGGCACGGCCGAGCCGTCCCACATGTGCGACTGGAACAGCGGATTCTGGCCGTTCGCGACGCGCTCGCGCGAGATCTCCAGCAGCGGGCGGACGAAACCGTCGAGCTTGTCCTTGGGGCAGTGGTCGGTGTGCAGCGCGATGGTCACGTCGTACTTGTCGGCGATCACGTGCGCGAACTCGGCGAGTGCGACGGCGCCGGTCACCATGTCCTTGACGCCCAGACCCGAACCGAACTCGGCGCCGCCGGTCGAGAACTGGATGATGCCGTCACTGCCCGCGTCGGCGAATCCCTTGATGGCCGCGTTGACGGTCTCCGACGAGGTGCAGTTGATGGCGGGGAACGCATAGCCGTCCGCCTTGGCCTTGGCCAGCATCTCGGCGTACTTCTCGGGGGTTGCGATAGGCATTCTCACGTCCTAAGCGAGCCGGTGGATGTTTTCCACTCGTTTGTAACTGTCCGATCCAGTATGACGGTAGCCTCCGACGGCTCGGGCGGTCCCCTGTCAACTGCAGCGTTAAGGGTTCTCGAAGGCACTGACGGTAAGCTAAGGCCCCGTGATCGACACTCTGCTTGCCGAGACCACGACCAACGTGGCACTGATGCCCGGATTCATGGACCCGTTCAACCTGATCGGATACTTCGGGGCGGCCGCGTTCTGGGGCCTTCTCCTCGTCGTCTTCATCGAATCGGGCGTGCTGTTCCCCGTGCTGCCCGGCGACTCGCTGCTATTCGTCGCGGGTCTGATCGCGGCGGGCGAGGCCGGCGAGCATGCGTCCCAGGTCGCCGACTCCGGACTGAGCCTGTGGCCGCTGCTGATCGGGGTGCCGATCGCGGCCGTCCTCGGCGGTCAGGTCGGCTACTGGATCGGTCGTTACGCGGGCACCTCGATGTTCAAACCCGACGCCCGGTTCCTCAAGCAGCGCTACATCGACGAGGCGCACGAGTTCTTCGAGAAGCACGGCCCGGTCACCATCTTCCTGGCTCGCTTCGTGCCGATCGTCCGCACACTCGCCCCGATCGTCGCCGGCGCGGCGCGGATGAAGTTCGCGGTCTTCACCATCTACAACGTGGTCGGTGCGATCGTCTGGGGTGCAGGCATCGTCCTGCTCGGCTACTGGCTCGGCCAGTTCGAGATCATCCAGAAGCTGATCGAGCCGATCTTCATTCTGATCGTGCTGGTCTCGGTGCTGCCGATGGTCTACGAGTGGCTGCGCCGCCGACGCAGCCAGAAGAACGAGAGCGCTGTCGAACTCGAATGACGCGCCGCTGAGAGCCGCCGCGAGCCCCGGACCACTCGGTCCGGGGTTCGCGGCGTTCACAGCGAACCCGAAGTCGGCTCGCATCGCTGTCGCACGTCCGGGGTCGATGCTGGTCGCATGACGCACAAGAAGATCACCCCCACAGACATCCCGCTGCTCATCCTGGACGACGAGTCGGTCGCCGCCTATGCCGCTCGGCTCGCCGCGGATCGCCGGCCGATGGCAGTCGTCAGCAGCAGTTACTCCCCCGTTCTGCCGTTCATGATCGGCAACAACGGCTACACCGTCGCGATGGTCGCCGACGTCAACGACCCGATCCAGCTGGCCGACGTGATCGATCGGGTCCAGTCCCGTCTCGGACCGATCAGTCGAACCGTGCACGACAGCTCCGATCTGCCCGCTGCCTAGAACCGGCGGCCTAGAGTTGGCCGGGAGACCCATCCGAGAAGATCCCGACCGAACGAGGAGCAGAGACGATGAGTGACTGGAACACCGATGTCATCGAGGAGTTCCGCGCCAACGAGGGCCGAGTCGGCGGGCCGTTCGACGGCGCACCGATGCTGCTGGTGCACCACGTGGGCCGTAAGTCGGGCCGCCAGACGGTGACGCCGATGATGTACCTGGCCGACGAGGACGACCCGGCCACCGTCTACGTCTTCGCGAGCAAGGGCGGCGCTCCCAGCAACCCCGCCTGGTACTACAACCTGACCGATGCGGGCCGCGCAACTGTCGAACGTGGGACGCAGACCTACGACGTCGCCGTCGCAGAGGTCACCGGCGACCGCCGGGACAGCATCTACGCGGAGCAGGCACGCCGGTACCCGGGATTCGCCGAATACGAGGTCAAGGCCGAGGGGATCCGCGTGATCCCGGTGCTCGCGCTGACCCGTCTCTGACGGCGGTCAGATCACCCGGCCGACGTCGTGCCGGACGATGTCGTCGAGTGCGCGTTCGGCGACGGCGGCGATGGTCATCGACGGGTTGCACGCCGCCGAGGTCCCGGGGATCAGGGCTCCGTCGAGCACATACAGGCCACGTTGCCCATGGACCCGTCCCGACAGGTCGCAGACGGCGCCCATCGCGGCGCCGCCGAGCGGATGCCAGGTGGTGTTGAGGAATCGGTTCGAGTCGGTCAGCACCGACCCCGCCCCGGCGATCTTCACCGCCGTCGGATGGATGTGACCCCACTGGATGCGACGGTCGCCGTCTGCCGGCCAGTGCAGTCGGGCGTCGCCGCGTGCGGAGTCGTACCGGAACGCGCCGCGCGCGCGACTGACGCCGTAGCCGACCATCATGGTGCTGTGCGGCTCCATGCCGAGTGACGGGATCGACGCCTGGATCAGCGTGTGCGCGTTGTCGGGCGAGTCCCAGTTCAGGCTGCCGAAGACCACCGGCCCACCCTGTTTCGCACCGAACTCCAGCCCCGGGTTCGACCACACGTAGATGCGGTCCGCGTTGGTCCCCCACCCGGTGCCGATGGCGTCCGGCAGGTCGCCGACGGCTCCCGATCCGCGAGCCCGCAGCAGCAGTCGCGTGGTGTGCACGCTGCCCGCCGCCATCACGAGGGTCGGCGTCGTCAGCGTCTTGCGAGCGACGGTCGTGCCGTTCACGTCGGTCTGACTGACCTCGAGCGTCCACTTGCCTGCGCGATCACGTGCCACGTCGTTCACCTCGTGGAGCGTCGCCACCGTCAGCAACCCGGTGGCGCGGGCCTGACGCAGATAGGTGACGTCGACACTGTGCTTGCCTCCGTTGTTGACGCCGAGCGCGCCGGACCCGTCGGTGTACGACGGGCGCATCCGGCCGGCGATCTCGTCGAGCGCGAACTGCCAGTCGATCGGCATCGGGATCTTCGACACCGGAAGTCCGGCCCGGCGCGCCTGCGCGGCGAACACGCGAGCGGCCCGGTACTGCGGCGTCCGGATCAACCGGTCCGGTGCGGTCGCGATCTGAAGCATCTCGGCGACGCGCGGGTAGTAGATGTTGTGCATCCGCTGCCAGTCGAGTTGCTCGGGCAGGTGCTCGTTGAACACCGCTTCCGCCGGCTCCAGGGTCATCCCCTGGTAGACGAGGCTGCCACCGCCGAGGCCGGCCGCGGTCACCGCGGTCATGTTGTCTCCGACCACCGCGTCGATCAGGCCCGCATACGGCTCGGGCGAGAACGGCCTGCCGAACAACTGCGGCGCGCTGCGGTGCCACAGCGCGCGTTTGTCGGGCGACGTCGGATTCGGAAAGGTGTGTGCGTTCGGCCCGGTCTTCCACTCACGCCCCCGCTCGAGCAGGAGCACCCGAACACCCGCCTGCGTCAGCCGCAGGGCGGTGACGGCGCCGCCGAAACCCGATCCGACGACGATCACGCGATGCTCCGAGGCCGTGGTCCGCACGCGGCGCGGCGCGGCGGCCACAGCTCCGGAGGCACCGGCCACCGCGACGCCGGCGACGGCGGCTGTCGAGCCGGCGAGGAAACTCCTCCGCGTCACCGATCGTCGAGGAATCGGAGTGGGTGTCGGCATTGGCGGTCCTTTCGTCTTGACTCTCGGCTGCGAAGTCCGGTGGCGGGTCGAGCAATATTTCTAAGTCGTACGACTTAACACGCGCGTGTCGATTCAGACCTCCGACCGCCCGCTCGGAGCGATGGGGGATCATGTCAGGGTGAGTGCCGACCGCAGCAGCAGGGCCGACGAGACGCGGGCCCGCCTTCTGGCGGCCGCTGAGCGACTGTTCGCCGAGCACGGCCTGACGGCGGTGTCGAACAGACAGATCAGCGAAGCCGCCGGCCAGGGCAACAACTTCGCGGTCGGCTACCACTTCGGGTCCCGCACCGAACTGATCCGCGAACTGCTCCGGTCACATCAGGAACCGATCGACGCCATCCGCGCCCGCATGGTCTCCGAGGTCGGCTACGTCTCCCAGGTTCGCGACTGGCTCCGATGCCTCGTCCAACCGCAACTCGAGCACATCGGAACAAGCCCCGGCCCAACGTATTACGGCCAGTTCTGGCGCCAGCTCGCGAACGATCCGGCATCCGTCGAACTCGTCTATCGCGAAGGCGCCGAATCCCAGCCCCTCGCCGACATCCTCAGCGGCCTCTACCGAACCCTCCCGGCACTGCCGGAGGAGGCGGTCCGAGTCCGGAACCTGATGTCGCAGAACATCCTGATCTCGACTTTCGCCGACTTCGAACACAGAAGGAACGAACTCGGCGCCCTCGACATCACGTCGTGGTCAGGATTCTCCGAATCGATGGTCGACGGCCTCGTCGGCCTCTGGCTCGCGCCCGTCACCGCCGGGTGACGTCGGCCAACTACTCTCACACCCCCTCTCGCTCGCGCATCGACAGCATTGCGCCCGTCAATAATCAGTCAGGCGACTTACGAATGGAAGAGCGAGCGGCGAATGTGATGTAGAACACTACCGATGAGTAGGGCGGTTCAGGTCATCGGCCCGACCGCTGCGGCCCGCGCTCACCAGGCGTCGTCGAGATCGGCGTGCCGCGCGATCCACGAATGCATGACGATGCCCGCGGCGACGCCGGCGTTGATACTGCGAGTGGAGCCGAACTGTGCGATCGACACGGTCAGGTCGGCGCGATCCTGAGTCTCATCGCTGACCCCCGGACCCTCCTGCCCGAACACGAGCAGCGCCCGCCGCGGCAGTTCGGTCCGTTCGAGCGCGACGGCGCCCGGCGTGTTGTCGACGGCGACCACCGTGAGGTCGTGCTCGCGCGCCCACGCCATCAGCTCGTCTACCGTCGCGTGGTGACGGAGGTGCTGGTAGCGGTCGGTGACCATTGCGCCGCGCCGGTTCCATCGCCGTCGGCCGACGATGTGCACTTCGGCGGCCAGGAACGCATTGGCGGTGCGCACCACCGTGCCGATGTTCGAGTCGTGGCCCCAGTTCTCGATCGCGACGTGAAAGTCATGGCGTCTGGTGTCGAGGTCGGCCACGATCGCCTCGCGCGTCCAGTAGCGGTACGCGTCGACCACGTTGCGGCGATCACCCTCGGCGAGCAGTTCCCGGTCGTAGCGGGGGTCGCCCGGCAGCGGCCCCTCGCACTCCTCGATCCACGGACCGACACCGATCGCGGGTCCGATTCCGGTGACCCACTCGGTGGGTCCGGCGGCGGTCGAGTCCGGGTCGGACTCCGGCCGGTCAGGCAAGACCGAGGTCGGCCAGCCCCAGCAACGACCGGTACGGCACGCCGAGCGCGGTGATGACGTCGTCGGCGCCCGTCGCGCGGTCGACGACGGTCGCAACACCGACCACTTCGGCACCCGCTTCACGCGCCGCCTCGACCGCCTGCGACGGGGAGGCTCCGGTGGTGGACGTGTCCTCGACGACCAGCACACGTCGAGCTGCCGTACCCCTCGCCGCAGCGGGGATCGACGGCAGCCGTCGGGGTGGCTCGAGCATCCCGTGCGTCTTGGCCGCCTTGCGGACGACGAACGAGTCGATCGCCGGGCCGTCGGCGTGCATGATCGACGTCGCCACCGGGTCGGCGCCCAGGGTCAGACCGCCGACCGAGACGTACTCCCAGTCCGCGGTCAACTGCCGCATCAGGGCGCCGATCAGCCGGCTCGCCTCCGCGTGGAGGGTCGCGCGACGCAAGTCGACGTAGTAGTCGGCCTCCTTGCCGGACGACAGCGTCACCTTGCCGTGGACTACGGCCAACTCGGTGACGAGTTCGGCCAGGCGGGCGCGTGCGGCGGCGTCGACGGCGGGGGTGGCATCGGATGCCGACATGGGTCACCAGCTCCTTTGGAGGCGTCGGAAGAAGAGATCAGCGAGTCGGGCGACCCGGGAGGTCAGCGCTCGCGCGGGTCGTTCAGCGGCGGCAGGTTCGGCGGGGCGAACCGCTCCCGCGAGGTACGCGGATCGGCGGCCGGGCGCGGTGCCGGACGACGGATGGGCTCCACGCGCGAGGGACCGGTCTGGTCGGCGGGGCGCGGGGTCGCGTCGAGGCGCGACGGTCGCGGCTCCGGTGCCGCGGCGGCCTGCGCACGACGCCGGCGTTCGGAGTCGCGGAGCGACTCGGTCTTCTCGTCGGCCAGCTCGTCGTTGGTCGGTCCGTGCGGATCGCGAGGGTCCGGGGCGTCCTGCGGCACGACCGCCGGAGGCAGCACACGCAGCAGATCGGCGAAGCGGCGCACAGCGTCCAGCGCGACGTCCAACCGCTCGTCCTCCGTGGTGACCGGCATGGCGCCCAGCGCCCAGTTGCCCTCGTTCCACAGGATCTCGACGTAGGCCGGGGTATCGGTGGCGAGTGTCACCATGCGTCGATCGCAGATGCGGCGGGCGGCGTCGAGATTGCTCGCGAACATCACGCGCGAGCCCATCGCGCCGAGCAGGTCGACATCGTCTTCGGCGGGGGCCAGCACGTCCTCGTACCGCAGGTCGACGGTGACCGCCGACGCTGCGGGGCGGCGAACGGCGACCACCGTGGCGGTCTCCTCCAGGTCGAAGACGACCGCTTCAGCGCCCTCGTACACGCCGTAGGCGACGTCGCGCACCTGAACGTGCTCCGGCGCGTCCATCGCGGCACGATGGAACACGGTGCGGAGCTTGCTGTCGGTCTCGCGGAACTTGAAGGAATGCGTCTCGCCCCACACAGCGCGCTGGTGGTGAACCTGTTGCGACCGGTTCCGGTCCAGCCACAACAGGGCGCCCGCACCGACAAGCGCGAGCACCGCAATCACGAAATACACAATGGCCATCGGGCATAGCCTACTATCGAGGGCCGTCGATGCGCCCGACGACTCAAAGCTGACGCAGAAAGGCCGCCGATGGAGCCCCGCCGCCGAGAGACCGCCGACGCGTCGGCCGCGACGATCGACCCCGCCGAGGTGGAAGCGCTGACGTGCGCGCTGGTGGCGGTCCCGAGCGTGAATCCGGGCGGCACGGAGGAGGCGGCGGTCGAGGTACTGGCGCAGGCATGCCGCGACGCCGGCTTCGAGGTGCAGGTCTCCGAGGCGGCCCCGGGTCGACCGAATCTCGTCGCCACGGTGAACGGCGACGCCGACGGACCGGGCCTGATGTTCCTCGGTCACTCGGACGTGGTGCCGCCGGGTCCCGGCTGGACCGGTGACCCGTTCGTTCCCCGCCGCGACGGCGACCTGATCATCGGCCGGGGCGCCACCGACATGAAGGGCGGAATCGCCGCGGCGGTCGTGGCGATGAAAGCCGTCGCCCAAGCAGTGGCCGACGGCGTCGACGTGTCCGGCCCCGTGCGGCTGGTCGTCACCGTGGATGAGGAGGAGCACGGCGTCGGGGTTCGGCATCTGGTCGAGCACCCGCCGGCCGGCGAGCACCTGGGCTGCATCGTCGCCGAACCGACTCGGCTGGAGGTGGTCCGCGGATGCCGTGGGGCGTCGTACTTCGACGTCGAGGTGACCGGCCGGGCCGCGCACTCGGGTCGTCCCAGCGACGGTGCGAGCGCGATCGACGCGGCGGCGAGGGTCATCGAGGTGATCGGGGCCGATCAACGCCGCATGGCCGCCGACCCCGATCCGTTGCTCGGCTTCGGCACCTGGAACGTCGGCACCATCCAGGGCGGGCAGGGCATCTCCGTGGTCGCCCCGAGCTGCTCGATGGGCGTCGACCGCAGGCTGATGCCTGGCGAGGACGTCCATGAGATCGGCAGGCGTTTATCCGACGAGATCCGTTCCGCGGGAATCGATTCCGATGGCATCACCGTGTCGGTGACTCCGACGATGTTCCTGCCCGGGTTCGCAACCCCCGAGGACCATCCGCTGGTGACGGCCACCGCGCAGGCGGTCGTCGACTCGGGAGCTCCGACCTCGGTCGGCGGCTGGACCGCGGCGTGCGACGGCGGCTGGACCAGTTCCGCGCTCGGCATTCCGACGGTGGTGATGGGCCCCGGCGACATCAACGGCCAGGCTCATCAGCCCGACGAGTCCGTCTCCCTCGCCGAGCTCGTGACGGCGGCGCAGGCCTACCTCCGCGTCGCCCTGGCCCTGCTGTCGGACTGATCGCTCACCCTGTCTCGATACGGCTCGTCGCTACGCTCCTCACCTACTCGACAACCCTGAAAAGCAGCCCGCCCCAGGCTGAGAAGGCAGCCGCCAGCCCAGGCCGGTCGAGTAGCCCCGGCGCGCAAGCGCCGCGGCATATCGAGACCCCGAAACAACCCACGCCCCAGCATGTCTCGATACGGCTCGTCGCTACGCTCCTCACCTACTCGACAACCCTGAAAAAGCAGCCCGCCCCAGGCCGGTCGAGTAGCGAGGAACGAAGTGACGAGCGTATCGAGACCCCGTCCGCCACGACTCCCTACAACACGTCTCGGACGCGGATCCCGACCGTGCCCGACGCACCGCGGCGAATCGACGATCCCCAGATCGTCAGTCGGCCGATGAGGCCGTACTTCCGGACGATCGCGTCGGCCGCCGGCTGACGGTCGATGACCTCCGCCACGCCGGCGACCTGCGGGCCGTGCGTCTTGCCGCCGCGCGCGTCGCACGCCTGCACCAGCACGTTGTTGTTGCGGCGCAGCCGTTTGACCTTCCACGAGTCGACGACCGTCCAGAGCAGCATGTCGTCCCCGTCGGGGGCGGCCCACAGCGGCGACGCGACGGCTGTGCCGTCCTTCTTGTAGGTGGTGAGCATGACGTACTTGGCGGCGGCGACGCTCGCGACGGTGTCGGACATGGGGCCGAGCGTACTGCGGAACCGCGGCGACCGCCGGGGCTCACCGCACGAATCGGTATCCCATGCCGGCCTCGGTGATCAGATGCCGGGGATGCGACGGATCGGCCTCCAGTTTCCGGCGCAAGGCCGCCAGATACACCCGCAGATAGTTGGTCTGGTTCACGTAGGTGGGCCCCCACACCGCCGTGAGGATCTCGCGCTGCCCGACCAGATTCGGCTCGCTGCGCACGAGCAGTTCGAGGACACCCCACTCGGTCGGCGTGAGCCGCACCGGCTCACCGTCCCGGGTGACGCGTTTGGCCGCCAGATCCACTTCGAGGGCGCCCGCGCGAACCACCGGCGCCTCTGCGGGAATCCCGGACGCGGTGCCACGACGGATCGCCGCGCGGAGTCGCGCCAGGAACTCCTCCATGCCGAACGGTTTCGTCACGTAGTCGTCGGCGCCGGCGTCGAGCGCCTGGACCTTGTCCGCGGCGTCCGTTCGCGCCGACAGCACGATCACCGGCACCGAAGTCCACCCGCGCAGCCCGGCGAGGACGGTGAAGCCGTCCATGTCCGGAAGTCCGAGGTCGAGCACCACGACGTCCGGCGGACGCTTGCTCGCCGCCTCCAGCGCCTGCGCGCCGGTGGCGGCCGTGGTCACCTCGAATCCCCTGGCGCGCAGGTTGATCCGGAGTGCGCGCAGGAGCTGTGGCTCGTCGTCGACCACCAGCACGTGCCCGTGCTCAGCCATCGGCCGCCTCCTCTCCCCGTTCGCTCGCGCCGTCGAACGCGGGCAGTTCGACGACCATCGTGGTCCCGCCGCCGGGTGTCTGAGCGGCGACCAACGTGCCTCCGATCGCCGAGACGAACCCGCTCGCCACCGACAGTCCCAGCCCGACCCCGGACGTCTGACGATTCTGATCGCCGTATTGATGGAACGGGGTGAACACCCGGGAACGCTCGGCCACCGGGATACCGGCGCCGTGATCGATCACCCGGATGCGACAGCGCGGCGCGTCGGAATCGTCCGCACCGCGGCCCGACGCCTGCACCAGATCGGTACGGACCTCGACATTCCCGCCGCCGTGCCGCAGGGCATTGTCGATGAGGTTCGCCAGCGCCCGTTCCAATAACCCGGCATCGGTGAGTGCCCAATCGCAGGCGATCTCCACGGAGATCTCGGGGTTGCCCGGGGCCCGCCGGGTCACCGCGGCGCCGGCCCGGTGAATCACCTCCGGCAGATATGTCCGTTCCCGCTGCGGTCGGACCACTCCGGCCGCCAGACGCGACGAGTCGAGCAGATTGCCGACCAGCGACGCCAGCTGGTCGATCGACTCCTCGACGGTCGCCAGCAGCTCCGCCGTGTCCTCCTCGCTGAAGGTGACCTCCGGACTGCGCAGACTCGACGCGGCCGCTTTGGCCGCCGCCAGGGGCGTCCGCAGGTCGTGGCTCACCGCAGCCAGCAGCGCGCGCCTCAGCTCGTCGGTGCGGGCGAGCTCATCGGCCTCTGCGGCCTCCGCCTCCAGCCGGTCGCGTTCGACGGCCGCGGCTACCTGGCTCGCGACCGCCGCGAGCACCCGCTGATCGGCAGCTCCGACCTCCGGGCCGCGCAGCAGCAGCTCGTACTCGCCTCCGGCCGCGGGACAGACGGTGTCGGCCTCGGCCGCGGTCCGCGGCGGGTCGTCGCCGACCGAATGCGCGATCGTCTCGGTGCGGTCCTCCCTGCGTGCGACGGCGACCGAGGTCTGCTGGTATGTCTCGCGGACGCGCTGAAGCAGCCCCGACACTCCTGCGCCGTCCAAGACAGCGCTGGAGAACAGGGCCAGCAGTTCGGCGTCCCGCCCGGCCCGTTGCGCCTGACGCCTCCGCACGGTCGCCGAATCCACCAGTGCGGCGACAGCGATGGCGATGATCAGCATCACCACGATGGTGATGATGTTGTCCGGCTCGGCGATCGTGAAGGTGAATCTCGGTGCGGCGAAGAAATAGTTCAGCAGCAGGCCCGACATCACGGCCGAGAGCGCCGCGGGAACGACGCCGCCGAGCAGTGCGACGGCCAGGATCACCACGAAGAACAGTGCCGACTGACTGGCGAACCCCAGGTACCGGTCGATGACGGTGAGCAGCCCGGTGAGAGCGACCGGCGCGAGAACCGCCAGAATCCAGCTGCCCGGCCGATGGAATCGCGTGTCGCGGATATCGAGTCGATTGCGCACCGCGGCCTTGTCATGGGTGACCATGTGGACGTCGATGCGACCGCTGTCGCGCACGACCGCCGCCCCGACGCCCTCGTCGAAGAGCCGCTGCCACCGGGACCGACGCGACGTCCCGAGCACGAGCTGGGTGGCGTTCATGGCGCGTGCGAACTCCAGCAGGGTCTGCGGGACGTCGTCGCCGACCACCGAGTAGAAGCCGGCTCCGATGCTGCTCGCGAGTTTCCGCAGCCCGCCGACGTCGACGGCGCCGCGGTCGGTGAGTCCGTCGCCCCGAACCACGTGGACCACGAGCAGTTCCGCACTCGACCGGGAGGCGATCCGACCGGCGCGACGGATCAGTCCCGCCGACTCGGGCCCTCCGGTCACCGAGACGACCACGCGTTCGCGCGCCTCCCAGGTGTCGGTGATGGCGTTGGCCGCCCGGTAGGCGGCCAGCTTGTCGTCGACCCGGTCGGCGAGCCACAGCAGCGCCAGTTCACGCAGCGCGGTCAGGTTGCCCTGCCGGAAGAAGTTCGCCAGCGCGCCGTCGATCCGCCCGGCGTCGTAGACCTTGCCCTGCGCGAGCCGCTGACGCAGTGCCCGGGGTTCGATGTCGACGAGCTCGATCTGATCGGCGCCGCGCACCACCGCGTCGGGCACGGTCTCCCGCTGAGTGACCCCGGTGATCTGTGCGACGACGTCGTTCAGGCTCTCGAAATGCTGGATGTTGACCGTCGAGAGCACGTCGATCCCGGCGTCGCGCAGCACTTCGATGTCCTGCCAGCGCTTCTCGTTCTGCATGCCGGGCGCGTTGCTGTGAGCGAGCTCGTCGACCAGGACGAGTTCGGGGTCGCGCGCGAGCACCGCGTCGAGATCCATCTCGAGAAGCACCGTCCCGCGATACTCCACCGGCACCCGCTCGATCACTTCGAGACCGTCCACGAGTGCGGCGGTGGCCGCGCGGCCGTGGGATTCGACGACGCCCACGACGACGTCGACGCCCTCGTCCGCGAGCGTGCGCGCCTGAGCGAGCATCTCGTACGTCTTGCCGACGCCCGGCGCGCAGCCGAGAAACACCTCGAGTTGACCTCGTGGTTCCTCTGCGGCGGGCATGTCGCCGATGCTATCGGCAGCGGGTGTCATGCGGCTGCGGGCCGGAGATTCCGAGGTCGCGGTTCACCTGCTGGACGTTGACCCGTTCCTGTCCGAGGAAACCCAACTGGCGGCCGCTGGTGTGGTCGGCGATGATGGCGCGGACCACCGACGGCGAGAGGTCCAGGGCCCGGGCGATGCGCGGCACCTGCAGATCGGCGTACGCCGGGCTGATGTCGGGGTCCAGGCCCGACCCCGAGCCGGTGACCGCGTCCGCAGGAACCTCCGCGGGCGGCGCGCCTTCGCGCTTGGCGATCACGGCCCGGCGGGTGTCGATGATCTTCACCAGTTCCGGGCTGTTGGGCCCGAGGTTGCTCGCGCCGGAAGCGGACGCGTCGCCGGGCGCCATCGGATCGTCCGCGCCGCCCGCGACCCGATTGTGCAGGTACGGATCCGCCTGGCCTGCGGGCACCTGCTGGTCCAGTCCCAGCAGGTCCGACGACCGGCAGCCCTGCCCGTCGGTCACGAACGACCCCTCGGCCGCGGCGGAGTCGAAGCGGGACATCCCCCATACCGCGACCGGGTACAGCCCGCCGACGACGACCGTCAGCGTCACCAGCGCGAGCAACGCCACCACGCTCTGCCGAGCCAGACTCACGAATACGTTCTTCATCTCTCACCCCATCCCCGGCAGCAGCCGGACGAGCAGATCGATCAACCAGATGCCGATGAACGGTGTCACCACGCCGCCGAGCCCGTAGATCAGCAGGTTCCGGCGCAGCAGGTTGGCCGCGCTCGTCGCCCGGTAACGAACCCCCTTCAGCGACAACGGGATCAACGCGACGATGATGAGGGCGTTGAACACCACCGCCGAGACGATCGCCGACTCCGCCGAGTGGAGGCGCATGATGTTGAGTGCGTCGAGCTGCGGGTACACCGCGCTGAACATCGCGGGCAGGATCGCGAAGTACTTCGCGAGGTCGTTCGCGAGCGAGAACGTCGTGAGCGCGCCGCGGGTGATGAGCAGCTGCTTGCCGATGGCCACCACCTCGATGAGCTTGGTGGGGTCGGAGTCGAGGTCGACCATGTTGCCGGCCTCTTTGGCGGCCATCGTTCCGGTGTTCATCGCGAGCCCGACGTCGGCCTGGGCGAGGGCCGGGGCGTCATTGGTGCCGTCGCCGGTCATCGCGACCAGCCGTCCGCCCGACTGCTCCTTCCGGATCAGCTCGAGCTTGTCCTCGGGCGTCGCCTGCGCGATGAAGTCGTCGACACCGGCTTCCGCCGCGATCGCCTTGGCGGTGAGCGGATTGTCGCCGGTCACCATCACCGTCCGGATGCCCATGGCGCGCAGTTGGGCGAACCGATCGGTCATGCCGGGTTTCACCACGTCCGACAGTTCGACGACGCCCAGCACTTCGACTCGCTCCGCTCGCTCAGCACGGCGCACATGGCGGCGGAGCCCCGTCCTGATCCCGACCACCAGCGGTGTGCCGCCGCGGGTCGAGATCGCGTCCACGTCTTTCCGCACCTGGGCGGTCAACGTGCCGACCCACTTCTCCACAGCGTCGGCCGCACCCTTGCGGTACTCGCTGACCTGTCCGTTCTTGTCCAAATCGACGCCGCTCATGCGAGTCTGCGCGGTGAACGGCACCACGGTGAACCGCGGATCGGCGCCGGATCGGGCGGCCGCGACGTCCACCTCGTCGAGCGGTGTCACCTCGTAACGGCTGAGCGCGAGGTCGATGATGCTGCGGCCTTCGGGGGTGTCGTCGGCCAGGCTGCAGCGGTACGCCACGTCGGCGAGTTCGACGAGTTCCACTCCGTCGGCGGGATGGAACTCGGTGGCCCGGCGGTTGCCGAAGGTGATGGTTCCGGTCTTGTCCATCAGCAGGGTGTCGATGTCGCCCGCGGCCTCCACCGCGCGGCCGGACATGGCGAGCACGTTGCGCTGCACCAGCCGGTCCATGCCCGCGATGCCGATCGACGACAGCAGCGCGCCGATCGTCGTCGGGATCAGACAGACCAACAGGGCGATCAGCTTGATCGGATCAGCCGCCTCACCCGCGTAACTCTGCATCGGTCCGATGGCCACGACGGCCAGCAGGAAGATGATGGTCAACGCGGTCAGCAGGATGTCGAGCGCGATCTCGTTCGGGGTCTTCTTCCGCGACGCGCCTTCGACCAGCGCGATCATCCGATCGACGAACGTGCTCCCTGGCTCGGCGGTGATCTGCACGACGATGCGGTCCGAGAGCACCACCGTGCCGCCGGTCACCGCGGACCGGTCGCCGCCGGACTCGCGGACCACCGGCGCCGACTCACCGGTGATCGCCGACTCGTCGACGGTGGCGATGCCTTCGACGACGTCTCCGTCGCCGGCGATCGTCTCCCCCGCCTCGACCACGATCCGCATGCCGAGCCGCAGCTCGGAGCCGGGGAGCTCGGTGATCGCGCCGTCGTCGCCCAGCACGCGGGCGACGGTGTCGCGCTTGACCTTCCGGAGGCTGTCGGCCTGCGCGCGGCCACGACCCTCGGCGACGGCCTCGGCCAGTCCGGCGAAGATCACCGTGAACCACAGCCAGACGACGATCACCCAGGCGAACACCGACGGATAGATGATCGCCAGGACGGTGGTGATCAACGCGCCCAGGTAGACGACGAACATCACCGGGTTCCGCGCCTGATCGCGCGGATTCAGCTTCCGCAGGGCCTGCGGCAGCGACGACACCAGTTGCCGCGTGTCGAACGCCCCGCTGCGAACGATGTCCTTGTCACTCATCGCAGTGCCTCCGCGATCGGTCCCAGCGCCATCGCCGGGAAGAAGGTGAGTCCGGCGACCAGCAGTGTGGTGCCGAGAAGTAGTGCGCCGTACAGGATTCCGCTGGTCGGCAGAGTCGCGACGCTGTGTCCGGGTGAGCCGGTGGCCTCGTCGAGCTTCGGCTTCTGCCGTGCCAGCAGTCCCGCGAGAGCCAGCACGAGCACGATGGGGACCAGACGGCCGAACAGCATCGCGAGGCCGAGTGAGATCTGCAGCCAGTCGCTGGTCGCGCTGAGTCCGCCGAAGGCGCTGCCGTTGTTGTTGGTGGCCGACGCGTAGGCGTACAGGATCTCGCTGAAGCCGTGGATGGCGCCGTCGCTGCCGCGCGGGCCGTCGTTGCCGAGCGCCGCCGGCGTCGATCCGAGGAGCACGGTGATCGCGGAGCCGGTCAGCACCACGGCGGGCATGACCAGCACGTACAGCGCGGCGACGGTGATCTCCTTCTGCCCGATCCGCTTGCCGAGGAACTCCGGCGAGCGGCCGACCAGCAGCCCACCGACGAACACCGTGATGATCGCCAGGACCAGGAGCCCGTAGAGGCCGGAGCCGACGCCGCCGGGTGCCACCTCGCCGAGCAGCATGTTCCACAGCAGTCCACCGCCGGAGGCCGCCGCGAAGCTGTCGTGGGCGGCATTGACGGCGCCGGTCGAGGTCCCCGTGGTCGATACCGCGAACAGCGCGGTGCCGGGAGTCCCGAAGCGATACTCCTTGCCTTCGAGCATCGCGCCCGCCGCCTGCGACGCCACCCCGTCGGTCCGCGACTCGAAGGTCCAGACCAGGGCGAGCATCGCTCCCCAGATCACCGCCATGACCCCGAGCAGGGTGAGTCCCTGCCGGTGGTCGCGGACCAGGTTTCCGTATGTCCGGGTGAGGCTGACCGGGATGATCAGGATGGCCAGCACCTGTACGGCGTTGGTCAGCGGCGTCGGGTTGGAGAACGGATGCGCCGAGTTCGCGCCGTAAGTGCCGCCACCGTTGGTGCCGAGGAGTTTGATGGCCTCCTGGGAGGCGAACGGGCCCAGCGGGACCCGGCCGATGCTGCCGTCGACCGTGGTGAAGTCGGCGGCGGTGTGCCACGACTGCACCGCGCCCTGCAGGACGAAGATCGTCGCGATCACGAAGGCCAGCGGCAGCAGGATGCGGAAGGTGCCCCGCACCAGATCGACCCAGAAGTTGCCGATCTCCCCGGTGCCGCGCCGGCTGATGATGCCGCGCACGAGCGCGATCGCAACCGCCATGCCCACCGCCGCGGACAGGAAGTTCTGAACCGCGAGGCCCAGCATCTGCGTCAGATCACCGATGACGGTCTCGGGCTCGTACGACTGCCAGTTGGTGTTGGCGACGAACGAGATCGCCGTGTTGAACGCGACGGTCGGTGACATGCCCGGCTTGCCGTCGGACCACGGGAGGTGGCCCTGAAGCCGTTGCAGCGCGTACAGGACCAGGATCGAGACGCCGGAGAACCCGAGGACCGAGAGTCCGTACCCGCGCCAGGTCTGGCTCGCGCGGGGGTTCACGCCGATCATGCGGTAGAGCAGGCGCTCGGGCATCAGGTCCCTGGTGGACCGATACATGCGCGCCATGTAGTCGCCGAGCGGTACGTAGACGACCGCGAGCACGACCAGGATGAATGCCAGCTGCAGAAGGCCGGCCGAGAAGTCACTCAATGCACCGGCCCTTTAGAACTTGTCCGGGTACAGCAACGCTGCCACCAGATATCCGACGACGCCGATCGCCACGATCAGCAACACCACCGACAACGTCCCCGCCCCGGTCATCGCCCCGTCCCCCGCTCCAGCGCGTACAGCAACGCCGCGCACGCGGCGATCGCGAGCACGGCGATGCCGACCATCACCATGTCAGCCATTTCCGGCCTCCTCGATCCAGCGGCCCGCACCCGTCGGCGGGCCCACCTTCACGCTGGTCCCACGAAATCCGTTGCACCAGAGGTCTTAACGCGATCTATACGGCCCTTGTCCGGATCTTGACGGCGCCGTTGACGGCCGGCCCGTTTGAGCGACGACCACCGCGGGTCGAGCGACTCCAACCGTTGGTTGAGCGAGCGGAGCGAGTCGAAACCCCCGCACCAGAGATTTCGACTCGCTCCGCTCGCTCAATCAACGGGAGGACGACTCCGCACTCAAACACCAGAAACCGCCCCGCGCCGCAATCAACGGACTGCACCACCCCACCGCTGGTTGAGCGAGACGCTTCTATGTTTGTCAAGCGGCGGTGGTGTGC
>NZ_AEUD01000011.1 GCF_000192435.1 Gordonia neofelifaecis NRRL B-59395
CCGATTCTCCTTGCTGAGACTCGGAACGGAACCCAGGGCGCTTCACGTTGACGGCTCGCCATTTCACTTGTGCGGCTTCGATGAGCTTGTAGGCCATCGCCAGTCCCGCGGCTCGGGAGCCGGGTCCCTTGGTCACCTTGGTCCGTAACCGCACGGTGGCGAAGGTCGACTCGATCGGGTTGGTCGTGCGCAGGTGGGTCCAGTGCTCGGCCGGGTAGTGGTAGAACTCCAGCAGCACATCAGCGTCGTCGACGATCTTGGCGACCGCTTTGGGATACTTCGCCCCGTAGGTCTTCTCGAAGGCGGCGATGGCCTTACGGGCGTAGCCGATGTCCTCGGCGTTGTAGATCTCCTGCATCGCTTTGATCGCATTCGGATGGGCCGACTTGGGCAGTGCGGCAAGCACATTGCCCTGTTTATGAAACCAGCACCGCTGCTCTCGGGTGTCCGGGAACACCTCGCGCAGCGCAGCCCAGAACCCCAGCGCCCCGTCCCCGACGGCCAGGTTCGGGGCCGCCATGCCGCGGCGTCGGCACGACCGCAATAGATCGGCCCATGATTCGGTGGATTCGCGGTACCCATCGGCCAGGGCGACGAGCTCTTTACGGCCGTCGGCACGCACGCCGATCATCACCAGCAGACACAGCTTCTCCTGCTCGAGCCGGACTTTGAGGTGGATGCCGTCGACCCAGAGGTAGACATAATCGCTGGTGATGTCGCGGTCGTCGAAGGCGGCCGCTTCCTTCTGCCACTGGCTGGCCAGTCGAGTGATCGTGGCCGCCGATAACCCCGCACCCGAGCCAAGAAACTGCTCCAGCGCCGGCCCAAAATCTCCCGACGACAACCCGTGCAGGTACAGCAGCGGCAACACCGCGCTGACCTCGGGGCTTTTACGTGCCCAGGCCGGGATGATCCCCGACGAGAACCGTTGGCGTTCACCAGTTTCAGGGTCGACCCGTTTGTCGTTGACCCTTGGTGCCCGCACCGGAACCGCACCGGCGGCGGTCATCACCTCCCGCGGGTTGTGGTAGCCGTTACGCACCACCAGCCGGCGCCCATCCTCATCGTGAATCGCCCCGGCGTGTCCGGAGACTCTGTTCGTTGGGAAGGATGGAGTCATGTCAGGAAGTGGGACGAAGAGGTACCCGGCCGAGATGCGTGAGCGGGCGATCCGGATGGTCGCTGAGATTCGGGCTGAGGATGACTCGGAGTGGGCAGCGATGGGCAAGGTCGCTGAGCTACTCGGGATAGGTACGCCAGAAACGGTCCGCAAGTGGTGTCGTCGGGCCGAGGTCGATGCTGGCCAGCGGCCGGGAACAACGACTGAGGAATCGGCCGAACTCAAGCGACTCAGACGCGAGAACACTGAATTGAAGCGGGCTAACGGGACTGCTGCACGTATAGGTGACATCTGATCTGGCTTGCCCGAGGGTGGGCCTGGAAGGATGACTATCGTGCCTAAGCCTTATCCGCAGGAGTTCCGCGACGATGTGGTCCGGGTAGCCCGAGACCGTGAACCTGGCGTGACACTCGCGCAGGTCGCGAAAGACTTCGGGATCCATGAGATGACCCTGGCCAAGTGGATGCGCCGCGTCGCCATCGACGACGGACACAAGCCTGGAACAACGTCGACCGAATCTGCCGAACTGAGAGAGCTTCGGAAGCGGAATCGGTTGTTGGAGCAGGAGAACGAGGTCCTGCGACGGGCTGCGGCATATCTGTCGCAGGCGAACCTTCCGGGAAAAGGCTCTACCCGCTCGTGAAAGAGCTCGCCGCCGACGGAATCCCCGTCACGGTGACGTTCCGGGTACTCAAGCTCTCCAGACAGCCCTACTACCGGTGGCTCAGGGACGCGGTCACCGCGGCAGACTGGGTCGAAGCGGAGCGGGCGAACGCCCTGTTCGACGCGCATCGTGATGACCCGGAGTTCGGGTACCGCTTCCTCGCCGATGAAGCCGAAGCTGCTGGTCAGCCGATGAGCGGGCGGACGGCATGGCGGATCTGCTCGGCCAACCAGTGGTGGTCGAGCTTCGGCAAGAAACGTGGGAAGAACGGTAAGAAGCCGGGCCCGCCTGTGCACGACGATCTGGTCGAACGCGACTTCACCGCCGACACACCGGACCAAGTGTGGCTCACTGATATCACCGAGCATTGGACCGACGAGGGCAAGCTCTACCTCTGCGCGATCAAAGACGCCTGCTCGGGGCGGATCGTCGGCTACAGCATCGACTCCAGGATGAAGTCCCGTCTCGCCGTGACCGCTCTGGACAACGCTGTTGCCCGCCGAGAGGACGATGTTTCGGGTTGTATTGTCCATTCGGACAGGGGCTCTCAATTCCGGTCGCGGAAGTTCGTGTCCGCGCTCAACCGACACGGCCTGGTTGGGTCCATGGGCAGAGTCGGTGCCGCCGGCGACAACGCAGCGATGGAATCGTTCTTCGCGCTCCTCCAGAAGGACGTCCTGGACCGGCACCGCTGGAGCACCCGCGAGCAGTTGCGGATCGCGATCGTCACCTGGATCGAACGGACCTACCACCGACGCCGTCGTCAGGCCCGCCTCGGCCGGTTGACCCCGATCGAATACGAGACGATCATCAACACAGCCGCCTCAGCGGCATGACACCGAAACTGTCACCTGGTCGTGCAGCAGTCCCCCGGCTTTATGTTTGCTTTGCGGGGTGGGGTCGGTGGCGGCGTTGGGTGGGAGGGGTCGTTGGCTTTTGGGGCCACCAGCTTGCGTTGCCGAGGAGTGTGGCGATGGCTGGTACCACGATGGTGCGGACGATGAAGGTGTCGATGAGAAGGCCTACGCCGATGATGAGTCCGACTTGGGTCATGATGCCGATGGAACCGGCGATGAGGCCGAACATGCTGGCGGCGAAGATGAGGCCTGCTGAGGTGATAACTGAGCCGGTGTTGGTGACGGTGCGGAGCACTCCGACTCGGACGTTGTGATGTGATTCTTCGCGCAATCGTGAGACCAGCAGCATGTTGTAGTCGGCGCCGACGGCTACCAGGACGATGAACGCTAATAGGGGCACAGGCCAAGCGATGTCGGTGTGGAGTATGTGCTGAAAGATCAGGACGCCTATGCCCAATGCTGCGGTGTAGTTGAGTACGACGGTGCCGAGTAGGTAGATGGGTGCGACCAGTGAGCGCAGCAGGATGATCAGGATGATGCCGACGATGGCCAGGGTGGCCAGGGCCAGGAGGCGGAAGTCGTTGGTGAGCAGTCGTTGCAGGTCGGCGTTGATAGCGGGGAAGCCGGCGACGGAGACGGTGGAGTCGGTCAGGGTGGTGTTGGGTTTTGCGTCGTTGGCGACGGTGGCGATGGTGCTGGCCAGGCGCATGGCGTCCGCGCTGTAGGGGTCGAAGCTTGTCTGGACGGCGTAGCGCACGGTGTGTCCGTCCGGGGAGATGAATTGGCGCGCAACGTCGGCGAATTGCTGGTCAGCGAAAGCATCTTTGGGTAAGTAGAAGCCGGTGGCCGAGTCCGAGCCGCGGGTTTCGCGCGCGGTGGTCTGTAGTTGGGCGGCGAGCGTGGCCATGCCGGCGAGTTGTTGAAGGTTGCTGTCGACGAGTGCAGATACGCCTTCGGCGAGTGTTCGCGAGCCGGCGGCGAGTTGGGAGACCCCGGTCTGCAGTTGGGCGAGTTTGGTTGGCAGGTCTTGGGCCCCGATGGTTCCCAGCGTGGTCTCGAGGGTGGCGACGGTGGCGTTGAGTTGGTTGGTGACCGCGGTGAGGGGGGTGTCCATCTGCGCGAGCTGGGTGGACAGTGTCGTGATCTGGGTGAAGAACCCGCTGTCGCGGAGTGCGGCGAGATCGCGGGCTTGTTGGCGCAGGGTGCTGCATTGGGGTAGTTGAGTGCACAGCGCTGAGTTATCCAGTAACGGGAGCACTGAGGTGATTGTGGCTATGGCGGCTGATGACTGTTCGGCCAGGGCTGCTAGCTGAGGGGCGTTCTGCGCGGCTTGGTCGAGTTGGGGTGCGGCGGCGGTCAGTGTTTGTAGAAGTGGTTGGTATTGACCTATTTCGGCCCCGATGGTGGTGACTTGGTTAAGAATGCCAGCCAGTGGGGTGAGATTGGTGCGGATCTGTATGTCGAGTTGTTCGAGGCCGTCGGCGAGTTGGTCTGCACCAGAACGCAATTGTTCGAGGTCACCTTTGCGGGCTTGGCCCTCACCCACTGAGCCGGCCACCCGATCGCCGATCTGCCCGTTCTGCCAGGAGAGTTGGGCTTGTTCGAGTTTGGCTCCGGTCGGGCGAGTGACACCGACCACACGGGTGACGCCGGGGATCTGCGCAATCCGAGCTGCCATCTGATCAAGGTCGGCAAGTCCGTTGGTTGTTCTCAGATCGGTGGGCGAATCCACGACGACAAATTCCGCGATGGTGATGTCTTGCGGGAAGTGCCGGTTGAGCAGTGCGTAACCTTCGTTGCTGTCGGTGGTTGTGGGTTGACCGTCTCGGTCGTCGTAGGTGATCTGAATGCCCAGCGCGGTGACGCTCAGGATCGTCAATCCGACGAGGCTGACGGCCAGCAACGGCGCCGGGCGGCGTACGACGAGGACCGCGATGCGGTTCCAGTAGCGCCGCGTGAGGTCTTTGCGCGGGGCACCCCACCCCCATCGCGCAGCCCACAGCAGCACTGGCGGCAACAACGTGACGGTGGCGAGGAATCCGATGAGGATCGCCACTGCGCAGGCGGGGCCGAGGGTGGCGAAGACGCTGAGCTGCCCGAAGACCATGGCTAAGAACGCGAGAGCAACAGTGCTTGCCGACGCAAGGATCACCCGTCCGATGGTGGCGGTGGCATCGATGAGAGCGTCGGACGCGGCGGCGCCTTGGCGCAGCCTTTCGTGGTATCTGCTGATCACAAAGACCGAATAGTCCACACCGGCGCCGAGCAAGATGACGGTCATGAACGCAACGGTGAATTGCGAGACTGGCATGCCCAGTTCGCCTAACGCAGACATGACTCCGCGGGCTACGGCGAGACTGATACCGATGACCAGAAGCGGTAGCAACGCAGTGAACACCGACCGATAGACGATCAGCAAGATTATGGCGATCAGCACGACGGTGGCGATGGTGATGACCACCAGATCCTTTTCAGCGGTGACGATTTGGTCGCTGAAGGTCGCTGTTGGTCCGGTCACGTGGACTGTCGTGCTGGTGCCGGTAAAGACCTCTGCTGCGGTCTCGCGGATCGATTCCACAGCGTGGGCCGCCGTCGGCCCGCCGAGGCTGCCGCT
Source organism: Gordonia neofelifaecis NRRL B-59395 (assembly GCF_000192435.1). GTDB lineage: Bacteria > Actinomycetota > Actinomycetes > Mycobacteriales > Mycobacteriaceae > Gordonia > Gordonia neofelifaecis. The sequence goes on from NZ_AEUD01000011.1 coordinate 5,256, forward strand.
GACCCCGACGGGCAAGTACCAGGCTTTGCCGTCTTCGCTGAGCGCTTGTCGGGCAGTGATCGGGTCGGCGAGCAGGTCGCGTACGGCCTGCACATCATCGCGGTCGGCGCGGAGCCGGACCACGAGGTCGTCATAGCGTTGGCGGGCGGGCTCGGTGAGTCCGGCCGGATCTTCCATTGCCACGAACACCGTGGTCTTCGCGCCCTTTTCGTCGAACGCCTCGCCCATGCGATCGAGCGCCTGAAACGACGGCACGCCCTTAGGAATTGGGTCCACCGATTGCTGGCGCACAACTGTTTCCAACTGGGGAAACAGCACAGCCAACACCACGGCAACAGCCACCCAGACGCCCGCTACCAGCGCTTTGTGCGACAAGACGAAGCGTCCCACCTGCCCCAGCGACCGGCTGTACTCACCGCGACCGGTCGATCGCCGAAGCTTCACCACTGCTCACGCATCCATCGCTGCGTTGGCATCGCACACCCTTCGACAAATGAATCAATCGGTATTACTACGCTACAGCATGTAGCGAAAGGAATGGATTGTTCGGCGACGCGGGACTATCGGATCAGCGGCGGTGGGCGGCGAGAAAGTCGTCGACAAGCTGTTCGCAGTCCGCGCCACTCATCGAGCGAAGGCCGGACAGCCGCGCGAAGACCAGCGGGCCCACGAGCTGGGTGATGGCCACGCCGGGATCGAACTCGTCGAGTTCCTTCTGGGCGGCGGCGCTCTGCAACACCTGATCGAACGGTTCCCGGTACTGCGCGATGACACGAGCGCGCAGCGGCGCGAGGGTGTTCTGCTGCTCCCCGGGCTCCTCCGGCACCATCGCCAGCCACGCCAAGGCGGTCAATTGCAGTGGCGCCTGCTCGATCAACGCAGCCTGAGCACGGACCAACCGCACCAAACTGTCGCGGATTGGTCCGTGCGCGTCAGGGACGTCGGCGTGGGGCAACAATCGTTCGAACGCCGCAGCCAACAAATCGGTGGTGCCGTCGAAATGCCGGTAAAACGTCGTTCGAGCCACCCGCGACATCCGGGAGACCGCCCCGACCGTGACTGCATCAACCCCGCCGGTCTTCAACAGGGCAGATGCCGCATCAACCAACCGGTTGCGTGAACGAACCAAACGCGGGTCTTTGTCATCCATCACGTCCTTGGACCGAGGACCCGCGTCGCGCCTGGCCGCCATCACCGCACCCACACTCCCATCCCCGAGACTGCTCTCGGGCGCCTGGCGATCTTGGTTCGCACGAAGTGCTACTGATAATAGCGAAAGTCGAGGAGTGTCCGCCGGGCTAGTCGTGCAATTCACCTGTTCGACACCCCGACCCGGCAGGAAGGTCGGCGCCACGGTGCCCGCCTCCGGGGTACCTTCGGCGAAGGGTTGGTAGATCAATTCGGGGCTTGGCGGCAGGGCTGGGGTGGGTACTGCTGAAGGGTGAATCGCCCCGGGTCTGGTGGAGGCTCTGAATCCACGGGAGGATGAGGAGCATGGCAGCACCGAGGAAGTACCCCGACGAGCTTCGGGAGAGAGTCACGAGGATGGCTGTTCAGTCACGGCGCGATCCATCGACGAGGTCGGGCACGTTCCGCCGTGTGGGCGAGCAACTGGGGATCAATCCCGAGACTTTGAGGAACTGGGTTGTGCAGGCCGAGGTCGACGAGGGGCACCGTCCCGGGACCACGACCAGCGAGTCCCAGCGCCTGGTCGAGCTGGAGAAGGAAGTGCGTGAGCTGCGCAGGGCGAACTCGATCCTGAGGTCGGCCTCGGCTTTTTTCGCGGCGGAGCTCGACCGCCCACAGCGTTGATCGTGGAATACATCGACCAGTACAAGCATGAGTTCGGCGTCGAGCCGATCTGTCGGACGCTGACCGCAGCGGGCACGCAGATCGCGCCGAGCACGTACTACGCGTTCAAGACCCGACCACCCTCGAAGCGAGCACTGCGCGACGAGGAACTGCTGATCGAGATCCACCGCGTCCACTCGGCGAACTTTGGCGTCTACGGGGCGAAGAAGGTCCACGCCCAACTGCGTCGCGAGGGCGTCGTCGTCGCGCGCTGCACGGTCGAGCGGCTCATGCGCGTTGCGGGGTTACGAGGGATTAGCCGAGCCAAGGGCCCGCGCACCACGATCTCCGGTCGCGGCCCGGATAGTCGGCCTGACCTGGTCGATCGCGACTTCACTGCAACCGCTCCGAACCAGTTGTGGGTCGCGGACATCACCTACTGCCGCACCTTCGTCGGCTGGGTGTATGCCGCGTTCGTCATCGACGTGTTCTCTCGCCGCGTGGTCGGCTGGCAGCTCTCGAAGTCGCTACGGACCGACCTTGCGCTGGACGCGTTGGAGATGGGCATCTGGACCCGCGATCGCGCAGGCCAGTCGGTCACCGGGCTCACGCACCACAGCGACAAGGGCGTTCAATACGTCGCCATCCGCTACACCGAGCGTCTTGCCGAGGCTGGCGCGGCCGCCTCGGTCGGTTCCACCGGCGACTCATACGACAATGCCCTGGCCGAGGCCTTCAACTCGCTGTTCAAGGCCGAGCTGGTCCGCAACCGCGGGCCCTGGAAGAATATCGACGACCTCGAGATCGCGACCGCGGAATACATCGACTGGTTCAATCACCGGCGATTGCACGGCGAGATCGGCATGATCCCGCCCATCGAGCTCGAGGACACCTATCATCACAACCACCCCGCACCGGTACCCGCCGACGCGGCACTTGCGAGCCTCTGACAAACCCGGGGCGATTCACTGTTCATCGGCGTGATGTTTGGCGTGAACGCGGCCCAGGCCGGAGTGGCGCAAGTCTCGAAGTTGATCGCAAGTGAAGTGGCCAGGAAGCTGCCGCAGAAGGCTCTCACCAAGGGTGCGATATATCCGGTGGTCAAGAAGGTTGCAGGGCTCCTGGGCATTCAGATGACCAAGCAGGTCTTCGCCAAGAGCGCAGCCAAGGTCGTGCCGCTGGTAGGCGCGGTTGTCTCGGGAAGCCTGACCTTCGTCACGTTCATGCCGATGTCGAAGCGGCTCCAGAAGCACCTCGCAACCCTTCCGCTGACCAAGCCCGGTCACGGAGTCACCGAGCAAGCGTCGAATCCGCCGAGCACATCCCCAAAACCAGCACCAACGTCATCTGCGAATTAGACGAGCTCATCCCACAAGCCAATCGCCGATAGCCTGCCGCCAGCCGCCGGTCACTTCAGCCCCTTCGTCGCCCGGTTTCACCCGCGCACTCGGCGATTTCCAGGAATAGATTCCCCGGCAAAATTAGCAGGAAATCATACCGAAACGCGGGCTACGGGCAACGCTCGCCTGACCATGTTTGCCCTAGTCAGGGCGATTCTTACGCCGTGATCAGGCTTGTTAAACAAGCGGGACCACCTTGCTAATCTTCGCTGCATCTCGACATCGAGCCGCTAACCCCGAGCCATGTCCACGAACCGAGACAGGTGGAGCTGGTGCGCGACGGTGATCGTCGCCGTCGGACCGTTACGGTGCTTGCCGACGATGATGTCGGCTTCGCCCGCACGCGGGTCGTCGCGCTCGGTGGAGTCCGGACGATGCAGCAGGATGACCATGTCGGCGTCCTGCTCCAGCGAACCCGACTCACGTAGGTCGGAGACCTGGGGGCGCTTGTCGGTGCGCTGTTCGGGACCACGGTTCAGCTGGCTGATCGCGACCACCGGCACTTCGAGTTCCTTGGCGAGCAGCTTGATCGAGCGCGAGAACTCCGAGACCTCCTGCTGGCGCGACTCGACCTTCTTGCCCGACGTCATCAGCTGCATGTAGTCGATGACGACGAGCTTCAGGTCGTGCTTCTGCTTCAGTCGGCGCGCCTTGGCGCGGATCTCCATCATCGTCAGGTTCGGCGAATCGTCGATGAACAGCGGAGCCTCGGTGATCTCGCCCATCCGGCGGGCCAGCCGGCTCCAGTCGTCGTCGCTCATGTTGCCCGAGCGCATGTCGCCGAGTTTGACCTTGGCCTCGGCCGAGAGCAGTCGCATGACGATCTCGGTCTTGCTCATCTCCAGCGAGAACATCGCCGAGGTCAGTCCGTTGTGGATCGACGCCGACCGCAGCCAGTCCATCGCCAGCGTCGAATTGTGCGTCGGCACCATCGCCTCGCCGGCCAGGTACAGATGGCTCATGTTGTCCACCTCGACGCAGCGCACCGGAACGCTCGGGATCGAACGGACCGACACCACCCGACGGGCGCGCACGCTGCCGCGAAGCTCCTTGTGCCGCTGCGCTTTGTCGAAGACGGTGAACACCTGGTCCGGGGCGTTCAGCCGGACCCAGCCGCTGCTCGCCCGACGGAACGTGTAGCCGAGTCCGGCCGCGAGGTCGCCCACGACGGACGACATGTGGTTGGTGGCGGCGGGCACGGTGATCCAGCCGTCGTCGTCCACGCGCGCACGTGAGTCGAGGATGCCCGCCAGCAACGACCGCCGCTGCGGCACCGAACCGCGCAGGTACTCGTGCGGGATGCGGCCGCCGAGGTCGGTCATCAGCGTCATCACGTCGACGGGTCCCTCGGCCTCGATGCGTGCACCGATCTCCGGGTCGTCGTACGCCATTCCCGCCAGGGCTCCGACGGTGTACGGACCGTACGCGAGCGGCCGGTACGGCAACTCCAGCGGCGCGGTGTTCGCGATGCTGACCCGCCCGCTGTAGAGCTGCAGCTGATCGGTGGTGAGAAGGCGATCCTCACCGTCCAGTTCGACGGCCCACTGATGCTGCTCATCGGCGACGATCACGCCGCCGTCGTCGAACTCCACCTCGTAGCAGGGACGGCGGGTCATCACGTCGGTCGCGCCGACCACTGTGGTGGGACGACCGTCGCCGCCCAGCAGCTGGTCGCCCTTCGCGACGCGGCCCATCGTGGTCCAGCCGGTGGGTGTCGGCAGCGGGGTGTCGAGCGCCAGCGCCTTGCCGACGCCCGGACGTGCGGCGACGATGATCATCTGGCCCGGGTGCAGCCCGTTGGTCAGCTTGTCGAGATCGGCGAAGCCGGTCGGCACGCCGAGAGAGAGCCCGCCGCGCGAGGCGATCGAGTCCAGCTCATCGAGCGTCGGCTGAAGCAGTTCCTCAAGCGGCACATAGTCTTCCGTCGTGCGGCGCTCGGTGACCTCGTAGATCTCGGCCTGCGCGCGGTCGACCACCTCGGCCACGTCCTGACCGTCCGCACCGGCGTATCCGTACTGGACGATGCGGGTGCCTGCCTCGACGAGGCGCCGCAGGATCGACTTCTCTCCGACGATCTCGGCGTAGTAGCCCGCATTCGCGGCGGTCGGAACCGTCGAGATCAGCGTGTGCAGGTACGGTGCCCCGCCGACCTTGCGCAACTCCCCCTTGCGCTCCAGTTCGGCGGCGACGGTCACGGCGTCGGCCGGTTCGCCACGGCCGTACAGTTCGAGGATCGCGTCATACACGGCCTGGTGGGCGGGCTTGTAGAAGTCGCCGGGACGAATCCGCTCCAGGACGTCGGCGATCGCGTCCTTCGAGAGCATCATGCCGCCGAGTACCGACTGCTCGGCCTGCTGGTCCTGCGGTGGCTGTCGTCCGAACTCCTCCGTCGGCGGCTCGGGCGGGAGATCGGGCTCACGCCCGAGATCGGCCTCGATAGCCACTCACTTACCCCCTAGTCCGACAACGGCGACGGCCGGGTTTCCGACTGGGAAACCGAACCCTTCAGAAAGGTTAGGGCGAGGAGCCCGCTCTGCCAAACATCTGCTGTGGACAAGTCTGTTGATGAGATGTGGACAACTGTGGACAGTGCAGGAAGACATGTGAACAACCCTGTGGAGGAGATGGGGAAACGAGGTGGATAGTGGGATATACATGCAGGTCAGACCCTGTTGACGAAATCCACAACGGCGAGTTTTGAAGCCATCGGCGTGTTGGCTTGCGCCACGCCGGAATACTGTCCAGCACGACTTCAGGCGTAGTCATTTCGCACGATTGTCATCGCGCCCGCGGACCGTCGATTCGACGAACGGCGAGTGACGGCCGCGCGGCCGTGTTGCAATGGGCTGGTGCATGCTTCGAATCCGGTACGGGTGGGCGTTCGGACGCTGATCGTGGCCGTCATCGCGCTGGTGGCGGCCCTGCTGCCCGGGGTCGCACAAGCGGCGCCGCCGACGGCGGACTTCGACTTCTCGCAGTATCGCTCAGTGAACGCCGACGCCTACCGGTCACTCGCCTACAGCGACAACGGTCGCCATTACTTCACAACCGGACGGTGGTCGTGCCAGATCGGTCCCCAGGCCAACGCCGCGGCGTGCAAGGGCCGTCCCGCCACGGCGCCGCCCGGTGTGATCGGCGTGGCGTTCGCCGGCGAGAGCCAGGGGCCCTACTGGGTCCGGCCCGGCTCGTCGTTCCGGCTGGGCCCGGTGAGCGGCTTCCGCGCGCCGGTGCTGCCGATCGGCAGCCGGATCACCGTCGTCAACGTCACCTGCGCCGTCCCGCGCGCCGGCGTGGTCGCCTGCCGGAACTGGAATCGCGGGTTCCAGCTCAGCCGCGGCACTCACCGATTCCTCTATCCCGCAGGCGATACCGCACACGACGGGAATCCGAAGCGCTGAGAGACCTGCCCGGCATTCAGTCTCGGGTCCGACTGTTCACTCTGAGAGTCGGTAGGCCCGATTACGGCTGGTGGGCGGTGCTGTCGGCTCAATACGTCCAGCGTTGATCAACGCCCTCAGCACCGGGCGAAGGGCCGAGACCGAAGCGCCTGTGGCAACAGAGATCTCCCGAGCCGACATCGTTTCACCCGTGCCCAGAGCATCGATTACTCGTTTCTCCGCGGGAGTCAGGTCGGACCGATTCTCAGACACTTCAAGGCGATAGACGCCATGATCGCCCTGCACCAGTCCGCTCGCACTCAGCTGATCCAGTGCGGTCTGCGCGACAGTCGTATCCACTGCGAGTTGCCGACGCAGTTCGTCGACCGTGACTGAGTCGAGGTGATGGAGAACGGCCAGGGCATGGTCTTGCATGTCCGTCCTGCGCCCACCACCCAAACCGTCCAGCCAATCACGTGTCTCGGGATTCATCAACCCGAACCTGTCGAGTTCGGTGACGAATGACGCCCATGTGGTGCGAAATCGAGGTGAAGGCAATCCGTTCCGCGTCATCTCGCCCTGCATGCGTGGAATTCCATACCCGGCGTTCTCTCCGACGGTCTCGTCCCTGTCAGTGAACGGAACATCGGTCAGGAGGCGAGCTAGCACCTGGTTCCGTGACCGCGAACTCCCACGGTGGATCGATTCAATCGTCTGCCCACCCCACAGCACACCAGGGCTGTGGACTTCCAGTCGATCTGGATACAGTTCCACGCGAACCTGGTCGCCTCGGGCCAGATCACTGTAGTCGCGATGCATCACCGCGTTGACGATGGCCTCACGAATCGCCGCAATAGGGATCTCGGGCACGTCCTCGGCACCGACGCCACGGGACACTCGACGAACACGGAGGTTTCGCACGACGGCTCTGACAGCATCGTCGACCATGTCCGGAATCGCGCCTTCCAGGACTGCTCGATCGACCATCCGGTCATCACCTACGACAGCTTCCTTGTCGCGGCCTGGATAAGCCGCGAAGCTGATCATCAATTGCGGAAAGAACTGTTGCGGAAACCGTCCCATCGCAAGAACTCCCGCCAGCGTCGGCAACCCCGTATCACGGTCGATGACGCCGATTCGTTCCAGCACTTCGCTCTGCGAGTCAGCGCCGGCGAGTGCTCGGGGCCGATTGGTCTGCATTCGCTGAATCGTCCGGCTGACTACCGAATTGTCGAGATCGTCCATCGCCGCCCCCCGAACTGGCTCCCGGTCGGCGGCGCTCGGAACAGTGAGAGTGGAGAGCTGAAATACCTCGTAGGTGTCGAGTCGGTGGTCGCCTTCACCGACGCGGACGAAAGTGCCGCGTTCCTTTCCTTGCGAGGTGACGAAACATGGCTTCTCCGCGGCCGGTAGCTCGGCAACGTCCACAACAACGACAGCCGCTCCATCGAGCTCTTGGCGCTCAAACGTCATCCGTGGACGAGGTGAGAGCAGCCCTGGTTCCTCGTTCGCCCCTCGCGGGCGCGCGAGTTCCGCCAGCTGATCCATCACTGCCCTGGCGTTGAACCCATCGACTGGCGCGAAGCCGGACTTCTCATCCAGCCCGATGATCACCGAACCGCCGCCGGCAGTGTTGCTGAATGCGCTGATCGTCGGCAACAGGCTCTTGCCCACCCCGCGACCGCCGGACTTCACCTCAATCCTCGTGTTGTCTGTCCCTGCACGCCGCAGCTCGTTGATCACGTTGGGCAGATCTGCCGGATCCATCGCGCTCCCAATTGACCAGTCACTGATGCGTCAGTGAGCATCACTGACACACATCACTTCATAGAGTGAGGGTCTCACTCTATAGAGTGACGACATCTCTCTATAGAGTGAGACGCTCAGTGAGAGGCACTGAGTCAGACTCGACCGACGACACAGGGCCGGTCATCCTCGCGGATGACCGGCCCTGCCTCTGTGCTCTACGTCAGCTGACGACGGTGAGGCTCAGCTTGGCCTCGACCTTCGGGTGCAGCTTGACGACGACGGGGTACTCGCCCAGAGCCTTGATGTGGCCCTTCGGCAGCTCCACGTTGCGCTTGTCGACGGCCGGGCCGCCTGCGGCGCGGATGGCACCGGCGACGTCGGCGTTCGACACCGAGCCGAACAGCTTGCCCGAGTCGTGCGTCTTGACGGTCAGCGAGACGTCGGTCAGACCCTCGAGGGCCTGCTTGATCTCGTTGGCGTGATCGAGGTCGCGGACGGCGCGAGCCTCCTGCGAACGACGGATGCCCTCGACCTGCTTCAGCGCACCGCGGGTGGCGACGATCGCCAGGCCGCGAGGCAGCAGGTAGTTGCGGCCGTAGCCGTCGCGCACCTCAACGGTGTCGCCGGCTTCGCCCAGGTTCTCAACCGATGCGGTAAGGATCAGCTTCATTGTCGTGGTCCCTTTCCCGCTCAGCGTCCGGTCGACGTGAACGGCAGCAGAGCCACCTCACGCGAGTTCTTCACGGCCACGGCGACGTCGCGCTGGTGCTGCACGCAGTTACCGGTGACACGACGCGAACGGATCTTGCCGCGGTCCGAGAGGAAGCGACGCAGCAGCGCCGTGTCCTTGTAGTCGATGACGGTCTTCTTGTCCTTGCAGAAGGTGCAGGCCTTGGCCTTCGTGACCTTCTCCACGCGGGGCTTGCGGCTCTTTTGCTTTGCCATGTATTGCTCCAGTCAATGGTCTCCGGGTGGCAGCCCGGAATCAGAAAGGTGGTTCGTCGTCCCCGCCACCGAAGCCGCCGCCCGCTGCGGGCGCGCTGCCCCACGGGTCGTCGGCCGGCTGGCTCGCGGCCTGCTGGGGACGTCCGCCCTGCGGTGCGCCGTAGCCACCGCCGGCGTTTCCGCCACCCTGATTGCCGCCGTATCCTCCGCCGCCACCGCCGTTGAAGTTGCCGCCACCGCGCTGGGTGCGGTTGACCTTCGCGGTCGCGTATCGGAGTGAGGGACCGATCTCGTCCACTTCGAGCTCCACAACGGTGCGACGCTCCCCTTCACGGGTTTCGTACGACCGCTGCTTGAGCTTGCCCTGCACGACCACGCGAGTGCCCTTGGTGAGGGACTCGGTCACGTTCTCTGCGGCGTCGCGCCAGATGCTGCAGCGGAGGAACAGCGCTTCGCCGTCCTTCCACTCGTTCGTCTGGCGATCGAATGTCCGCGGAGTGGAGGCCACCGTGAAATTGGCGACCGGCGCGCCGGAGGCGGTGAACCGCAGCTCCGGATCGGCGGTCAGATTTCCGACGACCGTGATGACCGTGTCCGTCATGAGACTCCCCTAATCGTGTCGAAGAACGCCGAACCGGCGCGCACCCTTGAATGTGGTTGACACCACCCTAAAGGCGAGCACCGACAAATGTCAGCGCGCTTCGCAGGCTGTGGATTACTTGCGCAGGACCTTGGTGCGAAGGACCGACTCGTTCAGCTTCAGCTGACGGTCGAGCTCGCTCACGGTCGCCGGAGTCGCGTTCAGCTGCACGACGGCGTAGATGCCTTCGTTGTGCTTCGCGATCTCGTAGGCCAAGCGGCGCTTGCCCCAGATCTCGACGTCGTCCACCTTGCCGCCTTCGTTGCGAACAACGTTGAGGAAGGTATCCAGGGATGGGGCGACAGTGCGCTCGTCCAGGCTCGGATCGAGGATCACCATCAGTTCGTAATGACGCATAAGACCACATCACCTCCTATGGGCTTTCGGCCACGGACGGTCCGTGGCAGGAGGGTCGCCTGCGTCGGCAACCCCTCCAAGATACATGAGCGCGGACTGACCAGCGAAATCACGGTCGTGCCATCACTGGGACCGGCGACCGGCTGCACTAGGCTCATCGCATGCCATCGGCCCGCAATGCCTTCGCCGCCAAGCGCCTTCACTTCGGAGAGACGGCCCTGATCCTCGTCACCGCGATGCTGTTCACGGCGGCGTCGGCCGCCGCGTCGTTCGCGACCAAGGTGCGGTGCACCACGCCGTCGGGCGGCGGCGCACGCGAATGGCTCTACGGCAGCCGCTACGACGTCGTCCCCTGCTACTCGGACCTGATGACGATGTGGCACGGCCGCGGCCTCGCCGACCACGTCTTCCCGTACGTGCACGGCGGCATCACCCCCGGCGGTCAGCTGTACGGCGGGGTCGTCGAGTATCCGGTGCTGTCGGGTCTGGTCATGTGGCTCAGCGGGCTGGGAGCGGACACGGACCGCGAGTTCCTCTGGCACAGCCTGCTGATCCTCGCGCCGTTCGCGTTCATCACCACCATCCTGCTGGCGCTGATGACCCGGTGGTGGGTGATGCTCTGGGCGGCGACGCCGCCGCTGATGCTCTACGCGCTGCACAACTGGGAGCTGCCGGTGGTGTGCGCCGCGGTGGCGGGTGTCGCGGTGATGGCGTGGGGAGGTTCGGCCGACCCCGTGACGGGACTACGACGCTGGTCCGTCCGCACGACCGCCGTGGTCGCGGCGATCCCTCTCGGCATCGGCTTCTCGCTGAAGATCTATCCGGGTCTGTTCGTCCTGCCGCTGATGCTCTACGTGCTCACCCGCGGTGAGGCCACCGACCGCCGGCCGCGGGGCCTGGACTGGGTGGGCGCCGCGTACGTCGCCGTGTCGGCGGTCGTCACGGTCGCGGTCACCCAGGTGCCGTTCATGATCGCCGGCTACGACGGATGGAAGGCCGCGATCGACTTCCAGAGCAAGCGCGAGGCGAACCTCTCCACCAACTCCATCTGGTACTGGGGCCTGCGTTTTCTCACCGGCGGCGAGACGCCGACCTACACCGGCATCGTCGACATCGCCTCGCCCCTGCTGATCATCGGATCGTTCGCCGTCGCCTGCTGGCTCGGATGGCGGCGGTACCGCATCGACGGCGTCTTCCCGTGGCTCGGGGTCAGCGCCGCCATGCTCGCCGGCTTCATGGTCTTCCACAAGGTCCACTCGCCGCAGTACACGCTGTGGATCCTGCCCTTCTTCCTGCTGCTGCGGATCCGCTGGTGGATCATCGCGCTCTATCTCGTGGGCGACGCGGTCCTCGACCTGACGATCTTCCACCTGCTGATGAACTACTCGGCGACCACCCGCGCATGGGTGACCGCCGGGGTGAACTTCGGCGTCTGGACGCACGCGGTGCTCCTGGTGGCGCTGATCTACCTCTTCGCGAACGTGCGGCCGAGAGAGCCGCTCGCGTCGTATCTGTCGGCGGGCATCCCGCCGCGCGGGCCGCTGACTCGGTTGGCCGACGCCGATGCCGCCGACGCTCGCCGATGGCTCGGCACCCCGACGCTGACGAACGACCACGTCACGCTCCGGCCCCTGGTCGTCGGCGATGCGGCAGCGCTGAGCCGGGTGCCCGGCGATCCGGAGTTGTACCGGTGGACCGGCGAACTTCCGCGAGACACCCCCGCGGCCACCGCCTGGATCAGCGACGCCCTGCGCGATCCGCGCCGCATCCCGTTCGCGGTGATCGCCCCCGACGGCCGACTGGTCGGCACCACGAGCTTCTACGACGTCGACGCGTCGAATCGTTCGCTGGCGGTCGGATACACCTTCTACGGACCGGCGGCGATGGGCACGGCGATCAACCCCGCCGCCAAACTGCTCCTGTGCGAGTACGCGTTCACGGTGTGCGACGCGGTCCGCGTCGTGTGGCACACCCACGTGGAGAACGAGCGCTCGCGGGCGGCGATCAGCAAGCTGGGTGCACGGCCGGAGGGCGAGTTGCGCAAGCACCGCCGGTTCCAGGGAGGTTGGCGGACCACCGCGCAGTTCGCGATCGTCGACGACGACTGGCCCGCCTCGCGGGAACTGCTGGAGTCGCGGCTGGGCGCCGTCGGCTCACACGCCGGGTAGGTCGGCGGCGGGCTCCCGCGCGACCGGCGACCGCATCAACCGACCGCCGGTCGGCTCCTCGTCGTCGGAGCGGACCAGCTGCCACACGACCACCGCACACAGACCGACCAGAACGGCGCCCCGCAACGTGTTGACCGCGTAGAAGAACTCCGCGGGCAGCCACTTGCGGCTCGGGTCGACGAACAGTCCCATCCGGGGAATCCAGACGAGGGCGTCGAAGGTCATCCAGGCCAGGACGGCGCCCGGGTAGGGCACGGCGAGCACCGCCAGCGGGACCAGCCACAACGACGCCTGCGGGGTCCATTCCTTGCCGAAGAGCAGGAAGCCGGCCACCAGCAGGAACATCAATTGCGCGATGGTCGGCTCGGTGGTCGCGCGCAGGCCGATGTAGACCACCGCGGCGATCACCGCCACCAGCAGCAACAAGACGATCCCGTTGAGCAGCGGAGTCGACGGATTCCATCCGGTGGCCAGGGAGATCAGTCGATACAGGGTGTCCGGTTCGACGCCGCGGTCGTGCCAGGCGCGATACGGCTGGGTCCAGCCCGACGGGTACAGGACCAGCAGCGGAAGGTTGACCACAAGCCAGCTCGCTACCGCCGTGAGCGCGACGATCGCGCAGTCGCGCAGTCGCCGCTGTCGTACACAGATGACGGCGACCGCGGGCAGCAACAGGACCGGATACACCGCGGCGGCGGCTCCGAGTCCGGCGAACACTCCGGTCCACCCGGGCCGATCGCGCGTCCAGCACAGCATCGCGACGGCGAGCATCGCGATAGCCAGGACGTCCGTCGCGGTGAACGCGTGGACGAAGACCAGCGGCGAGAGCGCCATCAGCGCACCCAGCCACAGTCGGCGCCGGTCCGTCATCATGGTCGCCCACACCGCGATCAGCCAGAACAACGACAGGAGCAGCGCGCTGATGTTGAAGTAGTTGACGACGTCGAGCGTCTTGGGCAGTCCCAGCGTGTCGGCGACCCACGCCCATCCGCGGGCGGCCTGCGCGCTGACGTACATGAGCAGACCGCTCAGCGCGGGTTCGGAGAGATAGGCCTTGGCCTGACCGCCGGTGCCGTCCGACTGCATCCAGAACGTGCGATACGGGAACGCTCCCCCCGCGAGGTCCGCGGGCGTCAGCTTGTCCTGCTCGTAGGAGGCGACCAGGTCCGAGTAGCACAGGCCGACGAACTGACGCTGGTTGTCCCAGTTCAGCCGCACCTGTCCCGGCGCATCCGCGACGGGCGCCTGCTGGATGCATCCGGCCTTGCCGAACCATCCGATCGACAGCCCGACCAGGGCCAGGAGCAGCACGACGCGCACCGGCGTCCACGACCGGCTCCGGCCCAGCGCGGCGTGGATGCCGACCGGCCCGCCGACCGAATCGCTCGCGGCGGCCAACTGCGGGCTCGCCCACGACGGCAGGACGCGGTCGGTCTCCACGCGCAGATCATCTGCGAGCGGCTCCGGCGAGTCCCACGTCGGCTGGTCGGTCACTACGTCGTCGGCACCGGTGCTGCCGGAGCGAGCTGGTCAGTGGGGTTCCGGCCGCGGTAGTTGCCGTTGCCGTTGCCGTTCTCGGTTCCGTTGCCCGGACCGGTTCCGGTGCCGTCGCCGGTCGTGCCCGGCTCCTCGGTCGGCGTCTGCTGATCACCGCCGATCGGGATCGTCACACCGGGGGCGATGACGACGTCGCCGTTCTCGTTCTGTCCGGGCAGTCGCGGGCGCTGACGCTCGCGAGTGGTCTGCGTCTCGGTCGGCGTGTAGGTGGTGGGCGGCGGCTCGTAGGGAACGCCGGCCTGTCCACCGACAGCCTCCGGCGTCGGGAACTGCTCGATCGGCACGCCGTCGAGCGCTCCGTCCATCGACGCCTTCCAGATCTGCGCGGGCAGGCCGCTGCCGTAGACCGAGCCGCCCGAGTAGGTCCGCAGCGGCGCGCCCTTGTCCGTGCCGACCCAGGTCGCCGTCGACAGCTGCGGCGTGTAGCCGGCCATCCAGGCGTCCTTGTTGTAGCCGGTGTCGCCCAGCTGTGCGGTACCGGTCTTCGACGCCGACGGACGCGGTCCGTAGGTCGGGTCGTAGAGCGAGTTGCCGTTCGAGTAGGCCGCGATCGGCATCATCGCCGACGTCACGTTGTCCGCGACGGCTTCGGAGACGACCCGCTTGCCCTTGTCCTTCTGGCGCTCGAAGAGCACGTCACCGGTCGACGTCTCGACCTTCTCGACGAAGTACGGGTCGCGGTGGATGCCGGACGCCGCCAGCGTCGCGTAGGCCGACGCCATGTCGAGCACGCGCGACGGGTACTGACCCAGGACGACGCCGCCCTCGCTGTGCCCGTTCTTCTCCTGCAGGGTGTGCTGGATGTCGCCGAAGCTCTCGGCGATGCCGAGCCGGTGCGCGGTGTCGGCCACCGCGTCGGCCTGACCGTTCAGGTCCATCATCAGCCGGTAGAAGACGGTGTTCAGCGACATCTTCAGCGCGGTCGCCAGGTTGCAGCTGCCGCAGCTCTCGCCGTCGGAGTTCTCGACGACCAGACCGCCCGGCGCCTCGTACGGCGCGGAGCTGTAGTACTTCGACAGCGGGATGTCCTGTTCGAGGGCCGCGACCAGCGCGAAGACCTTGAAGATCGAACCGGTCTGCAGGCCCGCCGAGGCGTAGTCCCATCCCTGGCCGTCCTCGCCGCCGTAGTAGCCCTTGACGCCACCGGTCGCCGGATCCACCGAGACGGATGCGGTTCGGAGGTTGTTCGGCTCACCGTCGAGCTTGTTCCGCGCGGCGGAGACCAGGGACTTCTGGACCTTCGGGTCGATCGAGGTGGTGATCTTGAGACCCGAGGTCTGGACCTGCTGCTCGGTGATCCCGAGCTTCTCGAGCTCGGCCATCACCTGGCGCTTGATCAGGCCGTTCGGCCCTTCCTTGCTCTCGGTGGTGTCGGTCGACACCTTGGCGACCTTCGGGAACTTCTGCGCGTCGCGGTCGGACTTGCTGAGCGCACCGATGGCGACCATGCCGTCGAGCACGTAGTTCCAGCGGCTGACCGCCAGGTCGGGGTTCACGGCCGGATCGTAGATCGACGGACCGCGGATGATGCCCGCAAGGAGCGCCGATTCGGACGGCGTCAGCTTCTTG
The DNA here is from genome assembly GCF_000192435.1 of Gordonia neofelifaecis NRRL B-59395. Taxonomy (GTDB): domain Bacteria; phylum Actinomycetota; class Actinomycetes; order Mycobacteriales; family Mycobacteriaceae; genus Gordonia; species Gordonia neofelifaecis. The sequence goes on from NZ_AEUD01000011.1 coordinate 20,809, forward strand.
AGTGGCTTGTTGTAGTACGCCTTGGCCGCCGCGTCGACGCCGTACGCGCCACGACCGAAGTAGATCGTGTTCAGGTACGCCGCCATGATCTCTTCCTTGGTCCACTGGCGGGACATCTTGGTCGCGATCGCGAGTTCCTTGAACTTGCGCTTGTAGCTGACCTCGTCGCCGACGATGGCGTTCTTGACGTACTGCTGCGTGATGGTCGAGCCACCGCCGGTGCCCGACTTGCCGAACGCCTTGCCGAGGGCCGCGCGGCTGAAGCCCGAGGTGGAGAAGCCGGCGTTGGAGTCGAAGTCACGATCCTCGGCGGCCTTGACCGCGCTGATCATCGACTGCGGGATGTCCTCGTACTTGACGTCGGTGCGGTTGCCCTCGGGGGGGACGATCTTGGCGATCGTTCCGCCCTTGCTGTCGGTGATGGTCGCCACCTGGTTCTGCTTGATGTCGCCAGGGGACGGCACGTCGACCGTCAGGTAGGTGAACAGGAATGCCACCACCAGGAAGACGGCGACCAGCGGCACTGCCCCGGCGAGGACTCCCAGCGTCCACGCTGAGGCCTTCACCGTTGTCGATTTCCCCGACGTCGCAGCACCTTTACTGCTGGTCATCGCTCACCCACTTCTCTGCGCTGTTTGCGCGGACGAAATTTACACTCTCAACTGTGACGTATGGCTGCGGTAGCGCCAACTCGTCACATCACTTGGCGACCCGGCGGCGCCGTCGTCCGGCGCCCTCGGGCAATCCGGCAACGTACGACTGCACCAGATAGTTCCAGCGGCAGGTCCGGCAGACTTCCACGACGTGAACCGTGAACTCGCCCGCCCCGCCGTCGAGGGCCTCGATCTCGGCGGCTGAACGCGCCGAGCCATGGACCCTCCCCAGGTGCTCTCCGAACACCCAGGAAACCAGTGTGACCTGCTCTTTTCGGCAGACAGGGCACACCTGGTCGGTCGGCTTCCCGTGGAACTTCGCCGCCCGCAGGAGGTAGGGGTCGGCGTCGCACACCTGGGACAGAGCGGTTCCGCCCGTCCGCACGCGAGCCAGGCACTCGCGTCGCGCGAGTGCGTAGTCCACGATCTGCCGGTGCACGGTCACCAGCGTAGACGGGCTCCCTGAGGACACGCCGTGTGATGCAAATCAACCAGACGACGTACTCGCAAGTTCGGAGTAAGTTATATCGATGCGATACATTGATTGCTGCATCAGCGCGCGATAACAGGTCGAAAGGGGGTCGCGGCATGCTCGAAATGGCGATTCTCGGCCTTCTCCTCGAATCGCCCATGCACGGGTACGAGCTGCGGAAGCGGCTCACCGGGCTGCTCGGAGCGTTCCGCGCCTTCTCGTACGGCTCGCTGTATCCGACGCTTCGACGCATGCAGACCGACGGTCTGATCGCCGAGGACGAGCCCGACACCTTCACCGGCGCCAAGGTCCGGCGGGCGCGCCGCGTCTACCGGCTCACCACCGCCGGTGAGGAACGCTTCTCCGAACTGGTCGCGGACACCGGACCGCAGAACTACACGGACGACGGCTTCGGGGTGCACCTGGCGTTCTTCAGCCGGACGCCCGCGGTCGCCCGGATGCGCATCCTCGAAGGTCGCCGACGCCAAGTCGAGGAGCGTCGCGAGGGACTCCGCGATCTGCTGGGCCGCACCACGCGGACCAACGACCACTACACCCGCCAGATGCACGAGCTCAGTCTGGAGACCTCCGAACGCGAGGTCCAGTGGCTCAACAAGTTGATCGCCGACGAGGCCTCCGGCGCCGTCGGCTCCACAGATTTTCGACGCGCGGCGCCGGACTCGGCCCCGCAAGACGAAGTAGGTAAGAACTCGGCGGCACAGCAATCCGCCGTACCGCTGCAACAAGAAGGAGATCCCGACCATGGGTGAAACCAACAAAGTGCGCGTGGCCATCGTTGGCGTGGGTAACTGCGCCTCATCCTTGGTTCAGGGCGTTCACTACTACCGCGACGCCGATGAGAACTCGACCGTCCCCGGCCTGATGCACGTCAAGTTCGGCGACTACCACGTCCGCGACGTCGAGTTCGTCGCCGCGTTCGACGTCGACGCCAAGAAGGTCGGCTTCGACCTCTCCGAGGCGATCGTCAACAGCGAGAACAACACCATCAAGATCGCCGACGTGCCCCCGATGAACGTCACCGTTCAGCGCGGCCACACCCTCGACGGTCTGGGCAAGTACTACCGCGAGACGATCACCGAGGCCGACGGCGAAGGCGTCGACATCGTGAAGACCCTCAAGGACAACCAGGTCGACGTCCTCGTCAGCTACCTGCCGGTCGGCTCGGAGCAGGCTGACAAGTTCTACGCGCAGTGCGCCATCGACGCGGGCGTCGCCTTCGTCAACGCACTCCCCGTGTTCATCGCCTCCGACCCCGAGTGGGCCGAGAAGTTCCGCGCCGCGGGCGTCCCGATCGTCGGCGACGACATCAAGAGCCAGGTCGGCGCCACCATCACCCACCGTGTGATGGCGAAGCTGTTCGAGGATCGCGGCGTCGAGCTGGACCGCACGTACCAGCTGAACGTCGGCGGCAACATGGACTTCAAGAACATGCTCGAGCGCGAGCGTCTGGAGTCGAAGAAGGTCTCGAAGACCCAGGCCGTCACGTCGATCCTCGACGGCCCGCTGGCCGGCAAGGTCTACGACAAGAACGTCCACATCGGCCCGTCGGACTACGTCCAGTGGCTCGACGACCGCAAGTGGGCCTACGTCCGCCTCGAGGGCCGTGCCTTCGGCGACGCCCCGCTGAACCTCGAGTACAAGCTCGAGGTCTGGGACTCGCCGAACTCGGCAGGCATCATCATCGACGCCGTCCGCGCCGCGAAGATCGCCAAGGACCGCGGCCTCGGCGGCCCGATCCTCCCGGCCTCGGCCTACCTGATGAAGAGCCCGCCGGAGCAGATCGCCGACGACAAGGCGCGCGCTCAGCTCGAGGCGTTCATCATCGGCGCCGAGTAGAAACCCAACTGATCGACCGGAGGCCCGGATCACCGCATGGTGATCCGGGCCTCCGTTGCTTTCGCGGTCTTGCCCCTAGAATCAGCGTGGTGACCCTCCGCGTCTTCGGAATGTCGTTCGTCGTCTCGATCGCCGCCCTCATCGCGGCGTTCCTCTACGGCGGAACCACGGCGATGGTCCTGACCCTGATCCTCGGCGTTCTCGAGGTGTCCCTCTCGTTCGACAACGCCGTCATCAACGCCACCGTGCTCGCGCGGATGAGCGAGTTCTGGCAGAAGATGTTCCTCACTGTCGGTGTGATCATCGCGGTCTTCGGCATGCGTCTGTTGTTCCCCCTCATGATCGTCTGGGTCACGGCGGGGCTGAACCCGGTCGACGCCCTCGACCTCGCCCTCAATCCCCCGACGGACGGATCGCCGACCTACGAGAGCATCGTGACCGCGGCCCACCCGCAGATCGCGTCGTTCGGCGGCATGTTCCTGCTGATGCTGTTCCTCGGCTTCCTGTTCGAGGACAGGGAGCTCACCTGGCTGTCGTGGATCGAGCGTCCGCTGCAGCGGGCCGGCAAGCTCCGCGGGATCTCGGTGGTCGTCGCGCTGTCGCTGCTCGTGCTCACCGCGACGTACATCGCCCCGGACGACGAGACCTCGACGGTGATGATCTCGGGAGCACTCGGGCTGATCACCTACATCGTGGTCAACGGCTTCGGGGAGTTGTTCCACGTCGAAGAGGAGTCGAGTGGCGGACCGTCCGGACTGGTCAAGGCGACCGGCCGCGCAGGCTTCTTCCTGTTCCTCTATCTGGAGGTGCTCGACGCGTCGTTCTCGTTCGACGGCGTCATCGGGGCATTCGCGATCACGGCCGACCCGATCATCATCGCGCTCGGCCTCGGACTGATCGGCGCGATGTTCGTCCGATCGATCACCATCTATCTGGTCCACCGGGGCACTCTGTCCGAGTATGTATTCCTCGAGCACGGCGCGCACTGGGCGATCGGCGCACTCGCCCTGATCCTGCTGTACTCGCTCGGCACCGATGTACCGGAGCTGGTCACCGGACTGACCGGTCTGTGCTTCATCCTCGCCGCACTCGCGACGAGCCTCTGGTATCGCAGACAGCACGTGGTCGACGACGTGCACATCTGACGTAATCGACCCCCGCCTAGAATCAGGCGGTGACCACCACCGCGACGGCATTGCTCGTTGTCCCCCTGTTGATGCTGGCCGCGCCGATCCTGGCTCGGCTCCTCGCACCCTGGGTGAAGATCCCGGTCGTGGTCTTCGAACTCGGGCTCGGCGTGGTCGCGGGTCCGGCGCTCCTCGGCTGGGTCGGCGAGACCGAATTGTTCAGCACGCTCTCCGATTTCGGCGTGAACCTGCTGTTCTTCATCGCCGGCACGGAGATGACCCGGTCGGCGATCCGAGGTCGCACCGCCAAGCGGGCGTGGTTGGGCTGGCTGCTCAGCATCGGTCTGGGCGTCGCCGCCGGGTTCGCCGTCTCGCCGGGTCTCGGTGCCATCATCATCGGCATCAGCCTGGCGTCCACGGCGCTCGGCACCCTGCTGCCGATCCTGCGCGACTCCGGCGAACTCAACACACCGTTCGGCACCTCGATCGGCGCGATCGGCGCGGCCGGCGAGTTCGGGCCGATCATCGCGATCTCCCTCTTCCTCGGCGGACGATCGCTCGGCACCGCCGGCGTGGTGCTGCTGGTCTTCGGTGTGATCGCCCTGGCCGCCATCCTCCACGCCCGGCGGACGCAGCATCACCGACTCCACCGATTCGTCGAGGCCACCCTGCACACCTCGGCCCAGTTCGCCGTCCGGGCCGTGCTGGCCATCCTGGCGCTGATGGTCTTCCTGACCGTTCAGCTCGGGATCGACATGCTCCTGGGAGCGTTCACCGCGGGCATCGTGTGGAAGCTGATGATCGTCGACGCCGAGGAGGAGACCCAGCGATCGGTGGAAGCCAAGATCGACGCGGTCGCCTTCGGCTTCCTGGTACCGGTCTTCTTCGTGTACACCGGCGTGAAGTTCGACCTTCAGTCGCTGCTCGACGACCCGAAGGCCTTCCTGTGGATTCCGGTCGTGCTGGTCGCACTTCTGGTCGTCCGCGGCGTCCCCTCGATGCTCGCCGCACCGGAAGGCGCCGACCGCAGGGAACGGATCGCCACCGGACTCTACGGCGCGACCGGGCTGCCGATCATCGCCGTCGTGACCGAGATCGGCGTGCAGCAGGACGTTCTGACCACGACGCAGGGCGCGATCCTCGTGGGTGCGGGCGTGCTGTCGGTGCTGTTGTTCCCACTGGCGGCGACGGCGCTTCGGCCGGCGCTGGGCAAACGCGACCCGTCGGCGCCCATCGTCGAGGAATGAGTCGCCGCATGTTGACGGTCCGTCCGGCACACACCTTCGACGACGTCGCCACGATGGTCGGACCCAAGCGGCCCGACGCAACCGTGTGCTTCTGCCTGAGCCACCGGCTGCCGGCCAAGGTCAACCGGTCGATGAAGGAAACCGATCGCGGCGACTACGTTCGGTCGCTGTGCGAGTCAGCGGTACCTCCCGGGGTGCTGGCGTACGACGGCGACGAGGTGGTCGGCTGGGCGGCGGTCGCGCCTCGCTCGGACACCACGCTCGCCCGCTCGACGAAGGTGCCCCATCTCGACGATCTGCCGGTCTGGTCGGTGTGGTGCCTGCGCGTCCGGCCCGGGCATCGAGGAGAAGGAGTCACCTCGGCGTTGCTCGCCGGCGCCATCGACTTCGCCCGGGACAACGGCGCTCCGATCCTCGAAGGCTATCCCGTCGACAACGACGGACGGCGGGTCGATCTGACGATGGCCTTCGTCGGAACTCGGAAGATGTTCGAGCAGGCCGGATTCCAGTACGCCGGCGCCACGTCCTCGGTCACCGACGGATTCCCCCGGGTGATCATGCGTCGCCGGCTCTGAGCATCGCGGGCGGCCAGTCGCAGATCACGCCCAGACCACCAGCGGGCGACACTCACCCAGTCCGGCCCATCGCGTGGCGGCGTCTTCTCGTACAACGGCAGACGCCAGCGCCGTCGCCGCGTCGAGCCCGTCCGCCACGGCGGGCCAATCGATACGACATCCGGACCTCGCGGCCAGGGCCTGAACTCGCTCCTCGAATCGGTTGCGGTAGAACGGATCTCCGAACATCCCGCCGCATTCGACGACTCTGATCGGCCGGTCGACGACGGACCGCACCGATGTCCGGTCCAATCCCGCCGTCACCAGATCGGCCAGGGCGTCGCCTTGGCGGTGCACGATCCCCGTCGCCGCCTCATCACCCGCGGCGGCCGTCGCACAGACGCCCGCAGCGAAACGCGCGATGTCCGCCTTCATTCCGGGCCCGGCCACGGCCAACTCGCGGAACATCGCGACAATCCGCGCGTCGTCGACTCCGTAGGTCTGCCGAAAGGCCTGGCGCAGTGCGGATTCCACACCGTTATCGACGTCACGCGCAACGCGGCGAACTCCCTCGAGGCCCACCCAGAACGCCGAACCGTCGTCGGCCGCCACCCAGTCGTGACCGCCCGACTGTGTCACCGAGCCGTCCCGGTCGCGGAGCAGCACGCTCGACCCGGTGCCGGCGATCACCACGCCGTCTGCCTGGTGCCCCAGCAGCAGTCCGACGGCGTCGTTGACGACGACCACCGCGTCGACGCATCCACCGAACGCCTCGTCAGCCAGTGCCCGCGCCCCTCGCTCGAACTCGCGGCGGAGGCTGTCGACGAAACCCGCGGCGGTGATCGCGATCGTCACCGGTTCGCCGTTGAGTCCCGCCCGCACGTAGTCGTCCTCGATCGCCCCGAGCATGTGCCGCATCGTCTCCGCGATCCGCGCGGGCTCCAGATAGCCGGACAGCGTCGCCGGCCCGTCGAGGCGTCCGCGCACGCGGTCTCCGTCGAGCAGGACGGCGCGCGTGCTGGTCCCACCGCAGTCGACGGCCACGCGAACTCTGGTCATTGCTCCATCCTCTCGCGTTCGGAGGACCGGCGTGATGATCCCCGCCCGAACGGCGGCAGCCCGGACCCTCCGAAGAGGATCCGGGCTGCTGTGCGGGAGTCTCAGTGCCTAGTCGACGCCGGAGTCGATGGCCGCGCGGTCGAGCGACTCGGACGCCGCGTCCTCCGGCGCACCACCGGCGATGGCCTGCGCTCCGCCGGCCGACAACTCGCCGACCAGTTCAGCGGTCGCGCCGCCCACGATGCCCAGGTTCGCGTACTGCTCGAGACGCGCACGCGAGTCGGCGATGTCGAGGTTGCGCATGGTGAGCTGTCCGATGCGGTCCGACGGACCGAACGCGGCGTCCCCGACGCGCTCCATCGACAGCTTGTCCGGGTGGTACGACAGCGCCGGGCCCTGGGTGTTCAGGAAGTGGTAGTCATCGCCGCGGCGCAGCCGAACGGTGACCTCACCGGTGATCGCGGACCCGACCCAGCGGACCAGCGACTCGCGCAGCATCAGGGCCTGCGAGTCCATCCAGCGGCCCTCGTACATCAGGCGACCCAGGCGACGTCCCTCGTTGTGGTAGTTCGCGACGGTGTCCTCGTTGTGGATCGCGTTGACGAGCCGCTCGTAGCCGATGTGCAGCAGCGCCATGCCGGGCGCCTCGTAGATGCCGCGCGACTTGGCCTCGATGATGCGGTTCTCGATCTGGTCCGAGACGCCCAGGCCGTGTCGGCCGCCGATCTCGTTGGCCTTCAGCACCAGGGCGACGGCGTCGTCGAAGACCTCGCCGTTGATCGCGACCGGACGGCCCTGCTCGTAGCGGATGCTGACGTCCTCGGTGGCGACCTCGACGTCGTCGCGCCAGGCGGCGACACCCATGATCGGCTCGACGACGTCGAGCCCGTGATCCAGGTGCTCGAGCGTCTTGGCCTCGTGCGTCGCGCCCCAGATGTTGGCGTCGGTGGAGTACGCCTTCTCCTGGGAGTCGCGGTAGGGCAGGTTGCGCTCGACGAGCCACTGGCTCATCTCGTGACGGCCACCGAGCTCTTCGACGAACTGGGTGTCGAGCCACGGCTTGTAGATCCGCAGGTTCGGGTTCGCCATCAGGCCGTAGCGGTAGAACCGCTCGATGTCGTTGCCCTTGTAGGTGGACCCGTCACCCCAGATGTCGACGCCGTCTTCCTTCATGGCGCGGACCAGCAGCATGCCGGTGACGACGCGGCCGAGCGGCGTGGTGTTGAAGTAGGTCTTGCCGGAGCTTCGGATGTGGAAGGCACCGCACTGCAGCGCGACCAGACCCTCTTCGACGAGCGCCGAGCGGCAGTCCACGAGACGCGAGATCTCGGCGCCGTACTGGCCCGCACGACCGGGTACCGAGGCGATGTCCGGCTCGTCAGCCTGGCCGAGGTCGGCCGTGTAAGTGCATGGGATAGCGCCCTTTTCGCGCATCCAGGCAACCGCGACGGACGTATCCAGACCACCTGAGAACGCGATTCCGACGCGCTCTCCCTTCGGCAATGAGCTCAGCACCTTCGACATATGTCCAGCTTAAACGGTACTTCGATACAGACGAAAGCCGGGCGGTCCGGGGGCCGAGAACAAGACTGTCGTTCGGTGTCAGCACGTGACACCGAACGACAGTCTTGAGGTTCTATCGGGACTACGCCTCGATCTCCGACCGGTCGTCGCTCCACAGGGTGTGGAACGAGCCCGGCTTGTCGACCCGCAGATAGGTGTGGGCGCCGAAATAGTCGCGCAGACCCTGGGTCAGCGCGGCCGGCAGGCGCTCGGCGCGCAGCGCGTCGTAGTACGACAGCGACGACGCGAATGCGGGCACCGGCACGCCCATGCCGGTGGCCGTGATGATCACGCGGCGCCAGCTCTCGACGGAGTCCTCGACCGCGTCGCGGAAGTACGGCGCCAGCAGCAGCGCGGGCAGATCCGGGTTCTCGGCGTAGGCCTCACGGATGCGGTCGAGGAACTTGGCCCGGATGATGCAGCCGCCGCGCCAAATGGTGGCGAGCTTGCCGGGGTCGACGTTCCAGCCGTATTCGGCGCTGCCCGCGGCGATCTGATCGAAGCCCTGCGAGTAGGCGACGACCTTCGACGCGTACAGCGCCTTGCGGATGTCTTCCACGAACGCTGCCTTGTCAGCGGGCGCCTGCGCGCCGGTGGTGCCCGCTGCCAGACCCTGGGCGCTCTTGCGCTGGTCGGTCGCGCTCGAGAGCGCACGCGCGAAGACCGCTTCGGCGATACCCGTGGTCGGGATGCCGAGATCGAGAGCCGACTTCACAGTCCAGCGGCCGGTGCCCTTCTGGCCCGCGGCGTCGACGATCACGTCGACCAGCGGCTTGCCGGTCTCGGCGTCGACCTGCGACAGGACTTCGGCGGTGATCTCGATCAGGTAGCTGTCGAGGACGCCGGTGTTCCATTCGCGGAAGACGTCGGCGATCTCGGCGACCTCCATGCCCAGCACCCCGCGCATGAGGTGGTAGGCCTCGCCGATCAGCTGCATGTCGGCGTACTCGATGCCGTTGTGCACCATCTTCACGAAGTGACCCGAGCCGTCCGGGCCGATGTGCGTGCAGCAGGGGGTGCCGTCGACCTGCGCGGAGATCGACTCCAGCAGCGGGCCGAGGGACTCGTACGACTCGGCGGGACCGCCGGGCATGATCGACGGACCGTTGAGCGCGCCCTCCTCGCCGCCGGAGATGCCCGCGCCGACGAAGTTCAGATTCCGCGCAGCCATCGCGGCCTCACGGCGGATGGTGTCGGTGTACAGCGAGTTGCCGCCGTCGATGATGATGTCGCCGGGCTCCATGAGGTTCGCCAGCTCTTCGATGACGGCGTCGGTCGGGTCGCCCGCCTTGACCATGATGAGGACCCGCCGCGGCCGCTCGAGCGCGCCGACGAACTCCTCCATGGTCTCGGTGCGGATGAAGTCGCCGTCGCCGCCGTGCGCCTCGATGAGCGCATCGGTCTTCGCGATGCTGCGATTGTGCAGGGCGACGGTGTGCCCGTGACGCGCGAAGTTGCGAGCGATGTTCGACCCCATCACCGCGAGCCCGGTGACGCCGATCTGTGCCAGACGCTGTGTTTCGACCATGAACTTCCTTCTCCATCTCCCGGTCGCGCCTCGCCGCGACCCGGCAATTCCACGACTTTCAGTACTACCGCCCCGATTGTCTCAGCCTCCGGTGAACTGCGGGTTCAGTCGGACGCCGGGCCAACCCGGGGCATGCACAGAACCATCGCACACGAAGGGAAAGCTCCGGGGCAACCGTCGAACAGAGTGACCGCCGCCACGGAGGCCGCAACGCGCACTCCGGCAGCGTCGGACGAGACGGCGAAGGCCCGGGCGGGCGACATCGATTCCGAGCTCTCCGCAGCGACCGAGGCGCGAGGCTTGTCGAGTAGCCCGTGAACGTAGTGAGCGAGCGTATCGAGACGACATGCGTGTCTCGATGCGCGTCGTCACTGCGTTCCTCCGCTTACTCGACAAGCCTGGAGAGGCCCAGAATGCCCACGGACGAGACAGGAACCGCTCAGAACCCGCCCGAGAGGAACTCCGCATAGGCGGGCAGGTCCAGCTGACCGTGCCCGGAGAGCCCGATCACGACGACCTCCTCCTTGTCGCTGTTCGCGACGTGCGCAGCACAGGCGGCGATCGCATGCGTCGACTCCGGCGCGGGCACGATGCCCTGGGTGCGCGCAAAGGTGACGCCTGCGCTGAAGGCATCGTGCTGCGAGATGGCAGTGCCCTCCACCAGGCCGAGCTCCACGGTGTGGCTCAGCGCCGGGGCCATCCCGTGGTAGCGGAGTCCACCCGCGTGGATGGGGTCCGGCACGAAGTCCATGCCGAGGGTGTGCATCTTGAGCAGCGGGGTCAGACCGGCGACGTCGCCGTGGTCGTAGCGGTACTCGCCCTGGGTGATCGACGGGCACGCGGCCGGCTCGGCGGCGACGATGCGCGGATTCGACCGGCCGTGGAGCTTCTCGCGGAGGAACGGGAACGACAGCCCCGCGAGGTTGGACCCGCCGCCCGCGCAGCCGAAGACGACGTCCGCGCCGCCCGGCTCGACGGCGTTCAGCTGATCGACGGCCTCGACGCCGATGACGCTCTGGTGGAGCACGACGTGGTTGAGGACACTGCCGAGGGCGTAGCGGGTGTCGTCGTTCTTGGCGGCGACTTCGACGGCCTCCGACACGGCCATGCCGAGGCTGCCGGTGGTGTTCGGATCCTTCTCGAGCATCGCGCGGCCGGCCTCGGTGAGGTCGGACGGGCTCGGGTGGAGGGTGCCGCCGTATGTGCGGATCAGGAAGCCGCGGTAGGGCTTGGAATCGTACGACGCGCGGACCTGCCACACCTCGACGTCGAGCCCGAACTGCGCGCCCGCGAACGACAGCGCGCTGCCCCACTGGCCGGCGCCGGTCTCGGTGGTGAGCTTCTTGACGCCGTCGATGCTGTTGTAATAGGCCTGTGCGACAGCGGAATTCGTCTTGTGACTGCCGACGGGGCTGACGCCCTCGTACTTGACGTAGATGCGGGCCTTGGTGTTCAGCGCCTCCTCGAACTTGCGGGCGCGGAACAGCGGCGACGGGCGCCACATCTTGTAGATCTCACGCACCGGCTCCGGGATCTCGATGTAAGCCTCGGTCGAGACCTCCTGGGCGATCAGGCCGGCGGGGAACAGCGCGGCGAGGTCTTCGGGGCCCACCGGCTCCTTGGTTCCGGGGTGCAGATGCGGCGGAATCGGCTGGTCGAGTTCGGCCGCGAGGTTGTACCAATGCGTGGGGACATCGACGGTCACCAGGTCGGGATTGGAAGCGTCAACATTGCTTGTCATGCAGGTCACAGTAATCCTCGCAGTAGGCTGCGGCACATGACGGGCATCAAGTGGGTGGCGAACGGCTTCGACGGACTTGAGAACTTCGCCGCGGTTCCGTGCGAAGCCGCAGCTCCGAGCGCCGGCGAGGTGTCCATCCGCGTCACCGCGTCCGGGGTCAATCCCGCCGACCTCAAGCACGTCCGCAGGCAGTCCGATCCGGCCGTGCTGCCGATTCCGATCGGCTACGAGATCGCCGGGGTGGTCACCGCGGTCGGGGCGGACACCGAGATCGGCTCCGGAGACGTGGCCGTGGGCGACCGGGTCGCCGCCTTCCGGGTGGCCGGCGGCTATGCGTCGGAGACCACCGTGCCCGCGTCGAAGGCCTTCGCACTGGCCGAGTCGGTTCCCGACGACCAGGCCGCAGCCCTGCTCCTCGCCGGATGCACCGCCGCCGACATGCTGCACCGGTCCGGGGCCGCGTCCGGCGACACGATCCTGGTCCACGGTGCGTCGGGAGCGGTCGGGGCCATCCTGCTGCAGTTGGCGCGCATCGCCGGAGTCCGGGTGATCGGTACCTGCGGCCCGCAGCGGTTCGAGGCGGTGACACGCTTCGGCGGCATTCCCGTCGCCTACGGGCCCGGTCTCGCCGATCGGGTCCGCCAGGCCGTTGGCGGACCGGTCGTCGCGGCCCTCGACGCGGCGGGCGGCACGGAGGCGACCGAGGTGTCCCTGGAGCTGGTCCAGGACCGGAGCCGAATCATCACCGCGGTGGAGCACCAGGCCGCCGCCGACCGGGGCTTCATCGCCGTGTCCGGCATGGCGCCCGACAGCGTCGCCTATCGCGACGGTGTCCGGGGCGAACTGCTCGGCCTCCTCGCCGCCGGCGAGCTCACGGTGCCGATCGCCCGCACCTTCCCGCTGTCCGAGGCCGTCGAGGCGCTGCGTCTCGTTGCCTCGGGTCACGCGGGCGGCAAGGTCGTGCTGCTGCCCGGGTGATCCCGCGTCAGTCCGGCAGCATCGGCATGTCCGATACGTCCCGGCGACCCACCAGGACTCCCCGTGTCACCGCGCCCCTGCCGAATCGGCTGCGCAGCGAGTCGATCGCGACGTCGAGTTCTCCCCCGTGATCGTCGCCGTCGAACGGGATCGCCAACTGCACCGCACCGTGATCGGCGAGATTTGTCAGCGAAAGCCCGATCAGGGTGCAGCCGCGCTCGCGGATGAGCGGCATAGCCTCCTCGAGCAGTCCGCGTCCGACGGCGAGGATCACTTCCGTCCGATCCGTCGGCTCGAACAGCGAGCGCGATCGGGTCACCCGGTCGAAGTCGTGAAACCGCAAGCGCAGCACCACTGTTCGAGTGAGTCGGTCGGCTTTTCGGAGCCGTCTCCCGAGGCCGTCGACGATTCCGACCAGCGTCGCCTCGATCTCGGACTCCGTCTTGATGCGACGCCCCAGCGCTCGTTGGGCACCGATCGAATGTCGCCGCTTCCCGGTCTGCACCCGTCGTGGGTCATGCGCCATCGACAGCGCGTACAGGTGCCTGCCGGTGCCGCGGCCGAGCAGCATCGACAGCCGATCCTCGCCGAGCGCCGCCATCTGCCCGACCGTCTCGATGCCGGCGTCATGCAGTCGCTGCTCGGTCTTGACTCCGACGCCCCAGAGGCGGCGGACCGGGAGCGGATGGAGGAAGGCGAGCTCACCTCCCGCGGGGACTTCGAGGAGCCCGTCCGGCTTTCCCACCGCGCTCGCCACCTTGGCGAGGAACTTGCTGGTCGCGACACCCACGGTGATGGGCAAGCCAACCTCGTCTCGGACCCGGGAACGCAGTCGCGCGGCGAGCGTGACGGGCGTCCCGCCGACCTTGCCCATCCCGCCGACATCGAGGAAGGCCTCGTCCACCGAGATGCCCTCGACCAGCGGTGAGAAGTCCGCAAAGATGCCGAACACGGCGCGGCTCGCCTCGGTGTACGCCTCGAATCGCGGCCGCACCATGACCGCCCGGGGGCACAGTGCCCGCGCCTCGTGGCCGGGCATCGGCGACCGCACGCCGAAGGCCTTGGCCTCATAACTGGCGGCGACCACCACACCCCCGCCGACCAGCACCGGACGGCCGCGCAGCGAAGGGTCGTCCCGCTGCTCCACCGACGCGTAGAACGAGTCGAGATCGGCGTGCAGGATCGACGCCTGCTCTCGCCTGCCCGCCTCGATCCTCATGCCCGCATGATGTCACCGGGGTCTGACATCTCCGGGCTGCGAAGCAGGGTGGGTCAGGCGTCCCGCACCATCCGCAGCACGACGTCGTTCACGTGATGGCCGCCGCCTGCCGGGATGCCGCGCTCACGATTCTCGTTGGTGACCACGGTCCAGCTGTCACCGAGCATCGCGACCATGTCGTCCGGCCAGAGGAAACCGTCGGGACTGCGGCCGTGGGCGCGCATTCCCTCGGGATCGTGCATCACGACGAGGAGGGTGCCGCCGGGCGCGACGGCGTCGGCGAGCTTGTGCAGGGTGCCCTCGTCGTCACTCGCGATGTGGAAGTAGCCTGCCGTGACCAGGTCGTACTGACGGTCGAAGCTGTCGACGGTGACGTCGAACGGAAGCCAGATGATTGTTTCACGTGAATCGGCCGCGGCGGCCCGCTCGAGGGCGACCTTCGAGATGTCGGCGCCGACCACCGTCCACCCGCGATCGGCCAGCCAGCGCGCGTCGGCGCCCTCGCCGCATCCGAGGTCGAAGGCGGAACCCGGTGCGAGATCACTGATCTCGGCGATCACCGCCGGATTGACATTGGTCGTCCACAGTCGATCAGACGTCTGGTAGAGCTCGTCCCACTCCTCCGCGGATACCGGATGGCGGGGCGCCTCTTGCTGCTCATGGTGATGTTGATGATCGGTCACTTCTCCACGCTGCCACGGGCCGCAGCTGCGCCGCGACACCGTTTGCGCGTCCGGCAAGAACCGGCGTGTGCGGCGGGTCCACGGCACACTGGACCCATGACCGCTCCCATTCGCATCGGTGTCCAGTTGCAGCCGCAGCACTCCCCTGACTACTCCCTCATCCGTGACGCGGTGGTCCGCGCCGAGGACTCCGGCGTCGACATCGTCTTCAACTGGGATCATTTCTTCCCGCTGTACGGCGACGCGGAAGGCGCCCACTTCGAGTGCTGGACGATGCTCGGCGCCTGGGCGGAACAGACCTCTCGCGTGGAGCTCGGGGCGCTGGTCACCTGTAACAGCTACCGGAATCCGGAGCTGCTGGCCGATATGGCGCGCACGGTCGACCACATCAGCGGCGGTCGGCTGATCCTGGGCATCGGCAGCGGTTGGTTCCAGCGCGACTACACCGAGTACGGCTACGACTTCGGCACCAAGGGCAGCCGCCTCGACGACCTCGGTGCGTCGCTCCCCCGCATCTCGCAGCGACTGTCGAAGCTGAATCCGCAACCGACACGGGACATTCCGATCCTGATCGGCGGCAGCGGCGAGAAGAAGACGCTTCGCCACATCGCCGCGCACGGGGACATCTGGCATGCCTTCGTCGACGTGGAGTCCTACCGCCACAAGTCGTCGGTGCTGGCCGCACACTGCGCCGACGTCGGCCGCGATCCCGCGGAGATCGAGCGGTCCGCCGAGGTCCGGTACGACGGCGACGTCGACGCGATGCTGCGATTCGCCGACGACATCACCGCCGAGGGCGTCACGCTGCTGACCGTCGCGACGGGCGGCCCCGACTACGACCTGACGGCGGTCGAGGCACTGGTGCGCTGGCGCGACGCCCGCGCGGGCTGACCCACCGGACAAGCACACCGGATCGGCGGTCCGACCGTGCGGCCTCGCGCCGCGCGATAGTCTGGCGAACCATGACGCGATCCCTGCCCCGACGACGACTCGGCCTGCGAGCGGCGGCGGTCGGCATCGCCGCGATCGCGATCCTCGGACTGCTCGGTGCGCCGCGCGCCGACGCCGCACCCGCATCGTGCGTTCCGTTCGGCACCGCGCAGATCCCGCCCGGGGTGCCGTCGACGGGTGATCGGACCGGACTCGACAGATTCGCGACCTATACCGGAGCCCAGGCCCCGGCCCGCGTCGACCTGCGCACCGAGAAGACCCAGTACAACCGGTTCTGGGAGTTCGCGCTCACCGACTCCGGCACCCTGCTGACCCGCGCGCTCAAAACCGGCACCTGGCACGTCGTCCCGCTGCCGTCGTGCCTGCGCGGGCGACTCGTCGGCATCTCGCTCGACGACGACGAACTGGTCGGCGTCGACCGCGCCGGGTGGATCTACACGATGGACAACGTCACGCAGTCGCCGCTGCTGTGGAACTGGACGTCGGCGTGGGGCGCGATGCTCTGGACCGGCCCGGGCCGGACGCTTCCCGACGATCGTCGCGGCGGCTGGGCCCTGTCCGTCACCTCACCGTGGGACAACCGTGCCTACCTCGACATCGCGGGTCGTGTGCACCCCTCCGGTCAGGCCAAGATGACCATGATCCCGGCACTCACCGGTGACGGCAGCCGCATCACCTACGCCGATCCATGGCTGCCGAACGACGACAGCTACGAGATCGGCAGTCCCCTCGGCGGCCGCTTCCGGTCGGTGTCCCTCTCCGCCGCCGGATCCACCACCTTCGTGATCAACCGATATGGCGACATGTTCACGCGCACTTTCGATTTCGACTCGTCGGGCGCGGACTCGGTGTTCTTCCGCTACAGCTGGGATCCGCAGACCGGCAAGCCCAGCGCCACCAACCTGACGCAGGAGACCTTCGACCGCTCGACCGCCGCGGTGCAGCTGCCCGCGGCCGACTGGACGCGGCAGCCGAAGATCCCCGGCGAGATCTCCTCCACGATCACCGTCGCCTCCACCGGCCCGGGCCCGGAGAAGCGCGAGCTCCGTGTCGAGGGCCGACGTGATGGGCGAATAGGCTTCTGGCACAAGGGTCTTCATGCGAAGACCTGGAACTTCACGGCCACTGGCAGCCCGCTGCAGGGCCGGATGCTGGCGAACTCCGCCGCCGACCGCTCGTCGGAGACCCTGGCCGCCCCGAAACCGTGGAATCTGTCGACGACGCTCCCCTCCCGCACCGCGGCGGTCGACGGTCAGACCCTCATCGACATCGGGTTGCCGTACAGCGTCATCGACCCGCGGATGCTCGACGAGGTCGGACTGACCGCCGCGCCGTCCAGGTACCGCCTGTCGGTCGACGCCTTCGACCCGGCCGTGACCTCACGGCAGGCGACGGTGACCACGCCCAGCGGGCGACGGATCGCTATCGTCCTGCACACCGCGGACGGCATGCGGATGACGCCGAGCCGTCCCGGCCTGACCGATACTCCGCGCCATCTGGTCGGCGCGATCGAGATTCCGCACGACGCCTACCGCGACCGCGCCCACGACCCCGAACTGCGCCGGTTCGTCGACACCTGGATGCGCGGCAAGTCCATCGCACCGATCACCTTGAGCGCCACGACCACCGATCTCGTGGTGCGCTGAACACCGACCCGCCGCTCAGCGACGTCGGGCATCGGCGCGCTCGAGCGCCGTCTTCGCCGCCCGATAGCCCGACATCCCGTGGACCCCTCCTCCGGGAGCCGCGGCGGACGAGCACAGGTAGACGCCCGGCACCGGCGTCTCATGCGGCCGGAGCGACGGGACCGGACGGGCGAGCAGCTGCCGGAGGCTGGCCGCGCCGCAGTTGATGTCGCCGCCGACGCAATTCGGGTTGTACCGTGCGTGAGCGGCCGCTGTCATCACCGTCCTCTCGGCGATCAGATCGCTGAATCCTGGTGCGCACCTTTCGATCTCGGCAACGATGAGGTCGGAGACGTCGGCCTCGCACCCCGCCGGGACATGGCAGTACGCCCACGCCAGATGAGTGCCCGCCGGAGCTCGCGACCGGTCGACGCGCGTCGGCTCCCCGCCGAGAACCCACGGCCGTTCCGGCAGCCTTCCCGCCGCGACCGCATCCTCGGTGGCGCGGATCTGCGCGCGGTCGCGAGCGATGTGAAAGGTCGCGGTGGCACCGAGCGCCGCCGCACCTCGACCGGTCCACGGAATCGGTTCGCGCAGAAGGAAATCCACTTTGCACACGCCGCCGCCGTAGGTGAATCCGTCGAGACGGCGTCGATACCGCGACGGCAGCCGGTCCCCCATGATCGCTGTCAGCGCCCGCGGCGAGACGTCGAAGAAGTACTGCCGCGCAGCGGGGAGCTCGTCGAAATCCGTTATGTACGAACCTGTCTCGATCGCCCCGCCGTTCTCGCGGACGATCGCCGCCAGGGCGTCGGCGATCGACTGGGAGCCCCCGGCGGCAACCGGCCACCCCGGTGCGGCCAGCAGTCCGAGAAGCAGCCCCGGAGCCGTCGAGGCCGCAGACCTCGTCGGCCGCCCCGCATGGGCGGCGACGGCGGCGAACGTCGTCCGGACCCGCTCGTCCCGGAACGCCGAACGCGTGAACGCATCGAGCGGTGCCAGTGCCAGCGGCCCGAAACCCGCCATCGACAGGGGCCGTCGCGGCAGGCCCGGCATCCCGAGCACGTCGTGCGCCACCTCGACGTCCCATCCGACGGTCCGCCGCCACGCCGCGGCGTCGCCACCCAACTCCCCTTCCAGTGCCGCCGGATCCCGGTAGACACCGAGCCCGTCGGCCGCCGAGAAGGCGTGCGCGAACGACACGTCGGGCACGCACCATTCGACCCGTTCCGACACGCCCAGTTCCGCGAAAGCCGGCGACGAGAACCCGGTCGGGTGCACCGCGGCGCAGACATCGCGCCGAATGCCGGTTCCGAACGCTTCGTCGGTTCGCGTTCCGCCGCCGATCGTGTCGGCCGATTCGACTACCAGCACCGATCGCCCGGCCCGTGCGAGAACCGCCGCGGCGGTCAATCCGTTCGGCCCAGCGCCGACGACGATCGCATCCCATTCGTTACCCACCGCACCCCCTTCGCCGAGCCGGAACCGTCCGACTCACAAGCTAGATTGAGTCCATGATCTTCGCGAGCATTCAGCGTCTGACCCGGGTCCGTCTACTCATGGTCACGCTGTCGGCACTCGCGATGGTCGCCGCGTCCCTCGTCGCCGGGACGGGCTCGACGCGCGCCCAGGCGCCGCTCCGGATGGCCGATCAGATCGTCGACACCGCGGGCGTCTTCTCGTCTACAGATCACGACGAGATCGCCGACGCGATCGACCGGCTCTACAACGACCGCCGAATCCAGATGTGGGTGGTGTACGTCGACTCCTTCGACGGTCTGACGGCCGCCGACTGGGCACGACAGACCGAGTCGCTCAGCGAGTTCGGCGATCGCGACGTCCTACTCGCGGTTGCGACCAGGGACAAGAGCTATCGGCTGACGACACCCGAGGCCATCGATGAGCTGACCCAGGACGAGATCAACGCGATCGCGACCGACACCCTGGTACCCGACCTGAAGCGATCGGCGTGGGCCGCATCCGCACTCGACACCGTCACCGCCGTCGACGATGCCTCGGCGACCGACGATTCGCACACCGCGGCGATCATCATGGGCGTGATCGTCGTCCTCCTGGTGCTCGGCGGCGGCGCGTTTGCGTTCCTGCGACGACGCCGCCGGACCGAGCAGGCCGAGGCGGTCGACGATCTGCGGGAATCGAGCGACTCACTGACCGTCGACCAGCTGTCCGAGCAGCCCCTCGACGTGCTGCACGCGTGGTCCCGCGAGGTCCTCACGGACACCGATAACGCGGTCAAGACCAGCGCAGATGAGTTGCAGCTGGCCATCGACGAGTTCGGCGACGCCGATGCGGCGCCGTTCACCGCCGCGCTGGCCGCCGCGCAGCGCGTGCTCGCGTCGTCGTTCGCGCTCCGTCAGCGACTGGACGACAAGGTGGCCGAGACCCCGGACGAGCAGCGATCCATGCTGGTCCAGATCATCACCGCGTGCTCCGACGCGGATGCATTGCTCGATGAGCAGGTCGAGAAGTTCGACGCCATGCGAAATCTCCTGATCAACGCCGAGGACCGCCTCGACGAGCTCACCCGCCGGCGGGTGGAGATCTCCGCGCGAGTGCCGCAGACAGAGGCGACCCTGACGGAGCTGACCGACCGACACGGTGGTGCGGTGATCGCCTCGATCAGCGGAAACGTCGAACTCGCCCGGCAGCAGTTGCAGTTCGCCGAGGACAGCACCGACCAGGGTCGCGAGGCCGTGGCCCTGCCGGCCGGCCGACAGGGACCCGTGGTCGCGGACATCCGCTCGGCCGAGGGCGCCCTGGAGACCGCCGCCAAGCTCCTGGACGCGATCGACTCGGCCGACGACACCATCGGTCGCGCACGCGACGGGCTCGCGCCGCTGATCGCCGACGTGACCGCAGCCGTCGCGGAGGCGCAGCAGCTCCCCGACGCCCCCGCAGATCTGGTCGCCGCCGTCGAGAAGGCCCGCGTCGCCCTCGCCACCGCGGAGTCCGAGGCGGAGACCGACCCGCTGGGCTCGTTCGCCGGACTCTCCGACGCCGACGCCGACCTCGCGGAGAAGCTGGGCGCGGCGCACGACGCCGCGGACAAGGTCGCCCGCACCACCCAGCTGGTCACCAACGCACTCGAGACCGCCGAGGCGAAGACCCAGGCGGCCGCGGACTTCATCGAGACGCGGCGCGGCGCGATCGGTTCGGTCGCCCGCACCCGGCTCTCACGCGCCCAGCAGCTCGGATCGGAGGCCGTCGGCCTGGCCGACGCCGACCCGGAGGCGGCCCTCGAGAAGGCACGCCGAGCGTCGCGGAGCGCCGACGAAGCGCTGATGGCGGCGCAGAACGACGTCGTCGCGTGGACCGAGCAGCAACGCGGCGAGGACGCCGCGCGGCCGGCGACCGGCTTCGACACCGGAGCCGTGCTCACCGGAATCCTGGTCGACAGCGTCCTGCGCGGCTCTTCCCGCGGCGGTTCCTGGGAACGCGCGGGGATGGGCGGATACAGTGCCGGCGGCCGCAGCCCCGGTTCGTACGGCGGGTCGTCGAGCTCAGGTCGGATCGGCACCGGCGGACGCTTCTAGATCACCGATGTCGGCCTTCTCTCAGGGTCCTCTCATGTGATGATTGTCATTTTCTGACTGGAACACCCAGGTCAGAGGGTTGATGGTCGGATACCGCCCTTTTACTTAGCCTTACGAAGTATTAGCCTTACGAATTGTGATCGACAACGACTCTCCCGACCTGGCCTCAGGACTGCGCCACACCGTGACGCGCCTGTACCTCACGTTGCGGCGCAACTCGCCGATCAATGAGCTCAGCGCTGCGCAGGCGTCCGGACTCGCCGCACTCGTCGACTACGGCCCCATGCGAATGGGCGAGTTCGCCGACCGCGAGTCCATCCGGATGCCGACGGCCACCGCCCTCATCGACGGCCTGCTTCGCGACGGGTACGTCACCCGCGACCCCGATCCCGACGACCGCCGCGCCGTCCTCGTCGCCCCCACCGACAACGGTGTCGCCATCGTCTCCGACATCCGGACCAGTCGCGACGACAACGTCACCCGGGCCCTGGAGACCCTGTCCGACGACCACCGCGCAGCCCTGGCAGCCGCTCTGCCCGCCCTGCGTGAACTGCAAACCCGAATGGAGCTGTCATGAGCGCCGAAGAGCACTCCCTCACCGCGGCCTTCAAAGGCCAGCCACGCACCGTCTGGGTGACCGCGTTCGCCGCGGTCATCGCCTTCATGGGCATCGGCCTCGTCGATCCCATCCTGAACACCATCCGCGAGGCGCTCGGCGCGCCCGAGACCAAGTTGACGCTGCTCTTCGGCGTCTACATGGGCGTCCAGGTGGTGGCGATGCTGCTCACCGGCTGGGCCGCCTACCGATTCGGGCCCAAGCGCACGCTGACGACGGGCCTGGCGTGCATCGTCGTGGCTGCGGGCCTGTCGACCTTCGCGAGCAACATCGACCAGCTCATCGCCCTCCGCGTGATCTGGGGCCTCGGCAATGCGCTGTTCATCGCGACCGCGCTGGCCTTCATCGTCGGCCAGGCCACCGGCGGACAGCAGGGCGCGATCCTGCTGTACGAAGCCGCGCTCGGCGCAGGCCTGGCCGTCGGACCGCTGCTGGGCGCCGTTCTCGGCGAATGGACCTGGCGCGCACCGTTCGCGGGCACCGCGCTACTGATGCTCGCCGGCGCCGTGATGTGCGCGATCATGCTGCCGTCCGACGGGCCTCGTGAACAGCGCCAACCGGTCAAGCTGCTCGACCCGATCAGGGCCCTGAAGAACCGTACGCTGCTGATCAACTCGATCGGATCGGCCTTCTACACCGGCGCCCTGTTCACCGTCATCGCGTGGTCGCCGATCGCCATGGGCCTGCGCCCGATCTATGCGGGCATGGTGTTCTTCGGCTGGGGTCTGCTGACCGCGCTGTCCGGCGTGTTCATCGGGCCGCGCCTCGCATCGGCCATCGGTGCGCGAGGCGGCGTGCTGGCCGCCATCGGCGCCTACCTCGTCACCATGGTCATGGCCGCCGTCGGCGTCGCCGACCACCAGGTGTGGCTGATCGGTCTCGCGGTCGTCGTCTCGGGCATCCCGTCCGGTGTGCTGAACACCCTGTTCACCGGGGTCGCGATGTCCGCTGCGGACGCGTCGACACCGCGGTCGGTCGCCAGCGCGGGTTACAGCTTCCTCCGCTGGATGGGCGCCGCCGCCTCGGCCGTCATGGTCGCCTACCTCGCCGAGTGGTTCGGCATGGCCGCACCGTTCTGGTTCGCCGCGGGATACTGCGCGCTCGCCGTCGCCGCCCTGGTGATCGCCGGCGGCAGCAAGCCGGACGAGCACGCCGTGCCCGCCGACGCGGTCCTCGTGGGCGCAGAGGAGTTCTGACCCCGGCCGCTGAGATTCAATAGGATCGGCGGTATGCCTACCGCTTTGATCACCGGAGCCAGTCGTGGAGTCGGTGCGCAGGTCGCGAAAGCCCTCGCACCGACTCACGATCTCATTCTCGGGGGCCGTGGGTCCGCCGAACTCGACAGTCTGGCAATGGAATTCGACGGTGCGGTGACGCTCGCCGTCGACCTCACCGACTACGACGCCCTGGAGACCGCACTCGAGTCGATCGACACGCTCGACGTACTGGTCCACAGCGCGGGCGTCTCCAGCAGCCTCGAGGCCGTCGCCGACACGCCGGTCGAGGAGTGGCGGCAGGTGATGGACGTCAACGTGATCGCCGCCGCCGAGACCACCCGGCTCCTGCTGCCGGCGCTGCGCACCGCCGCGGGCCACGTCGTCTTCCTCAACTCGGGCGCCGGAATGAACGTGCGGGCGAACTGGACACCTTATGCCGCAAGCAAATTCGCGCTCCGAGCCCTCGCTGACGGACTGCGGTCGGAAGAGCCGCGACACCGACATGCAGCGCGACATCGTGGCCTTCGAAGGCGGCGAGTACGACCCCTCGAAGTACCTGCGCGCCGAGACGGTGGCCGCCGCGGTGGCCGCCGCCGTCACCGCACCCGCCGACTCGCATCCCACCGAGATCGTCCTACGACCCCGCGCATCACGCAGAGTGTAGGACCACACGACCTACAGCTGCTTGAGGTCCGACTGCTCCCAGACCGCGCGCATGCTGACGATCTTGCCCGCGTCGTCGAACACCATGATGTCGACCGGAGTGATCTCGAAGCTCATCCCCGCGGTGCCGGTGACCAGGGTGAATTCGAAGACGGCGGTGTCGCCGGCGATCTTGGTCCACTTCAGCGTCGCCTCGCGGCTGTCCAGACCGGTGATGATCCCGTAGAACTCGACCAGTTCCGCCCGCGTGCTGCGCACCGGTGCGCCGATCGGGTCCTCGACGGTCGCTCCGTCGGCGTACAGGTCCGCGATGTCCTCCGCCGACCCCGAGTTGAGGCCGTCGATATAGGCCTGGACGGTCGCCGCGATCTTCTCGGACAGACCGATCTCCTGCTGCTCAGCAGTCATTTCTTCTCCCTGAATTGGAACACGTTCTAGTTGGCAGGGTAACAGGGGACCGGCCGCCTCGTCCGGCGTCCGGTGCGAATCGGCGGCTCGACGTATTCGACGCGGCTGGCAAGATCGGAAGCCATGACCGTCACCCGCTCGCTGATCCTGTTCGCGCTCGCCGCATTCGCCGAGATCGGCGGAGCCTGGCTCATCTGGCAGGGGATCCGCGAGCACCGCGGCTGGCTGTGGGTCGGTGCCGGGGTGGCGGCCCTCGGCGTCTACGGGTTCGTGGCGACGCTGCAGCCCGATGCAGAGTTCGGACGCATCCTCGCCGCGTACGGCGGGATCTTCATCGCCGGATCACTGCTGTGGGGGATGATCGCCGACGGCTACCGGCCCGACCGCTGGGACGTGATCGGAGCGCTGATCTGCCTGGTCGGCGTGGCGATCATCATGTACATGCCTCGCGCCGTCTGAGCGGTACAAAGCACAGGAGACCGGCACCCCTCAGGGCCGGTCTCCTGGCTACTGTCGCGCGAGACTACTTGAGCTCGGCGCTGCTCTTGCCCAGCACTCGGCGGGCGATGATCAGCTGCTGGATCTGCTGGGTGCCCTCGAAGATGTCCAGGATCTTCGAGTCACGCGCCCATTTCTCCAGCAGTTCCGTCTCGGAGAACGCGGCGGTGGAACCGATCTCGACGGCCTTGTTGGTGAGGTCGGTGACCATGCGTCCGGCCTTCGCCTTGGACATCGACGCCTCGGCGGAGTTGGGCTCGGAGTTGTCCGCCATCCAGGCCGCCCGGAGGGTCAGCATCCACGACGACTCCCAATCGGACTCGAGTCGGATGAACTCGGCGACCGACGCGTGCTGTGCGGCGGCGGGACGGTCGTAGTCGATCTCGTGGCCGGCCTCCTCGAGCATGCGACGCAGCTCTTCCAGCGCCGCCCGGCCGAGACCGACGGCCATCGCGGCGACGACTGGACGCGTGTTGTCGAAGGTCTGCATCACGCCACCGAAACCGGTCTTGACCTGGATCTCCGGCGTACCGAGAAGATTCTCCGACGGAACCCGGACGTCCTCGAACCGAACGACGGCGGTGTCGGAGGACTTGATGCCCAGCTTGTGCTCCAGGCGAGCGACGGTGACGCCGCCGGAGTTCATCGGCACCACGAAGCTCTTGATCGCGGCGCGGCCGATGGTCTTGTCCAGCGTCGCCCACACGACGACGTGGTCGGCGCGGCTGCCCGCGGTGACGAAGATCTTCTCACCGTTGATGACGTAGTCGTCGCCGTCCCGAACCGCGGTGGTCGAGACCGCCGCCGAGTCCGACCCGAAGCCCGGCTCGGTGATGGCCATCGCGGCCCAGACGTCACCGAATCGCTCGAGCTGGTCGTCGTTCGCGACCGCGGCGATCGCGGCATTTCCCAGGCCCTGGTAGGGGATGGAGAGCATCAGGCCGACGTCGCCCCAGCCCAGCTCACGGGCGTTGAGCACCGAGCGCATGTTCGCGCCGTTCACCGAGTCGTCGGCGGACTTCGCCGCCTTGTCGGCCGCCTTGTCGCCGCCGCGAGCCTGCTTGGCGATCTTGCCGAGCTCGTCGAGTTCGGTGGGGTACTCGTGCTCGGCCTTGTCGTACTTGCGCGAGATCGGCCGGAAGATGTGCTCGGCAGCAAGTCGGGCGCGCTCGACCGTGGAGTTCAGCTTCTCCGGGAGCTCAAGGTTGATTGCCATGCGCCCACCTTACTACTGAGTAAGTTAGTTGTCGACCCCCTGCGGAGCGCCCGCCGCGACCGGCGGTCCGACGGAGACGTCGCTGGACTATGGTCGAGATCGATGAACACCGTGGTCTTTCCTCCCGTCGCCACCGCTCCGCCGCAGTCGCTGGTGTCCTCCGGCAAGTACAACTTCGGCACCTATGACCAGGCGATCCCCGATATCAATCCGCTGGACGCCGCCGGAACCGGCCCGCTGGCGCCGCTCCGCAGGCAGGTGCGCAACTCCGGACTCAAGGAATGGGAGGCGTTTCAGCTCGGCGACGACGACCGCTTCGTCCTCGGCGCCGTCTACAACGCGAAGTCCGTCGGTCTGCTGCAGGTGCTGGTCGTCGACAAGAACGCCGCGACCATCGCCCGGTGGGAGACCAAGCTGCCGTCTGCCATGCTGCACGTGGCGCGCGGACTCGACGACACCGTCTCCGAGGGCGAGTTCGCCGGACTGAAGGTCGAGATCGGCAACAACCTGCCCGACGGCGTGCTGACCGTCGACGCCGTCCACCGCGGCACGGCGCTGAAGCCGGAGCTGGGGCTGCACATCACCGGCGACTGCGCGCCCGGCCGGGCCGGACACCTGGTGATCGTCCACCCGTTCAGCGAGAACAAGGCGCTGTACTCGCACAAGGCGATGATGCCCGCGTCGGGCTCACTGCTGATCGGCGGCGAGCACGTCGGCCTGGCGGACGATCGCGGCTACCTGATCCTGGACGACCACCACGGCGACTACCCCCGCCCGATGAAGTACGACTGGGTCACCGGCATCCGCCGCAACCAGACTGGCGTGGTGGAGGGCTTCAACCTCACGCACAATCAGACCCGGAATCCGGGTGTCTACAACGAGAACGCCCTCTGGATCGGCGACCAGGTGCATCGCCTGCCGCCCGTCACCGTCACCCGGCCCGACGGCCCGTGGGGCAAGTGGTTCATCCGCGACGCCGCGGGCATCGTGGACGTGACCTTCACCCCGACGGTCCGTTCGACGATGCACGTCGGGCCGCGCAAGATGCTCGCCGAGTACTACGCGCCGTACGGCTGGTACGAGGGCATGATCAACGCTCAGCACGCGACGCTGAACGTGGACGGCATGTTCGGCGTGGGGGAGCAGAAGCGCATCACCGTCTGACGGTTGGAGCGCCTCGCGGCCGCATCCGCGTGACAGACCAGAGCCCGCGTAGTCCAGGACTACGCGGGCTCCGTCGCACTACGCGAATGCGGGAGATCCTCCCTACGGGACGACGTTGACCATCTTGCCGGGGACGAAGATGACCTTGCGCGGCTCGCCGTCGAGGAGCCCGGCGATCTTCGGATCGGCCAGCGCGGCCGCGACGACGGTCGCCTCGTCGGCGTCGACGGCGACCGTGATGCGGCTGCGGGGCTTGCCCTTGACCGCCACCGGGATCTCGACGCTGTCCTCGACGAGCCAGCGCTCATCGACCTCCGGGAACGGCCCGCGCGCGAGCGAGCCGTCGTGACCGAGCCGGTTCCACAGCTCCTCGGCCAGGTGCGGGGCCAGGGGAGCGAGCATCAGCACCAGGTCCTCGACGGTCTCGCGCGGGGCTCCGCCGGGGTAGTTCTTGGTCAGGTAATTGGTCAGCTCGATCAGCTTGGCACCCGCGGTGTTGGTCCGCAGATTCGCGAAGTCGTCGCGCACACCCTCGATCGCCTTGTGCAGGGCCTTGTTCGCGTCGTCCGACGGTGCGTCGTCGGTGACCCGGACCGCGCCGGTCTCCTCGTCGACGACGAGTCGCCATACGCGCTGCAGGAAGCGCTGCGCGCCGACGACGTCCTTGGTGGCCCACGGGCGCGACTGGTCCAGCGGCCCCATCGACATCTCGTACACACGCAGGGTGTCGGCGCCGTAGTCGCGGCAGATGTCGTCCGGAGCGACGGAGTTCTTGAGCGACTTGCCCATCTTCCCGTATTCCTGGGTCACCTGCTCGTCGCCGTGGAAGAACGCGCCGTCGCGCTCGACGACCTCTTCGGCAGGCACGTACACGCCGCGCGAATCGGTGTAGGCGTACGCCTGGATCATGCCCTGGTTGAACAGGCGACGGTACGGCTCACTGCTGGTGACGTAGCCGAGGTCGAAGAGCACCTTGTGCCAGAAACGCGAGTACAGCAGGTGCAGCACGGCGTGCTCCACACCGCCGATGTACAGGTCCAGGCCGCCGGGGTCGTGCTCGCCGTGGATCGACGGCCGCGGACCCATCCAGTACGCCTCGTTCTCCTTGGCGCACAGGGTCTCTTCGTTGGTCGGATCGATGTAGCGGAGCTGGTACCAGGAACTGCCCGCCCACTGCGGCATCACGTTGGTGTCGCGCGTGTAGGTCTGCTTGCCGTTGCCCAGGTCGAGTTCGACGGTGACCCACTCGGTGGCCTTGGCCAGCGGGGGAGACGGCTCACTGTCGGCGTCATCCGGGTCGAACGAGACCGGCTGGTAGTCGGCCACCTCCGGCAGCTCGATCGGCAGCATCGACTCGGGCAGCGGGTGCGGCGCACCGTCGGCGTCGTAGACGATCGGGAAGGGTTCGCCCCAGTAACGCTGGCGGGCGAACAACCAGTCGCGCAGCTTGAACTGGACGGTGCCGGTACCGGTACCGTCGGCCTCCAGCCGCTCGATCATCGCCGCCTTGGCGTCCTCGACCGTCAGTCCATCGAGGAATCCGGAGTTCACCAGCGGACCGTCGCCGGTGTAGGCCTCCTCGACCACGCCCTGCTCGGAGCCGATGACCTCGAGCAACGGCAGCCCGAAGGCGGTGGCGAACTCGTGGTCGCGGGTGTCGTGCGCGGGGACGGCCATGATCGCACCGGTGCCGTATCCGATGAGCACGTAGTCGGCGATGAACACCGGGACCGGGCGGCCGTCGACCGGATTCGTGGCGAAGGCGCCGGTGAAGACACCGGTCTTCTCCTTGTTCTCCTGGCGTTCGAGGTCGCTCTTGGCGGCGATCGACGCGCGGTAGGCCGCGACGGCCTCGGCGGGCGAGGCACTCCCGCCGGTCCAGCGGTCGTCGGTGCCGTCGGGCCACTGCTCCGCGACGATCTCGTCGACCAGCTCATGCTCCGGCGCGAGGACCATGTAACTGGCACCGAAGAGGGTGTCGGGACGGGTGGTGAAGACCTCGATGACGGCGTCGGACCCGGCTGCCGGCACCGGGAATTGGACCTGGGCACCGCGCGAGCGGCCGATCCAGTTCCGCTGCATGGTCTTGACCTTCTCCGGCCAGTCGAGCAGCTCGAGGTCGTCGAGCAGGCGGTCCGAGTAGGCGGTGATCCGCATCATCCACTGACGGAGGTTCTTCCGGAACACCGGGAAGTTGCCGCGCTCGCTGCGTCCGTCGGCGGTGACCTCCTCGTTCGCCAGCACGGTACCCAGCCCGGGACACCAGTTGACCAGCGAATTGCTCAGGTAGACGAGACGATGCTCGTCGAGCACGTCACGACGGTGCTCTCGCGGACTGTGGTCCTGCCGTCGCTCCTCGGGTCGACGCATGGTCGCCTCTGGCCGCGTCGGGGCACGATGCGACCTGCCTTCCGGGTCCTCCAGCACGGGTCGCGGCCCTGCTCCGCATCGAACCAGGAGTTGTAGATCTGCAGGAAGATCCACTGCGTCCAGCGGTAGAAGTCGATGTCGGTGGTCGCCACTCGACGCCGCTCGTCGTGGCCCAGACCCAGTCGGCGGATCTGCTGCAGATACCGCTCGATGTTGGCCTCGGTGGTCGTGCGCGGGTGCGTGCCCGTCTGCACGGCGTACTGCTCGGCGGGCAGGCCGAACGAGTCGAAGCCCATGGTGTGCAGGACGTTCTTGCCGGTCATCCGCTGGAACCGCGCGAACACGTCGCTGGCGATGAACCCGAGCGGGTGCCCGACGTGAAGGCCCGCGCCGGACGGGTACGGGAACATGTCCTGGACGAACAGCTTGTCGACGGCGTCGGGGGAGTCGCCGGAGAACTCCGAGAAGTCCCCCGCCAGCGGACCGACCGGGTTCGGGGCGGCAAACGTCTGGTTCTGCGTCCAGAACTCCTGCCAGCGCGCCTCGAGCTCGCCGGCGGTCTGCGCGGTGTACCGATGGGCGGCGCTGTCGGCCGGACGATTCGTCGAATCAGCAGAAGTCACCCGACCAGCGTAAATCCTCGCCGCCCACCGCCCAAAAGCACCTCACCTCCCGTTGAGGTGCTGCGCACACCGGCATAAATCGGTTTAGGGCCCGCGTGCACGTCGTCGTACAGTGGCCTTGTGTCTATCGCGTCCACCGTCATCTCAGTTCTCGCACTGGTGCTCGCGGCCGGATGGCTGGGAGTAGGCGTCGCCGCCCTCACCGGTGCGCTGCGCCGCAACCGCTGGGTGGGCGTCCGGTCGCCCGAGACTCTCCGCACCGACGAGACGTTCGCCGTCGCCAACCGAGTGGCCGCACCCGGCTACCTCGGGGCCGGCGTGATCCTCGCCGTCACCGGCGGCCTGGGACTCGCGCTCGGCGACTGGGGCTTTCTGTCCGCGCTCTTCGGCATCGTGGTCGCCGTGCTGGTGATCTCCGCGGTCGGCGGGATGGCCATCCAGGCCGCGCAGAGCGTGCCAGTTCCCGAGGCGGCGGGCTGCGGTTGCTGCTCCGACTCCACCGACTCCACTGCCGGCGGATGCGCCGACACGTCCGCGACCTGCGACGAAGACCCCGCCGCCGACTGCGGCGAGTCGAGCTGCGGATCGTGCGCACTCAGCGGCATGTGCCTGTCGGAGGACAACCCGCACAACAACCCCGTCTAGGCCGCCGTGCGCAAACTCCTCGATCGCTCTCCGATCGACGGCTTCGTGCTGTCGATCCTGCTCGCCGTCGTCGTCGCCGCGGTGTTCCCCGCGAAGGGAACGTTCGCCGACGTCATGGACTGGGTCGTCACGATCCTCATCGGCCTGCTCTTCTTCCTCTACGGCGCTCGCCTGCACCCGCGTGAGGCGCTCGACGGCCTCACCCACTGGCGCCTGCATCTGACCATCCTGAGCTTCACCTTCGTGCTGTTCCCGATCATCGGCCTGATCCTGCAGCCGGTGCTCGCACCGATCATCGGCGATCAGCTCGCCCAGGGCATGCTCTATCTGACGCTCGTCCCGTCGACCGTCCAGTCGTCGATCGCGTTCACCTCGATCGCGCGGGGCAATGTGGCGGGCGCGATCGTCAGCGCCTCGGCGTCGAACCTCATCGGCGTCTTCCTGACTCCGCTGCTGGTGGTCCTGCTGATGAGTTCCGACGCGGGCGTGCACATCACCGCCTCGTCGGTCACGAAGATCGTGCTCGAGATCCTCGTGCCGTTCATCGTCGGCCAA
This sequence comes from Gordonia neofelifaecis NRRL B-59395, assembly GCF_000192435.1. Lineage (GTDB taxonomy): Bacteria > Actinomycetota > Actinomycetes > Mycobacteriales > Mycobacteriaceae > Gordonia > Gordonia neofelifaecis. The sequence continues at coordinate 51,595 of NZ_AEUD01000011.1, forward strand.
CTGTGCCGACCCCTCATCTCCGGTTTCATGAGCAAGTACGCGGCACCGACCAAGTATGTCGACCGCAGCTCGATCGTCGTCGTCGTGTACGTCGCGTTCAGCGAGGGCGTCGTCTCCGGCATGTGGTCGATCGTCAGCGTCTGGGACGTGGTGGTGGTCTGCGTCGTCTCGACGGTGTTCGTGATCGGCATGCTCGCACTCACCGGCTGGTTGCCGAAGCGGCTGGGCTTCAGCCGCGAGGACACCGTCGCCATCCAATTCTGCGGCACCAAGAAGTCCCTGGCCACCGGCCTTCCGCTCGCCTCGGTGATGTTCGCGGGCAGCGCCGTCGGGTTCATCGTGCTGCCGCTGATGATCTTCCATCAGATCCAGTTGATCCTGTGCTCGATGCTGGCGAGCCGGTACGAGAAGCAGGCTCTGGCCGCCACCGAACCCGCCTGACCGGCGTGTCCGGGAACCGCCGGGCCGCCCTCGCGCGTCCAACCAGTATGGACACCGTCATCGAGTACTTCTTCGGCACCGGCGACGGAACGATGTCCCAGTGGCGGAGCACCGCCGATCTCGACCTGGACGGCGACGGAGTTCCCGAATCGGTGGCGCTGGACTTCGACGGTGACGGACTGATCGACGATGCGATGACCGACACCGACCACGACGGCGTCGCCGACCTCGTCGCACTCGACCTCGACGACGACGGCGTGCCGGAATCGCGTTACACCGACTCCGGACGCGGTCTGTGGGACACGGCATCCGCCCCGGATACCCCAGCGGTGCCGCCCACTCCGCGCGAGGTCGCTCTCGACTCCGACGACGACGGAACCCCCGACACGGTGCTCATCGACGCGGACGGCGACGGTTTCGCCGACTCCTACCGGGAGATCGGCTCCGGCAGCAGGACCGGCTCGGCGGAGCCCTCCACCCGCTGACCCGAGCGCCAGACGCCCGCCGCGGCGACCACGTACAACGCTGATCCGGCCACGATCAGCGGGACGCTGAAGCCGGTCGTCGGGATCACCAGCGCCGCGACGAAGATCGCCGCGACGAAGGCGGTGTTGAACAACGCATCCTGCACCGCGAACACCTGCCCGCGGTACGAGTCGTCGATGTCGCACTGCATCGCGACGTCGCCGCAGAGTTTGATGGTCTGCCCCGCGAGCCCTATCAACAGGGCGGCCACCAGCACCGGAACCGGACGGACGGACAGGAGCATCAGCTCGGCTATCGCACCGATCACCAGCGACGTCGCGACGGTGCCCCGGCGCCCGAGCCGATGCACCGAGACCGGAGTCGTTCCGGCGGCCAGCAATGCGCCGATCGCCACGGCGCCGCCGATGATGGAGATGGCCCGCACGTCGGCCCCGAGCGCGTCACCCAGCTCGGTGTTCCGGACCAGCATGAGGAACATCAGGGTGTTGAAGCCGAAGACGATGCGGTGGCTGCCGATCGCGCCCAGGACGATCGCGACGCTCGGTGTCCGGGCGACGGCGCGAAGACCGTGCGAGAGTCCGCGCGCCACCGAATACACGACTGTGTGCCCGACGCCGTCGGGCCGGTCGGGGCCGAGCTGTCGGGTGGCGAAGCGCGAGGCCATCAGCGCCGAGCAGACGGCGAACACCGCACCCGCCAGCAGGGTGGCGCCCGACCCGCCGTTGTCGGCGCCGAAGATCATCCGGAGGACACCGGACACCCCGGCTCCGGCCGCGAGCATGCCCGCCCCGATCGTCGTGAACACAGCGTTCATCTCCACGATCAAGGCAGGCGGCGCGACGTGCGGCAGACTCGCCGACAGTCCCGACGCGACCAATCGGCTGCAGCCGGTGACCAGCAGGGCGGAGAGCAGAACCACCGGCTCCGGGGTGCTCGTGCTCATGGTGATCGCCACCAGGACGACGGCCGCCGCCCGCAGCAGATTCACCCAGAGCAGGACGCGCCGCCGATCCCAGTGGTCGAGCAGGGCGCCGGCGAACGGACCGAGCAGCGAATAGGGGAGCAGCAGCACCGCGAACCCGCCGGCGATCGCCATCGGATCGGTGTGCCGGTCGGGATTGAAGAGGATCGAGAAGGCCAGCGCCGCTTGGAATGCGCCGTCACTGAGCTGGCTCAGCAACCGAACGCCCAGCAGCCGGAACAGCCCGGGGGCGTGCGTCACCGACTGCAAACTCTTCACCAGTCGAGTTTACGGCTCATTGTGAGTCGGGGTGAGGGCGTCGACGGGTGGTGAGTGTCATGATTGAGGGGTGTCCGGCGCCGACTATCTGACCAACCAGCCCGAGGTGAGTGCGGGAAGCCTGTTGATCGCGTCCACCGCTCTCACGGGACCGACCTTCGCGCGCACGGTGATCTACGTGATCGAGCACGATCCGCAGGGCACTCTCGGCGTCGTGCTGAACCGGATGTCGGACGCCGCCGTCTACAACGTGCTCCCCGCCTGGACCGAACTGGCGGCCAGTCCGCGCGCCGTCTTCGTCGGCGGGCCGGTGGCGACCTCCTCGGCGCTGTGCCTCGGCGTCGCGAAGACCGGGGTGGACGTCGCCAAGCAACCCCAGCTGCACCAGGTTCTGGGTCCGGTCGCGATGGTCGATCTGGACGCCGATCCCGACGAGCTCGCGCAGGTGCTCACCGGCGTGCGGATCTTCGCCGGATACGCGGGCTGGGACGCGGGCCAACTCGACGAGGAGCTCGCCGAGGGCAGCTGGATCGTCGCGCAGGGACTGCCGACCGATCTGCTCTCCGAGCCGGCCGTCGACGTGTGGCAGCGCGTGTTGGCTCGCCAGCCGTGGCCGCTGCCGCTGCTGTCGACCTATCCGCGCCATCCCGAGGAGAACTGACCCCCGCGAGCAGGAGCGGTCTCAGTCCGTGCCGTGCTTCGCCGCCCGCCGAGCCCGTACTCTCCGGAAGACCAAGAACCCGAACGACGCCAGACCGACGCTCACCGCCACGATCAGCGCCACCTCCGCGCCGAGCGTCGCGCCGACGCCGTAGGAGACGAGGAGGACGGTCGCCGTCCAGGTGACACCGCCGATCGCCGCGGCGATCGCGAAGCGGTGGAACTGCATCCGCCTCGTACCCGCCAGCAGCGGCGTCACGCTGCGGACATACCCGACCCAGCGTGCGGACGCGATCGCCAGGATCGCGTCGCCCGCCTTCGGGGACTGGTATCCCGACCGGATCGCGCGCCGCACCATCGCCCGGCCCATGCGCGACCGCGCCAGCCGCGGACCGGTGAGGACGCCGACCCCGTAACCGGTCGCGTCGCCTGCGATCGCGGCGACCGCGCACGCGGCCACCAGGATGCCGATGTTCGGCTTGCCGATGGCGGCCACCACGCCCGCCGCGATGAGGACCGCCTCACTGGGCGCGACGAGTCCGACGATCGCGATGGCCGTCTCGAAGTAGACGACGCCCGTCGCAATCAGATAGACCGCCCACGCCGGGGCCGAGTCGACCAGGTCGGTCAGCCGGTCTGTCAACGAGTGCATGTCCGTCTTTTCAGCGATACGACCGGCCGCGTGCCGGTCGGCTCAGGTGCTCGAGTTCGCTCAGTACCCCATCGTGCGGATGGCGTTCGCGAGCTGGTCGAGCTGCTCCGGACGAACGTCCAGGTGCGGGCTCACCCGCAGCATCGAGTCCTCGCCCGCCAGCGGCGCACGCCACGAGTCGGCGGCCGTGACGAGCAGACCCGTCTCGCGCAGCCGATCACGGGCGGCCTGGACGTCGGCGGGGCGCCATCCGGGCGGCGGAGCCAGGGTGATCAGCGCGGACGGCTCGTCGATCGGCTCCAGGACCTCCCAGCTGCCGATGCCGTGCAGTCGTTCCCGGGTGGTGCGGCCGATCGCGGCCAGTTCGCTGTACACCCGCTGCTGCCCGAAGCCGTGGAATTCCGCGACCGCCGTCGACAGCGCGAGCTGGCCGGCGATGAACGACTCCGACTGGAGCAGCTGTACATCGATCAGCGAATCGGCGCGGATTGCGATGAAGCCGACGCCGCGGGGGCCCGTCAGCCACTTGCGCGAGGTGCCGTAGACGACGTCCGCGCCGGTCACGGTCGGGACATGCCCGACCGACTGCGCCATGTCGACGACCACCGGCACGCCCGCGTTGTGCGCGACCTCGACGATCTGCGCCACCGGCTGCACCAGACCGCTCGCGGAACCGATGTGACAGATGTGAATGAAGTCCGGCTGGTCGAACTGCAGCATGTTCTCCAGCGAGTCGACGTCGACGTGCCCGTAGACATCGCCCTCCGGCATCGTCCGCACGGCGAAGTCGCGCCGCTCGAATTCGAGGAGGTTCGGGCCGAACTCGTTCTTGGCGACCCAGACCGTCGGCGACAGCGGCAGCGTCATGGTGTTGAGGAGCGCACGGAGGGTCGAGCGAGCGCTGTCACGAAAGACGAGCTCCTCGGGCCGGTGTCCGATCAGGGCGCCGAGCGCGCGACGACCGGCGTCGAGTTCGGCTGCCTGCTCGTCAGCCGCGATGTACGAGCCGTTGCGAGCCTCCCGGATCAGGTGGTCGTGCAAGGTCGCGATGACCGCGTTCGAAGAACGCCCGGCCGAGGCGGCGTCGAGGTGACCGATCGACGGTTCCACTCTCGCTGCATGCCACTGTTCACCGAGTTCGCTGCAGTACATGCCTCGAATCTACCCTGCTCCGTCGACCCGATCAGTCGCGACCGTCGCGCTGAGCCCACCACTCCCGCAGTGCCGCCTCGGCGTCCTCTCGGCTCATCGGCCCGGAGTCGAGCCGCAGTTCCTTGAGATACCGCCACGCCTCACCGACCAGCGGTCCGGGCGGCAGTCCGAGCAGTTCCATGATGGCGTTGCCGTCGAGGTCGGGGCGCACCCGATCGAGGTCCTCGGCCTCTCGGAGCACGGCGATCCGCCGCTCGAGGTCGTCGTAGGTCTCCTGCAATCGTCGGGCACGCCGCTTGTTCCGCGTCGTGCAGTCGGCGCGCACCAGCTTGTGCAACCGGTCGAGCAGCGGTCCCGCGTCGGTCACGTATCGGCGCACCGCCGAATCCGTCCACATGCCGTCGCCGTAACCGTGGAAGCGCAAGTGGAGGAACACCAGCTGCGAGACGTCGTCGACGACGGCCTTGGGATACTTCAGGGCACGCATCCGCTTGCGGACCATCTTGGCCCCGACCACCTCGTGGTGATGGAAGCTGACGCCGCCACCGTCCTCGTGCCTGCGGGTCGCGGGCTTGCCGATGTCGTGCAGGAGGGCCGCCCAGCGCAGCACCGGGTCCGGGTCGCCGGTCTCCAGGTCGATCGCCTGCTGCAGGACCGTCAGCGAATGCTGATAGACGTCCTTGTGCTGGTGATGCTCGTCGATCGTCAGCTTCATGCCCGGGATCTCCGGAATGATCAGCTCGGCCAGGCCGGTCTCGACCAGCAGATCGACGGCCTCGAGCGGATGCTCGCCGCAGATCGTCTTGTCTAGCTCGACGCGGATCCGTTCCGCGGTGATCCGCTCGATCTGTCCGGCCATCGATCGCGTCGCCTCGAGCACCCGGTCGGACATCCGGAAACCCAGCTGTGACACGAACCGCACTCCGCGCAGCATGCGAAGCGGGTCATCGTTGAACGACGACTCCGGCGCCGCAGGCGTGTCGATGATCCCGGCCAAGAGGTCGGTCATCCCGTCGAGCGGATCGCAGAACTCCTGCCCGCCGCCGGGGAGCAGTCGTACCGCCATGGCGTTGATGCGGAAGTCCCGGCGGATCAGGTCGCCGTCCAGGGTGTCTCCGAAGGTCACGACCGGGTTCCGGCTCTGCTGGTCGTAGATGTCCGATCGGAACGTGGTGATCTCGACCGTCGCGCCGGCCTTGGCCGCACTGACGGTGCCGAAGTCGATCCCGGTGTCCCAGACCGCATCTCCCCAGCTCCTGAGGATCTCGGCGATCACCGCCGGTCGCGCGTCGGTGGTGAGGTCGAGGTCGCCTGCCAGCCTGCCGAGCACCGCGTCCCTGACCGAGCCCCCGACCAGGTACAACTCGTGTCCGCGGGCGGCGAAGCTGTCCGCGAGCGGAGTCAGCACGTCGCCCAGGGACTGCAGTGTCACGGTGGCCGAGGCCAGCAGGCGGGCACGCCGTTCGGAGCGCTCGGCGGCGCTCATCTCTCCACGTGGCGCAGGGTCGGTCATGGGATGACAGACTACCGACTCCCGACCCGCTCAACCTGTTCGGCTAACGCGCGGTTACAAGCGGCTAGCATCGGGGTGTGTCCGCTGACCCCTCGTTGCAGCGCCCGGACGTCGAACCCGACGGTCCGGCGGCTGACGCTGCGACGGGTCGGAACGGTTCGCCGGCCAAGGGCGGTGGCCAGCAGCCCGCGAGCGGTCAGTCCGCACGGGCCCGCCACAACCGGCGCGGGCGACGACGTCGAGGCCGACGGTCCGGTCGCGGCGGCGGGCAGCAGCCCGCCGACAGCAAGGCCGACGAGGCCACATCGGCGAACGGCCAGTCGAAGCCGCCCCCGAAGAACGGTTCCGGACAGCCGAAGAGCCCCTCGGGCAAGGGCGGCGGCACCAAGAACCCCGGATCACCGTCGGCGACCGATCGGCGGACCAAGCCGTCCGACCTCGCCAGCCGTGCCCGGCGCAGCAATCCGAATTCGCCCGCGTCCATGCCGCGGACCAAGCGCCGCGCAGGCCGCAAGCCCGAGGCCGAGAACGGGCCGCGGCTGCACACCGTGCGCGAGACGTCCGCGGGCGGCCTCGTGCTGTCGGACATCGACGCGCCGTTCGGTGAACTGTCGGCGGCGCTGATCGGCCGGATCGACCGACGCGGACGGATGATGTGGTCGTTACCGAAGGGGCATATCGAGACCGGTGAGACGGCTGAGCAGACCGCGATGCGGGAGGTCGCCGAGGAGACCGGCATCGAAGGCACGATCGTCGCACCGCTGGGCAAGATCGACTACTGGTTCGTCAGCGAGGGTCGACGAATCCACAAGACCGTCCATCACTATCTCCTGCGATTCACCGGCGGCGAGCTGTCGGACGCGGACTACGAGGTCAGCGCCGTCGCGTGGGTGCCGTTGACGGAACTGCCGCGACGGCTGACGTACTCTGACGAGCGACGTCTGGCGCGGATGGCCGAATCGGTGATCGCTGATCTGCAGAGCGACCCTCACCGGTTGGCGCAGTCAGAAGCCAGCTGCCTCCGCACCGAGCCGAACGACTATGAGAAAGCCGCAGCCGCACGCAATCAGCGACGCAACGAGCCGCCGCCAGCGCCGAAACCTCGTCGACGCCGGCGGCGCCCGCGTCGCACCGCCTCCGGTGAGAGCTGACGCAGGGGCGGCGCGGCGTTCATTGCACGTTCTGGTGCTGTCGGCAGTGGCGGTGCTGGTGTGGCTGACGGTCGGCGTTGCGCCGATCGCCCGTGCCGATCCGTCCTCGCCCACCGCGTACGCCACCCTCGGACTCACCGAGGTCACGCCGAGCACCGTGACGAGCTCGAGCGGTGACACGGTGACCGTGCGCGGCCGCATCGTCAACACCGCGGGGCGGTCCATCAGCGATGTGGACGTCCGGCTGCAGCGCGGCAACGCGGTCACCGAGTCCTACCAGCTGCGCAGTTCGCTGACGTCGCCGTCGGCGCAGTTCGGCGTCACGAGCTCGACCACCCGCGTGACCGGGACGCTTCGCGCGGGCAAGTCGGTCGACTTCGCGATCACGGTGCCCGTCAGCGGTGCCGGCGGACTCGGCCTCACCTCCAGCGGCGTGTACCCGCTGATGGTCGACGTCACCGGCACCCCGCACGACTCCGGGACCGTCTCCATCGCCGACTCGCGGACGCTGCTGCCGGTGCTGTCGCTGCCCGCCGACCGAGCCCGCGCCCGCGACTATGTCGACCCCGCGAGCGGTTCCCCCGGGGTGCCACTGCTCGGCCGCGACGGCTCCATCGCACCGAACACCACGAGTCCAGCGGCGTTCACCATGATCTGGCCGCTCGCCGCGTCACCGCAGGAGGCCGCCGGGGTCCTCGGCGGAGGCACCTCGAAACTACGTCTGATCAGCGACTCCCTCGGACACTCCCTGCAGCCCGACGGTCGTCTCGGCATGGCATTGCAAGCTCTGGAGAGCCTCGCCGGCGTCGACGGGACAGCAAGCGACCAGGCACCGACGACGGCCGGCGGTCCACCGAGCGACGACCCGGTGCGCGACTCCGTCTGCCTCGCGGTCGACCCCGACTTGATCTCGACCGTGAAGTCGATGGCCGACGGCTACGCGATCACCGAGGATCCGGCGGACCCCGAAGCTCCGACCCACGACGGCCAGGGAGCGGCCACGGCCGCGTCCTGGCTGCACGACCTCACGCAGGTCGCGAGCCGGATGTGCGTGACCGCGCTGCCGTACGCGCAGGCCGGCCTGGACTCGCTCCGAACCATCAACGACGCCGACCTCGCCAAACGCGCGGTGCTCAGCCCCTACGACGCCGTCGACGCCCTGCTGGGCGTCAAGACCGTCCGCGGCCTCACGGTGCCCGCGACCGGCACCCTGACCTCCGACGGCCGCGACCTGCTGACCGAGCTCGGCGTGCAGTCCGCGGCCATCGCATCCACGTCGCTCGTCCCGCTCGACGCCGACCGGGCACCCGACTCGGGCACCCCGTCGGGCCGCTATCGAAGCCAGGGCGTCCGACTGCAGTCGTACGACGTCGCGGTCAGCGCCGCCCTCGGCGGCGCGGGCCTCACGCCCGTGGTCCCGGCGATCATGCCCAACTGGCAGCAGCCGAATCTCTCGAGCGAGTCGGCGGTGAGCCGGCGGCAGACGGCCGCCGCCGCCTTGGCCTTCCCCATGCTCGACGCGCCGCCGGCCCAGCCGAACGGCGAGTCCGGGGACGCCGACCTGCCGACGACGGGGCGGTCGTCGTTCGTGATGCCGCCCACCTACTGGTCGCCCACGGTGCAGGACGCGCAGGCCTTGCGCGACACCGCGGCGCTGATGCTGTCGTCGGGGACGGCCCGCCCGGTCCCGCTCTCCACGGTGATCGACGAGATGCCCGCCGCGAACGCGACCGCCCGGCTGGAGACCCCCGGTGACATCCAGCCGGATGCCGCCGCCGGGTACCCGATCACGCAGACCGACGGCGAGACGGTCCGCCAGCGCCTCGACCGGATCGACCACCTGCAGGCCGCCCTGGTCGGGAACGCCGACACCGTCACCACGCCCGCCGAGTACATGGCTCCGCTGCGCGACGACCTGCTCCGCGCGGTGTCCAGTGCGTCGACCACCGACAACTCGGTGGCGCGCGGCCAGCGCGACGAACGGCTCACCGCCGTCGGCGCCACCCTCACCAACATGCAGCAGGGCGTCTCGCTGCTCGACCCCAGCGGCCGGTACACCCTCGCCTCCGAGCGCAGTCCGCTGCTGCTCGTGGTGCGGAACACCCTGGCGCTCCCGATCCGGGTCCGCCTCGACATCGACGCCCCGTCCTCGCTCGAGGTCGGCGACGTCGGCACCGTCGAGATCCCCGCGGCCGGCACCAGGCAGCTGCAGATTCCGACGCATGCGACCAGTTCGGAGCCCGCGACGGTGCACATCTCGCTGGTCACCTCGAGCGACGTCCCGCTGAGCACGCCCGTCGAGCTCTCGGTGTACGCGAACGCGTACGGCAAACCCCTGTTCTGGATCACCATCGGCGCGGCGGCCATCCTGATCCTGCTGACGGCGCGTCGACTGTGGCACCGTTTCCGGGGAGAGCCCGACCCGGCCGACGAGGATCGTCCGGAACCCGACGAAGACGATTTGGAGCAGGCCACGCTCAGCTATCAGTACCGGCTCGCCGCGGAACGCGCCGCCGAAGAGGTGTTCGAGAGCGACCCGGCGGGGGAGACTGGGCGCAGGGACGGCGCACCGAACGACGGCGCACCGAACAGCGACGGGCCGACCGACAGCGGAGCGAGCGACAGCGGGGAGCGTGCATGAGCAATCGTCCGAACCAGCGCACCGGTGATTCCCGCGGCGACGGACCGCTCGCCGCGAAGGCCGACCCCGAAACGGTGAAGCCCGACGACTCCGACGCGGGCATCATGCGGACCGGCGGCTCCATCGCCATCGCGACGCTGATCAGCCGCATCACCGGCTTCGTGCGGACCGTGCTCGTCCTGGCGATGCTCGGCGGTGCCGTCGCCTCCGCCTTCCAAGCCGCCTACGTGCTCCCCAGCATGATCGCCGAGGTGGTTCTCGGAGCCGTGCTGACCGCGATCGTGATCCCCGTCCTGGTCCGCGCCGAGAACGAGGACGACGACGGCGGCGCCGGCTTCATCAACCGGATCTTCACGTTGACGCTCGTCCTGCTGGGCTTCGCCAGCATCGTCGCGATCGTCGCGGCACCGCTGCTGACCATGCTGAACGTCGGCGACGGCCAGGTGAACCGCCCACTCACCACCGCGCTCGCGTACCTGCTGCTGCCGGAGATCCTGTTCTACGGCCTGTCCGCGCTCTTCATCGCCATCCTTAACATGAAAGGCCTGTTCAAACCCGGTGCGTGGGCGCCGGTCCTGAACAACGTCGTCCAGATCACCACCCTGGTCCTCTATTGGGCCATGCCCGGCGAGATGACGCTGAACCCGGTGCGGATGTCGGAGCCGAAGCTGCTGGTCCTGGGTGTCGGCACCACGCTCGGCGTGGTGATGCAGGCGGCGATCCTGCTGCCGTTCCTGCGCAAGGTCGGCGTCCACCTCAAGCTCGAGTGGGGGATCGACGCACGACTGCGGCAGTTCGGCGGCATGGCCGTCGCGATCGTCGCCTACGTGCTGGTGCTCCAGGTGGGCCTCGTCATCACCTATCGCATCGCGGCGCACGCGACGGCGTCGGGCATCTCCGTGTACGCCACCCACTGGCAGCTGCTCCAGCTGCCGTACGGCGTCCTGGGCGTCACGATCCTCACCGCGATCATGCCCCGGCTCTCGCGGAACGCGGCGGCCGACGACACCGACGCCGTCGTCGACGACATGTCGCTCGCCACCCGGCTCACCATGATCGCCCTGGTGCCGACCGTCGCCTTCATGACCTTCTTCGGTCCCGCGATCGGCGTCGCGATCTTCAACTTCGGCAAGTTCGACGCCGACACCGCCTCCCAGCTGGGTTCGGTGCTGTCGTGGGGCGCCTTCACCCTCATCCCGTATGCGATGACGCTGGTCCAGTTGCGCGTCTTCTACGCGCGCGAGGACGCCTGGACTCCGACGCTGATGGTCGTGGGGATAACCGCGGTCAAGGTCGCGTCGTCGTACCTCGGACCGGTCATCTTCGACGATCCCGAGTTGGTGATCCGGTGGCTGTCGCTCTCGAACGGCCTCGGCTACCTGGTCGGCGCGATCGTCGGTCAGATGCTCCTGCACAAGCGGCTCGGGATCACCCGCCTGTCCGACGTCACCCGCACCACGTACCAGGCGATCGGCGTCTCGGTCGCCGTCGCGCTGGCCGTCTGGTTCGTCGCCGATGTCACCGGCCTCTCCGACATGTCCACCCAGGCGGGCAAGATCGGCTCGGTCGTCTACCTCGGCTTCACCGCGATCATCGTCCTCGGCGTCACCTACCTGCTGCTCACCGCTCTCAAGATCCCCGAGATGGTGACCATCAGCAATACCGTCCTGCGGTTGGTCGGACGCTTCATTCCGGCGCTCGCACCGGCACCGGCATCGCCTGCGGCCGACAATGATTCGCGGACGATGACCATCCAGATCCCGCGGATCACATCGGACGATTCAGTCCCGTACGCTGGTCAGGTAGATGTCCGTCGCCGGTTCGACCGAGGAACCGCGACGTGGCAGGAGTACTCGGTGCTGTCGGGTGGGGCAGTCGGCGAGACCATGGTGATCCCGGTCGTGGGAGCACCCGGTCCACGGCCCCGGCCCTACGGTCCGCCACGACAGCGAGGAGTTCCGCCGATGGATCAGAAGGGCAACGACGGCAGCCGCCCGAACGGCCCGGCCGACGGTCCGTCCAGCGAGGCGACTCGCATCATGGGTCCGCCGCGCGGACCACGTCTCGTCCCCGGCGCCGCCATCGCGGGCGGTCGTTACCGACTTCTGGAGAAGGAGGGCGGCACCCGCGGCCTCGAGTTCTGGCGAGCCAAGGACACCGGTCTGGATCGCGAGGTCGGACTGACCTTCGTCGACCCCGAGCAGAAGGCTCCGCCGGTCCGGCCCGGCGACCACGACGACGACGGCCCCCGAGCGGTCCTGAACCACACCCGGCGGCTCGGTCAACTGCATTCGGCCGGTGTCGCACGAGTTCTCGACGTCGTCCGCAATGCATCCGGGGGCGTGATCGTCACGGAGTGGATCCACGGATCGTCGCTCAAGGAGGTCGCCGCCACCGCACCGTCGGCGATGGGCGCGGCCCGCGCCGTCCGTGCGCTCGCCGCCGGGGCCGAAGCCGCCCACCGCACCGGCGCCACTCTGTCGATCGACCACCCCGATCGGATTCGAGTGAGCGCGAACGGCGACGCCGTCCTGGCCTTCCCGGCTGTGCTGCCCGGGGACGACCGCGCGGGCGACGTCCGCGGACTCGGCGCGGTCCTGTACGCGCTGCTGCTGAACCGATGGCCGCTCGACGGCGCCACCGGTGCCGTCACCGCCACGGGCGCAGGCGGCGAACCGCTCGGTGGCATCGCACCGGCCGACCCCGATCCGGAGAACCCCTCGAGGCCGATCGCACCGCGACTCGTCAAACCGGAGATTCCGTTCGAGATCTCCGCGGTCGCGTCCCGGGCGCTGGAGGGCGACCGCGGTATCCGCACCGCGGCGACCGTGCAGCACGTCCTGGATCAGGCCACGGTCGTCGACTTGAAGACGGACATGATCCCGCGCGTCGAGTCCCGCGAGGCGCCGGTCTCGGTGGCGCCGTTGTCGCGTACGCGCAAGGAACGGCTGATGGGTGAGGGCGAGGCGGGCAAGCGCAACACCGCGCTTCTCGCGGGCGCCGGACTGTTCATCCTGTTCCTGATCGTCGCGGTGGTCGTCGCCGCGACCAACGTCTTCGGCGGCTCGGGCAGCAAGGACACCGACATCAACTCGATCCTGCCGAGTGAGACGACGTCGCCGGCGTCTGCGCCGCCGCCCAGTCCCTCGCCCTCACAGCCGTCGGTGAGCCTCACATCGGTGGACGTCCTGGACGTGTCGGGGCAGCCTGCCGAGTCCTCACCGAATCTGGAGAACGTGCTGACCGGCACCCCGCCGCCGTGGCGTACCGACGCCTACCGCGGCAGTGCGCGGTTCGGCGGCCTCAAGACGGGGATGGGACTGCTCTTCGCGACCGGCGGCGACCACACCGTGCGTTCGGTGACGATCACCACGTCGACCCCCGGATTCCCGGTCGAACTGCGCACCAGCGAGCAGAAGAACCCGGCGACACTCACTCAGACCACGCAGGTCGGTGGGGGCACCGTCGACTCGCGGACGACCACCCTGAAGGTTCAGAATCCTTCCGCGGCACCGTATTTCATCGTCTGGCTGACGTCGTTGCCGGTCGGCCCGAATGGCGACTACCAGGCCGTGATCTCGAAGATCAGCGTCTCCTGACGTCTCAGACCGAGACCTTCTCCTCCGCCGGCGCCCACCCGGGTGGCCCGAAAATGTAACCGAGCTTGGCGCGGATCGACGACGCGGACCGCACGTCGCGTCCGATGCTCACGTATTCGTGCGTCTGCAGCTTCCAGATGTTGTACGTCCCGACCGGCTTGGTGAGCCCGTAGTTCGGACGGGCCAGCTCCGGCTGGAAGGAGCCGAACAGCCGATCCCACACGATGAACGTTCCACCGTAGTTGCGGTCGAGGTACTCCGGATCGCTGCCGTGATGGACGCGATGATGGGACGGAGTGTTCATCACGAACTCGAACGGCCGCCACATCTTGTCGATCCGCTCCGTGTGGATCCAGAACTGATAGATCAGATTCAGCGAGTAGACCGCGAACACGACGGCGGGCGGAAAGCCGAGCAGGGGGAGCGGCGCCCACATGATGATGCCCATGCTGTTGTTCCACTTCTGCCGGAGCGCCGTGGCGAAGTTGAAGTACTCACTCGAATGATGGGCCTGGTGAGTGGCCCACACCAGGCGGACGCGGTGAGCGATCCGATGCTCCCAGTAGAAGAGGAAGTCGAGGGCGACGAACCCGATCACCCAGGTGTACCAGGCGTCGACCGGCATCTGCCACGGTGCGACGTACGCGAACAGGGCGGTGTAGCCGAAGAGCGCGGCGAACTTCCATGCAGCAGAGGTCCCGATCGAGACGACGCCCATCCAGATCGACGCTCGAGCGTCTCGGCCGTCGTAGGCACCCTTCGCCGGTCGGCCCGATCCGTTCTCATCGTGCTCCAGCTTGGACGCGGCATACGTCTCCAATGCGAGCAACAGGACGAAGAACGGGATCGCCAACACGGTCGGTTCCCGCATCGGTTCGGGAAGAAAGTCCAGCATGTCCATCCCTTCGGGCTCACGGACGAACCGTCGATGTCCGATACATTTGACATGATACTGTGTCAGATAGCGGAAGCCAAGACGACCCGGATAGACGGCACAACGTAATATCTCCGTTGATGAACAAGAACAGTGGTGGGCGTACATACGGGGGTGTCTCCGCCGCGGAGCGACAGAAGCAGCGACGATCCGCGCTGGTAGAAGCCGGTCTGGAGCTGTTCGGCACCGAGGGCTACCTCAACGTGTCGGTCAAGAAGATCTGTGACGCAGCGGGTCTGACTCAGCGGTACTTCTACGAGTCCTTCCCGGATCGGGTGAATCTCCTCGCGGCCGTCTATGAGCATTGTGTCGATATCGCCCGAAATGCATCGATCGTCGCTGCCGCAGAGGTTCTGGACCGGACCGGCGTCGGCGATTCTCCGGTTCCCGCCGAAGTCATGCCGACGCTGGCCGAGGAGGCCCTGGGCGGTTTCATCCAGTCGCTCGTCGACGATCCGCGACGAGCGCGCGTCATTCTCATCGAGGTGGTCGGCGTCGCACCCGAGATCGAGAAACTGCGACTCGGGGCCATTCACGACTGGGCGGATCTGATCGCCGGCTTCGCCAGCAGCGGGCAGCCGACGACGCCGAAGCAGAAACTGGCCGCGATCGGTCTGGTCGGCGCCATCACCCAACTACTGGTGGACTGGCAGACTGCGCTCACCGATCCGATCAGCGAGCAGGCCGGACCCGAGATGTTCGAGGTCGGCGCCGTTCACGAGGTCGTGACCGCGATGTTCGTCGCGACCTACGAGTCGCTCTACCGCTGACCGCCCAGGCGCTCGCGGATTCGCTGCGTCACATCGTCCAGGCCGCCCATCACGAACAGCCACTCCGAGCCGTCGCCCAGGGTGACGCACAGCCGTTCGCGCTTGCCGCCGGAGAAGAACTTTCCGGTGCCCGGGGCGGTGCCGACCGCTGCGACGAACGACAGCCGCACCGAGAACCGCGCTCCGGCAGCCCGTTTCGATTTCGGCTCGAAGATCACATGCGTCCTCGTCAGCTGGAGTTCACCGGGGACCGCCATCTTGCCCATCGATCGGGCGGCCTGCCATGTCGCCAGCGGGCTGTCGTCGCTCATGCGAACAGCCTAGTGTGGCGGCCTCGCATACCCGCGAGGGACCGAAAACCACACGTCAGTGTGCATAAGAAGACTTCCTCGAGTGATTCATCCACAGGCGCACCGCAACCATCCACAAAGTTAAGAAAACCCCTAAACCGACAGGGGCCGCCGCTTAGTCTCGTCGCATGACTCGGGGGATCATCGATCAGAGAACTGATGCGGAGCTGATTCGCGCGCACGTCGGGGGCGACGCCGCAGCGTTTCGTGAGCTGTACGAACGACACCGGAACCGCCTGTGGGCGATCGCGGTGCGGACCACCGGCAATCACGACGACGCCGCCGACGCCCTGCAGGATGCCTGGATCTCGATCCATCGCACGGCGCAGTCGTACCGAGCCGACGCCTCCGTCGCCAGCTGGCTCCACAAGATCGTTCTGAACTCATGCCTCGACCGACTTCGACGGGTCCGATATCACGAGACCCTGCCGCTGATCGAGTTCGAGTCGGCGCATCTCGCCGACGAGACCGATCACACCGCAGACGTCGACGTCTCGCTCTCGATCGGACGCGCGCTCGACGTCCTGCCGATCGATCAGCGAGAAGCCGTGATCCTGGTCGATCTCCACGACTACTCGGTCAAGGACGCCGCTGCGATCCTCGGGGTCGCATGCGGGACGGTGAAGAGCCGCTGTTCTCGCGGCCGCCGGAAGCTGGCGATGGTCTTGGAGTACCTCCGAGACGAGTGCTGATCGACGCGCCTCGACTCACCCGAGTTTCGTCTGCGGAACCGATTCGCCGTCGCGCGCGTCTAAGTAGTGTGGAACGCGACGACAGACGATAGGCGGCGACCTCAGATCATGGTTCCTTCAGCGAAGCACCCGACTGACTTCACTCCGCCCGAACCGCCGTTCTCGACGGAGTTGCTCGCCGACCTCCATGCCGACGCCCTCGATCCCGAGCTCGCGTCGCACGTCCGCAGTCGACTGCCCGCAGATCCCCGTGCCGAGGAGGTCCTCGACGCACTCGATCGGGTCCAGCAGGATCTGCGGGGGTTGCGGACCCCGGCCCCGCCGATGCCGGAGGCGGTGGCCGCACGATTGGACTCCGTGATCGACGGCCTGACCCGCGGCGAGGACCGTCGTCCGGAGTGAGCTGAGCCTCACCGGGTCGTGCCATCGGGAACATCGGGCCATAGGCTGTTGTTGACTGATGCGTCCGCGCGACGCCATCGAACAATGCGCCCGCGCCGTGCGGAGCCCGCGACAACGGAGGATTGATGAGCGACACCCAGAACCAGATCCACGACGTGATCATCGTCGGATCGGGACCGGCCGGCTACACGGCGGCGATCTACGCCGCCCGCGCGGAACTGTCGCCCCTCGTGTTCGAGGGCATCTCCTTCGGCGGTGCGCTGATGACGACCACCGAGGTGGAGAACTTCCCGGGGTTCCAGAAGGGCATCCAGGGTCCCGAGTTGATGGACGAGATGCGTGAACAGGCGATTCGCTTCGGCGCGGATCTCCGCATGGAAGAGGTCGATGCCCTGCGCCTCGAGGGCGAGATCAAAGAGGTGGAGGTCGGGGGAGAGATCCACCGCGCCCGCAGCGTGATCCTCGCGATGGGCGCGGCCGCCCGCTACTTGAACGTGCCCGGCGAGCAGGAACTGCTCGGGCGCGGTGTCTCCGCATGCGCGACGTGTGACGGCTTCTTCTTCCGCGACCAGAACATCGTGGTCATCGGCGGCGGCGACTCCGCGATGGAGGAGGCGACGTTCCTGACCAAGTTCGCCAAGAAGGTCACCCTGATCCACCGTCGCGAGGAGTTCCGCGCGTCGAAGATCATGCTCGAGCGTGCTCGGGACAACGACAAGATCGAGTTCATCACCAACGCGACCGTGTCCGCAGTCAAGGGCGAGAGCACCGTCACCGAGCTCGAACTCACCGACACCGTCACCGGCGAGGTCCGCACCCTCGACGCGACCGGCATGTTCGTCGCGATCGGCCACGACCCGCGCAGCGACCTCGTCAAAGGACAGGTGCAGCTCGATACCGACGGCTACGTCCAGGTCGTCGGCCGTACCACCTACACCAACATCCCCGGCGTCTTCGCCTGCGGTGATCTCGTCGACCACACCTACCGCCAGGCCATCACGGCCGCGGGCAGTGGTTGCTCGGCGGCGATCGACGCCGAGCGCTGGCTCGCCGATCAAGCCCACGCCTGACCCGACCTCACGCTGACCATCCGAGTCCGCTGACATCCAGGAGGAATCATGTCTGAGAACACCGTCGCCGTCACCGACGCCAGCTTCACCAGCGACGTCATCGAGTCGTCCGCGTCCAAGCCCGTCCTCGTCGACTTCTGGGCCACCTGGTGCGGCCCGTGCAAGATGGTCGCTCCGGTGCTCGAGGAACTCGCTCGCGACAACGGCGACAAGCTGACCGTCGCGAAGGTCGACGTCGACCAGAACCCCAACGTCGCACGCGAGTACCAGATCATGAGCATCCCGACGATGATGCTGTTCCAGGACGGCAAGCCGGTGAAGACGATCATGGGCGCCAAGCCCAAGGCCGCGCTGCTGCGCGAACTGTCCGACGTCCTCGCCTGACACATCGATGATCGGCCCACGCCCGGTTTCCCGGGGTGGGCCGATTGTCACAGAACGATCTGATCATTTGTCGCTGTCGACGCTGCCTGAGAGAATGGTGCGAGCCTCGGATCAGCTTCGCGCCGATTCGGGTGGCGGTATCACAGAGAGTGGGAAGTGCGTATGCAGGTGTTGCGTCTGGGGGACCACGGGTCTGCGGTAGCCGAGATCAGGGCCATTCTGGCCACTCGGGGACTGCTGCCCGCCGCTCCGTCGACGCCGCCCTCCACCACCCACACGCCATGGTCTCCACCCGAGGCAGTCTTCGACCAGGCCTGTGACCGGGCTGTCCGCGCCTTCCAGCAGGAGCGCGGACTGATCGTCGACGGCCTCGTCGGCTATGCCACGTACACGGCTCTCCGCGAGGCCTCCTACCGGCTGGGAGCGCGCATCCTGCTGTATCGCCTCTCCGCCCCGATGACCGGCGACGATGTCGCCACCCTTCAGTCTCGTCTGCAGAATCTGGGCTACTACCACGGACTGGTCGACGGTGTCTTCGGCGAGGGCACCCACAGTGCCGTCTGCCTGTACCAGACCGAGTACGGACTGTCGTCGGACGGCATCTGCGGCCCGTCGACACTTCGGTCGCTCGAACGGCTCGGTACTCGGGTCACCGGCGGATCGCCGCACGCAATCCGCGAGGAGGAGCACGTCCGGAAGTCGGGTCCTCAGCTGACCGGCAAGCGGATCCTGATCGATCCGGGGTCCGAGACACCGGTCGGTGAGGAGAACACGATTCTGTGGGATCTCGCTGCTCGGCTCGAAGGCCGGATGTCGGCCGCCGGCATGGAGACCTTCCTGTCGCACGACGCGAAGACTACGCCGACCGACGACGAGCGCGTCCGGGTCGCGAACCTCGCAGACGTAGACCTGATGCTGTCTCTGCGCACCGGTCACTACCCGAATGAGAAGGCCAGCGGACTGGCCACCTTCTACTTCGGCAACACCCACGGCTCGTACTCGACAATCGGTCGCAACCTGGCGGGCTACATTCAGCGGGAGATCGTCGCCCGCACAGACCTTCTCGACTGCCGGACTCACGCCAGGACCTGGAACATCCTCCGGTCGACGCGGATGCCGGTGATCGTGATCGAGGCCGGCTACATCACCAACCCCCACGATGCGGCGGATCTGGCCGACGCGACCGTGCGCGACACCATCGCCGAAGCGATCCTTGTCGCCGTCAAACGGCTCTACCTGCTCGGTGAGAACGATCGGCCGACCGGAACCTATACCTTCGCCGAATTGCTTGCGGCAGAACAGGTTACCGGCTGACCCACCGGGTCCACCAGGACCGGGGGAGCGGGGCTCTCGACCAGCTTCCGAAGCGCCCTTTCCACCTGACTCTTCCAACCGAGGCCCTCGTCGAGCTCCAATCGAAGCCGCGGCAGATACGGGTCCTCGGCGACCACTTCGAATCCGAAGTTCGTCAAGAGGTCGGTGGGCAGAATGCATCGACGGCAGACGTCGGCCGCCAATCCGCTCCCTAGCAGGAGCGTCACCAGATCCATCGCCAGCGACTCGTCGTCGCCGCTGAAGCCGAACGCCTCCACCGCACGCACCCCTCGGCGAACCAGATCGGCGACGACCGCGTCCAACACCGAGTTCGCCTCGCTCTCGAAGCCGGGCTCCATACGGATCGTCGTCAGCAGTACCGCGTCGGCTCCGACCGGGGCCGTGGGGAAGTGCTGGGCGCGCGGCACCCGCCCGGGCGGCGAGTAAAAGGCGGCGCCGACCACCCGCTCAGTCGACGATTCGACCGCGACCTGACAGCACACGCCCCACTCCAACATGAGTCCGGACAGCCAGGCCTCCTTGTCGAATTCACTCTCCGGCCCAACGGCGTCGATTCGACCGCCCGCGTCCGCTATCACCGCGTCGATCGCCGGCGATCCGCCGGCACGGTCGACCTCCCAGAAGACACAGCGTCGGGAATGCAGCGGCAACGTCTCGAAGTTCTCGAGATCGAGCGGTACCACGGACAGACCCATTACCGCTGCCTCCTCCTTGTCAGCACGTCTTCACCCGCGCCGCTTCTGCGGAAATCCGACGCTGTCACAGTGACGAATCAACTATGCATCGGATTGCACTCTGCCGACGGCCTACTTTCCGGTGTTCTCGGCGATCACGTTGACGATGCGTTCCAGATCGTCCACCGAACCGAACTCGATCGACACCCGACCCTTCTTCTTGCCCAGGCTGACCGTCACCTTGGTGTCGAGACGATCGGACAGACGGTTCGCGACATCCTGCAGACCCGGCATTTCAATCGGGCGGCGCTTCTTCTGCTCGGGCTTCTCCTCGAAGCCGTCACGATTGGCCAGTGTGACGGCCTCCTCAGTCGCCCGCACGGACAGACCTTCAGCGACGATCCGCGCCGCAAGCGCCTCCTGCGCGTCGGTCCCAGCCTCGAGCGCCAACAGCGCCCTGGCGTGGCCCGCCGACAGCACCCCCGCCGCGACCCGCCGCTGAACCGGAATCGGCAGCTTCAGCAGACGGATCATATTGGTGATCACCGGCCGGGATCGTCCCAGTCGGGTCGCCAACTCCTCGTGTGTCACCTCGAACTCTTCGAGCAGCTGTTGGTACGCCGCCGCCTCTTCAAGCGGGTTCAACTGGGCGCGGTGAATGTTCTCGAGCAGGGCATCGCGGAGCAGATCACCGTCCGGGGTCTCCCGGACGATCGCCGGAATGGTCTCGAGTCCGACGTTGGTGCCCGCACGCCACCGCCGCTCACCCATGATGAGCTGATAGTGCGCACCACCGGCACCGGGGGAGGGGAGCTCACGAACCACGATCGGTTGCATCAGGCCGAACTCACGAATCGAGTGTTCGAGCTCGAAGAGGGCCTCTTCATCGAAGACGGTGCGCGGCTGCTTCGGATTGGGCTCGATGTCGGCAGGCGAGATCTCCCGGTACACCGCACCGATCTCTTCCGATGCCGATGCAGCATCGACCGCTGCGACCTCAGTTCGTTCTGACTCCGTCGGTTCCTGTCCGGTCGTCGGTGCAAGCAGGTCGGTGGACGGCGCGCTCTTGCCGTCGGTCGACGGTTTGGCGGGACCACCACCGATGACGACGTCGGCTGCCGCCGATCCCATTCGAGTGGTGTTGACACCGTGGTCGTCGTCGGACGGCCCCGTCGGAATCAATGCCGCCAATCCTCGGCCCAGACCACCTCGGCGTTGGGTGTCGCGCTGGCTCATTCCGTGCCCTTTCCTGCAGCTCCGCGTTCGGCGAGTTCACGAGCCGCATCGAGATAGCTCATTGATCCACGTGAACCCGGGTCGTACTCGATGATCGTCATGCCGAATCCTGGTGCCTCGGAGACCTTCACACTCCGCGGAATGATGGTCGACAGCACCTTGTCCCCGAAGTGATTGCGCACTTCGGCGGCGACCTGATCGGCGAGCTTGGTGCGGCCGTCGTACATCGTCAGCAAGATCGTTGAGACGTGCAGATCGCGGTTGAGGTGCGCCTGAACCAACTCGATATTGCGAAGCAGCTGTCCGACGCCTTCGAGTGCGTAGTACTCGCACTGGATGGGGATCAGCACCTCGCGAGCAGCAACCATCGCATT
Source organism: Gordonia neofelifaecis NRRL B-59395 (assembly GCF_000192435.1). Classification (GTDB taxonomy): domain Bacteria; phylum Actinomycetota; class Actinomycetes; order Mycobacteriales; family Mycobacteriaceae; genus Gordonia; species Gordonia neofelifaecis. The sequence goes on from NZ_AEUD01000011.1 coordinate 73,351, forward strand.
GACTGTCAACAGACCGAGCGACGGAGGGCAGTCGATCAGCACGTAGTCGATCTCCAGCTCCGCCAATACCGACGGATCGAGCGCGTTGCGAAGCCGACTCTCACGGGCGACGACCGACACCAGTTCGATCTCGGCACCAGCCAAGTCGAGGGTCGACGGCACGCAGTACAGGCGGTCACTGGCCGGCGACTTCTGGATCGCATCCCGCAAGGACACGTCATCGAGAAGCATCTCGTACACCGACGCGATGCCCGGCTGGCGGTGATCGATCCCGAGAGCGGTGCTCGCGTTGCCCTGAGGATCGAGGTCGATCACCAGCACTCCGAGTCCGTGCAGCGCCAGGCCCGCGGCGAGGTTGACCGCAGATGTCGTCTTACCGACACCGCCCTTCTGATTCGCAATCGTCATGACACGCGGCTGCGGGGGGCGGGGGAGCTTGCCTGTTCCGCCGGGCGTCAGCACCTGGCTCGCGCGGGCTGCTGCTGTTGCTATCGGAGTGTCGTCGTAACTGGGGACTGGCGATGGCGGCGCAGTTTCACGTGAAACGCTGGGCTCTTGGTCGGGCACCCCTGGACTCCTTAGGTCAGTGCTTCCATTCTGCGCCCTGCGGCGAAATGACACCAATTCTTGAACCTTCCCCTCAGTTCTTTCGAGCGGCCCTGCGCGCCGCACGCGCATCCCGCGCCGATTCATTTCGCCGACCGACGATCAACGTTGTCGGCGTCTCAAGCATTGTCCCGCACTGTTCGACAGTCAGGTCCCGGATACCGAACCTCATCACCTTCTCCCAATCGCGAGCGATCTCGTCGGCTGCCGACTGCCCCTTCAGTGCCACGAGACGCCCTCCACCGCGAATCAGAGGCGCAGACCAGCGGGCGAGTCGCTCAAGCGGCGCGACAGCGCGCGACGTGACCACATCCGCCGGGCGAACCTGCTTCAGCACCGCCTTCTCCTCTGCGCGGCCACGAATGACAGTGACATTGCCGAGGTGCAACCCCTCGACGACCTCGTCCAGGAAAGTCGTACGTCGAAGCAGCGGCTCGATCAGCGTGATCTCCAGATCGGGTCGGGCGACTGCGAGTGGGATCCCTGGGAGACCTGCTCCGGAGCCGATGTCGATCACCGTCTCGCTGTCGTCGATGACCTCCGAGAGCACCGCACAATTCAACAGATGCCTGGTCCAGAGTTGAGGCAACTCGCGTGGCCCGATCAGGCCTCTCAGCACCCCCTGCTGAACAAGGATGTCGGCATACCGCTCCGCGACCGGAAGGCGATCACCAAAGACCTCTGATGCGATCTCCGGGGTCGGTTCTCCTACGGCTGCGGACTCATCTTCGCTCATGCACTTCATCCCTTCGTGTTCCACGTGAAACCATCCGTCACCGACTTCCCGGATCAGCGTTCCACGTGAAACCTCCGCGCCCGGCACGCGAATCGCGCGATCCGAACAGCTCCTGTGTCGCGCCGCCGACACCGCGGGGTAGGGGAGTAGCGCTGCTTCCACTGCGATGTAGAAACCCAAAGGCCCCGCAGAACCGGTTGGCCACCTTCGGTATCAGTTTAGTCGTCGACAGCGACACCTCCGCCCGAGGGAACTGTTTTCCCCAACAGTTCAGTCGCCATCCACACATGACGCTGCGGCAACGTCGCACCGGGTCGAGCCGTTGCCACGGTTCCACGTGAAACAGGCGACCGCTCAGCGGAAGACGTGTACGAGGCCCGACTCTCGCGATGGACCGGCAGCAGCACCGGACACCGACTCTTCGGCGACGAAGCGTGAACTCAGCACCGAGCTATTCGCACCCTTACTGTCAGCCCCGACGTCCGCCGACCCGGGTACCGCCGAGGACTGTCCGCGCGAATCCCTTCAACGAAGCCGACCGCTCCCACGGAGTTCTGCAAGGCGGGGAACCGACGGAGAAGACCCTCCCGCCTTCCGGAGCACCGGATCGACCTTGCCCCGGTTCATGCTCGGAGCACAGAATCTACAGCGACGCACGAGCTGGCCGACCATCCACCTTGCTTCGCAGAGAGTGAGCGCCCTGGCATATCGCGCCGGCATCACGTCGCTCCGACTCACATCGCGTAGGCCGACCCGGCGCCCACGTCGAGTCCGCATATGGCGCCATCCGGCACATCCGAGAGAACGTCCGAGACTCGCGCGGTGTTTCATGTGAAACAACGGGTGATCATCGTGATCCCTGAAGCGGGGCTACAGTGCGCCCGACACCTTGCGCGACCACAGAGGATGTGTCGGAAGAACAACTTACGTTCCGGACAGCACGGTGCACCGAGCCCAGCCAACACTCGCGGCCGCCGGACCCTTCAGTAGTCGCCACGCATCTCCAGCGAATCTCGATGCAAAACCCGACAGCACTTACACTGCGCAGCACTTCGATCGATAACCGGAGATCCTCGTTCGCCGACTCACAATCGACTGGCGGCGACATCGTGATTCGAGCGACGGGCACCGTGCCGGCCGACCGCCCGACTCAGTCGAGGGAGCATCATTCATGCGTTCGATCTCTCATCGGATCAGTGACTGCCGAGAACCCCCGCTCCGGCCGAACCGAATCGCGGTGAAGCTACGGCAACCACTACAGAGGTACTCGAAGTCGAGCGGTTCCGTGCCACCGTGAAGGGCACCGTCAACAGTGGGGGAGGGGAGGGTGTCCACTTCGGCACAAGGACTCGTCGGCTCCGTGCGGCACGAATGGTCGAGTGCGATCCCGCGGACTCCGCTGTCGTGCCGGAGTGTGATCGGCTTCCGGCGTCACTCCTGCAGGGATTCGACCCCGGGCCGGGCCGCACCCAAGATCGTCGGTGCCATCCGCGCGCCGGATGTCGCCTCCGGTCCGCTGGGTCCGCGCAGGCTCGATCTCCCAGCACCTCAGGCGCGTCGAGTAGGCCGAGCATCCGCTCGAGAACTCCTCTACACGCCCGGAACCGCCCCGATGCCGGCGGACTCAATCCTCCCTACGGGGCGAGGTCCGGCGCCATCTTTCGTATAGTTCGCGCTCGCAGCCGTCGACGCGGCGTAAGGATCACCCGCGTCCGTGCCTGGCGACGCGACAGATATCGGCGAGTTTCGACACGCGGCGCATGCCCGCCCACGATCGTCCAGCGGTCACCTTCGAGCGGACCCTCGCCCAGCCAGCCGATCGAACGGTGAATCAATGAGCCCTGGGAAGCACCGCGATCTCGCACCCCACACCAACGCCGCGTGTCATCTCCATCCGCGTGGTCCCATCCCGGCCGTCTCGACCGCTGCAGAAGCGACACTTCACGCCGGTTCCACGTGAAACCGAGCCGCGTATCCCTCGGCAAGCGCAACTCAGGACGGATGTACATACTCAGCTCCGCGTAGGAATCAGGCATCGAATACTGCCGCGCGCGACCGGGACGTCAGGCCGCACAATCGTCCGGCAACGTCAACGCATCGAGATCGCCAATCCCGCATGCACGCAGCCCAGGCCTGCGTTCTCACTGCGTGGACCGCCACGAGTCTCGGCGCCAGACACCGAGAGCCACTGAACGCGTCAACGATTCGGGGAGCACTCGGGTCTGAACACCACAGGAGCGAGCTCCAAGAAACGCCTACGAGTCACCACCCGGCTCCCACACACCGACAGCATCAACTTCGCAAGTAGGCTGTCCCGAGCTGATTGACGGAGCGCACGAACGAACGAGAGTGTGTCGCGCCGTCGCAATTGCGCCCGATGAGTTTTGCCGGAGGGTCTGCCCAAGCCTCGCCGGCCTGCCGGCTCTCAGGCATCTCGAGTAGACCCGGTCGTTCAGAGACGAGCAGCATCGGGACACTAACTGTGTCTGCGGGCTCGATCGGCCAGCACCGCGCACATCCTTCGACGGAACTCAGGCCGATCGGGAGTGAGCGACATTGCCGAGGCGTCGTCTGCCGGCGAGACTCGCATCGGCACCGGCGGGCCTGGGCTGAGGACGAATCTCAAGATGCCGATTGGCTTAGGAAGGCCGGGACGGACCTCCGCACCATCGCGTCGGTCGAAAGCCCCGGAGACTCGACATGCCGCGGCCCTCGCACGGCGAGGCGGAGACCAGCGTGCGGGAAGCCTGGGAAGCCGAACGCTTCGAAGAATGGCGCGTGACGCGCGCTCGCCGAGTGCCTCGGCCAGCGCCGTCGCTGATCATTGAGACGCCTACACCGCCGGCGATTCTCGCTTGCTGTAAGCAGGCTCCCATACCCTGCAGATCACCGACCTCAAGGTCATCGAGCAGTCCACGAAACGAAGGGCAAGCGTGGAGGGACTCCTGTAGGGGAGCACACCCGGATCGACCAGCTCGCGAGCCCTATGGCGGAGCGCAGGGCGACCGAAATGGGTAGGCGTGTCAAGACCTGCATCGTCAGCGAGCGGGTCTCGATACGCCGCGCTAGTCGACCACCCTGGGGTGGGGGACGGCCAGACTGGTGTGGACCGTCGTGTCGTCGCGTCGGGCGCAACCGCACCGACTCGATACGCCGATTGAGTCCCACGGCTACTCGAGAAGGCCGGGCGGGCTTGAGCACAAGCTCTCAGGCACAGGAGGAACCGTTCGCTGACCACCAGTGGGGACACCACGCGCTGATCGATACTCGACGTCAGAGGAGTCTCCGATCGGCCACAGGCCAGACAGACAGAGTGCCGCGGTGACCGCACCTATCGCCATCCGAAGGCCACGTCGTACATCGCGCCGATTCACGTGAAACAGTCGCGCCCGATCACCCTGTGGTCAGGCAGCTCTACAGTCGAGGCCGTACCACGACCGCTCCGATCGACCGATCCGCTCCGACGTCCGAACGCCACGTCGCCGGTGCGATTCGGTCTCCGCGGCAGAAGACTCGCATCGGGCGGCACAGGCCTCTTGGCCGACGACCGCATCTCGAGCAAGTGCCAGCGGCGACGACCCGAGCCACCGTGCTCCAATGTTCGGTCCAACGCGGACTCGATCGTGTCGCGTCAGAACAGCACCCGCGAGATCCGTCGAACGGCTCGACTCCGATGGAGCCCGGCCAGTGAGTCGGGTGTTTCACATGAAACGTCCGCGGCGTCTGCGCGCAACAGCCGGGCAGCGAATCCCACCGATGTAAGTACTTTTGCGATCGTTTCAAGGCACAGCCGCTCCCATGTCGGCCTGCGGGGCCGTAAAGTCACTGTGTCGAAATGATTCTCCGCCCGTCCGAACACAAAGAAGCCCCGACCGACAGGCCGGGGCTTCCTTCACACGAGGGGAGTGGTCACTCCTTGATGACGACCACACGCCGATTCGGCTCGGCGCCTTCGCTCTCGCTGTAGACGCCGTCGACAGCGGCGACTGCATCGTGAACGATCTTCCGCTCGAACGGAGTCATCGGGTCGAGCGACTCGCGCTCGCCCGAATCGCGTACCCGCCCGGCGACCTCGGATCCGAGGCGAGCGAGTCGATCGCGGCGATCCGCACGCCAGCGACTGACGTCGAGCATCAGCCGGCTGCGGTCTCCGGTCGACTGCTGCACGGCGAGGCGGGTCAGCTCCTGCAGCGCGTCGAGCACCTCGCCGTTGCGACCGACGAGCTTGGTCAGATCCTTGCCGCCGTCGATGCTGACGATGGCGCGATCGCCGTCGACGTCGAGATCGATGTCGCCGTCGAAGTCGAGGATGTCGAGCAGCTGCTCGAGGTAATCGCCGGCGATCTCACCTTCTTCGACCAGCTGGTCCTCTTCGTCGATCTCCTCGAGATCGGTGTCAGGCTCGATGGCCTCCGCGGGCTCGACCTTGTCGGTGTCGTCAGTCGACACAGTCTGGTCCGTCATGTTCTACCTCACTTAATGGAAACGTCTGATGGGGTCGCGGCGCCGTCAACGGCCGCCGGGCCGACCCTTCTTCTTGTTGCGCTTGCTGCCGGACTGTCGAGCACCACCGGGCTTGGACGGCTTCTGCCCGGGGGACGGCTTGTTGGACACGGGCTTGGACGCCGACTGCCCCTTGCCACCGGACGCCTTCGGCGCGTCACCGTCGGAGTCGTCTTCGACCTCGCCGTCGACGACGGCGACGGTGGTCTCGCGTTTCGTCTTGTCGGGACGAGCACCAGGCTTAGGCGCGGCGGCCTTGAGTCGCTCTTCCTTGGCGAGCTTCGCCTCTTCTTCTTCGCGGGCGATGCGGCCGAAGACGAGGTGCTGCTGACCGTAGGTCCAGAGGTTGTTGCTGACCCAGTACAGGAGGATGGCGACGGGGAAGAACGGACCGGTCACCAGAATGCCGAGCGGGAACACGTAGAGCGCGAGCTTGTTCATGATGCGCGTCTGTGGGTTGTCCATGGCCTCCGCGCTCTGGCGAGCGACCGAGGCGCGGGAGTTCATGTGCGTCGCGATCGAGGCGACGATCATCAGCGGAATGACGACGGCGGCGATCTGCCAGCGGGTGAAGTCGATCGGCTGTCCGGGCTCGACGAACGCCTTGAACTGCTCGACCGGCTCGGTGATGTACGACGACAGCGGCACGCCGAAGAGGCGGGCGTCGAGGAAGTTCTGGACCTGATCTGCGCTGAACGCGTAGTTGGCGGTCTCACGAGTCTGCTCGGCTGTCATGCCGCCGCTGCTCGATCCGCCGATCGGCATCGACGTGCCCGCACCCATCCGGTTGAACGACCGCAGCACGTGGAACAGACCGATGAAGACTGGGATCTGCATGAACATCGGCAGACAGCCGAGGAGGGGATTGAAGCCGTGCTCCTTCTGGAGCTTCTGCATCTCCTCGGTCATCTTGACCCGGTCGTTGGCGTACTTCTTGCGAATCGCCTGCATCTGCGGGTTGATTTCCTGCATCTGCTTCGTCGTGCGGATCTGCTTGACGAAGGGCTTGTACAGGATGGCGCGAAGAGTGAAGACCAGGAACACCACGGACAGGGCCCACGCGATGCCGTCCCAGCCGGGCGAGTTCGGCATGACGCTGTCGAACAGCCAGTGCCAGACCCACATGATCCAGGACACCGGGTAGTAGATGAAGTTGAGCACGGCTCACTTACCCCTATCTGAAGTTGGTGCGGTGGCACCACTGTTTGAAGTCTTGCTGCGCAGCCACTCCACGGGTCCCAGTTCGGGGACCGGGTCGTAACCGGGCTTGTGCCACGGACCGCATTTCAGCAGTCGCCAGGTGGCGAGAACGGAACCCCAGACGAAGCCGTGCCGCTGAAGGGCCTCGACCGCGTAGCCGCTGCATGTCGGCTCGAACCGGCAGGTCGGCATCCTCGTCGGTGAGATCCAGGTGCGATACAGCTCGATCACGAAGATGAGACATGTCCGCGGCAGTCGGTAGAGCTGATTCCAGATGCTCATCGATGGGCTGCTTCCGCATCGATACGCGCGCACGCCGCGACGACCTTGCGATGACCGAACGCGGTCCGCAGGACGTCAGCGAGGTCTGTGCTGGTCCGGTCGACGATCCCCGGATGCGCTCGGAGCACGACGAACGTCTCCGGCGGCAAGCCGGTCGTGGCCGCCTCGGCGAAGGCATGACGAAGCCGGCGGGCAGTGCGATGACGGATCACCGCATTCCCGACCTTCTTCGAGATGATCAGGCCCAGCCAGGGCCCGCCATTCGTCGCGACGTCGGGACGCAGGGCACTCTCGTCGGGCCAATCCGCGCCGAGTGGCGCGACATGAACCGTCAGATCACGTGCCGAAACCCGCACACCCTTGGAGAGTGTGCGGGTGAAATCGGACTTCCTCGAAATCCGCGCCGAGTCGGCCGACACCGATTCCCCGGGCCGGATTCGCGACTCAGGCGGTCAGCTTGGCGCGGCCCTTGGAACGACGTGCGTTCACGATGGCGCGACCGGCGCGGGTCCGCATACGCAGACGGAAGCCGTGCACGCGAGCGCGACGACGGTTGTTCGGCTGGAAAGTACGCTTCCCCTTTGCCACTGGGAACTCCTTGTGTTGGTACTGCAGGTGGTCTTCGGCCCCTCATGGATCGGCCGAGGCCGGCTCGCAATTGAGCGCGCGTTACCGCAGTCCATGTACAGGCGACCTTTCGAGGGTACTGGCCCCCGGAAACCAAATCAAACGACGGGTCACCTGCACAGATCGACGAGGCCTAATTACACCTGTGGGATTTGTTCACAGATCAATCCACAGGTGTGGACAACTTTGTGGACAACTCGCGCGGAGGCGGGCCTTCGTGGCACCCTCAAGGTCTGAAACGAACCGATTCGACCATCAAGGGGGAGCCAGTGACCGGCGACCGGGAGTCATTCTCCGACATCTGGAACGCGGTCGTTGCAGATTTGTCGAGCGAAGGGGGTGCCGCGGAGGCGGAACCCCTCACCCGACAGCAAAAGGCCTGGCTGTCTCTGGTTCGGCCACTCACGATGACTGAGGGATTCGCCCTACTGGCGGTTCCGACACCCCTCGTTCAAGAGCAGATCGAACGCAATCTGCGCGACGCCGTCCGTCTCACACTGAGTCGTCATCTGGGTCAGAGCGTCGACATCGCGGTCCGCGTCGCGGAGCCCGAGGAGATCGCTCCCCAGCCCGTGGATGGTGCTGGAGTGACTGGGGATGCGTATCCACACCCGAGTGCAGCAAGTGCAACAAAGGTCACATCGGATACGTACGGCACGGGTTCCCCTTACGACGCCGCGAACGTCGGCCACGGCGGCATTCCGACACCGACGTATCCGGCGAGCCCGGCGATTCCGTCCGACGAGCAGCTCGCCGCGCTGAACTATCAGCAGCCCGCCCCACCGACCCGACCGGTCGAGCCGCGTGAATGGTCCACCTACTTCGAGCAGCGGGAGACCAGCGCTCCGGACAACGGCACCACGTCGCTGCACCCGAAGTACACGTTCGACACCTTCGTGATCGGCGCGTCGAACCGGTTCGCGCACGCTTCGGCCGTCGCCGTCGCCGAGAACCCCGCACGCGCGTACAACCCGATGTTCATCTGGGGCGAGTCCGGCCTGGGCAAGACCCATCTGCTCCACGCAGCGGGGCACTACTCCCAGCGGCTGTTTCCCGGCATGCGGGTGAAGTACGTGTCGACCGAGGAGTTCACGAACGACTTCATCAACTCCCTGCGCGACGACCGCCGCGTCGCCTTCAAGCGCAGGTACCGCGACATCGACATGCTGCTGATCGACGACATCCAGTTCCTCGAAGGCAAGGAAGGCATCCAGGAGGAGTTCTTCCATACCTTCAACACGCTCCACAACGCGAACAAGCAGATCGTCGTCTCGTCCGACCGCCCACCCAAGCAGCTCGCGACGCTGGAGGACCGGCTCCGCACCAGGTTCGAATGGGGTCTGATCACCGACGTTCAGCCGCCGGACCTGGAGACGCGGATCGCGATCCTTCGCAAGAAGGCGCAGATGGACAAGCTCGCAGCCCCCGACGACGTGCTGGAGCTGATCGCCTCCAAGATCGAGCGCAACATCCGTGAGCTCGAGGGCGCGCTGATCCGCGTCACCGCGTTCGCCTCGCTCAACAACACCGAGCTTGACACGACGCTGGCCGAAGTGGTCCTGAAGGCGCTGATCCCGGACTCCGGTCCGATGGACGTCAGCGCGGCGAGCATCGTCGCGGTCACCGCGGACTTCTACGACCTCTCGGTCGATGATCTCTGCGGTCCGAGCAAGGTACGGGCCCTGACTCTGCCCAGGCAGATCTCGATGTACCTGTGCCGTGAGCTCACGGATCTGTCGCTGCCGAAGATCGGTGAGACGTTCGACCGCGACCACACGACGGTGATGCACGCGGATAAGAAGATCCGCAAAGAGATGCACGAGAACCGCAACATCTACGACCAGGTGCAGGAGCTCACCGCCCGGATCAAGCAGCGCGCGAACCGCTGAGTCGCCCGCACACGCCACTCTCGACCTCGGCCGCAGACTCGATACGAGTCTGCGGCCGAACTTTTCTCACGATTTCGCCATGGGGTGGACCCCGCACGAAGTCCCAGGACGCGCCTACGGCGCGTCTGTGGACGATGTTGGTGACAACAGGCCGATTTCTGTGGACAGGTGGTGCGTGACGGTGGACGAGATTTCTGCGTCCACAGCCCTGCCGATTCATCCACCGATCTGCTCCACCGATCCTCCACACGCCCGCGAGGGCGCTGAACTGCGAAGACGGCCGGTTACCCACAGAACTCACATCGCCTATTACTAAGAAGATTTCTTCTTTTAAGAACATCTTTTAAAAGAAGCTGTGTGCATACACAGCCGACGACGACCGCCCGCCCGCGCTCGCGCCTCCGACCGCGGCGCAGTCGGACCCGAGTTCTCGATCCGGTTCCGCATCCGAGGCCGAAGCGCTCTACAGTGGGATTCGGCGACCAACCATCGCTGGATCTGATGCACCCCGCAGCAGTGCCGGCATGTCGAGAAGGGGTTACACCACCGATGAAGTTTCGTGTCGTGCGTGACGAGTTCGCCGATGCAGTCGCGTGGGTTGCCCGCAGCCTGCCGTCCAGACCTCCGGTTCCAGTTCTCGGTTGCGTGGTTCTGACCGCGGACGAGTTCGGCCTGCAAGTGGCAGGTTTCGACTACGAGGTCTCGGCGACCCAGGTCATCTCGGCCGAAGTCTCCGAGAGCGGCAAGGCACTCGTGTCGGGTCGCCTGTTGGCCGACATCACGAAGGCGCTGCCGAACAAGCCCGTCGACGTCACGATCGACGGCTCACGCGTCGCCATCAGCTGCGGCAGTGCGAAGTTCTCGCTCCCGACGATGCCGGTCGAGGACTACCCCGAGCTTCCCGAAGTCCCGCAGAACACCGGCTCGGTTCCCGCGGATCTGTTCTCTGAGGCCGTCTCGCAGGTCGCCATCGCCGCTGGTAAGGACGACACCCTGCCGATGCTGACCGGTGTTCGCGTCGAGATCGAGGGCGACAAGGTCGTCCTCGCCGCCACGGATCGATTCCGCCTCGCGGTTCGCGAACTCCAGTGGTTGCCCGCCGACGCGGGAGCCTCGGGCGCCGCGCTCGTTCCCGCCAAGACTCTCTCGGAAGCCGCGAAGTCGGCGGGCGCCGACTCGACCGGCAACGTCGAACTGGCCTTCGGCGCGGTTCATGCGATCGGCTCCGAAGGCATGCTGGGCATCACGAACAACGCGAAGAAGACCACCACGCGTCTCCTCGACGCCGAGTTCCCCAAGTTCCGTCAGCTGTTCCCGGCCAATCACACCTCGATCGCCACCGTCGAGAGCGCGCCGCTCATCGAATCGATCAAGCGCGTGTCGCTGGTCGCCGAACGCGGAGCGCAGGTCAGGCTCGATTTCAGCAGCGATTCCGTCCTGCTCACCGCGGGCGGCGACGAGGCGGGTAAGGCCGAGGAAGAGCTACCCGTCCAGTTCTACGGCGAGCCGATCATCATCGCGTTCAACCCCCACTACCTGCTCGACGGCCTCGCAGCCATCGGCACCGAGACCGTCGAGTTCGGCTTCACGAATCCGGAGCCCGACGGTTCCGGACAGCGCCGGGCCGCGATCCGCCCCGCGGTGCTGCGACCGTCGAACGGCGACGAGCCCGCAGCCGACGAGTCCGGTGCCTACACCGCGTCGGCCAGCGAGTTCAGCTACCTGCTGATGCCCGTGCGGCTCCCGGGCTGACCTGCACCTTCCGATCTGAGAACCCACCTACGAGAGGACGTCGCGATGCAGCTCGGACTCGTGGGCCTGGGCAAGATGGGCGCGAACATGCGCACCCGGATCAGAGCTGCGGGCCACGAGGTGATCGGGTACGACCCGCGCCCCGAGGTCGCTGACGTCGACAGCCTCGAATCGCTGGTCAGCGGTTTGGACGCACCGCGCGTCGTCTGGCTGATGGTGCCGGCCGGAGACATCACCCGGTCGACGGTCAGCGCGCTGGCCGAGCTTCTGTCGGAGGGCGACATCGTCGTCGACGGCGGCAACTCGCACTACTCCGACGACAGCCCGCATGCGGATCTGCTCGGCGTGCACGGTGTCGGGTTCGTGGACTGCGGAGTGTCCGGCGGTGTCTGGGGACTCGAGAACGGCTACGGATTGATGGTCGGCGGCAGCGCCGACGACGTCGCGACGGTGATGCCGGTATTCGACGCTCTGCGGCCGAGCGGTGCCCGAGAGGACAGTTTCGTCCACGTCGGTCCCGTCGGCGCAGGTCATTACGCGAAGATGGTCCACAACGGCGTCGAGTACGGCCTCATGCACGCGTACGCCGAGGGCTATGAACTGCTCGAGGCCGAGCCGCTCATCGAGGATGTCACCGGCACCCTTCGCGCCTGGACTGAGGGCACGGTGGTCCGGTCGTGGCTGCTCGAGCTGCTGGTCCGGGCCTTGGAGGCGGATCCGGGACTCGCTCAGATCTCCGATTACACGACGGATTCGGGCGAAGGCCGCTGGACCGTCGAGGAGGCGATCAAGCACGCGGTGCCTGCCAACGTCATCTCGGCGGCCCTGTTCGCTCGCTTCGCCTCCAGGCAGGACGAGTCGCCCGCCTTGAAGGCGGTCTCCGCTCTGCGGAATCAGTTCGGTGGACACGCAGTGATCGACGCCGCAGGTCAGAGCGTCGGCGAGACGTCGACTCCCGACGCGTGACGGCAGCGGCGAGGTAGCGGTTCGTTGTTCGTCCGAGAGCTCACACTGCGCGATTTCCGGTCGTGGCCGCAGGCCCGGTTCACGTTGTCGCCGGGCACCACCGTGTTCGTCGGCCGGAACGGCTTCGGTAAGACGAACCTGCTCGAGTCGCTGTTCTACGTCGCGACGCTTCGCTCGCATCGCGTCTCCTCCGATGCACCGCTGGTGCGAACAGGGGCCGACGCGGCACGGGTGACCGCGACGGTCGAGAACGAGGGCCGCGAGTTGACGGTCGAACTCACCATTCCTGCACAGGGGGCCAACAAGGCCACGATCAACACGCGCCCGGTCCGGCGTACCAGGGAGGTTCTCGGGATTCTGCGGGCCGTGCTGTTCGCGCCGGAGGACCTGGCGCTGGTGCGCGGCGATCCCGGCGAGCGTCGGCGGTTCATCGATGAACTCGTGGCTCAGCTCCGACCACTGGCCGCCGGTGCGAAGGTCGACTACGACCGCGTGCTTCGCCAGCGATCGGCGCTGCTCAAGACCGCGAGCGCCGCGATGCGTCGCGGGGGAGAGCAGGCCGAGTCGGTGCTCAGCACCCTCGATGTGTGGGATGCCCAGCTGGCCGAACTCGGTGCTCAGGTCACCGCGTCGCGGCTGGCCGTCGTGCGTCAGCTCGCCCCGTTCGTCACTGACGCATACTCGTCGATCGCCCCCCACTCGCGGCCGGCCCACATCTCGTACCGGTCCGCCGCGGGAGAGTCAGTCGACGCGAGCCCCGGTGGCGACGCGGAGATCGACGCGATCCGCGATGTCCTCGCACAGCGCCTCGTCGAGCTGCGAAGCAAGGAGATCGACCGCGGATTGTGCCTGGTGGGACCGCATCGCGACGACCTCTTCCTGGGATTGGGCGATGAGCCGGCGAAAGGCTTCGCGAGTCACGGCGAGAGCTGGTCGTTCGCGTTGTCGCTGCGCTTGGGCAGCGTGGAACTGCTCCGCGCCGACGGGGTGGAGCCGATCATCATGCTCGACGACGTCTTCGCCGAATTGGATGTGACGCGGCGCCGGCTGCTGGCGGAGTTCACGGCGAGCGCCGACCAGCTGCTGATCACCGCGGCCGTGCCGGATGACATTCCGGAGTCGATCGTCGGCAGACGGATCTCTGTCGGAGTGACCGACGATGATGGGCCCAGGCATTCGGTGACGACCGCCGACGAGATGATCGGCGAGTTCCCGGAGACGTCGGAGGAGGGCGAGGCATGACTGACGACACCACGGCATCGCAGCCGGATGCGATGTCCGGGTACGACCTCGCGCGTGCTGCCCTGGAGGAGGCGCGCGCGCTGGCCAAGGCACAGGGAAAATCGGTCGGGATGGGACGGTCCGCACCGATCCGCACCAAGCGTCGTACCGGTGATCGGTCGCGTCGTCGCTGGTCAGGGTCCGGTCCGGATTCCCGGGATCCGCAGCCACTGGGGCGGATGGTCGGCAAGGTCGCTCAGCAGCACGGCTGGGAATCGCGGATCTCGGAGGGCACTCTGTTCGGGATGTGGCCGCAGATCGTGGGCGAGGACATCGCCACGCATGCCGATCCGACCCGGCTCGAGGGCACCGTGCTGCACGTGCGGGCGGAGTCGACGGCGTGGGCGACGCAGCTCCGCTACATGCAGAGCCAGATCATCGCGAAGATCGCGAAAGTCATCGGCCACGGCATGGTGACGAGTCTGCGGATCACCGGTCCGCAGGCGCCGTCGTGGCGAAAGGGACCCCGGCACATCTCGGGTCGCGGTCCGCGCGACACCTACGGCTGAGCCGGATGAGGTCCTCGCCGCCCGATTTCGACGCGAGAGGCTTCAAACCGGACTGATCCACGATCGGCCCCGCCTCTGACGAAGATCGTCGTTCTCCGTTGCTACTGGGGTGTGGTAAACGCGGTTCTGGAAGCGTTACCAAGTACACTGGGCGGTAACTGTCGCCAACACGAATGGGAGCTGACCGGAGTGGCAGACACCAGCGGTAACGCACCAAAGAAGTCAGGCAAGTCCAAGCCGAGCGAATACGGTGCCGACTCGATCAGCATCCTCGAGGGTCTGGAAGCGGTCCGCAAGCGTCCCGGCATGTACATCGGCTCCACCGGTGAGCGCGGTCTGCACCACCTGATCTGGGAGGTCGTGGACAACTCGGTCGACGAGGCGATGGCGGGCTACGCCACTCGCGTGGACGTGACGCTGCTGGCAGACGGCGGAATCAGGGTGGTCGACGACGGTCGAGGCATGCCGGTCGGCATGCACGCCACGGGTGTCCCCGCGGTCGAGGTCATCATGACCCAGCTGCACGCCGGCGGTAAGTTCGACTCCGATTCGTACGCCGTGTCCGGCGGTCTGCACGGCGTCGGTATCTCGGTCGTCAACGCGCTGTCGACGAAGGTCGACCTGGAGATCAAGCGCAACGGTTCGGTCTGGCGTCAGACCTACAACAACGCCGAGCCCACTCCGCTGCTCGAGGGCGAGGCCGCGTCGGGGACCGGGACCAGTGTCTCGTTCTGGGCGGATCCGAAGATCTTCGAGACCACCGAGTACAACATCGAGACGATCGCCCGGCGTCTGCAGGAGATGGCCTTCCTGAACAAGGGCCTCACCATCACGCTGACCGACGAGCGGGTTCACGAGGCCGTTCTCGAAGCCGAGGTCGAGGAATCCGAGGACGGCGACGCCAGCATCAAGACCGAGGAGCAGAAGGCTACGGCCATCGCCAAGGTCAAGACGCGGACGTACCACTACCCGGACGGGCTGATCGACTACATCAAGCACCTCAACAGCCGCAGCAAGGCGC
Source organism: Gordonia neofelifaecis NRRL B-59395 (assembly GCF_000192435.1). Classification (GTDB taxonomy): domain Bacteria; phylum Actinomycetota; class Actinomycetes; order Mycobacteriales; family Mycobacteriaceae; genus Gordonia; species Gordonia neofelifaecis. Next base: position 88,723 of record NZ_AEUD01000011.1, read on the forward strand.
CGATCCACAAGACGGTCGTCGGTTTCACCGCGAAGGGCGAGGGCCATGAGGTGGAGATCGCGATGCAGTGGAACGAGGGCTACGCCGAGTCGGTGCACACCTTCGCCAACACCATCAACACCGCTGAGGGCGGAACGCATGAAGAGGGCTTCCGTGCGGCTTTGACCAGCACAGTCAATCGATATGCGGTCGACAAGAAGCTGATCAAGGAGAAGGACGGCAAGCTCTCCGGCGACGACATCCGCGAGGGTCTCGCCGCCGTGATCTCGGTGAAGGTGGCCGACCCGCAGTTCGAGGGCCAGACCAAGACGAAGCTGGGTAACACCGAGGTCAAGAGCTTCGTGCAGAAGACCTGTAACGAGCATCTGGCGATGTGGTTCGACGCCAACCCGGCCGAGGCCAAGACCATCATCAAGAAGGCCGCGGACTCACAGCAGGCGCGCCTCGCCGCTCGCCGCGCTCGGGAGCTCGTCCGTCGCAAGACCGCCACCGACATCGGTGGACTCCCCGGCAAGCTCGCCGACTGCCGCAGCAACGACCCGTCGAAGTGCGAGGTCTACATCGTGGAGGGCGACTCCGCAGGCGGCTCGGCCAAGTCGGGCCGTGACTCGATGTACCAGGCGATCCTCCCGCTGCGCGGCAAGATCATCAACGTCGAGAAGGCCCGCATCGACCGGGTGCTGAAGAACGCCGAAGTCCAGTCGATCATCACCGCGTTCGGCACCGGCATCCACGACGAGTTCGACATCGCCAAGCTGCGCTACCACAAGATCGTGTTGATGGCCGACGCCGACGTCGACGGCCAGCACATCGCGACGCTGCTGCTCACGCTGCTGTTCCGCTTCATGCGGCCGCTGATCGAGCAGGGGCACGTCTACCTCGCGATGCCGCCGCTCTACAAGCTCAAGTGGCAGAAGGGCCAGGAGCCGGAGTTCGCCTACAACGACCGCGAGCGCGACGCACTGCTCGAGGCGGGCAAGGCAGCGGGCAAGAAGATCAACACCGACGACGGCATCCAGCGTTACAAGGGCCTGGGCGAGATGAACGCCAGCGAGCTGTGGGAGACCACGATGGACCCCGACGTCCGCGTCCTCAAGCAGGTCACCCTCGACGACGCCGCCGCGGCGGACGAGCTGTTCTCGATCCTGATGGGCGAGGACGTCGTCGCACGACGCACGTTCATCGCGCGCAACGCCAAGGACGTCCGCTTCCTCGACGTCTGATCCGCCACACCGACTTCGATTCCGCGGATCCCGGCTCGCCGGTGACCGCACCGAATGCCAGTACGCGGCGTGAGCCGCAGGAAAGTGATTCATGAGCGACGAAACTGATCTGCCAGAGAACAACGGCGGTGACCGCATCGAGCCCGTCGACCTCGGGCAGGAGATGCAGAACAGCTACATCGACTACGCCATGAGCGTCATCGTCGGTCGCGCGCTGCCCGAGGTCCGGGACGGACTCAAGCCGGTGCACCGCCGACTGCTCTATGCGTCGTTCGATGCGGGTTTCCGTCCGGAGCGCGGTTACGTGAAGTCCGCGCGCCCGGTGTCGGAGACGATGGGTAACTACCATCCCCACGGCGACAGCTCGATCTACGATGCGCTCGTCCGCCTCGCTCAGCCGTGGTCGATGCGCTACCCGCTGATCGACGGTCAGGGCAACTTCGGTTCCCGCGGCAACGACGGCGCGGCCGCCATGCGTTACACCGAGGCGCGGCTCACCCCGCTGGCCATGGAGATGCTGCGCGACATCACCGAGGAGACCGTCGACTTCGTCCCGAACTACGACGGCAAGACGCAGGAGCCGACGGTGCTGCCGTCGCGCATCCCGAATCTGCTCATCAACGGTTCGGGGGGCATCGCGGTCGGCATGGCGACCAACATTCCACCGCACAACCTGAATGAGGTCGCCGACGCGGTCTTCTGGGCGCTGGAGAACCCGGAGGCCGACGAGGAGACCACGCTCGCGGCGTGCATGGAGGTCGTCAAGGGACCGGACTTCCCGACGGCAGCGCTGATCGTCGGCAGCCAGGGCATCCGCGACGCCTACATGACCGGCCGCGGCAGCATCCGGATGCGTTCGGTGGTCGACATCGAAGAGGTCAAGGGCACCACCCAGCTCATCGTCACCGAGCTGCCCTACCAGGTGAACCCCGACAACCTGATCAGCTCGATCGCCGAGCAGGTCAACGACGGCAAACTCAAGGGCATCAGCAAGATCGAGGATCAGTCCTCCGATCGCGCCGGCCTGCGGATCGTCATCACCCTGCGCCGTGACGGCGTCGCCCGCGTGGTGCTGAACAACCTGTACAAGCACAGTCAGCTGCAGACCAACTTCGGCGCCAACATGCTGTCGATCGTCGACGGTGTGCCGCGCACCCTGCGCCTGGACCAGATGATCCGCTACTACGTCGCTCACCAGATCGACGTGATCATCCGACGCACCCGGTACCGGCTGCGCAAGGCTGAGGAGCGCGCGCACATTCTGCGCGGCCTGGTCAAGGCGCTCGACGCCCTCGACGAGGTCATCGCCCTCATCCGCGCGTCGGCGAACACCGAGGCGGCGCGAACCGGGCTGATGGATCTGCTCGACATCGACGAGATCCAGGCGGACGCCATCCTGGCGATGCAGCTGCGTCGACTGTCGGCTCTCGAGCGCCAGAAGATCATCGACGAGCTGGCCGAGATCGAGCGCGAGATCGCCGATCTGAAGGACATCCTCGAGCGTCCCGAGCGCCAGCGGGCGATCGTCCGTGACGAGCTCAAGGAGGTCGTCGACAAGTACGGCGACGACCGCCGGACCAGGATCATCCCCGCCGAGGGCGATGTGACCGACGAGGACCTGATCGCCCGCGAGGACGTCGTCGTCACGATCACCGAGACCGGCTACGCCAAGCGCACCAAGACCGACCTCTACCGCAGCCAGAAGCGCGGCGGCAAGGGCGTCCAGGGCGCGGGACTGAAGCAGGACGACATCGTCGCCCACTTCTTCGTGTCCAGCACGCACGACTGGCTGCTGTTCTTCACCACCAAGGGCCGGGTGTACCGCGCCAAGGCGTACGAGCTGCCCGAGGCGAACCGGACCGCGCGCGGTCAGCACGTCGCGAACCTGCTGGCCTTCCAGCCGGAGGAGCGTATCGCGCAGGTCATCCGGATCTCCGGCTACGAGGACGCGCCGTACCTGGTGCTGGCCACCCGCAACGGTCTGGTGAAGAAGTCGAAGCTCGACGCGTTCGACTCCAACCGATCGGGCGGCATCGCGGCGATCAACCTCCGCGGCGACGACGAGCTCGTCGGTGCGCGCCTGTGCAGCGCGGACGACGATCTGCTGCTGGTCTCCAAGAAGGGCCAGTCGATCCGTTTCACCGCGGACGACGAGACGCTACGGCCGATGGGCCGTCAGACCTCGGGTGTCCAGGGCATGCGCTTCAACGACGACGACGAGCTGCTCAGCCTCACCGTCGTCCGCCCGGACACGTTCCTGCTGGTCGCGACGTCGGGCGGTTACGCCAAGCGGACCGATATCGAGGAATACTCCGCGCAGGGCCGCGGCGGCAAGGGCGTGCTGACCATTCAGCACGATCCGAAGCGCGGCGACCTCGTCGGTGCGCTGGTCGTCGACATCGACAGCGAGATCTACGCCATCACCTCCGGTGGCGGCGTCATCCGCACCAAGGCCAAGCAGGTCCGAAAGGCCGGCAGGCAGACCAAGGGCGTGCGCCTGATGAATCTGTCCGACGGCGACAACCTGATCGCGATCGCCCGTAACGCGGACGAGCCCGATGAGGACGAGGGCGCGGCAGACGACAACTAGCCGGGATGAGCGGTTAGGGTTTGGGTAGCACCCGTTCAGTGAGGAATCGCCTGTGAGCACACCGAATCAGCCGGACGACGCGTTTGTCGAACGCGGGGTAATGACCCCGCCGTGGAAGCGCGGAGAGAACACCGCCGCCACCGGGCTGACCGCTGGGGACTTGGCCAAGGCCGCCGGCAACGTCGACGACGATCGAGCCGGCGGTCCGCCGCCCCGCGGAGTGGTCTCGGGCGGTTCCGCCCGTCCGGAACAGGACGCGCCTGGGTCGTCGGGCCCGATGCCCGTCGTCAACGCGCAGCAGGATCGTCCGCAGCCGGGCGGCGGCCTTTCCGGTCCGGCGCCCAAGCCGCCGCAGCAGCCCGTCACGCCGCCCGCGGCCGGTTCGACTGCTCCGGCGTCGAAGCCGTCCGTGCCCGCGGCTCCCGCAGCACCGGCCAAGCCCGAGCCGTTCGTCGAATCGGCGACCCGGAACATTCCACGCGAGGCGCTCGCGTCGAAGGACGAGCTGCCAGATCTCGACTCCATTCACCAAACCGAGCAGGCGAAGGAGCAGGCGCTGGCGCGGGCATCGAGCCAGACCATCCCGGCTCGCTCGGTCGGTACGCCGTTGCGCGCCGCTGTCCAGATCCGGCGCGTCGACCCGTGGTCGGTGTTCAAGGTCTCCGGTGTGCTGTCCGTCGCCGGCTTCTTCATCTGGATGATCGCCGTGGCGATTCTGTACGGAATCATGGGCGGAATGGGGATCTGGGATCAGATCAACAGCTCGTTCGGCACCCTCGTCAGCTCCGACGGCAGCACCAGCGGCCAGGATCTGATCAGTGGTGGCCAGGTGTTCATGTTCAGCGCGCTGTTCGGCATCGTCGCTGCGATCCTTCTCACAGCTCTGTCGACGATCTCGGCGTACATCTACAACGTGTGCGCCGACATGGTCGGTGGTGTCGAGGTCACGCTCGCTGATCTCGATTAGCTCGCTGACCAGCCGTTTTGGAGATGTATCCGTGTTCGGGTAATCTTCATTCTCGGTCAAGGGCCTATAGCTCAGGCGGTTAGAGCGCTTCGCTGATAACGAAGAGGTCGGAGGTTCAAGTCCTCCTAGGCCCACCATAATTTCACCGTCCGGTCACCCGGCACGGGGCCTTAGCTCAGTTGGTAGAGCGCTGCCTTTGCAAGGCAGATGTCAGGAGTTCGAATCTCCTAGGCTCCACAGTCAGTCAGACAGAAGACCCGGTAGTCGAGTATCGACTACCGGGCCTTCTGCTTTGTGCGACGGTATCGGTGGTGCGGGTGCGCCCCTGCATTTCATGCAGGCAGTGCGGCCCGCGCGTCGGGTTGAAGAGTGTGGAGTGCTCTCAGGGTCGACGAACCGGCGGCGCCGACTCCTGAAACCTCCCGCCATCCGTGGTTCGATGGCGACTGTCATCGAACGGGGAGAGGTGCAATTGTGCACGGAAGAATGCTTGCGGTCGGACTGGCCATTGCGGGGCTCGTGACCGTCGGAGTCGCATCGCCGGCGACCGCGGCGCCACCACGGGTGATCGAAGCCCAGGCCTCCGGCACGATCACTACCGGAAGCCTCACCAACGCTGCGGGTACGCGCAGCTACCAGACGTACAGCCCGCGGAGGGCGCAGCCGAATAGGCCGCTCTTCGTCTGGCTCCACGGGGCGAGCAAGGTCGACGAGGGAGATCCACAGGACCTGCGTCGCACCAGCACGCTGCTGCTGGAAGCCGACCGGCGCGGGTACTCGGTTGTGGCGCCCATGCAGTCGCTGCGCGTCGACCCCGCGGGAACCTGGCAACCGCAGAACCCGAACAACGAGATGCGCGGGCGAGGCGAACCGTCGATCATCGCCGACATCGTGAGGCGCGCGATCCGTGATCTGCACGCCGATCCGGCACGGGTCTACATCGTCGGCCACTCCGCGGGCGGCGCGACGACGCAGACTGTCGCCGCGCTGTACTCGGAACTGTTCGCCGGCGTGGCCACGAGTGCAGGCATCCCGTACCTCGCCGACCCGACCGGACTCGCGATCCGCGTGGCTCGCCGGGGACGACCGCTTCCGACGTTCATCGTTCAGGGCACGAAGGACTCCGTCACCCCGCCGGTGCTCGGGCAGATCGGCCTGTCCGCCGCGATGAACTCCAACGGCATCGCGGGCAGCCGGCCGTGGTCGTCTACGACCGTTCCAGCGTCGCAGACGGATCCGTACCGGACGGTGCTCACGCGCTACGGGCACGGTCGGACCGAGGTCGACTACGCCGAGGTCGTCGGTGCCGAGCACTGGACCGGTCCCGGCGGTGTCACCGTCAACGGCCGGGCACTCGATCGGCGATTGATCGACTTCCTGCTGTCGAAGCATCGCTGAGCGCGGGGAACCGGCCGCGTCAGAGGGTGTCGGCGGTCTCCGTCGGGATCGTCGGGTCCTGACCGGGCACGGCGGTCGGCGACGGTCGGACGTCCGCAGCCCGGTTCGCCTTCGCCAACTCTCGGATCGATGTGAACACCCGCTTCGCGGATTCGGCCCACGGCATCAGGATCGGGAAGACGTGGAACATCCCAGGCTCCTCCATCGCGCGCAGGTTCACCCCGCCTTCGCGGAGACGGTCGGCGAACTCCCGGATCCCGTCGCGGAACATCTCCTCGCCGCCCCAGCAGACGAAGGTGGGAGGAAACCACGCCGGATCGGGGTGGCTGTAGACCGCGGAGACGTGCTCGTCGTTCGGTTGCACGCCCCGGAGATAGAACGTGACCGGGATGTTCCAGGGCAGGACGTCGTTCGAGGCGTTGTCCACGATGGAGTCCTGGGACAGGTCGAGGTCGATCTCGGGCGAGAAGAGGACCGCCGCCCGAGGTTTCGGCATCTCCTGTTCGTGCAGGTAAACGAGGAGAGACGTGGTGAGACCGCCGCCGCCCGAGTCGCCGGCGACGATGATGTCGTCGGCCGGGATCCCCATCTCCATGAGGCCGCGGTACGCGTCCGCGGCGTCGTGCAGTGCCGCAGGGAAGGGGAACTCCGGCGCCATGCGGTAGTCGGGGATGAAGACCTGGCATCCGGTGAGACGGACGAGGGCCGCGGCGAACATCAGGTACATGTTGGGGGTGGTGCCGAAGTAGCCGCCGCCGTGCAGGTACAGGATGGTTTTGTCGAGGGCCTCGTGCTCGAACTCGGGGTCCCGCACCCCGGCCTTCTCCCGGCACCAGACGCCTTCCTGGCCACCGACGACGTCGTCCTCGATCTCCACGCCGCCGAAGTATCCGACGACCGGCGGCAGGACGGCGCCGCAGATCGTGTCCAGAATCTTCTCCATCGACCGGAAGTCCTCGATGGGCAGGCTGACGGAGTAGCCGAGGAATGATCGGACCGTCGCCCGGGTCACCGACTGGCCGATGTTGTCGAGGATTCCGCCAGGCCCCTTGAACGGTTGACTGAAGGGCACCCGCGCGAGCCCGTTGAGCATGTTGTCGACCAGGCCGACCACCGTCAGGGCGGTGTTCGGTCCGGATGCTGTCTTCACGCCTTCGCGGTCTGCCATCACCATGGGGATCAGGATAGTGAAGGTCCGGTGCCGCGCAGGACAGTCGCCGCCGACACTGTCCCGGATCGCCCCGGCAGACGGCGCATCGGCGATCTTCGACGTCGACCCGAGGATTCGTGCTCGATGTCGTGTCTCCCGGCGATCGACCCGCCAGTGTTCCACTGATCGGGAAGAGGGGGAGCGCATCGGCGCTGTGCAGCGGGATTGTGGTCTGTCTAACACTCCTGAGAGGACCGCATATGTCTGAAGCCGCCCCGATCCGTCCCATTCCCGCAGATCAGGTGGGGGAATGGGCCTACGAAGCCGACGTCGTCGTCGCCGGATTCGGTGTCGCGGGTGCCGCCGCGGCGGTCGGCGCGGCGCAGTCCGGTGCCGACGTGCTCGTTCTCGAGCGCACCGGCGGTTGGGGCGGCGCCGCGGCGATGGCCGGCGGGTTCATCTACATGGGCGGCGGTACGCCGGTGCAGAAGGCCTGCGGCTTCGAGGACTCCGTCGACGACATGAAGGCGTTCATGAAGGCCGCGCTGGGACCCGGCACCGACGACGCCAAGATCGACGTCTACTGCGAGGGCAGCGTCGACCACTATCACTGGCTCGCCGACGAGTGCGGCGTGCCGTTCAAGATGAGCTTCTGGGGAGAGCCCGGCTGGGAACCGCCGGCCGACGACGGCCTGCAGTACAGCGGCGGCGAGAACTCCGCGCCCTTCAGTACGACCATCCGCCCCGCACCCCGCGGACACATCCCGCAGATGCAGAACAAGCGTGAGTCGGCGGAACGGGGTGGCGGCTACATGCTGATGAAGCCGCTGACCGACAAGGCAGCCGAACTCGGGGTGCGGTCGGAGTACGACATGCGGGTTCAGGCCCTGATCGTCGACGCCGACGGACGGGTCGTCGGCCTGCGCGCCAAGCAGTACGGCAAGGATGTCGATGTCCGGGCCCGTCGCGGCGTGGTGCTGGCCACCGGCAGCTTCGCCTACAACAACCAGATGCTCGAGTCGTTCGCGCCGAAGATGGTGAACCGGCCGGCCGCGTCGATCGAGGAGCACGACGGCCGCGCGATCCAGATGGCGCAGGCGATCGGCGCCGATCTGGCGCACATGGATGCCGCGGAGGTCGCCTATTTCTGCGACCCGCAGCTGTTCACCCGCGGAATCCTGGTCAACGGCCGCGGGCAGCGCTACATCAACGAGGACACCTATCCGGGTCGCGTCGGGCAGGCGACGCTGTACGAGAACCAGAATCAGAGCTTCGTGGTGATCGACGAGGCCGCGTATGAGGAAGGTGCGTCGCGCCCCACCGCCACTCCGGAGCTGCGGCATCGTCCGACGTGGGTGGCCGAGACCGTCGAGGAGCTCGAAGCGGAGATGGGTCTGCCGGCGGGCGCGCTGCAGAGCACGGTCGAGGTCTACAACCGCCACGCCGAGCAGGGGGTCGATCCGCTGTTCGGAAAGAAGGCCGAATGGGTCAAGCCGATCGGCACCCCGATCGCCGCCATCGACATGCGGGGCCTCACCGGCGGCTTCACCCTGGGCGGTCTCCGGACCAGCGTGGATTCCGAGGTCCTGCACGTGACGGGTGATCCCATCCCCGGACTGTTCGCCGCCGGACGATGCACGGCAGGTGTCTGCGCGGGCGGCTACGCCTCGGGCGCTTCACTAGGCGACGGCAGCTTCTTCGGACGACGAGCGGGCATCAGCGCGGCGAAGAACTGAGGTAGTGACCGGAGCGTCCCCGTGAGCGGCGCTCGTGGACACATGGTCCACGAGCTCGCCTCACGGGGACGCCTGGGTCATACGCCCGACGCGGTGCGCTCGGCCAGGTCCGCGAGCGCCGCAGTCACCGCGCCCCAGCCGTCGAAGAACCCGAGTTCCTCGTGCCGTTCACGCTCGGCCGGGTTCGCGTGACGGACGACGGCCCGGTACGCGGTGCCGTCGGGATGCTCGCCGAAGGAGATCTCGGCGGCCATCGCGACCGGCGCCGGCGATGCGGGCCGCCACTGACTGGTGATCGCGTTGCTGAAAACCAGACGTTCGCCCGGCTCGACGACGAGGAACACCGCGTCGTTGTGCGGCACGTAGACGTCGCCGTCGTCGCTCATCCGCGTGACGAAGCCGCCGCCGGGGCGTACGTCCAGCAGGTCGACGCGGGTCCGGGTCGGTGCCGGGGTCCACCACTGTTCCAGGAGGTCGGGATCGGTCCATGCGCGCCAGACGGCGTCGCGGGGTGCGCGGATGACGCGCTCCACGGTCAGGTCGAGATCGGGGTCGAAAGCGGTCATGACTGCTCCTTGGTCGTGGCGACGATCCGCTCGAGGCGGTCGGTGCGGTTCTCCCAGATGTCGCGCTGTTCGGCGAGCCAGTCGTCGAGCAGCGCCAGGCGTTCGCGATTCAGCGTGCAGGTCCGGACCCGGCCGGTCTTCGCCGTGCGAATCAGGCCGCTCGACTCGAGCGTGCGCACGTGCTTCATGAACGACGGCATCGTCATCGGAAAGGTGCCTGCCAATTCACTGACGCCGGCGGGTCCCCGTCCGAGTCGGACGACCACTTGGCGACGGGTGGGGTCGGCGAGTGCGACGAGCACCTCGTCGAGCTCCTCCGAATACTTAGCCATAGAGCTAAGTATTCCACCGCGGGGAACACGCCGCAACGACGCCGTCCCAGGAGTGTGCCTGCACGTTCCGATCCCTCGTGGACTGATGGACGGGCGAGGACACGTGGCGGATGATGCGAGGTGCGCCGCAAGCGCTCGCGGATGCGAACGCGTCGGGCAGCACTTCCGGATAGGAGCGGGTCATGGCGTCCTCGATGCAAGCAGAGCTCGTCGATCGACTGCGTGCGCTCTTCGACGCGGCTTTCACCCGTGAGGTCTCGATGTTCGGCGGGTTGGCGTTCATGGTCGACCAGAAGCTCGTGGTGAGCGCACGGAGGGCCGGGGATCTGCTGGTACGGATTCCGAAGGAGCGATTCGACGAGCTGACGTCGCTGCCGGGAGTGTCCGAGGCCGTGATGGGGCGAGACCGGGTGATGGGCCGGAACTGGGTCGCCGTCAGCGCGAAGGCGGTCGCCGCCGACGCCGATCTCTCGCGCTGGGTCGAGATCGCCCGTAGCTCGGCTTCCGGCCACTGACCCGAATCGGATATCGGCCGAACGTCCGACGGCTAGAGTTTGATCGGCAGATCGACTGTGGGAACGGATGGTTGACGATGACTTCGACGCGGTGGACGGTATCCCGGATCGGGGCGGCCGCGGCCGCGTTCCTTGTACTCCTCGCCGGGCTCGCCCTGATACCGGCCACCGCGACGGCGGCTCCGGCCGGATCGGTCATCGACGTCGTCGCTCGTCCCGCCGGATGGCGCGGCCTGGAGAACGGCCGCGCGCTCGACTATTGGACGCAGGATCCGGAGGGGAAGCCGGTGCCGACTAGCGGTGCGCTGTTCGTGCCTGCAGGCACCGCGCCGAAGGGCGGGTGGCCGGTGGTCGCCTACACCCACGGCACCTCGGGTTACGGTCCGGGATGCGGCGGTCAGAGCGGCGCGGACGCCAAGGCGAACCGGTACATCACCCGACTGGTGGACTCGGGTTATGCGGTTGTCGCGACCGACTACGTCGGTCTCGGCCGATTCGACACCGGCGTGCACCCGTACCTGAACATCCGCAGCGAAGCGACCGCCACCATCGACATGCTGCGCGCCGCGCGCAGCGTGGAGCCGTCACTGTCGAATCGATGGGCCGTGACCGGCGACTCGCAGGGCGGACAGGCCGCTCTCGCGACCGCTCATCTGCAACGGAGCTACGGTCCGCGGACTGATTTCCGGGGCACGGTGTCGCTCGACCCGGAGTCGGACGTCGAGAAGATCATGCCGTTTCTGGGACCGTACATTCCGTCGTTGCCCGCCCCGCTGAACGGCACCTACAACTTCCTGCTCGCGATCCTGGCGGGACTGCGCCAGGCGGATCCGGCGGTGAACGTGAACTCCTACCTGACGCCGCTCGGCAAGTCGCTGGTCGATCAGGTGGGCCAGACCTGCGGCGGACCGAAGGTGGACCCGAACCTGGCGTTCGGCTCGCTGCTGTCGCGGCCGCTCGGCACGCAGCCGATGTCGTCTGCGCTCATGCGGTACATGGCGGTGCCGGTGTCCGGATACGACGCACCGATCCTGCTCCTGCTGAACACCCTGGACACAACCGTCCCGTCGCCGCTGCACGCGAAGCTGGCCGCAGATTTCGCGCTCAACGGCGTGGACTACCGGATGGTGATCGGCAACGGCTCACACACCGACATGGATGCCGCACAGTGGGCTGCGTTCGATCAGTTCTTCGCCGCGCACCTCAAGTGAGGCGACGCCAGGTCCACAGAGACGCGCCGGTCGTCAGATCAGGATCCAGAGGTAAGCCAGGATGCCGAGGACCAGGAACGCGACCCACAGCCAACCGATGATGATCGCCCCGGTGGCGAACTCGCGCCCCATCTGATGCGTCTTGTCGATGGTGCGGCGGGTCTTGTAACCCAGCCAGATGCCGACCGGTGACAACAGGCCGATCGCAGAGAGCACGAACGCGATGACGGCGTTCCAGTTCATCTCGTCAGCGGTTCCGCCGGCGGTTGCGCGCGAGGCCGAGGCAGTAGTCACGGGCTGGGAGTCCTTCTTCGAGGAGGGCTGGGTGCTCGCCGGTGGTCGGCCGGTGGGAGCCGGTCCGCCGGACGCGGGACGATTCGCGGCCTGGTCGGGGACGGCCGAGTAGGCGAGCGACGGCTCGCCCCGCGCGCCGTCGGTCGGCGTTCCGGACACCGGTGCAGCGGGTGGCGGCGGACCCGGTTTGCCGGTCGGAGGCTGGACGGGGAAGGTCGGCGCCGCGGCGTTCGGCTTGCCCGGCTGGGCCGGCCCCGGCCGACTCGGCGGCGGCGGTCCGGCGGGCGCGCGTTGCTGCTTCGGTGCGACGGATCCGGGTGCCGGTGCGGTGCCGGGCCTGGTCGGGGCGCCGGCGGCGGGTGTTCCGGGATTCGGTCGAGGGGGCATGGGCGGCGGCGGTCCCGGCGGTGCTGGGCGCGGCGGCGGCGCTGTGCTGGGCGCGGAGGGCGCCTTCTCCCACGGCGCGGGCTGACGACCCGCCTGCGGGGACGGGTGCGCCGAACCCTGCCCGGGAGCGGGTTGCGGATTCTGCTCGCGCGAATCGTCGGAAGTCACGATCTACAAAATACCTGTCGGACGTCAGTCGGCGCTGCTGCCGCGCACGTCCTCTATGCGGGGGACGGTCGGCGAGACCGGAGGATGCTCGGTTCGCGCCCGGCGGAGGACCACCACGACGGCGGTCAGCACCAGGACGAGCGTGGACGCGACGGCGACCAGGAGTTTGTTCGGCATTCCACCAGCGTGCCAGGTTGCACCCGGTGCACGCCACTGGCGGTCGTCGGTCGGAGTGACGTGGTTTCATGGAGGTTGTGAGTGAGCAGAACAAGACCGCGACCCTGCACACCAATCGCGGCGACATCGTCATCGAACTCTTCCCGAACCACGCGCCGGTCACCGTCGAGAACTTCGTCGGCCTGGCAGACGGTTCCAAGGAGTACTCCACCACCAACGCCAAGGGCGAGGCCAGCGGTCCGTTCTACGACGGCGCCGTCTTCCACCGCGTCATCAACGGCTTCATGATCCAGGGCGGCGACCCGACCGGCACCGGTCGCGGCGGCCCCGGCTACCAGTTCAAGGACGAGTTCCACCCGGAGCTCCAGTTCGACCGCCCGTACCTGCTGGCCATGGCGAACGCCGGCCCGGGCACCAACGGCTCGCAGTTCTTCATCACCGTCGGCGCGACCCCGCACCTGAACCGTCGCCACACCATCTTCGGTGAGGTCAAGGATTCGGCGTCGCAGGCGGTCGTCGACGCGATCGCCACCACCGCGACCGACCGCATGGATCGTCCGGTCGACGCCGTCGTGATCGAGAGCGTCGAGCTCAGCTGATCTTGACCCAGACCTGTTACCGGCATCCCGACCGCCCGACAGCGCTGTCCTGCACACGCTGCGGGCGGTCGGCTTGTCCGGACTGCTTACGCCCCGCGTCGGTCGGCCAGCACTGCGTCGACTGCGTGAACGACGCGACGTCCTCCGCCCGCGTCCAGACGACCGCGCCGGTGGTCGACGCCGCTGCCGCGCGACGTCAGCCGGTGGTGACGTACGCGCTGATCGGGATCAACCTGCTCGCGTTCGTCGCGGTGGTGCTGCAGGCGGGCGGCGTCGCGAGCCTGCTGCAACGCTCCACGATCATGCAGCAGGGCACGCTGATCACCGGCCTGGGATTCCAGGACGAGTACTGGCGACTCCTGACGTCGGGATTCCTGCACTGGTCGGTGGTGCACATCGCGATGAACATGATCTCGCTGTACCTGATCGGTGCCGATCTGGAGCGAGTCCTCGGTCCGGTCCGCTACCTCGCCGTCTACCTGATCGGGCTGCTCGGCGGCAGCGCCGCCGTGATGGCGCTGGGCTCGGAGAACGTCGCGACCGCGGGCGCCTCGGGCGCCGTCTACGGCCTGCTCGGCGCGCTGCTGATCGTGGTGATCCGACTCAAACTGCCCGCGACGACGCTCATCACGGTCATCGTGCTGAACGTTGTGCTGTCGCTCAGCATCCCGGGCATCTCCATCTGGGCCCACTTCGGCGGGTTCGTCTTCGGCGCCGCGAGCGCCGCCGCGATCATCTGGCTGCCGGAGAAGGTGCTGGCACCGGAGAAGCGCACGTACGGCCGAGTGACGAAGGTCGGCTGGTACGGCCTCGGCGCCTTGTTCGTGATCGCCCTCGCGATCGGGATCGGTTTCGCGTCGGCCCTCGGCTGACGCGCGGAACCCGGCCGGTCAGTCCACCGACGCCGGCAGGCCTGCGGCGCGGAGTCTCTCGGCGACCGCCGTCGGCTCCTCGCCGAGGTCCCAGCGGCCGAATACCAGCAGGCGGTCGTCGGGCAGGTCGATCACCAGTTGACGACTGCGTCCGACGAGCCGCCGACTCGTGAGCACCGACACCCGCTCCAAGTCGTCGACGCCGAGGTCGACGAGGCCACGGACGGTCTTCACGCGCAGGGTCGGGCCGTCGAGGAGTACGAGGCGGGGTCGTCGCAGGAGTGAGACGACCCCCGAGACGATCAGCGCGGCGGCGGCGATTCCGATGAAGACCATCGCGGCCGGTTCCGTGTACGACGCTGCTGCCGCGGCGCAGAGGGCAACCCCGCCTCCGATCAACGCGAGCGCGGCGGGCAGCGGCGTCGCCCATTGTTCATGCACAGCCAAGTCGGGCTTATCCACAGGAATTATCCACAGTGGGGATGAATAACACACATGTCATTACCGCAAAGGGGACAGTGACCTGGTCTTTCGTCGCGGAACGGATGTCAGCGCCATCCCATGGTCATCAACAGGCCGACCACCATGAAGCCGAAACCGATCAACATGTTCCACGGACCGAGGCTCGTCATCCAGTCCAGTGCGGAGTACTTCGCGGTCGACGCACCGAGGTAGTAGACCATCAGCCACACGAGGCCGATCAGCATCAGGCCGAACATGACGATCTGGTACCAGAGGCCGGACGGACCCGCCTTCACCTTCACCGGAGTGCGGCTCGCGGTATTGATGGTGTAGTCGGTCTTCTTCCGGACTTTTGACTTAGGCATATGTCTACGGTAACTGAGTCGAAGCCCAGGTGGGGAACCCGTTAACCTGGACGACGTGCGCATCCTCGTCATCGACAACTACGACAGCTTCGTCTACAACCTGGTCCAGTACTTGGGCCAGCTCGGAGTGGAAGCCGTGGTCTGGCGCAACGACGATGAGCAGCTTGCAGACCTGGAGAAGGTCGTCACAGATTTCGACGGAATCCTCCTGAGTCCGGGACCGGGGACGCCCGATCGTGCCGGCGCCACCGAGCCGATCATCCCGATCGCCGCGGCCGCGGGGACGCCGATTCTCGGCGTCTGCCTCGGGCACCAGGCCATCGGTGAGGCGTTCGGAGCGACGGTCACACGTGCGCCGGAACTGCTCCACGGGAAGACCTCACTCGTCAGCCACGACGGAACCGGCGTGCTGGCAGGTCTGCCGCAACCGTTCGTCGCGACCCGATACCACTCGCTGACCGTCGCGCCGGAGACCGTCCCCGATGAGATCGAGGTGATCGGTCGCACCGACACGGGCATCGTGATGGCGATGCGCCATCGCGAGCTGCCGATCCACGGTGTGCAGTTCCATCCGGAGAGCGTCCTCACCGAGGGCGGTCACCGCATGCTGGCCAACTGGCTCCGGGTGTGCGGTCTCGAAGTGCCCGAGTCCACGGTCGCGGAACTCGAATCGCAGATGGCGAAGGCACTCTCCGGGGGGCAGAGCGCGTCGTAGACCGCGCCGGTGTACGCGAGGGTGCGGTCGGTGCCGAGGAAGCCTCCGCCCATTCGGTTCATGGTGTAGGAGAAGGTGACTGCGCCGCATCCCCGCGGCGAGCTCAGCCCGGAATGAGGCTGGCCCGCCCGACCACCACGGACACCGTCGCGTCCTTGCGCAGCTTGCTGCCGGCGGGCGGCGACTGGGCGATCACCTTGCCGTCGTCCTTGCTCGCCAGCCCCACACCGCGCTCACTCGAGCTGAGGGTGTTGGGCTGCCAACCGGCGTCCTCGAGGGCCTTCTGCGCGTCTTCGAGGCTCTTACCGCGCAGATCGGGCACGATGAACATGTTGCCGCGCGAGATCTGCACCTGAATGGTGCTGCCGACTTCGACCGTGGCTCCGGGATTCGGCGACGTGCTCACCACCTGGCCTGCGGGCAGTTCGGAGTCGACCTGGACGGTCGTCATCTCCAGCTGCAGCTGATCGAGCGTCTTGCGAGCCTGATCGCTGGTCTGTCCGCGCAGGTCGGGAAGGGTGACCTCCTTCGGTCCGGTGCCGATGTACAGGATCACCGCGGCGTTCACCGCCGCCGGGATCCCGGTGCGCGGGTTGGTGCGGACCACCTTGTCCTTGAGCGCGACCGTGGACTCGGCCTCCTGCGTCTTCACATCGTTGAAGCCGAGCACGTTGAGGGCCTTCGTGGCCTCGTCGGCGGTCCGGCCGCGCAGGTCGGGGATCTGCTGGCGCTGCGGGCCCGACGAGATGTACAGGGTCACCTCGGAGCCCTTGGGGGTCGGCACATCGTCGCCCGGTGCGGTGCGGGTCGCGAGCCCCCTGGCGATGTCGGCGCTGGCCTCCTGGCTCTGCTTCACCGTGAAGCCCGCCTGTTCGAGATTGGCCTGCGCGGCGTCGGCGGCGAGCCCGGCGACCTTCGGTACGGCGATCAGCGGAGCGGTGGTCTTCCACGGCGACCACGCGAACAGGCCGATCAACAGCACGATGACGGCCGCGATCGCGATGGTCACCTGAACGCGGCGTCGACGCAGGAAGCCATTTCCGTCGCTCGGCGGTTCCTCTTCGTCGCCGCCGTCGCCCCGGCTCGGCAACGACTCGTTGCGGACGGCCAGACGCGGTGAATCGATGAGGGCGGTCTGCTCCTCGTCAGTCAACAGCATCGGCGCCGACGGCTTGCCGCCTGCGAGCACCTTGATGAGGTCGGCTCGGAACTCGGCCGCGGTCTGGTACCGGTTGGCCGGGTTCTTGCTCATCGCCTTCATGATCACCGAGTCGAGCTCGGGTGTGATCTCCGGACGGATCGACGACGGGCGCCGCGGGTCCTCGTGGACGTGCTGATGCGCGACGGCGATGGGCGAGTCGCCGGTGAACGGCGGTTCGCCGGTGACGAGTTCGAACAGGACGCAGCCCATCGAGTAGATGTCGCTGCGGGGATCGACCTTGATGCCGCGAGCCTGCTCGGGCGAGAGGTACTGGGCGGTGCCCATCACCGCCGATGTCTGCGTCATGGTCGCCGACGTGTCGTCCATCGCCCGGGCGATGCCGAAGTCCATCACCTTCACCGCGCCGGTGCGGTCGATCATCACGTTCGCCGGCTTCATGTCGCGGTGCACGATGTTGTTGCGGTGCGAGAAGTCCATGGCGGCCGCGACGTCGGCCATCCAGGTCATCGCCTGCTTCTGCGCGATGTGTCCGGATGAGCGGAGCACGTCGCGCAGGGTCTCGCCCTCGACGTACTCCATGACGATGAACGGCAGCGGACCCTCGTCGGTGTCCGCCTCGCCGGTGTCGAAGACCTGCACGATGCTCGGGTGGTTGAGCTTCGCCGCGTTCTGCGCCTCGCGGCGGAACCGCAGGTAGAACGTGGGATCACGAGCCAGGTCGGCGCGCAGCACCTTGATGGCGACGTCGCGGTGCAGCAACAGGTCGCGGGCGAACTGGACCTCCGACATGCCGCCGAATCCGAGCGTCTCGCCGAGCTCGTACCGTTCGGACAGGTAATGCGGATCCATCACCGTCGATCACCCCCCGCCGCCGGGCAGGCCCGGAATCGTGATCGGCGGGAACAGCGGCGGACGCGTGGTCTCGCTCGGCGTCTCCTCGATCGATGTGGTGGTCTCCTCCGAGGTCGTGGGCTCCTCGGTGGTCGTCGTCGGCGACTCGGTCGTCGTCTCACGAGTGCGGGTCGGCTGCTCGTAGGTGGTGGTCGGTTCCTCGACCGTCGTCGTGGTGGTGTGCGTCGGCGTCGGCGCGACCGGCGTGCGGGGACTGGACGTGAGCCAGTAGGCGACGAGTGCGATCGCGGCCAACAGCAGCAGTGCGGCGACGGCCGTCAGGACCTTGTGCGTCGTGCTCCAACCGCCGTCGTCGACCGGTGTGGCGGCGGTCGACGGTGCGGTGCGGGGCGGCTGAGACTGCGTTTGGGCGGATGTCATCGCCCGGGTCGAGGAGTACGGGGCGGCCGCGGCAGCCGCGGCGACGCCCGCGGCACCGAGAGCGGTTCGCGGGACGGGGGGCCGGTTGCCCGCGCGCACCGCGGCGACGGCGTCGGCGAACTCGCCGCCCGTCGCGTAGCGCTGCGCCGGATCCTTCGAGAGGGTGATCTCGATCAGCTCGCGCACCGGTGCCGGAATGGACTGCGGAAGCGCCGGCGGCGGTTCCTGGATGTGCTTCATCGCGACCGTGATCGCGCCGTCGCCGAGGAACGGCCGCCGCCCGGTCAACGCCTCGTAGCCGACGACGCCCAGCGAGTACACGTCCGAGGCCGCGGTGGCCTCGCCGCCCGTCGCCTGCTCGGGCGAGATGTACTGCGCGGTGCCCATGACCATGCCGGTCTGGGTCACGGGCGCGGCGTCGGTCGCCTTCGCGATGCCGAAGTCGGTGATCTTGACCTGCCCCGTCGGGGTGATCAGGATGTTGCCGGGTTTGACGTCCCGGTGCACGAGGCCCGCGGTGTGCGCGGCCTGCAGCGCCCGCCCGGTCTGCTCGAGCATGTCCAGGGTGTGCGGCAGCGACAGCTGTCCCATCCGGGAGATCACCGAGTTGAGCGGCTCCCCGTCGACCAGTTCCATCACCAGGTAGGCCAGCGGGTCACCGCCGTTGCGGTCCGGCGTCTCGCCGTAGTCGAAGACGTTCGCGATGCCGGGATCGTTCAGTCGAGCCGTCGTCTGGGCCTCGGTGCGGAATCGGCCCAAGAACTCGGAGTCGTTAGAGTACTCGGCCTTGAGCACCTTGACCGCCACCCGGCGGCCGAGGCGCGTGTCCAGCGCTTCCCAGACCTGGCCCATGCCACCCGTGGCGATCAACCGGACCAGTCGGTACCGGTCGGCGATGATGGTGCCGTTCTGCAGGCTCATCGAGCACCTCCCGCGTAAGCGTTCATGACAGCGCGTCCGATCGGGGCCGCTGCGAGGCCGCCGTACGAATTCTGTCCCCTATTGCCGTTTTCAATGATGACCGCGACCGCGATTCGCGCGTTCGAACTCGGCGAGAACGCGATGTACCACGCGTACGGCGTCTCGCCGCCCTCCGAAGTGTCCGAATGTTCGGCGGTTCCGGTCTTGGATGCGATGCCTGCCTGGGCGTTCGCGGTGTTCTGCTCCGACTTCACCATCATGTCCGTGATCTGGTCGGCCTGGTCCGCGGTCAGCGGACGGTTGAACGCCGAGGGTGCGGTGGTCGAGATGGTGCGCAGGTCGGCGGTCTGCAGCTTGTCGACCACGTACGGGCGCATGCGCACGCCGCCGTTGGCGACGGTCGCGGCGATCTCCGCGTTCTCGAGCACGGTCAGCCGCACGTCGCGCTGGCCGATGGCCGACTGAGCGAGGGCGGCCTTGTCGTTGCCGATGTCCCCGACGGTCGACTTCGCGACGTCCATCGGGATGCCCGGAGGGTCCTCGCCGACGCCGAACTGCTTGGCCGTCGAGGTGAACTCCTCCGATGCGTTGCCGGGGACCTTCTCGGTCATCAGCTGCGCGAACGCGGTGTTGCACGAGTACTCGAATGCCTGTGTCAGGCTCACCGTGCCGTTCGTCGAGCCCGGGCAGGTGCTGCCGCTGTCGTTGGAGAGCGTCGCGGTGCTGTCGGGCAGCTGGATCTGGGACGCCGCGGTGAGGCGCACGTCGGGCGTGAGGCCGGCTTTCAGGGCCGTCGCGGTGGTGACCACCTTGAACGTCGACCCGGGCGGATACAGGGCGTCGATGGCACGGTTGGTCATCGGGTCCCCATTGTCCTCGGCGTTGTACTTCTCCCAGGCCTTCTCCGCCTGACCGAAGTCCTGGGTGGCGAGCGCGTTGGGGTCGTAGCTCGGCGTCGACGCCATGGCCAGGATCTTGCCCGTGCTCGGCTCCAGTGCGACGACCGCGCCGCGGCACGGGCCGTCGCAGCCCGCGTTGGTCAGCTCGCGGTAGGCCACGCGCTGCAGATTCGGGTCGATCGTCGTCACGACGTTGCCGCCGCGCGGGTCGCGACCGGAGAACATGTCCATGAAACGCTGCGTGAACAGGCGGTCGTCGTTGCCGTTCAGGATCGAGTCCTCCGCGTACTCGATCCCGCGGTCGGCGCGGTAGACGAACGAGAAATACCCGGTGACCGGCGAGAACGCCTTGGGGTCGGTGGGGTAGCGACGCAGGTACTTGAACCGGTTGTCGGTCGGGATCGACTCGGCGAGCACCGTGCCGTCCGCGGCGACGATCACCCCGCGCTGGCGGGCGTACTCGTCGAGGAGGACACGCGAGTTCCGAGTGTCGGAGCGGAGCTTGTCGGCCTTGAAGACCTGGACGTACGTGGCGTTCGCCAGCAGCGCGACCACCATGATGATGCAGGCCAACGCGACCTTCTGGATCGGGCGGTTCACTGTTTACGCACCACCCGCGTGGACATCGCGTCGACGGAGTTGGGCGTCCGGGGTTTCGGCACGTCCGGCTCGCGCGAGGCGTTCGAGACGCGGATCAGCAGTGCGAGCAGGATGTAGTTCGCCAGCAGCGACGAGCCGCCGTAAGCGAGGAAGGGCGTCGTCAGTCCGGTCAGCGGAATCAGTTTGGAGACGCCGCCGAGCACCACGAACACCTGGAACACGATGGTGAAGCTGAGGCCGGCGGCCAGGAGCTTGCCGAAGCTGTCGCGGACCGCGATCGCGGCGCGGAGTCCGCGGATCGTGACGATCAGATAGAGCATCAGGATCGCGGCGATTCCGGCGAGGCCGAGTTCCTCACCGAACGAGGTCAGGATGAAGTCGGTGTTCGCGAACGGGACGATGTTCGGTCGACCGGAGCCCAGTCCGGTGCCGAACATGCCGCCGGTGGCGAACCCGAACAGGCTCTGGGCGATCTGGTAGCCGTACGTGTCGTACTGCGCGAACGGGTCCTGCCAGATCGAGACGCGGACCCGGAGATGCTCGAACAGTTGGTACGCCACCGTCGCGCCCAGCGCGAACAGCGTGACGCCGAGCATCAGCCAGCTCACGCGGGATGTCGCGATGTACAGCATCGTCAGGACCGTCGCGAAGATCAGCAGGGGGGTGCCGAGGTCGTTCTCCAGCGCCAGGACACCGATCGCGATCAGCCAGGCGGCGAGCAGTGGACCGAGATCGCGGAGCCGCGGGAAGTCGATTCCGGCGAACTGCTTGCCCGCCGTGGTGAACAGGTCTCGCCGCGACACCAGGAAGGCCGCGCTGAAGATGATGATGAGGATCTTCGAGAACTCGCCCGGCTGGATGCTGAACCCGGGGAGGATGATCCAGTTCCGGGACCCGTTGACCTCGGCCATCGAGGCGGGCAGGATCGCCGGAATCGCCAGGAAGATCAGACCGCTGACGCCGAGGGTGTACGCGTAGCGCGAGAGCGTGCGGTGGTCGCGCACGAGCATCAGGGTCAGACTGAACGCGATGATGCCGAGGACCAGCCACAGCAGCTGTTGATCGGCGTTGTGCGTCACCTCGTCGGCTTTGACCACCTCGTCGTGGCGAGACGACCCGAGGTCGAGCCGGTGGATCATCACCAGCCCGAGACCGTTCAGCAGTGCGACGCACGGCAGCAGGAGCGGATCCGCGTACGGGGCGAACCGGCGGATCGACAGGTGCGCGACGCCGAAGAGCACGACGTATGCGGCCAGGTACTTCACCAGATCCCAGCTGAGCGTCTGATCTTGGGCGGCCTGCACGGTGAGCAGTGCGGCGAAGACGACGAAGACCGCGAATGAGAGCAGCCACAGCTCAGTGGTGCGCCCCGCGCTCTTCGGTGCCGGCGCCGCTGGCGCGTGAACGGGAGGGGCCGACGTCATCCGTCGCTCCGACATGTGGGATGACCGTCGGCGCCGACGGTCGGGACCGGAGCCGGAGCCGGGGTCGACTTGGCCGAGGTACCCGGCTGGGGCGCCTCGGTGGGCTTGGGCGTCTCGGGCCTGGGTTCGCCCGGCCGGGCGGTCTCGCCCTTGGTCTCACCGGGCTTCGGCGTGGGTTCGGTGGCCTCCGGCTTCGGGCACTTCGGCAGGAACTCCAGCCCGCGCACCCGGTCGCGAGTGCTCTCGAGCGAATTGTTCTTGATGCTGTTCGAGGTCACGGCGCTGCGGCCGATGCCGGTCAGGTCGTCGACCTTCATCGGTGTGCACGACGCGGTGGAGTCGACGCCCTGGAAGCTGACGGTCGGGGAGTCGACGCTGAGGTCGTCGACGCAGACCCGCTCCTTCGGCTCCTCCAGGTTGAAGAACAGCAGGGGGTCCGGGCTGCCGGAGTAGATCTCGACGTTGCCGTCGACGGCCGTGACGAACGTGCTGGCCATGACCTTCGACCGCACGACGAAGACACCGGTCACCGCGAGCCCGATGATCGCCAGCAACACGATGATGAGCACCGGCCACCGCCAGCTGGACTTCTTGGCGGGTTCGGGCTCGACCGCATGGATCGTGGGTCGGGCCGGAGCGGCGGCCGGGGGACGTAGCGCCGCGGCACGACCGGCCGCGGTCGCCGGATTCGGAACGTAGCCGGCCGCGTCGTCGTCGCCTGCCGCACCGCCGACGATGGGCGTGGAGTCGCCGTACTCGTCGTCGACGACGTCGGCCACCACGACCGTCACATTGTCGGGTCCGCCGCTGCGCAGGGCGAGTTCGATCAGGCGGTCCGCACAGGCTTTGTGGTCCTCGATGGACCCGAGCGTGTCGGCGAGCGTCTCCTCGCTCACCACGTCCGACAACCCGTCGCTGCAGAGCAGGTAGCGGTCGCCGGCGCGGGCTTCGCGCATGATCAGGGTCGGCTCCACCTCCTGCCCGGTGAGCGCACGCATGATCAGCGACCGCTGCGGGTGGCTGTGGGCCTGCTCGGGGGTGATGCGGCCCTCGTCGACCAGGCTCTGGACGAAGGTGTCGTCGCGGGTGATCTGAGTGAGCCGGCCGTCGCGGTACAGATAGCCGCGCGAATCGCCGACGTGGCACAGGCCGATGCGGCTGCCCGCGAACAGAATGGCGGTCAGGGTGGTGCCCATCCCGTCGAGTTCGGGCTGTCGGGCTACCTGCTCGGCGATGGCGTGATTGCCGTCGGCGGTCGCGCGCTCGAGAGCGGCGAGGAGGTCGCCGCCGGGCTCGTCGTTGTCGAGGGGACGCAGCGCCTGGATCACCAGTTGGCTGGCCACTTCGCCCGCGGCGTGTCCGCCCATGCCGTCGGCCAGCGCCAGCAGTCGAGCGCCGGCGTAGACCGAGTCTTCGTTGTTCGAGCGGACCAGTCCGCGGTCGCTCCGCGCGATGTAGCGCAGCACAAGGGTCACGGGCGTAGCTCAATCACGGTCTTGCCGATCCGGATCGGGGTGTTGATCGGGGCTCGGACGGCGGTGGTCACCTTGGAACGGTCGAGATAGGTCCCGTTCGTCGACCCGAGGTCTTCGACGTACCAGTCGTCGCCCCGGGGCGAGAGGCGCGCGTGCCGTTCGGAGGCGTAGTCGTCGGTGAGGACGAGGGTTGAGTCGTCAGCCCGTCCGATCAGCACCGGCTGCGTGCCGAGCGTGATCCGGGTGTTGGCGAGCGCGCCGGCCGTCACGACCAGATATCGGGCCGTGCCGCGGGATCGTGCGGCACGCTGTTTCCGCTCGGCTCGGCCGGAGGTGCGCGGCATCCGGGCGCCGCCGCCCGCGGCGGCGAGGTCGGAGCGCATCGCACGGATGATGGCGTACACGAAAAGCCAGAGCAGGATGAGGAATCCGAATCGGATCACCTGCAGCAGGATGCCCTGCATCTACTCCCATCACCTCCCTCAAAGACGGGCATCCGGTTCGACGTGCCCCCGGAGTGCATTCAGCGGTCGGGTGACCGGAGGTCACCCGATGAGCATCTTATGCGGAATCGTTTACTGGAACCGGACGGTGATGTCGGAGTGGCCGAGTCGGATGCGGTCGCCGTCGGCGAGCTCCCAGCTGCTGACCTGCAGATCGTTGACGGTCGTGCCGTTGGTCGAGTTCAGGTCGGTGAGCATCGCGGTCTGGCCGTCCCAACGGATCTCGACATGGCGACGCGAGACGCCGGTGTCCGGGAGGCGGAACTGTGCGTCCTGACCGCGTCCGATCACGTTCGAACCCTGGCGGAGCGAGAAGGTGCGGTTGCTGCCGTCCTCGAGGACCAGAGTGATGGCCGACGGCGCGTAGCCCGCGGGCTGACCGTAGGCCGGCGCGGCGTAGCCCTGCTGGTCGTACTGGGGCTGCTGACCGTACCGCTGGTCGTAGCCCTGCGGAGCGTACTGCTGCTGGCCCTGGTCGTACGGCTGCTGGGCATAGCCCTGCTGGTCGTACTGGGGCTGCTGCGCGTACTGCTGGTCGTAGCCGCCCTGGTCGTACTGCGGCTGCGCGTAGCCCTGCTGACCCTGGTCGTACTGGGGCTGCTGACCGTAACCCTGCTGGTCATAGCCCTGCTGGTTGTAGTCGTACTGCTGCTGACCGTAGCCCTGGTCCGCCGGAGGCTGACCGTACTGCGGCTGCTGACCGTAGCCCTGCTGGTCGTACTGAGGCTGCTGCTGGTCGTAGGGCTGCTGGCTGTAGGCCTGCGGCTCCTGTCCCTGCTGCGGGTATCCGCCCTGCTGGTTGTAGTCGTACTGCGGGTGATTGGGGTCACCCTGCGGGGCGTAGCCGTAGTTCTGGCCGCCCTGATCGTTTCCGGGGGGATTGGTCATGGCTCGGGCTCCTCGGTCGAGACTGTCAGGTCTGTAGGTCTGCTGCTGGTCCGCCGGCGCTCGGCGCGGTGCCACGGGCCGTGGCGCGACGTCTGGGTCGACGACGCCACGAGCGCGGAACTGTCCGGTGTGCAATGACGGCGCTGGTTCGAACTCTACGACGACTGACCCATAAGTCTGCCACCCATTGTCCCGGATGAAGTCCTCCAAATGGCGGGAGAAGATCTTCCGGTTGAGTTCGTACTCGGTGGAGACCTCGTCGAGATCGGACGCACTCAAGGTCAACACATAGCTGTTGGCTACCAGTGTTGCGCCGTCGCCCAGGTCCTCCACCGACGTCTCGGCCTCCCGCTGCAGAGCGTGCTCGATCTCCTGCGGTGCGACCTTGCCGCCGAAGACACGGGCGAAACCGCCGTCTACGGCGGATTCGAGCTTCCGCTCGATCCGGTCAAAGAAACCCACGGGATCTCGTGCCCTTCTGTCGGTTGGCGTGTCGGCGTGCATACCTTGTCTCAACATGTTACCGGCCGTACCGCCGTCGCGGTGATCTCCGAATGACTCCTGTACCGCTCGTCACAGCAGTAACATCAGTGGTCGGCGGTAGTACGCGCGGCGTCTGCGCAGGTCAGCGCCCCTCCCGTGTAATCGTTTTTTATTTGCCCCGACATGCGTGCTATCTTTTTCAAGTCCACACGGACGACGGTCGTGCAAACGGCCGGCCACGGGCGAGTGGCGGAATGGCAGACGCGCTGGCTTCAGGTGCCAGTGTCCTTCGGGACGTGGGGGTTCAAGTCCCCCTTCGCCCACAGCGAGAACGAGCCGCGACATCGAAAGATGTTGCGGCTCGTTTGCGTTCGACGGCCGGTTCGGGCTCCTCGCTGTGCCAGTTCAGAGCAGCTCGTACTCCGGAATGCTGTCGTCGGTGGCGAAGGCATCCGTGACCCAGAGCATCGATCGGCGCATCAGGCCGTTCGTGAACGTCCAGTCGCGCATCCGGATGCGGAACGCCGACGGCGGAGCGAGGAAGGGGCCGGCGTTGCCTTTGCGGGCGATCCTCGTCGGCTTCTGCATGCGGCGGTCGTAGGCGGCGAACGCCTCGGTGTGATCACCTCGTGCCGCGACGAGTTCACCGGCGAGGACGTAGGCGCCGAGCAGTGCGAGACCGGTGCCGAATCCGCCGAGCGTGTTCGCGTAGCCTGCATCGCCGACCAGCGCGGTGCGACCGCGCGTGTAGGAGGTGGTCGTCGTGCGGGTGAGTGCGTCGAGATAGAAGTCCGGTGCGGTCCGTGCGGCGTCGAGCGCCGCGGCGGTCCGCCAGCCGTTGCCGGCGAACGCCGACTCCAGGAACGCTCGCTGAGAGTCGACGTCGTGACGGTCGTAGTCGGCGTTCGCGCTGCGCACGACGAACAGGGTGGGAGCCTTCTGCCCGCCGAGGAGGACCAGCCGGTCCGGCGTGTTGAAGCCATAGGCGACGACGCGGCCGCTCGGCAGCACGGTCGGCAGTCCGTCGAGCGGAACGGAGCAGTCCGCCACCGCGTAGTGGTAGCCGAGCGATTCGACGAAGCGCCCCTCGGGCCCGAACGCCAGCCGGCGCACGGCCGAATGCACGCCGTCGGCGCCGATGACGATGTCGAATCGCTCGGGCCGACGATGGGCGAAGACGACGTCGACGCCCGCCGGTGTCTCATTGAGGCCGACGATCTCATCGTCGAACACGAAGTCCGCGTCGCCCTTGCTGTGCGCGTAGAGGATCTGGGCCAGGTCGCCCCGGAGGATCTCGAGGTCGCCACCGATGAACTCGCCCGGGACGACGGCTCTGACGCGGTCGTCGGCATCGACCATCCGCCAGTCCGTCTTGACGGTCTGCGCGGCGCGGACATCGTCGAGGATCCCGGTGCGGGCGAGCAGCTCGAGATGAGTCGGGCCTTTGAAGTCGACGGCTTGACCGCCGGGGCGGACCGCGCCGGCCTTCTCGACGACCGTGACGTCGAATCGGTTGCGCCCGAGCCAACGGGCCAGGGCCGGCCCGGCGATGCTGGCCCCGGATATGAGGACCTTGGTGCTGTTCATCGATCGTCTCCGTTCCACTCGTCTTATTGCGTCCTATGGACACAGTAACTAATAGCGTATCTTGGACGCAATAGTTTCTCGGGAGGTGCTGTGGAAGTGAACGACGAGGCAGACGGATCCGACGCCGGCGTGCTGTGGCGGACCTCGACGTCGCCGCGGCGTGGACCCAAGCCGCGGTACACGCTCGACGGCATCGCCGCGGCGGCCATGTCCATCGCGGATGAGGACGGACTCGAAGCGGTCACGATGCAGCAGGTCGCGGCGCGACTCGGAACCACGAAGATGGCGTTGTACCGGTATCTGCCGGGCCGATCCGACCTCGACGCAGTCATGCTCGACCGCGCGCTCGGGCCGTCGCCCGCCGTCGAGCCGGGGGACTGGGCGGAGGGACTGACCGTCTGGACCCGAACCCTCTTCACGCGCGCGCTCGCGCATCCGTGGGCGGTCGAACTCGCGCAGCGACCGCATCTCCCCGGGCCCGAGGAGATGACGTGGTTCGAGACCGGTCTGGAAGCCACGGCATCGCTTCCGCTCGAGAGTGGGGAGCGGCTCGACCTCCTCGCATTGCTGTCGGGCCACGCGCTGTCGCTGGTGCGCCAGCGCGTCGGATCGGCGACGCCGGAGGAGGATCTGGCGGGACGTACCGCCGCGATCTTCGCCCACCATCGCGAGCGTTACCCGCGAACGGCGAGCGCTTTCGTCGAGGCAGGTCGTGAGGGGAGCCGTGACGCCGCGCTCGACTTCGGGGTGGAGCGGATTCTCGCGGGCACCGCTGCGCTCGTCGCCGAACGACGGTCGGCGGACTGAGGCTGAATCCCGGATCTCGTTCGAATCGGACACCGGGTTCCTCCCAGCGGGAGGTTCGGCTCGTAGACTCCCCGGTCGGTCGATCGCGGCGTAGCGTGTGCCGAACGCGGCGTCGAGAACCCCTTCGACCTGCGGCAGCGCCGACGATCAGTCGGCGATCGAGGACAGAGAGCGAGTACACAGATGGGCCGGTTGGAAGACAAGGTCGCGATCATCACCGGTGGCGCGAAGGGCATGGGCGAGGCGACGGCCCGGCTGATGGCGAGGGAGGGCGCGAAGGTCGTCATCGCCGACGTCGACGACGCGCGCGGACAGGCCCTCGCGGCCGAGATCGGCGACAGCGCCGAGTACGCGCACCTCGACGTCTCGAATGAGTCGGAGTGGCAAGCGGTCGTCAACGGCGCCGTCGCCAAGCACGGACGAGTCGATGCGCTGGTCAACAACGCAGGCATCCTCTACATGGCGGGTGTCGCCGACATCGAGCTCGATCGCCTGAATCAGGTGCTGCAGGTGAACCTCGTCGGCACGATCCTCGGTGTGAAGACGGTGGCTCCGGCGATGACGGCCGCCGGCCGCGGCTCGATCATCAACATCTCATCGGTCGACGGCCTGCGCGGCGTCAATGGGCTGAGCTCGTACGTCGCCTCCAAGTGGGCCGTCCGCGGCGTCACCAAGGCGCAGTCGCTGGAGCTGGGGCCGCACAAGGTCCGGGTCAACTCCGTGCACCCGGGCGGCGTCAACACCGAGCTCGGCAACCCGATGGGTGAGACGGGTGCGAGTCTGGACGCCCACTACGGCGCGGTTCCGCTCCAGCGGATCGGTCGCCCCGAAGAGGTCGCTGCGGTCAGCGCCTTCCTGGCCAGTGATGAGGCCTCCTACATCACCGGCGCGGAGATCGCCGTCGACGGTGGCTGGTCGTCCGGTGTCTACTACGCGGGTCTGCCCGGCGATCCGGCCTGAGCTGGTCTGATGCCCGGCGACGTCATCGTCGCCGGTCATCTGCCTATCGACGTTCGGTCCACTCCTCGTAGAACTCCGGCATCTGAGAAGCCTTCGAGCGGAAGTCGGCCGGGCGCTTCTCGAGGAACGCGCGCACGCCGTCGTCGCCATCGCCGATGCTCGTGTAGAACATCGCCAGCGAGTCGATGCGATGCGCCTCCACCGGGTGATCCTGCGCGGAGTTCCGGTACAGCATCTGGCGGGCGAAGGCGACGGCCATCGGCGACCGTCCCTTGGTCCAGGCGTCGGCGAGCTCGCGCGCGGCGTCGAGTAGATCGTCCGGCTCGTGGACGCTCTGGGCCAGACCGGCGTCGAGAGCTGCCTGGGCGTCGAGGATGTCGGCGCGATACACCAGGTCCAGCGCCTTCGGCAGGCCGACGACCCGCGGCAGGAACCACGACGAGGCCGCCTCGGGGACGATGCCCAGACGGCCGAAGACGAAACCGATCCGGCCCTTGGTCGACACCAGTCGCGCGTCCATCGGCAGGGTCATGGTGGCGCCGATCCCGACCGCCGCGCCGTTGATCGCGGCGATCACCGGTTTCCGGCAGTCGTGGATCGTGAGTGTCACCCGGCCGCCCGTGTCGCGCACTCGGGCCAGTTCGGGATCGTCGAGGTCCTCCAGATCGGCGAGCCCGGGCCGCTTGGAGTTGTCGAGGCCGAAGACGTTCTCGCCCTCGGTGGCCAGATCCATTCCCGCACAGAACGCACGACCGTTACCGGTCACGATCACCGCGCGGACCGAGTCGTCGTCGTTGACGGCGCGGAACGTGGCCTCCAGTTCCTGTCCCATCTTCACGGTGAACGCGTTGAGGTTCTCGGGCCGGTTGAGGCGGACGATCAGGATTCCGTCCTCGTTCTCTTGTGTCAGTGTCGTCAGTTCCATGTGGTGCTTGCTCCTGGTGTCGAAAGTGTCGTTCACGGGGCGGTCGAAGGCCGGTGATTGCAGCTTAGAAGGGCGCCTTACGGGGACGCTGCGATCAGACATCGCAAGAATCTGCCCTGGAAGGGGCCACCGAGGGCAGATTGCCCTCGGTGGCCGCTGAGGCGACGGATTGTTTGTGGGTCAGCCCCGCCCTCGAATCGGACGGGCCGGATTCAGCTTGTCCCCGTCCGCAGTGATCCGGTGGTTCGGTGCGGCGGGCCAGGCCTCGACAGCCGAGCTGAGCAGGATCCGATCGGCTGCCGCGGAACTCGCGCCGATGTAGGTGCAGATGAAATCGAAGTGTGAGCACACGTACCAGCTGCGATCCTCGGGCCACCACATGTTCGCGCGCAGCCCGTGAAGGCTCTCGGCAGCGCGACTGGACGGTCCGGACGTCAGGTAGAAGTTGAAGGCCCCGATGCGTGCCTTCGGGAAATCGCGTGCGATGTCCTCGTGTGCGGTGTTGCCTTCCCAGAATGCGAAGGTGCACGAGACGTCGGTGCGGTCGCCGGTGAGCAGTCGGGCGATCTCATCGATCATCGTGCCTGGCGCGAAGTCGATGTAGGACGGTCCACTGTTGCAGGGCACGACGAGCTCGTCGGCGCCGCCCGTCGAGATGTTCGTCCATTGCATCTCGGCATGGGCGATCCGCCCGTTCACCCGGGCGACGTCGGACCATGAGAACTGCTCGATCGGCTGGTCGTCGATCGTCCGCTCGACGGGATGAAGCACCCGGAGATATCGGTCATAGCCGGACGGAACCAACTCGGCGACGGTGCCCTCGTAGGGCGGCGCGAGGCGGTCATTGATCCACGCCGCGGCGGTCATGTCACGGAGGAGGTCGTCGCGAGTCCATTCTCGTCGCATCGGGAGCCCGTTCGTCGTTTGCCGAACCCTGATCGAATCAGACAATCGGCGTGAGTACTGCCGGATCGCCGACGACCGCCCGCTCCGATCACCCGCCCAGGCGAACCACGCCGGCGTCGGCCAGGCGGTCCACATCCGCCGGGGCGTAGCCCGCCTCCGCCAGCAGCGCGGCGGTCTGGGCGCCGAGCGCGGGGACATCGCCCATCGAGGCCTCCACATCGCCGAACGTCGCCGGGGGAAGGAGTGCCTTGACCTGGGCGAACGGGGTGCCGACGGTACGCCAGCGGTCGCGGGCGGCCAATTGCGGATGGTCGGCGACATCGCCGAGTTGCTTGATCTGGGCGGCGGGGATTCCGGCGTCCGCCAGTTTCGCGTCGAGCTCGGCTGTGGTCCAGAGGCGCGTGCGGTCGGCGACCGCGGCGTCGCACGCGGCTCGGTTCTCGACGCGGCTCATGTTGGTGGCGAAACGCGGATCGTCGGTGAGCTCCGGAACACCGAGCACCGTGGTGAGAGCCCGCCAGCCGCCGTCGCTCTGCACGCCGATCAGGATCTGGCCGTCGCGGGTGGGGTAGGAGTCGTACGGCGCGATGGAGACATGACTGACGCCCATCCGCGGTGGCTGCTGCCCGGTGTACATCTGCGTGTAGAGCGAGTGGCCCATCCATTCGACGGTCGACTCCAGCATCGAGACCTCGATCGCGGCACCCTCGCCGGTCCGGTAGCGGCGCAGCAGCGCCGCGAGAACGGCTTGCGCGCAATACATTCCGGACGCGATGTCGGCGGTCGGGATCCCGGTCTTGACCGCGTCGTCGGGGGTGCCGGTGATCGAGATGAGACCGCTCTCGGCCTGGATCAGCATGTCGTAAGCCTTGCGCTGCTCGAACGGCCCTCCGGTCCCGTAGCCCGACAGGTCGACGGTGACCAGTCCGGGATGGGCGGCTCGCAGTTCGTCGGACCCGAGGCAGAGGCGCGCGGCGGCACCGGGCGCCAGGTTCTGCAGGAAGACGTCGGCGCTCGCGATCAGCGTCTGGACGATGTCGCGACCTTCGGCCGACTTGAGGTCGACGGCCAGGGACTCCTTGCCTCGGTTCAACCAGACGAAGTGGGCGCCCGTGCCGTGCACGGCCTCGTCGTACGCGCGGGCGAAGTCGCCGCCGTCCGGCCGCTCCACCTTGATGACGCGGGCGCCGAGATCGGCGAGGTGCCGCGAGGCGAGGGGAGCGGCGACCGCCTGCTCGAGAGTCACGACCGTCACGCCGTCGAGCGGGAGCAGGGATTCGACATGTGCCATGCGAATCAGTGTCGCATCGGCGGAGGTCGGCCCGGCGCCCGCGGCGGGACCCGGCACCGTCCCATGTTCGGGCGATTCGTGCGGCGCGGATCCGGTTGCCGCCGAAGCGATATCCGGCATCCTTCGTTGTTCGGACCAGCGCGTTCGACGGAGAATCGTGCTGTGACCTGCGTGATGAGACGGATCGTGCCATTTTGCATTGTGACATCGGAGTGTTTCACTGTCCGGGGCCCGATGGAGACTGTGCCGCTCGCAGAACAGCGGTGCGCGGGCCGGAGGAGGTGACCGATGCGGTCGATTAGTGTGTCGGGTATTCGGGCCGTGTTCGTCTCGGCGTTGGTGCTGACGGTCGCCGTCGGCGGGGCGGCGCTTGCTTCGCCGCGGGCGTCGGCCGCGCCGGAGCTCGATCGGTACCTGAATCTGCCGATGGTCAACCGCGATGCCGATCACGGTCCGGGCGGCGTCAATCCGGCGCTGCCGACCGATCCGGCCGTGCTGCGGGGTCTGCTCGACGAGGCGCGCGAACGAGGGGTCGCGCCGACGTCGTACCAGGCTTTGCTGTTGCAGTACCGGCTCGCCGACACGACGGCCGCGGCCGGGATCGATCTCAAGTCGTGGAATCCGCGCGCCGGTGTGACCGCGAACCGCGGGAACCTCGCGAAGTCGTACCAGTTCTACAAGAATCTCCAGCTCGACCACCGAGAACTGCAGTGGGCGGGCATGGGCGGTCTCGTCGGCGCGGACTTCGGCGGTGGCCTTCTCGATTTCGAGCTGGCGACGAACGTCTACGCGTTCACTCGACTGGCACCGGTGGCGAACGCGATCGTGACCGAGACCAACCGCGCGTTCGGCCCGGCGATCATCGACCGGCTGCCGACCGGCCTTCGCGCTCTCGCGCGCGTCGGCGCGACGATCACGCCCGCGGACCTCCAGTACGTCCAAGGCTCGATCCTGGTGATGCAGAAGAACATCTTCAGCGATCTCATGCCCATGCATCGCGCATACGTGACTGGCGGGCTCCCAGCACTCCGCGAGATGTACGACGCGGGACTGTTCCCCGCCGACATCATGCGAGCGTGGGAGCAGGTCGCCACCAAGACCCCCGACGGCATCGCGGCAGGCAACGCCAGGCTGCTCAAGCGCGAGCAGGGCGACATCGTCAGCAAGCAGTGGGACGCGGTCCGCGCCTACCGCGGCGACATCGGTGAGGCGATGACCTACGCCAGCACCCTCGCCGGCTCGCCGTCGGTGGCCGGAGTGCTGCCGCTGCGGTCGTACAAGCCGCTCCAGCTCACCGGCACCACGCCCGACCGCCGCGTGGTCACCGTGACGGTGCCGCTGCCGTCGTGGAACTGGTCCGTGTTCGACCAGCGCTGGGACTACATCACCGATCAGCTCCTCCCGAAGTACCGCTACCAGGTGGAGAACCGCTGGTCGGACCTGCGCCGCGAGCTGGTGATCCCCGCGGATGCGCAGATGGAGCAGCATCGACCGATCTGGAACCTGCTGCCGATGATGCAGTCGGCGCTCGACACGCTGAAGGCGGAAGTCCGATGACAGCGGCCAGGCGCGCGTCCGCCGTGGTGGCCGCGGTCGCCGTCGTCGCGTCGATCCTCGCCGCGTCGATCCTCGCCGCGCCGGCTCACGCGGGCCCGCGCACCCGGACACCTGCGCTCGGCGAGGTCTTCAACGGTTTCGTGATCGGCACCTTCGCGCACGGTCGGATGGCGGGTCCCGACGAGATCCTGGAGCCGCTCCGGGCCACCGACCCGTTCTATCGCGAGCCGCGGCTGTCCGGCACGGAGAAGCCCGGCACCCTGCTGAAGTCGAAGCCCGTCGCCGTGCAGTACACCGGCTTCCGCCCGGGTGACGTGACCGCCTACAAGATCATGTACGTGACCACCGCCCTCGACGGCACCGCGGACGTCAGCACCGGGCTCATCATGATCCCGCGCGACGGGCGGTCCGATGCGAAGCGCCCGATCGTCAGCTACCAGATGGCCAACGACAGCGTCGGCGGCAACTGCCATCCGTCGGCCATGTGGACCGGCGCCGATCCGCTCGACGGCGCCGCGATGTCGGCGCTCGGCCCGCTGGCGCAACTGTTCGGCAAGGGATACGCGGTCGTCATGTCCGACGTCGGCAACAACGGCGACCCGAATCCACACGGCGTCTTCGCGGGCAAGTACAACGCTCGCACCAGCCTCGACGCGATCCGGGCGGCCTTCGCGGTCACCGACGCCGGCCTCTCGCGCACGGCCCCGATCGGCCTGTTCGGCATCGCGGGCGGCGGCGTCGGCACCGGCCACGCGCTGGAGATGAAGGATCGCTACGCGCCCGAACTCCAGATCAAGGCGGCCGTGCTCGAAGGCATGGTGCCGAACTACCGCAACTTCATCGCGACCGCCGACGGATCCGTCGGGTCCGGATTCGCGATGGCGACGCTGCTCGGTCTCGAGCCGCACTATCCCGACATGCGTCTGAACGATCACCTCAACGACGCCGGCCGCGCGGTCGCTGACTACTACCGCACCCAGTGCCAGAGCCCCGGGTACTTCACGCTGCCGTTGGTGCCGCTGCGGACGCTGTTCAAGGGCGATCAGCCACCGGCGGGAATCGCGTCGTTCCAACGCGCCTATCGCGACAACGTGATGGGTCTCGGCACCCCCGCGAAGGGCGTGCAGACGCTGGTGGCGTCGTGTGCCGCCGACGATTCGCCGATGTCGCTGGTGCCCGCGGCCGACTCGCGGAAGCTCGTCCACGACTGGCGCAGCCGCGGCGGCCTGGTCGACTACCAGCCGACCGACTGCAGCATGGTCGAGGCCATCACCGACATCTACGGCTGGGGAACCGATCTCTTCGGCATGCAGACCGTCGACTGGCTGGCCGCGCACCTGAAGTAGACGGAGCGCTGCAAGGCGGTCTCTTATTACCGCAGGTCACCGCTCCCGTCACGAGGGCAGTGAGTCCCTCCCAGGTCGACCACTTCGGGGCACTCGCTGCCCTAGTAGATTCTGGACCGGAGCGAGGCCGCCGCCGGCCGCCGCCGTCCTCCGCGTCCCCGCCATCACGTCTGATGGACATATAGTCCGCGAACACTCCTCACGGGGACGCGCAAGTCACCACTAAGGGGTGTCGAGTAGCCCGTGAACCCTTCGGCGGAGCTCACGAGAACCCGGGTGCGAGCGTGTCGAGACTCGGGGTGTCGGGCGGTCTCGATGCGCCTCGTCACTTCGTTCCTCGGCTTACTCGACCATCGGGGGAAGGCGCTCTCGGCTACCCGGCCGCCTGCACCTCGACGACCGCGAGTTCGTCGGCCCGGAGTGTCGCATCGATCGCGGCGATCGATCCGGTCGGGGTGAACGAGACGTCCATGACCAGGAGCATGGCGTCGGTGCCGGACGGGTGCGGCACGGCCACGCCGATCTTGCCGTCGAGCAGCACCGTCAGCGCCGACTTGGCGCGGAACATGAATGCCTCCGCGATCGCCGGCGCGCCGTTGACCAGGGCGGGCGGCTCGTCGTCGGTGAAGGTCCGGAACACCGCGTCGGGATCGAGCAGTTCGACGAGCGCGCCGAAGTCTCCGTCGCGGGAAGCCGACAGGAACGCCGCGACGGCGCTCGCGCGGCGGGAACTCGCGTCGGGCGGTGCCGCGGACACTCGCTTGCGTGCCCGGCTCGCGACCTGGCGGGTGGCCGCGGGCGACTTTCCGAGAATCGAGGCGACGTCGTCGAACGGCACCCCGAACACGTCGTGCAGGACGAACGCGACGCGTTCGGCGGGCCCGAGGTTGTCGATCACCGCGCTCATCGCGGACCCCACGGCTTCGGCGAGTTGCGCCTCATCGGCGGGCCCGGTGCGCGGGTCGGGCCGGTCGGCGTCCTCGATCGGCGCGGTGTCGCGGCGGGCACGCAGCATGTCGAGGCAGATGCGGGAGACGACCGTCGTCAGCCAGGCGGTCGGGTTGTCGATCTCGTCGTCGACATCCATGGCGCGGAGCCAGGCCTCCTGCACCGCCTCCTCCGCATCGGCGGGCGCGCCGAGCATCCGCGTGGCCACCGACATCAGTCGGGGACGAGCGTTCTCAAAGATTTCCGTCTGCATGTGTCACATCCTTCTCCGTTGATCCGTCATATGAGTGACGGGGCAGTCGCTCCGCATGTGACAGACGCCCGGCGCCGCCGGGACCGACGCAAGGAGACATGACCATGAACGCACGGATGACCAACCCCGTGATGCTGCTTCCCGGCGTGTTCGACGCCCTGATGGCGATCCACAAGACCGTCGCCGACACCGGCCTGCCGCAGGACCTCTGCGAGATGGTGAACATGCGGGCCAGCCAGCTCAACGGCTGCAGCACGTGCCTCGACGGCCACTGGCGGATCGCCCGCAAGCTCGGCGTCAGCGACGAGAAGCTGTTCGCCGTCGGCGCGTGGCGGGACTCGCCGTACTTCTCCGACGCCGAGCGCATCGCGCTGGAGATGGCGGAGGAACTGACCGAGCTCTCGAACAAGCCCGAAGCGGTCTCCGACGAGCTGTGGGAGCGCGCCGCCGACGAGTTCGACGAGGCGCAGCTCGCCGCACTCGTCGTCGCGATCGGCAACATCAACCTCTACAACCGCGTGAACCATGCGACGCGCCAGGTCGGCGGCTCGTGGAAGCCGTGAACACGGGACGGGCCGTCAGGCCTTCTTTCGGGTTCCGGGCAGCACGCCCGCGTCGATCACCGGCTTGACGAAGCGTCGGGTGCGTTCGATCAGATCGGCGAAGCTCGCGTCGAGGCTCGCTCCGGTCAGTTGATCGGTGCGTGCCTCGATGTCCTGGTACATCGCGTACCCGTCAGCGGTGAGCCGGTGGTCGTCGCCGACGCGCTCCGCGAGGCCGCGGTCGGCGAGCCGGTCGACGGCGGCATTCCAGTCGTCCTCCGACCATCCGCGGGTCAGCAGGAAGAAGCGATGGCCCAGCACCCGACGCGGAACGTCCTCCGGCAGCTGCGCCTCGTGGAAGACGCCGGCGTCGATGCCGTCGAGACCGTGGCTGATGAGCTCGGCGATGTGGTTGTCGCCCCGCCATTCGCGCAGCACCGACAGGTGCCGCCACAGCGCGAGATGCGGTGCCTCGGGAATCGCCGACGCCGCCCAGGCCGCGCCCAACGGACGACCCGAGACGGGCAGCCCGTCGAGCAGCGACTCGAATTCGGGGAGCAGCGGCGCGATCTCGTCGCAGGCGTCGCCGAGGATCGACCGGTACTGCTCGTCGAGCATGGCGTAGCGGCGCTCGTCGATCGCGGCCAGCCCGGCGGCGCGGGCCCGCTCCCACGCCGACTCGGTCAGCGATGGCGAGAAGTTGTAGAAGGCGGCGGTGACCACCGGCCCGGCCGCCTCGCCGAGCGGCACCGCGCGGGCGCCGACGTAGAAGGCGTGGCCGTCGAGTCCGAGGTCGGTCTGCGCGGCGCCCAGACCCGGATTGAAGTACGCGAGAACGTGATACGGCTCGAGTGACTGGTAGGCGCGGCGTGCGATGGCGGCGTTGTCGGTGCTCATCTGAGTCACCTTGCCATCTGGAGACCCGCTCCGCCGCCGGGACGGACGGGAGTGACTGTCGGACGGGGCAGCCCGCTCTGCTCGACGCGGTCGGGCAGAGCGGTTCGGATTCGCTGCGCGGCCTCGGCCGGAGCGAGCACGACGACGCTGCCGCCGAACCCGCCGCCGGTCATGCGTGCGCCGAAAGCGCCTGATTTCCTTGCTGTTTCGGCGATGAGGTCGATTCCTTCGGTGGTGATCTCGAAATCGTCCCGCATCGACGCGTGCGAGGCGTCCATCAGCCGTCCCAGGCCGGGAAGATCGCCGGCGCGCAGCGCGGCAGCAGCGTCGTGCACTCGTCGATTCTCGGTCAGCACATGCCGAGCGCGGCGCCGCAGCACGTCGTCGCGGAGTTCGCGCCAGCCGTCGTCGTGGATGTAGCGAAGACTGTGCGCGGACAGATGGCGCGCCGCCTCCTCGCACGCCAGGCGACGGCTGCGGTACTCGCCCGCGACGTTGCGATGCGGCGCGCGTGAGTCGATGACGAGCAGGGACGTGGTGCCGAGGTCGACGGGAACCGGAGTGACCTGCAGCGAGCGGAAGTCGAGCAGGAGCGCGGTGTCGACCTCGCCGAACAGGCTGCTCAGCTGGTCGAGCAGACCGGTCGGCGCGCCGACGTAATCGTTCTCCGCGCGCTGGGCCAGCAACGCCAGGGTGCGCCGGTCCGGGTTCGTCGCGGCAGCCGCGGTCAGCGCTCGCAGGACCGCGCACTCCAAGGCCGCCGACGACGACAGTCCGGCGCCGACGGGGAGGTCGGAGCTGATCGACATCCGCCCACCCGGGACGTCTGTGCCGCGCTCGCGCAGTGCCCAGACGCAGCCGGCGACGTACGCGCCCCATCCGGTCACGCCGCCCGGCGCAGTGTTCAGAGGGATGCGGACGGAGTGGGATTCGAGGTCGGAGGAGGCGGTGATCGAGTCGGTGGCCGGATCGGGGACGAAGCTGACCGTCGTGCCGAGCTGCAGTGCGATCGGGAGTGCGAAGCCCTCGTTGTAGTCGGTGTGTTCGCCGATCAGGTTGACGCGCCCGGGTGCGTACGCGCGGATCGTCGCGGTTCCGGGCGCGGAGCGGTCGGGCGGCGCCTCAGCCATGTCATCCATGGTGCACCCCCGGGTCGAGAGCCGCACGCAGTCCGGCCGCGATGTCCTCGGGCGTCTTGTCGGTGATGAAGGCATCCCGCGCCGACTCCGAACCCGCGAGATACTTCAGCTTCTCCGCGCTCCGCTGGATCGAGAAGACCTCGGCGTGCAGCCGTCCCTCGGCGGCGCCGATCCGATACTGATGCCACGACGCCACATACGGCAGCGGGCGGTCGTAGAGCGCGTCGCAGGCGCGGAGGATCGACTGGTAGACCGCGGCGAGGTCGTCGGCCTCGTCGTCGGTCAGTTCGGCGAGCCGGCGGACCCCGCGGTTCGGGTAGACGTGTGCCTCCACCGGCCAGCGGGCCGCGTACGGCACGAAGGCGGTGGTGAGGGCGGTGCGGACGAGGATGCGCTCGCCGTCGTCCACCTCGTGGGCGAGGATCGAGTCGAAGAGATCGTCGCCGGTCCGGGCGCGATGCCGGGCCGCCTCACGCATCATCGACTCGGTCCGCGGGGTGATGAACGGATAGGCGTAGATCTGTCCGTGCGGATGCGCCAGCGTCACGCCGACCTCCTCACCACGATTCTCGAAGCAGTGCACCTCCGTCACCTCGTCGAGCGCGAGGAGTTCCTCAGTGCGGTGGGCCAGCACGTCGATGGCGAGGCGGGCCTGTCGCGGAGGCAGCGACCCGAAGGAGCCGTCGTGATCGCTGGTGAAGCAGACGACCTCGCAGCGCCCCACCCCCGGCCGTTCGGCGCGGAGGTCGTCGGCGGGTGCCGGGACCGCGGACCCGGGGTCCGACGAGCCCGCGAGCGAGGGGAAGCGGTTCTCGAACACCGCGACCCGGTAATCCGCCGCCGGAATCTCACCGGTCAGACCGTCGGGATCGGGACACAGCGGGCACTCGCGCCGCGGCGGCAGATGCGTTCGATCCTGACGGGCCGGCGAGATGACGACCTCGTCGCCTGTGACGGGGTCGCGGCGGATCACCGTCTGCGGGGCTGCGGGCCGGGGCGGCAGGTCGCGGCGGTCGACGCCGAGCGGGGGCGGGGCGCCGACGTCGAACAGCAGGATCTCGCGGCCGTCGCTGAGCCGTCCGCGGTTCGGTTCGGGGAGAGTCCTGCCTGCTGACACGCCGCGAACCTATCACCGGCGCGCGAGGATCGGCCCGTTCGAACCGGCCGGCACGGCACGGATCGTCAGTGCGCGGCGTCGACCTTCGCGTCGATCCGGGTGCCTGCCGGGACGAGCGCGTAGACCAGCGCGCCGACGGCGACCATGATGATGCCGCCGATGAGGCTGGTGACCTGCATCGACTCGGTGAATGCGGCGCCGGCCCGGGCGGCCAGCTCCGGCATGTCGAGCTGCTCGGCGATACCCGCTGCGGAGCCGATGGATTCGCGTGCGGCGTCGTGCAGGGTGGGATCGAGCGTG
The DNA here is from genome assembly GCF_000192435.1 of Gordonia neofelifaecis NRRL B-59395. Classification (GTDB taxonomy): domain Bacteria; phylum Actinomycetota; class Actinomycetes; order Mycobacteriales; family Mycobacteriaceae; genus Gordonia; species Gordonia neofelifaecis. The sequence goes on from NZ_AEUD01000011.1 coordinate 128,652, forward strand.
TCGAGAGCGCCGGATGCGTCCAGCTGTCCGCGGTACAGGACGGCGGCGACGCTGCCGAGCAAGGCGACGCCGATGACACTGCCGAGTTCGTACGACGTCTCCTCCATCGCCGCCGCGTTGCCCGCCCGGTTCTCCGGACTGCCCGACATGATCAGCGCGGAGCCGATCGCGAGCGCGCCCATGCCGATGCCGACCAGGATCAGCGACACCACCGCTGAGGCGTAGTGCAGCTCGCCGGGGATCAGGTACACCAGGATCATCCCGATACCGGCGGCGGCGATTCCGCCGGCGATCACGGTGCGCGGCCCGATCCGTTCCGCGAGGGCGGGCGCGGCGAGCGATGCCGCGGCCGCGGCGATCGCCAGCGGCACCAGCTGCAGACCCGCGCGGATCGGGGAGCTGCCCTCGACGGCCTGCAGCCACTGCGCGAGGAGCAGCAGCGCGGCGGCCATGGCGAACATGGAGCCGAGTGCCGCGGCGATGCCGCCTGTGAAGACACGATTGCGGAACAGACCGACGTCGAGCATCGGCCGTTCCTGCCGCAGGCTGCGTCGCACGAACAGCGTGAGGAGGGCGACACCGGCGACGAAAGCCGCCCAGCCCTCCGGTACCAGCAGGCTCGACTCGGCGCCGAAGTGCTTGACCGACCACATCAGCAGCACCATCCCGGAGAACGACAGCGCGATGCCGAGCCAGTCCCAGGCGCCCGGGTCGGACGACCGGGACTCGGGCAGCAGGAACAGTCCGGCGACGACCGCCAGCGCCATCAGCGGGGCGTTGACCAGGAACGCCGACTGCCAGGAGAAGTGCTCCACCAGGAAGCCGCCGATCAGCGGTCCGATCGCGGCGCCGAGACCCGCGACGGACGCCCAGACCGCCAGGGCTCGCGCTCGCTGAAGCGGATCGGCGAACAGCACCCGGATCGTCGACAGCGTGGTCGGCATGATGAACGCGCCGCCGATGCCGAGGAGCGCGCGGACGGCGATCACCGCGGGCGCCGACTCGGCGACCAGGACCAGCAACGACGCCCCGCCGAAGATCGTGTACCCGACCAGCAGCATGCGTTTGCGCCCCCACCGGTCGGCCAACGACGCCGCGGGCACCAGCAGACCCGCGAGCACCAGGGAGTAGACGTCGACGATCCACAGCAGTTGGGTCGCGGTCGGCTCCAGGTCGGCGGACATCGCGGGCAGTGCGATGTTGAGAATCGTCATGTCCATGACGATCACGAGCAGGCTGGCGCTGAGGACCGCGGTGGCGATCCACGCGCGCACGGTGGAGAAGCCTGCGCCTTCGGCGGTCGGCGAAGTGGTCATGACAGTGATCGTTTCTGCGCCATGAAGGGCGCGACGAGGGTGTGGAGGAACTGCTTGGAGACGGGGGCGTCGTGCAGGGCGGCGTGGACGGTGACGCCGTCGGCGAGCATCGCGAGTGCGAGTGCATTGTCCGGGCCGACGTAGCCGGTCAGGATGTCGACGAGGTTGTGCTGCCAGCGCAGGGCGAGGGTGCGGAGTTCGGCGTCGAAGGCCGCGGCCGACATCAGCGAGACGTCGGCGGACACGTTGCGGCTGTTCGTCAGGTAGTCGTGCATCTGCTCGACGAGCACCTCGACGGATCCGCCGGAGTCGGCGAGACTCTGTCGCACCGCGTCCAGATCGTCGTCGATCTCGGTGGCCAACCGGGCCAGTGCCTGCGTGCGGAGGTCGTCGATGGACGAGAAGTACTGCGTGGTGGAGCCGAGCGGCACACCCGCACGTTCGGCGACCCGTCGGTGCGTCAGTCGCTCCGGGCCGAGTTCGACGACGAGATCGGCCGCAGCCTCGACTATCGCGGCACGACGTGCCTCCGGATCTCGTTTCGTCACGGTCGCCTCCTGGTTCTGTACGTATGTACATGTACATTTGTACAGGAATTGCGCCGAGACGGCACATGGCCGGTGGATGCGGGGGTGGTCGGCTGTCAGCCCCAGACGTGCCGGACGTGCTCGATCAGAGCATCGAGAGGGGTGGTCGAACGCAGCGTGCGGGAGGTGATGATCGCGCCCTCCATCGAGGCGACGAGGAACTCGCCCGCCCGCCGAGCATCGTCGGCCGGCGTGCCGTCCGCTTCGAAAGCGGCCGCGACCTGGTCCGAGAGGGTCCGGAAGGCGCGGGCCGCCTGCTGTGCGGCCGCCGGGTAGTCGGTCGCCGAGATGGAGGCGGCGACGAGCGGGCAGCCGAGTTCGTAGTCGCTGGAGCGCAGGATCCGCTTCCATCGTTCGATGGTGATGACGAAGCCGTCCACGGCCGTGCGGTCGGCGAGGGCGGACGCGAGCCGGGTCGATGCGAACCGACCGGCTTCGGCGGTCGCCTCGGCGAGCAGTTGCCCCTTGCCTTCCGGAAAGTGCTGGTACATCGACCGCCGGGCGACTCCGCTGTGCTCCATGAGCTCGGACATGCCGAAGCCGTCGGCGCCTTTGCTCCGCAGCAGCACTGTCGCTGAGAGCAGCAGCCGTTCGCGGACGGGGGGCGTGGTCATGGACACAGTGTACTCGCAAGTAGAACGATCATTCTGTTAGTTTCGTGAGTATGACACACGTTTTCGATGAGGCGATCGCGCTGGTGCCGATCGCACCCGCGCCGGAGTACGTCGTCCGCGCCACCACGCATCCGGCTTACAACAACATGGTCGGCCCGTTCGGCGGTGTCACCGCGGCGACGGTCGTCAACGGCATCCAGCGGCATCCCGAGGTACTCGGCGATCCGCTGGCCCTGACGATCAACTATGCGGCCCCGATCGCGGAAGGTGAGTGGGACCTCGCGCTCGAGCCGGTGCGCACCAATCGCACCAACCAGCACTGGACGTTCGCGATCCGGCAGGCCGATCAAACGGTCGCGACCGGCACCGCGGTGTTCGGGACCGTCCGCGACACCTGGGGCGACACCGAGTCGACACCGCCGTCGGTGCCGCCGGTCGACGACGTCGAGCCGTCGGACTTCCCCGACTTCATCGCGTGGGCCAAGAGCTACGACAAGCGTTTCGTCGTCGGTGGCATCGACGCGAAGTCCGACGATTCGACGTCCACCTACTGGCTGCGCGACGAGCCCGCGCGTCCGCTCGACTTCCCGGCGCTCACGGCGATGACGGACTCGTTCTTCCCGCGCGCCTTCCTGCGGCACGGGACGTACATGCCCGCGGGAACCATCACGCTCACCACGTACTTCCATGCGACCGCGGAGGAACTCGCCGCCCACGGTGCACGGCACGTGCTGGCGACGGCGAAAGCCGCCCGATTCGGGCACGGGCACTTCGATCAGTACGGCCAGATCTGGTCCGACGACGTGCTGCTCGCGACGACGCATCAGCTCGTCTACTTCAAGAACCCCGCCTGAGACGTCTGCGGTGAGTCGACCGGCGCGAATCGGCACTTCGATCCGCGCCGGATAGACTCGCCGAGATACGTCACGGTGCTCGGGAAGTCCGGTGAAACGCCGGCGCGGTACTCGCCACTGTGAACAGGTCCGGTAGTCGCCGGGAGTGCAAGACTCCAGCCACTGGGTGCTCGTCGCCCGGGAAGGCGCGACCGCCGGCAGCCCTGTGAAGCCAGGAGACCGGCCGCGGCGTAACCCCGAAGTTCCACGAGTATCTGGAAGGGGGGTCGCTTTGCGCACCCTGAACAATACGGCGGTCCTGGCATGCGCCGCGATCGTCCTCACCGTCTCAGCCTGCTCCGACAGCAGTTCCGAGGCCGATCCCGCCGGCGGCGCGATCAGTCTGCAGAACTGCGGACGCACCGTCTCGATGAAGCAGCCGGCGACAGCGGCGATCACCGTCAACCAGGGCGCCACCGAGTCCGCGCTCGCCGTCGGCGCAGGCGGCCGGCTGGCCGGTACCGCGTATCTCGACAGTGCGATCGCTCCCCAGTGGGCCGACGCGTACGCCGAGGTCCCGGTGCTCTCGGACAAGTACCCGACGCGCGAGGCGGTTCTCGAGAAGCATCCGGACCTGGTGGCGGCGTCGTACAGCAGCGCTTTCACCGACAAGACCCTGGGAACACAGCAGTCGTTCGCCGACCTCGGCGTGGCCACCTACGTCTCGCCGTTCGCGTGCGAGGACGCCTCGACGCGGCCGAAGTCGTCGTGGGACGCGGTGGCGGGTGAGAACAGTGACTACGGTGTCCTGTTCGGCCGCACCGCCGAGGCGGACGAGGTGAACGCCCGGATGCGGGCGACGCTCGCCGATCTGACGGCCAGATCGACCGGCGCGGGCAAGACGGTCCTGTGGTGGGACTCGGCGACGGACAAGCCTTACGTCGGCGCGGGGCAGGGCGGGCCGCAACTGGTCATCGAGGCGACCGGCGCGAAGAACATCTTCGCCGACGTCCCCGGCAACTGGGCCGACGCCGGCTGGGAGTCGGTGCTGAAAGCCGACCCGGACATGATCGTGCTGGTCGACGCCGACTGGGACACCGCGGAGGCGAAGAAGAAGTACCTGGAGTCCGACCCCGCACTGAAGGATCTGAAGGCTGTCGGGACGGGTTCATTCGTGGTCATCCCGTTCGCGGAGGGCACGCCGGGGCCGCGACTGATCGACGGCGCGACGAAGCTGTCCGACGCGTTCGCGAAGTAATGCGCGAACGGCTGCGCGGGACGCCGGTCTCGATCCTCTGGCTGGTCGGACTCACCGTTCTGCTCCTGCTCAGCATGATGGTCGGCGTCGCGATCGGGTCGGCGGACCTCTCGCTCGCGACGGTGGTGCGGGCGATCGGCAGCAGTGTCGGGATCGGTACCTCCGACGTGATCGACGAGAACATCGTCGTCCAGCTACGACTGCCGCGAGTGGTCGGCGCCGCCCTCGTCGGCGCCGGACTGGCGGTGTGCGGTGCCGTGCTGCAAACGCTGACCGGAAACCAGCTGGCCGACCCGTACATCCTCGGCATGTCGGGCGGTGCGTCGCTCGGCGCGGTGGTCGTGCTGAGCACCGGACTCGGTCTGGGCACGATGGCGGGCGGATCGGTCGTCTCGCTCGCCGCGTTCATCGGGTCGCTCGGCGCACTCCTCCTGGTGTTCGGCATCGCCGTCACCCGCGGCGGCGCGCTGCTGCCCGGCAGGCTCATCCTCGCCGGTGTCGCGGTGGGCCAGCTCGCCTCGGCGCTCAGCTCGGCGCTGGTCTACTTCGGGCCGCACGGGACCGCGGAGCGGGTGATGTACTGGTCCCTCGGCTCGGTGTCGGGAATCCGCTGGAACAGCCTGACGATCACCGCGATCGTGACGACCGTGACCGTCGCCGCGGTGCTCGCTCATTCGCGGACCCTCGACGCCTTCGCGTTCGGCGAGCGCGCTGCGGCGAGCCTCGGCACGCACGTCGCGCGCACTCGCTGGACCCTGTACACACTGGTCTCGCTGTGCACGGCGGTCCTGGTGGCGCTGGCGGGGATCGTCGGCTTCGTCGGCCTGGTGGTCCCGCACATGGTGCGATTCCTGGTCGGGCCGCTGCACTACCGAGTCCTTCCGATGACCGTCGTCGCCGGAGCCCTCGTCGTGGTCTGGGCCGACATCATCGCCCGCAGCGTGATGCCCGATCGAGAGCTGCCGCTCAGCCTGGTCACGTCGGTGATCGGTGTTCCAGCGTTCATCTATCTCCTGCGCAGGCAGCGGGGGACCGAATGACCGCGGCGTCCGACGGCGCTCCCGGCATCGAGATCCACGGCGTCGACTTCGTACGCGGCGGCGAACACATCCTCCGCGATGTCACGGCGGTCGCACCGGCGGGCCGGTTCACCGGGGTGATCGGGCCGAACGGCTCGGGCAAGTCGACGCTGCTGTCGATGGTCATGCGCTGGCAGCGGCCGGATTCCGGCCGGGTCCTGCTCGGTGGGCGCGACGTCCACGACATCCGTCGACGCGACTTCGCGCGGATGGTCGCCGAGGTCGAGCAGCATTCGGCGACCGTCCTGGAACTGACGGTGGAGCAGATCGTCGAACTCGGAACGATCCCGAACGCCTCGGGGTGGGGGAGACCTCTCGGTGAGGCCTCGGCCGACGTCGACGACGCCCTCCGGACCCTCGGCATCGAGGACCTGCGCCTGCGAGCCTGGCAGACCCTGTCGGGCGGCGAGCGGCAGAAGGTGCAGATGGCGCGGGCGCTCGCCCAGCGACCGCAGGTGCTGGTGCTCGACGAGCCGACCAACCATCTCGACGTCGCGGCGGGGCTGCACCTCCTGGACGTCGCCTGCGGGCTCGGCCTGACGGTTCTGGCGGCCGTGCACGACCTCCAGTTGGCGGCGATGTACTGCGACCGGCTCATCGTGCTCGACGACGGCCGGGTGCACGCGGTGGGGACGCCCGACGAAGTCCTGACGCCCGAGCTACTCGCCGAGGTGTACGGCCTCGACGCCCAGGTGATGAGACACCCGGTCACCGGCGGTCCGCTGATCGTGATGTGCGGCGTGGCCGATGATTCGGAGAGGGGACAGCGATGATTGAGGCGGATTGGGTGATCGTCACCGCGCCGACCGACCGGGGCGCGGATCCAGCGGTCGTGCTGGAGCCCGCACTCGCCGTCCTGGCGGCGCGGCATCAGGCCGTGACGTTCCGGTCGGCGGTGCTGGGCGGCGGCTCGTCAACGGTGACCGAAGTGCTCGACGACGCGGTCCGCGCCGGTGCGGCCTCCGTGATGGTCCTCAGCGGGCAGACGCTCGCCGACCGGAGGATGGACGCCTGGTTCCGACGGGTCATCGGACACTGGCTGCGGCAGCAGCCGGCCGGGACCGCACCCGAAGTCCGCATCGGCGGCTCGCTCGCCGATGCGGAGAGATACGCGGACCTCGTCGAAGACGTCGCCGTTCACGGCGGCGCCGCGGCCCGCGATACGACCGCCCCGCTCGCGTGCCGGGCGTGGGAGCAGATCCCGGCCTTCTCCCGGCACGTGCTGGTCTGCCGTGGGCCGCGATGCTCCGCGAACGGTGCCCCTGAGACGCAGGCGGCGCTCACCGATGCGCTCGAGGCGCAGGCCCTCGGCGACGACGACGTGCTCGTCACCCTCACCGGATGCCTGTTCCCGTGCTCGCAGGCCCCGGTGGTCGCGGTGTATCCGGACGGCGTCTGGTACGCCGGGCTCACCGCGGACCGCGTGGCGACGGTGGTCGAACAGCATCTGGTGGGCGGCGAACCGATCCGCGGATGGATCGGCGAGCGTGCCTCGCGCCCGTGACTCGCGGACACCGGTCCGTGCGCGCAGACCCGCAGAGCACCAGCCAAGTACATTCAGTACCGAAGACTTCGGCCGAAGGAGACACATGGCGAGCAGGGCGATCCGGACGTCGGGCGCGATGGTGTCGGCAGCCGCGGTGCTCGCGCTCGCCGTCGGATGCAGCGATGCCGATGCGGTCAGTCCCGAGCAGCAGCGGGCCGTCGACGTGACGTTGACCCAGGCCGACCTGCCCGCAGGTTTCCACGCCGCGAAGCTCGGCAAGGACGAACTCCAGCAGATGACCGACCAGCTCGTCGACTCCACGAAGAAGGCACAGGTCACGCCGGCGAACTGTGTGGCTCCGGGAGCGATGGTCAAGAAGATCGACACGGCGACCGTCGGAGTGATGGCAGCGACGAACGCCGAGGTCGCGGTCAGCGAGTCGGTGCAGTTCGCGGACGACGTCGACGGCGGCGTGGACCTGCGAACCGCGCGCCGCGAGGTCACCGGCGACTGCGGCACGGTGCACGTCGCCGTGACGGCCGGACCGGTCAAGGGATCCGACATCGACGTCACGTACTCGGTGCTCGACCTACCGAGGGGCCGGGCCGACGACGTGCTCGTCGTCGAGAGCCGCAGTCGCACCGTCAACGGCTCCAAATCGGGTTCGATGGATCTTCTCGTCGGCAACGCCCTGGTCGACGGCTACCTGGTCACCGTTCAGATGAGTCCCATCGACGGGTCGGGCGGCTTGGACCGCGCGGCGTTCGCAGACGTCTTCGCGAAAGCCGTCGCCAAGGCCGCGAAGTGAGGTCGGAATCGGTGCCGCTCGGCTGAGCGGTGAACTCGGAATCCGAGCCGAATCCGGCGGCGCCCATTCGGATGGACGACTCCGGTGTGAGCGCCGCGTCCGGCATCGGTCAGGATTGTCCCGTCGATTGAGAAACGTAGATAGGGACGACGACACGTGATGACAATCAAGAGGATCGCCGGAGCGGCGGTGGCGGCCGGTGCCGCGGCGACGCTCATCGCCGGATGCAGTTCGACCGACGACGGCGCGCCCGTGCCCGGGACGCAGACGACGACCGCATCGGCGGTGGACGCGACCAAGGCGCCCACCCTCATCATCGGCAAGGCAGACCTCCCGGCCGGATACCAGGTGATGGACGTGCCGAAGGATCAGATCCAGAAGGTCTCCGAGTCGATCCTGAGCTCCACCAAGAGCGCGAAGGTGACGCCGTCGAACTGCATGCAGCTCAGCGCCTTCCCGGACAAGATCGACGTCGGCAAGACGGGCTTCATCGTCGCGATGAAGTCTACGTCGGTACTCGCCGAGACGGTGTCGGTCGTCGACAGCTCGATCGACGACTACCGGAAGGCGGTGACCGGCGACTGCGCGAACCTGAACATCGAGATCACCGAGGGCCAGGCGGCGGGTGCCAAGGGCGTCGTCGTGTCGAAGATCGTCGACGCGCCGAAGACCAGCGCCGACGAGGCGATCGTGGTGCAGCAGAACTCGACCATCACGTTCCAGGGAACCAAGACCAAGACCTCGATGATCATCGGCTATGCGATGGTCAACGGCTACCTGGTGAGCGTTCAGGCCAGTGAGGCGGCCCCGGGCGCGACGCCGGACCTCGCGGCGTTCAACAAGGTGTTCGCCAAGTCGGTCGACAAGGTGGCGCAGAAGACGGCGTAGGCCGCGTTGCGAATGACGCAGAAGGCCCGCCGCGGTTTCCCGCGGCGGGCCTTCTCGTCGAGGCGTCGGCTCAGATGACGCCCAATGCGTTCATCGCGTCGGCGACCTTGACGAAGCCGGCGACGTTGGCGCCGAGGGTGTAGTTGCCCGGCTCGTTGTATTCGTCAGCGGTCTCCAGGCAGTTCTGGTGCAGGGTGCGCATGATCGAGCTCAGGCGCTCCTCGGCGTACTCGAAGCTCCAGGAGTCACGCGAGGCGTTCTGCTGCATCTCCAGCGCGGAGGTGGCGACACCGCCCGCGTTGGCGGCCTTACCCGGCGCGAAGCCGACACCGGCGGCCAGGAGGACCTTGGTGGCGTCCGGCGTGGTCGGCATGTTGGCGCCCTCGGCGACGATCTTGCAGCCGTTGCGGACCAGCGCCTCGGCATCCTTCTCGTCCAGCTCGTTCTGGGTGGCGCAGGGCAGCGCGATGTCGGCCGGAACCTGCCAGAGTGTGCCCTCGGTGACCAGACGCGCTCCGCCGCCGCGCAGCTCGACGTACTCGCTCAGGCGGGCGCGACGGACCTGCTTGACCTCCTTGAGGACCTCCAGGTCGATGCCGTTCTCGTCGACGACGTAGCCCGACGAGTCCGAGCAGGCGATGACCTTGCCGCCGAGCTGGTGGATCTTCTCGATGGCGTAGGTCGCGACGTTGCCCGAACCGGACACGAGCACCTTCTTGCCGTCGAAGCTGTCGCCCTTGGCCTTCAGCATCTCGTCGACGAAGAAGACTGCGCCGTAGCCGGTGGCCTCCGGGCGGACCTGCGAGCCGCCCCACGACAGGCCCTTGCCGGTCAGGACGCCCGACTCGTAGCGGTTGGTGATGCGCTTGTACTGACCGAACAGGTAGCCGATCTCGCGGCCGCCGACGCCGATGTCGCCGGCGGGGACGTCGGTGTACTCGCCGATGTGGCGGTACAGCTCGGTCATGAATGACTGGCAGAAACGCATGACCTCGAGGTCGGAGCGGCCCTTGGGGTCGAAGTCCGAGCCGCCCTTGCCGCCGCCGATGGGCAGGCCGGTGAGGGCGTTCTTGAAGATCTGCTCGAAGCCGAGGAACTTGACGATCGAGAGGTTCACCGACGGGTGGAAGCGCAGGCCGCCCTTGTACGGGCCGAGGGCCGAGTTGAACTCGACGCGGAAACCGCGGTTGATCTGGACCTGGCCCGAGTCGTCGATCCACGGCACGCGGAAGATGATCTGACGCTCCGGCTCGCACATGCGGGTCAGGACGTCCTGGTACTCCGGGTGCTTGAGCATGACGGGGCTCAGCGACTCGAAGACTTCCTGAACGGCCTGGTGGAACTCGGGCTCACCGGGGTTGCGGTTGATCACGGTGTCATAGCAACCCTGGAGATCGCTGTCCCATGCAGTCATGTGTAGTACTCCCAACTGGTGCGTTTGCACGAGCTGGGCTCGGCGCGCACCGCAAAATTTCGGTCCACTGGGCCAATTTCCGTGAGTCACTCTAGCCGCGCGCGTGCGATCGACAGAAACTGGACGGCTGTTTCGTGGGTTTGACCACAGTGTTAAGTGTCGATTACAAGCCGACGGGACCGGTGCGCGAGGCACCGGTCCCGTCGCCGTTGAGACGTCCGATCAGATCCGGCTCGTCGTGCCGTAGGCGTAGTAGACGTACACGCCGGTCTCGGTGGTCACCGAGATCTTGGTGAACGGCCGCACCGAGATGGGGCCGATCGCGTTGGTCGCGTGGAGTTCGACGCCGGAGAGCACGATGTCGGCGGTCGGCTTGGTGAGCGCGATCTTCGCGAGCGAGACGGTGGTGATCTTTCCGGCCCCGACCTCGAACTCGAGGTCGGCGGCGGGGATGATCGTCGACTCGGCGCCGAGCTCGGTGCCGATCTCGCCGACCGAGCCGCCGCCGCCCGTGCCGGACACCGAGACGTTCGGGTTGATCTTGGCGTTGACGCCGCCGCTGAGCTTCAGGTCCGGGGTGTGCGCGGTGATCTTGACGCCGCCGGGAGCGATCGAGACGGGGTAGCCGATCTGGTAGCCGACTTCGAGGGTCGCGCTGACCTTCTTGCCCTTGATTCCGGTGAGCGCGGCGTGCACGTCCGACGACAGCAGGGCCTCGGCGGAGGTCGGCGATCCGTCGAGCGGCGGGATCTTCTTCGCCGACAGCTGGCTGGTCGCCAGGTCGATGGTGACGCCCTCGCGGGTGTGATGGGTGGCCGCGGACGCGGTGGCGGGCAGCAGTGCGGCGGTCGCGAAGAACGCGGCCAGCACGGCGATCAATGTGGACAGACGCTTGGTCATTCTGGAAACCCCGACGGTAGATGGGAAGGGCGACGCCCGGGTGGCGTGCACCTACCAAACTAGGAACGCGAATGTGGAAGAACTAATGAAATCCGCCGAATATGAAGGATCTATGCAGGTCAACGGCTTGTACGGGTTTTCCGTTCCGGAGAAATCCGGAGGGTTGTCCGGTCGGAGGGTCGTCTCCGGCGGCCGCATCGCCCCTCGGATAATCTCTCTGAGTGACCTCTACGCCGCCGGAGAGCGAGTTCGGTCCGGCGCTCGCGAGGCTCTTCGTTCAGGCCGGCAAGCCGACGTTGCGCGCCGCCTCCGAGGGCATGGCCAAGACGGGTCGGGGTGAGGCCACCCCGCAGCGGATCAGCGATTGGCGCAACGGCAGGCACGTGCCGCGCGACTTCAACACGGTGCTGCCGCTGATCATGTGGCTCAACCGCCGCGCGCTCGACGCGGGGGTCGCGGACCTGGTCTCCATGCCCGAGTGGCGGCGCCTCTGGCGCAGGCACCACGACCCGGTCTCGGGCGCGCGCCTCGACACGCCGTTCCCCGGACTGGCGTCGATGGTGGCGGGCGACCGTGACCGCTACTTCGGGCGAGACGACACGATCGCCGCGCTCGTCGACCTGCTCGGCGAGGCGCGGGAATCGGCGGGCAACCGGATCGTCGTCGTCACGGGAGTGTCGGGCGCGGGCAAGTCGTCGCTGCTCGGTGCGGGACTCGCGCGTGCCGCCGAACCGTGGAACGCGCCCGTGCGGCTCCGCGTCAGCGCCGACGGGCTCGCCGGGGAGCCGGTGCCGACCGGCACCGATCTGGTGGTCGTGGATCAGTTCGAAGAGACCTTCGCCCTGGAGGACGAGGCGCAGCGCAGGCGAGTCCTCGACGACGTCGAGAAGCTGTCGGACGCCGGGAGCGTGGTGGTGCTCGGCATCCGCGCCGACTTCTTCGGCGCCTGCGTCGAGATCCCGCTGCTGGCGCAGGCGTGGCAGGACCGCTCGATGATCCTCTCCGAGATGTCCGACGACCAGCTGCGGCAGGTGATCGTCGAACCCGTGCGGATGGCCGGCGGCCGGATCGACGACGGTCTCGCCGACCTGATGATCGACGACCTGCACCAGGCCTCGACCGAAGGCGACCGAGCGGGCCGACTGCCGCTCCTGGCCCACGCACTGCAGGTGATGTGGACGCGGCGCAGCGGCAACCGTCTCACCGTCGGTTCGTATCGGGCAGCGGGCGGGATCACCTCGGCGCTCGCCGACACCGCCGAGCAGACGTGGGCGGCGCTCGATCCGGCCGATCACGAGGAGGCACGTGCCCTGCTCCTGGCGCTGATGCAGTTCGGGCCCCGCCGGACGCCGATGCGGACCGTCGTCTCGCCCGCCGAACTGCGCGAGCGGTTCCCGGACTCGGCGGCCCGGATCGTCGATGCGTTCGCCGATGCGCGACTGCTGACCGTCAGCGCCGATTCGGTGGCCTTCATCCACGAGGCGGTGATGTCGTCGTGGCCGCGGATGGCCGACTGGATCGCCGAAGACGCCGATCTCATCCAATGGATGCAGCAACTGGCCGTCGACACCGGAACGTGGATCGCCGGTGACCGCCGCACCGACTACCTGTACAGCGGTGCGCGGCTCGCGACGTCGCAGGCGAATCGGGCCGAACTCGGCGAACACCGGCAGGTACTGCTGCCCGCCGGAGCGGCCGACTTCCTCGACGCCGCGGCTCGTCAGCGGCGTCTGCGCAAACGAGTCCGGTTCGCCTCCATCGCGCTGGTGATCGTGCTCGGCTTGGCGTCGGCGATCACCGCGGTCATCGCGACGCGGCAGGCCTCGGATCTGGCCCGCCAGCGCAACAGTGCCGAACACGCCGCGGTCATGTCGAGCATCGACGGGCTGATCACCTCGGATCCGTCACTGGCAGCACGCATGCTGGCGGTCGCCGACCTCCGGTACCCGGACGATGCGCAGATCCGCAGCGGCGTGCTGGCGGCCTACACCTCGCCGCTCGCGCGATCGCTGACCGGCCACACCGGTGCCGTCTACGACGTGGTGTTCTCCGATGACGGACGACTGCTGGCCACGGCGAGCAATGATCGGACGGTGCGGCTCTGGCGCCGCACCGACGATGCACCCGAACCCTTCCGGGCGGTCGCGACGCTCCACGGTTTCGGCTCGTTCGTGACCTCGGTGACCATCGACCGGACCGGACGACTGCTGGCCGCGGCGAGCGGCGACGGCACGGTTCGTCTGTGGAACATCACGAATCCGATGGCACCGGTGCCGGTCTCGGTCCTGCGGCCCGGTCGGGGCGCCGCCTACCTCACGCGGTTCAGCCCGAGCGGCAGACATCTGGCCGCGTCGTCGGACGACGGCACGGTGACCGTCTACCGCGTCGAAGGCGATCGTCCGCCGGCGCAGACGGCGGTGCTGCGCGGCCACACGGGATCGGTCCGATCGCTCGCGTTCAATGCGGCGGGCACCGTCCTGGCCACCGGCGGCGAGGATCAGACCGTCCGTCTCTGGACGGCGGCCGACAGCGACAGTCCGCAACCCGCGGGTGAGCCGCTGCGCGGTTTCCCGAGCATCACGCACGCCTTGGCGTTCATGGCGGGCGACACGGTGCTCGCGGTCACCGGTGACAGTGCGAACGTTCAGCTGTGGAATGTCGCCGACCCGGCGGCCCCGCGTCCGGACAACACGTCGCTGGCCGGTGTCACGTCGGGCTCATGGTCGATCGCGGCGGATCCCACGCGCCCGCTCCTCGCCCGAGCGGGCAGCGACGGGATCGTAGACGTCTGGAATACGACGTCGATCTCCGATCCGCTTCCGCTGTGGGAGCTTCAGCGGTCGGTGGCGCCGGGTGCGGTGCGGATGGTGAGTACCGAGTTCAGCCCGGACGGACGTGAACTGGTGGTCGGCCGTTCCGACGGCGGCGTCGACCTGTGGACCCTGCCGCCCGGTCTGTTGCCGGATCGAGGCTCGCCGATCAGTGGGCTCGACGAGGGCGCGTCGGGCAGCCGGATGGTGACGGTGGGCTCCGACGCGCGGATGAACGTCTGGACCAGGGACGAGACCGGCTGGCATCAGCGGTCCAGTACGGAGATCGATCGGCGGGCCAACAACAGGCCGCGCGTGGTCGTCTCCGCGGACGGGTCGTCGGCGGCCACCGCCAACAACAACGGCGGGCTCGTGGAGCTGTGGGATCTGGCCGATCCCGAGCATCCGCGTCGGTCAGGGGAGATCCGCGTCGGGACGCGGTACACCAACGAGATCGCCTTCGCGCCGAACGGGCGTGAGCTGGCGACGGGCCTCGACGATCGCCGCGTCCAGCGTTGGGACGTATCCGATCCGGCAGCTCCGAGGCCGGTGGGCGAGGTCCTCTCCGGGCCCGGCGACCTGATCCGCAGCGTGAACTATTCGACGGACGGCACCCGTGTCGTCGTCGCGTCCGACGACGGCAACGCCTACCTGTACGCCCTGCCCGGTGGTGCTCCGGTCGTGCTGCCCATGGGCGAACAGGCGACGGCGGCCGTGTTCACGCGCGGCGACCGCATCGTCGTCGCGGCCGGTGATCTCGCGGTCTGGCGCATCGGCGCCGACGGCCGTCCGGAGGTGGTCAGCCGCGCTCGCGGCGTGCACGCTGTCACGATCGGCCGCCTCGGCGACCGCCTGCTCATCGGCACCGGAACGCGCGAAGTGACCGACTATCGGGTAGGCGACGACGGCACGCTGGTACGGGGCACCACCATCTCGCCCGTTCTCGGTGGCTCGCGCAGCGTCTCGAACTGGGTGCTGCCCGCCGACGCCGGTGCGGGTCCGCAGTACCCGGTGGCCGGTGACGGCACCGGGGTCGTCTACCTCCAGACCACCGACCGCACCGAGGCCCTCGGGTGGATCTGCCGGACCACCGATCCGCTCAGTCCGGCGGAGCGGGATCGCTACCTCGGCCGCCTATCCGCCGACGACGGCTGCTGACGTCCCGGCCTCCCGGCTGTCGGCCCCGTATCGCTGGTCGGACCCCTCGCCGGTTGAGCCGGACCGGAGCGCAGCGGAGGTCCGTGTCGAAACCCGGTGACCTGCGCTGGAGCGAGGCGATCGCGACTGGAACGAGGCGGCCCTGATACGAGTCGAGGGTCAGCGCATCTTCGGCTCACGCGCGGCGGCGTGGGGAGTGATGAACGTGCGCAGGACATCGTCGTTGTCGGAGACCAGGTAACTCGGATCGGGGACGCCCCACACCTCACGGAGCGCGTACTGGGCGCACATCGCCGCGGCGTCCACCCGGCGCTGCGCGAACTCGCGGATGCACGTCCCGTCGCGCAGGGATCGCCACCCGTCCGCGATCAGCATGTCGATGCGATCCTGGTCCTCGGGTCCATACGGGTAGAGGTCGCAGTCGGCGACGGTGAGCCGGAGCCGATTGTTCCCCGTGTGCGTGAAGACGATCGTCGGCTGCGGCCCGAACATCTCGGTCCACAGAGCGTAGACGGTGATCGGGTGGCCGCTGCGCAGCCTGTCCAGTTGATCGGCGAGTTCGCAGCGGAAGCGAACCCACACCCGATCGATCGCCGCGTCGAACGCGGACTCGGAGAAGACGTCGGATGCATCGGCCATCGTGACCTCCTGAGCGGATGGCCCCACGGTAACAGCGGATACCGACAGATCGGGGGAGTCAGACGCTGATTCTCGCCCGTTCGTCGGCTTCGACGGCCTTCGACGACGCGCTGCTGCCGGATGACCGCAGCGCGACCGCGCCGCTGCAGGCGATCAGTCCGACGATCCCGGCGGCCACCGCGGGTGCCCAGAGGCCGGCGGGCGAGAGCGACTCGAAGGTCACCAGCCCGGCCAGCGCACCGAGGACGGCGGCCAGTGCGAATGCCACGGCGGCGAACACTCCCAGGCCGATGCCGAGCAGCGATGCGCGCCGGTCGAGGTCCTCGCCGATGAAACCGGTCGGGCGTGCGCCGCGGTACGGCCGGCTCCAGATGTGGAAGTCGGCGGCGTTCCCGACGTGTTCCCAGCCCTGAGCCTCGCGGAAGCGGAAGTAGTCGATCGGTGCGGGGACCGAGCGACGTTCGACCGCGTACCGCACGGTCGCCGGGGCCGAATCGGTGAACTTCATCCGCACCGGGCTCCACCGCGAGTAACCGGTGAGGATCCGACCGTCGGCGGCCTGGTCCTCCAGCCAGAGTTCGAGGTCGGTGGGTGACGGGTGACGGAACGGAACGAACCACGACGAGGAGCTCATCGGAACCTCCAGAGGAGAACGGCATGAGTGAACTTATGTCTCCACGGTCCGCGCGGATCCGCACCCGGTCAAGGGATTTGAGACTGAACTCACGATCCGTCTCTCCCGGCTGTTTGGGGGACGAATCGTCGGACCGCGGGGATACACTCCGAACCGACGGGAGCCTGCCCGTCGGCCCCGCGGAAGGAACTGCCGTGAGTGACACGACCATCGTCGCGGCCGGTGTCGTCGTCGCCGACGGCGTCGTCCATCGCCCGGGCTGGGTCGAGCAGTCCGGCGGGCGGATCATCGGTGTGGGGGCGGGGAGTCCACCCAGGCCCGCCGACTCCGACCACCCCCGCGGACTCCTGGTGCCCGGCTTCGTCGACATGCACGTGCATGGCGGGGGTGGGGCGTCGTACACCGACGGCATCGACGAGCAGGTCCGCGCGGCGGCCGCCTTTCACCGGACTCACGGCACCACGACGACGGTGACCAGCACCGTCAGCGCGACTCGCGCGGACTTGCGGGCCATCGTCCCGCGGCTTCGGGAGCTGGTCGTCGAGGGCGTCAGCGCCGGCATTCATCTCGAGGGGCCCTGGATCAGCCACGCCCGATGCGGCGCACACGACCCCGGTGCGCTGCGGAACCCCGAATCGTCCGAGATCGACGAGATCCTCGATCTCGCCGACGGCACCGTCGCGATGGTGACGCTCGCTCCAGAGCTGCCCGGTGCGATGGATGCGGTCGACAGGTTGGTCGCCGCGGGGGTCACCGTCGCGGTGGGGCACACCGACGCGACGTACGACCAGGTGCGCGAGGCGATCGAGCGCGGCGCTCGCGTCGCGACGCACCTCTTCAACGCGATGGCCCCCCTCGGGCATCGGGAGCCGGGACCGCCGCTGGCGCTCATGGAGGATCCGCGAGTGGTGGTCGAGCTCGTCGGAGACGGGGTGCATCTGCACCCCGCAGTCGTCCGGGACGTCCAGCGGGCGGTCGGATTCGACCGCGCCGCGCTGGTCACCGACGCGATGGTCGCCACCGGAATGCCCGACGGCGCGTACCGTCTCGGTTCGCTCGATGTGACCGTCGACGCCGGCGTCGCCCGGGTAGCCGAGACCGGTGCGATCGCGGGCAGCACCGCGACGATGGACCGGTTGTTCGCGCGTACCGTCGCAGGTCTCTCGGCAGGTGCCGGGAACGGCGGTGCACCGTCCGACGACGTGCTGATCGGCGCCGCGGCGATGACGGCGGGCAACCCGGCGCGAGTGCTGCGCCGACCCGACATCGGCGTCCTGGCGGTCGGGCGGCGCGCCGATCTGGTGGTGCTCGACGAGGACTTCCGCGTGGCCGAAGTCCTCTCGGGCGGCTGAACGCCGGGCACTTCGCCGCGTTCGATGCGTCACCAGTAGTCGCTCAGTCGTCTTTTCTCACAGTAGGGTCACAATTGACCCGGTCGGGCACTCCGGCTGGAGCCACGGACTTATGGGAGGACACCAGTGATGAGTGGCAAGAAGAGCCTGATCAAGCGACTCGAGAAAGAGGTCAAGCGCCTCTCCGGCGAAGTGGTGGCGCTCCGCGACACGGTGCTCGCGCGTTCGCCGCTTCTGCCGAAGAAGGACGAGGCGCCGGCGGCGCCCTCGACTCCGGCCAAGCCTGCTGCCGAAAAGCCCGTTCCGGCAAAGGAATCCGCACCGAAGGTGGCTCCGACTCCGGGTGCCTCGAAGCCCGCTGCTGCCTCGAAGCCTGCCGCGAAGGCGCCCGTCGCGAAGCCTGCCGCGTCGAAGCCTGCTACCTCGAAGCCGACCGCGTCGAAGCCCGCGGCCGCCAAGCCTGCTGCCCCGGCGAAGGCCTCGGCGGCCGAGTCTGCGGCCGAGAAGTCAAGCAAGACAACGGCTGCCGCCGCGAAGCCGGCCGCCTCGAAGCCCGCTGCAGCCAAGCCCGCCGCGTCGAAGCCCGCCGGGAAGTCGGGCAACGCGTCGAAGACGGTCGCGGATCTG
The DNA here is from genome assembly GCF_000192435.1 of Gordonia neofelifaecis NRRL B-59395. Classification (GTDB taxonomy): domain Bacteria; phylum Actinomycetota; class Actinomycetes; order Mycobacteriales; family Mycobacteriaceae; genus Gordonia; species Gordonia neofelifaecis. Next base: position 147,055 of record NZ_AEUD01000011.1, read on the forward strand.
CGAGCCGACGCCAAGGCCGCGGGAATCAAGGGATACTCGACGATGAAGAAAGCAGAACTCATCGCCGCTCTCGGCTGACCCGCGCTAGGAGATCTTGTGGCCACCGTCGTCAAGGGAGTCATCTCCCGAACAAAGAACGCGCCGACCGAACTGGTCGACATCACGATCCCGGATCCGGGACCGAACGACGTGGTGGTGAAGATCAGCACGTGCGGTGTCTGCCACACCGACCTCGCGTACGCGACCGGGGGCATCAACGACGAGTACCCGTTCCTCCTCGGGCACGAGGCCGCGGGTGTGGTCGAGACCGTCGGTGACGCCGTGACGCACGTCGAGGTCGGCGACTACGTGGTCCTCAACTGGCGCGCCGTGTGCGGCGAGTGCCGCGCTTGCAAGCGCGGTCGGCCGTGGTACTGCTTCGACACCTTCAACGCCAGCCGACCGATGACGCTGGCCGACGGCACCGAGCTCACTCCGGCGCTGGGCATCGGCGCCTTCGCCGAGAAGACCCTCGTCCACGAGGGGCAGTGCACCAAGGTCGACGAAGCCGCGGATCCCGCCGTCGCCTGTCTGCTCGGCTGCGGTGTCATGGCGGGCCTCGGTGCCGCGATGAACACCGGGCAGGTGGGCCGTGGCGACTCGGTGGCCGTCATCGGCTGCGGCGGCGTGGGAGACGCGGCGATCGCCGGAGCCAAGCTGGCCGGCGCGACCACGATCATCGCCGTCGACCGCGACCCGAACAAGCTCGACTGGGCCAAGGACCTCGGCGCCACCCACACCGTCGACGCCTCCGCGACGGCCGACGTGGCCGAGGCGGTGAAGGAACTCACCGGCGGGTTCGGCGCGGATGTGGTGATCGACGCGGTCGGTCGTCCGGAGACCTACCAGACCGCGTTCTACGCCCGCGACCTCGCAGGCGTGGTCGTGCTCGTCGGCGTCCCGACGCCGGAGATGCGTTTGGAGATGCCGCTGGTCGACTTCTTCAGCCACGGCGGTGCCCTGAAGTCGTCCTGGTACGGCGACTGTCTGCCCGAACGCGACTTCCCGATGCTGATCGACCTGTTCCTGCAGGGACGACTGCCGCTCGACAAGTTCGTCACCGAACGCATCGGAATCGACGGCGTCGACGCCGCATTCAAGGCGATGGAGTCCGGACGAGTGCTGCGGTCGGTGGTGGAGCTGTGACGGACTTGACCGTCGACCGGGTCGTCACGTCCGGCACCTTCTCGCTCGACGGCGGCACCTGGGACGTCGACAACAACATCTGGGTGATCGGCGACGACGCCGAGGCGGTGATCATCGACGCGGCACACGACGCCGCGCCGATCCTCGCGGCGGTCGGAGATCGCAAGGTGGTGGCGATCGTCCTCACACATGCGCACAACGACCACATCGGCGTCGCACCCGAACTCGCCGCCGCGACAGGCGCGCCGATCCTGCTGCACCCCGCCGACGAGATGCTCTGGGAGCAGACGCATCCGGGCGTTCGGCACGGTGAGCTCGCGGACGGCATGCGGATCGCCGTCGGCCGTCATGGGCTCGAGGTGATCAACACGCCAGGCCACTCGCCGGGGTCGTGCGTGGTGTGGGCGCCGTCCGCCGGTGTGCTGTTCAGCGGCGACACCCTGTTCCAGGGCGGTCCGGGCGCCACCGGACGGTCGTTCTCGAGCTTCGACGACATCATCGCCTCCATCCGCGACCGGATCCTGGTGCTCGACCCGCAGACGCGCGTCTGCACCGGGCACGGCGATGAGACCACGATCGGTGCCGAGGCAGGTGACCTCGACGAGTGGATTCGTCGTGGCCACTGACCGGCTGCGCCGCATTCGCCCGCCCGCGCTGAGCGGATATCAGCGTTCCTGGCTGCGAGCCGACGTCCTCGCCGGGGCGTCGCTCGCAGCCGTCGCCATTCCGGAGGCGATGGGCTACAGCTCCATCGCGCACGTACCGCTCAGCGCCGGTCTCTACTCGCTGATAGTTCCGGCGATCGTCTTCGCGCTGATCGGCGCATCACGGTTGCTGGTCGTGGGAGCGGACTCGGCGACCGCCGCGCTGCTCGCGTCGGGCATCGCCGGCCTCGGCGTCGTCGGCCTCGCTCCCGACTCCGGCGAGTGGCTGGCCTGGGCGGGTCTGATCGCCCTGGTCACCGGCGTGATGCTGCTGATCGCGTGGGTGCTGCGACTCGGATTCCTCGGCGACTTCCTCTCGACGTCGGTGCTCGTCGGCTTCCTCGCCGGGGTGGGGATCCTGGTGGTCACCGAGCAGATTCCGGGCATGCTGGGCGAGCCGAAGCACGACTCCGGCCACGTCCTGGCCAAGTGGCTGGCGGTGTTCGAGAACTTCGGTACGGCGCAGTGGCAGTCGATGGTGTTCGCCGTCGTCACGCTGGCCGCGTTGGTCGGGGTGCGCCGGTTGAGACCGTCGCTGCCGACGCCGATCATCGTGGTGATCGGGTCGATCGTCGTGGTGACGGTCTTCGACCTCGGCCGGTGGGTGCCGACCGTCGGCCCCATCGAGGCCGGCGTTCCGTCAGTGCGGTTTCCACCGATGCACGACGTCGTCGCGAAGTTCCCGACCGTCCTGACCATCGCGTTCGGCTGCCTGCTGGTGATCCTGGCGCAGAGTGCGGCGACCGCTCGCAGCTTCGCTCAGCGGCACGGCGACCCGGTCGATGTGAACCGCGACATCCTCGGACTGTCGGCGGCCAACGTCTCTGCGTCGCTCACCGGATCGTTCGTCGTGAACGGAAGCCCGACCAAGACGGCGATCCTCGATCAGCAACGAGGCCGGACACAGGTGGCGAACATCGCCATGGCGGTCGTGACCCTCGCCGTGGTCGCCGTCGCGGCGGGACCGCTGGGTGATCTGCCCGAGGCGGTGCTGGCGGCGATCGTCTTCATGGTCGGCGTCGACCTCGTCGACTGGCACGGCTTCCGGAGGATCTGGCGGATCCGCCGGATCGAGTTCGCGATCGCCGTGGTCACCACGATGATGGTGGTCGTCTTCGGCGTGCTCACCGGTGTCGTGGCGGCGATGGTCCTGTCGTTGCTTCAGATCATCCACCGGCAGTATCGGCCCGAACGGTTCGTGGTGGGGGTCGGCGATCACGGGACGCGCCGCTACGAGAGCGCGCGGCCGGGACACCAGACGCTGCCCGGATTGATCGTCTTCCGGTACGACGCCGATCTGTTCTACGCGAACATCGGCCGCTTCAGCGATGACGTGACCGCGCTCATCAAAGCGGCCCCCGATCCCGTCCGCTGGCTCGTGCTGGACTGCTCGGCGATCTCCGACGTCGACTACTCCGCGGCGATGGCGCTGCACGACCTGATCGACTACGTGCACTCGGTGAGCGCGCGCTTCATCCTCGCCGGCGTGACCCCGGAACTGGAGGACTCCCTCGAAACCGCCAAGATCATGGCCGATCTCTCGCCGGACAGCGTGTACCAGGGCGTGGGTTCCGCCGTGCGCGCGTTCGAGAAGGAGCATCCCGAGGCCGGTTAGGGCAGTGCTCCGACCGCGCGCAGCATTGACCGCTCAGCCGCGATATCCGTCGAAATCGAGGACGTCGCGGCTGAGAGGTCAATGCTGTGCTGGCCGACTCTGTCAGTCTCAGCGGTAGGTCCTGGTCGCACTTCTGCGCCGTGTCGAATCCCCGCACTCCACGCCGGTACCCAGTACGCCGGAACACTCCCAGACCGGAACTCAGTACGCCGCCCGCGGATCATTGGTCGACACGATCTCGGCGCCCAGCGGAACCAGCGAGATGGGGATCATCTTGAAGCTGGCCACGCCCAGCGGGATCCCGATGATGGTGATGCACAGGGCGAATCCCGTCGCGAGGTGGCCCAGTGCGAGCCAGATCCCGGCGACGATGATCCAGATGACGTTGCCGATCGTCGACCCGGCACCGGCGGTCGGTTTCCGGATCACGGTGCGCCCGAAAGGCCACAGCGCATAGTTCGCCATGCGGAACGATGCGATGCCGAAGGGAATGGTGATGATGAGGATGCAGCAGACGATGCCTGCGAGCACATACCCGATGGCCATCCACAGCCCGCACAGAACGAGCCACAACACGTTCAGGATCGTCTTCATACGTCCATTGTGCTGCGTCGCCTACGCTTTCGGAATGGGTAATGACCCGGAACCCGGAGTGGCGCGCCGCACGATCTGGTCGCTGGCCGCGATCGTCGTGCTGACGGTCCGCATTCTCGCGACGATTGCGACGATCTTCTTCACGTTCGCCTGGCTGGTCGCCGCGGTCCGCTCGAGTCTGCTGAACGCCTGGCTCTGGTGGGCTGTCGGTTCGGTCCTCGCGATGGCGATCAGCTGGTACCTCTACAGCTATCTGCGGGTGCGCTATCCGAGCACGAGCCGCCGGTGGGAACCGTGAGTCGGTCCCGCCCGGCGGCTCGATGTCGCATGTGTCAGAACTGCACCTGCGGCGGCAGCTCCTGGCCGGCCGGGGCCTGGTAGAACTCCCGCGCCCGGACGTTCGCCATGCCCGAGAACAGCATCCACGGAATGGTCTGGACCGCCTGATTGAGCCGTGACACCGCGTCGTTGTAGAACTGGCGCGCGAACGAGAGCTTGTTCTCGGTCTCCGCGAGCTCGGTCTGCAGCGCCATGAAGTTCGGCGCGGCCTGCAGCTGCGGGTAGTTCTCGGCGACGGCGAACAGCCGGCCGAGGGCGCCGCTCATCTGAGCCTCAGCGGCGGCCTTGTCGGCGACCGACGACCCTTGCGCGGCCTGCTGCATGTGGGCGCGCGCGGCGGTGACCGCCTCCAGGACGCCCGACTCGTGCGCCGCGTAGCCCTTGACGGTGTTGACCAGGTTGGGAATCAGATCCGCACGTCGGGTCAGCTGGACGTCGATGCCGCCCAGTGCCTCCTGCGCGGTGATGTCGGCCTTGCGCAGCTTGTTGAAGCCGACCATCACGAAGACGGCGAGGAGGACGAGCAGGACAACGATGATGATCAATGCCCAGATCACGATTGGTGCCTCTTTCTTTTGGGGACTTGCACAGAGAATGTCATGCCGGGTGGGGCGATGGCGCGAGGCTCACCAGGAGCCGCCGCCGCCTCCACCGCCGCCGCCTCCGCCGAAGCCGCCACCGAAGCCGCCACCGCTGCCCGACGAAGACTGCGACGAGCTGTACGCGGACAACGATGACGAGAGGCTGGACTCGAAGCTGTCCATGCCGGAGCCGCCGCCGAACAGACCGTGCGACGTCGACCCGACGTAGAACCCCGGGAGCCAGACCGGATCGGGCGGCTCCTGGCCGGTCGCGTAGCGATACTTGGCCGCCCAGGCGTCGGCGCAGTTGAAGGCCATCGCATAGGGGATGTAGCTGGTGAACAGCTCCTTGCGGGCGGAGAAGTCGAGGCGTTCCTGGTTCGACGTCGTCGACAGCAGGCGCTCGAAACCGCCGGACCGCGACCACACCTCCCGGCCGAGTGGGGTGCGCCGCGTGCCGACGCCGGGCACGAACAGCCCGGCGCCGCCGATCACGAATGCCGCGATCGGCAAGGCCATGATCTGGGCGGGCAGAATCTGGAAGATCAGCAGGACCGCGGCGACGACCAGGGCCGCACCCACGGCGATTCGCCCGAACAGTTCCGACCGGCTCCGCTCGAGCGATCCACTCTGCAGACCCCAGTTCCGGGTCGCGGCCTCCATCTCCTTCGTCGCGGTCGACAGCTTCTGCCCGGCGCTCTTGGACCCGTCGGCCTCGAAGACGTAACCGGCCTGCGAGAGTCCGAGCGCCGCGACCACCGCGTTCGACGCGGGGTCCAGCGATGCGAACCGCCCGGGCGTCAGCTGGGAGACGACAGTCCAGTCGGAGCTCGTCGTCCGGTTCAGCGTCACGTGTCCCTGTTCGGCGAGGTGGAACAACGTCGAGACCAGGGCCTTCCTCGGCATCGACTCGTAGGCGACGTAGTACGTCTCCACCGGCCCCAGCTTGCGCGACGGTTTCTGCGGGTCGGCAGGCGGTTCGTACATCACCGGCAGCAGCGGGGTGTCCTCGCGGCTGCGGCGCATCCAGAGGAATCCGGCGGCGAAAGTCAGCAGCGACAGCAGGACCGAGACGATCGGAACGAGCCTCGAGTTGCCGAGGAGTACGTCCATCGACACCGACCATGGCAACTGCGTCCGGCCGGGTCCGGCGAAGGGAAGCTCGGCCTTCACCGCGACACCGGTGTTCGGTGCCAGCGGCCCGGTGGTGACGACACGAGTCGTCGCGTCGGGTTCGGCGACCTCGCAGGGCGACCCGTCGTTGGTGCTGCACGCGAACGAGGTCGGGTTCTCGGGGAAGTGGACGGTGCTGGTGCTCTTCTCCATCCGCATCCGCCAGCCGTTTCCGACGACTCGCCAGATGAACCGGCCGGGATCGCCGCCGCCGATGGTGTCGGCGACGCGGTAGGAGATCTGATAGCGGTGCTCGCCGGGGGTGACGAAGGAGTTCGCGTCACCGATCCGCGCGACCTTGAATCGGCCGCCCTGCTCCTCGCTGAGCTCGAACGGGACCGGCTGGCCGTCCATCGTGATCGCGATGTCCTGCGGCCGATACCGCACGCCCTTGTTGGCCGGGTCGGCGTCGGAGACGTCCCAGAACTGGAAGATGCCGTGCTTGCCGGACGGCAGATCGACTGTCAGGACCTCGTCGACGGTGAGCTGTCCGTCGCGCGCCAGTGTGAAGTCCGCGTTGTAATCGGTGATGACGGCGGTGTCGACCGTCGTGTCGCCCGACGGACTGGAGTTCGCGATCACCGGCCAGAAGAGGCCGATCACCGTGGCGATCGCCACCACGAGCGACAGCACGAATCGTTTCATGCGGCGATCCTATGCGGCGGCCCGGAAGTTCTCCGCTCGATGAATGACGACGGGCCGCCGCACAGGACGTGACGTCATTGCGCCGCGCGCACCTGACGCTCGATCGCCACACCGGTCTCGGGGTCGATGTTGCGCCAGTATTCGAAGGCTCGAGCGAGTACCGGCTCGCTCACTCCATCGAGGAGATGTCCGGCGACGTTGTCGACCAGACGATCCCGGGCACCGTCGTCCATCACGTCTCGGATCAGTGCGCGCGGTTGGCTGACGTCGTCGTCGGCGGGATGATCGACGTAGGCACTGCGGACCAGCGGGCCGTCCGCCGCCCACTGCGGTTCGGCCTGGCCCGGGTACACAGCGGCCGGCCCGCCCTTGGAATTCGGCGCGTAGACCGGGTCGCTCACCGGATCGATGCGCATCGCCCCGTCCTTGGAGTAGCTGTGGACCTCGTTCCGGGGCCGGTTGACCGGAATCTGCTTGTAATTGGCGCCGAGCCGAGCGCGATGGGCGTCGGAATACGAGAAGACCCGTCCGAGCAGCATGCGATCGGGGCTGAAACCGATGCCTGGTACCACGTTGCTCGGCTCGAATGCGGCCTGCTCGATCTGCGCGTGGTTGTCCGTCGGGTTCGTATGGAGAGTCATTCTCCCGACCTCATGCAGGGGATAGTCGGCGTGCGGCCACACCTTGGTGAGATCGAACGGATTGAAACGGTAGCCGACGGCGTCGTCGAACGGCATCAGTTGGACGTTGAGCGTCCACGACGGATGCTCGCCGCGAGCGATCGAGTCGAACAGGTCGCGCATGTGGAAGTCGCTGTCTCGGCCCGCGAGCCGATCGGCCTCGTCCTGGGTGAGGCACTCGACTCCCTGGTCCGACAGGAAGTGGTACTTCACCCAGTGTTTGTCGCCGGATGCGTTCACCCACAGGTACGTGTGGGAGCTGTACCCGTTCATGTGGCGCCAGGTACGGGGGATCCCGCGGTCGCCCATCAGCCAGGTGACCTGATGGGAGGACTCCGGCGAGAGCGTCCAGAAATCCCACTGCATGTCGTGGTCGCGGAGGTTGCTGTCGGCGCGGCGCTTCTGGGATCGGATGAAGTGCTGGAACTTCATCGGGTCCTTGATGAAGAACACCGGAGTGTTGTTTCCGACCATGTCGTAGACGCCGTCGTCGGTGTAGAACTTCAGCGCGAAACCGCGGGGGTCGCGCCAGGTGTCGGGACTGCCGCGCTCGCCGGCGACGGTCGAGAATCGGGCCACCATCTCAGTGGTCGCTCCCGGCTGGAACAGCGACGCGCAGGTGTAATTCGAGACATCGGCGGTCGTCTCGAAGGTGCCGAACGCTCCGCTGCCCTTGGCATGCGGCTGCCGTTCGGCGATGCGCTCGCGATTGAACTGAGCCATCTGCTCGATCAGGTAGTGATCGTGCAGGACGATCGGGCCGGCCGGGCCGACGGTCAGCGAGTGCTCGTCGCTGCCGGCGGGCGCTCCGGAGTCGGTGGGCGTGTAGGGGATCTTCTCCTCAGGCATCTCACCCTCCCAGGAAGGTTGGACTGTTGTCGTCGGACCCGAGGCCATGCGACGGGCCCGACCCGAGCCTAACGCCCGTTCGGGTGATTCGCCGCCCGCTCGACGGGCCGACGACGGTGATCGGTCACGGCAGGACGCTGTGCTCGGCGATGAACTCCGCGGCCGCGCGCACCGCCTTGCCCGACTCGGGCGTGAAGTACGGGAACATCTGGAAGACGTGCCCCTGTCCCTGCCATTCCTGCAGTTCGGACAGCCCACCCGCGTCCAGCAGGCGGCGATGGATGGTCCGTGCGTCGTCGGCCATGATCTCGCGGGAGCCGACCTGGATCAGAGTGGGCGGCAGGTCCATGTCGGGCGTGAGTCTGATCCGCATTCGCGGGTGGTCGGGGTCGGCGCCGGCGGTGTACAGGCCGAGGAACCGCGCGGCACCGGTGACGTCGATGATCGGGTCCCGCACGCCTCGGCTCTCGAGGTCGCGGGCGAGTTGGAACGTCGGATCGTAGAGCGGGGAGAACAGCGCCATCGCGCGCGGCTGTGGCACGCCGTCGCGGTGGTTCGCAGCCAGAAGGTCGAGGGCGAGGTGACCGCCGGCCGAGTCACCCGCCACGACGATCTGTTCGGCGTCGAAGCCCTGCGCGAGCAGCCAGCGGTAGCCGCGGACGGCGTCGTCGCCCGCGCTGGGCCACCGGTATTCGGGGCCGAGCCGGTAGTCGAGGCTGAAGGCGCCGATGCCCGCCCGCCGTGTCAGCCGAGCGACCAGCCCGCGATGCGTGCGCGGCGAACAGATCACGTAACCGCTGCCGTGCAGGTAGTACACGATCGACGCCGGTGACGCCGGGTCAGGGACGCCGAGGCCGCCGTCGGTGTGGATCCACTCGCCGCGCACCTGGCCGTCGGCGGTGGTCTCGCGGATCGTGGTCGTCCGGGTTTCACGTGGAACCGGGCTCATCAACGACAGTCCGAGGTTCACCGCCGGTCGCGTCGCGGTGAGCAGCCGGGGGCCGGCGAGGGCACCACGGCCGAGCGCGTACATCAACGGTCGTGAGGCGACCGTCGTCTTCGAGAACGCCCGGGCGCGGAGAGACGCGCGTGCCGCGAGTTCGTGTGACGTGGAGTACACGGTGAGAGACTGTATCCGCTTTTTGCCTCAACCGGGCCGAAGTGGAATACTGGGCGTACTGCGCTTGCGTCGATGGGCTACCCCCTGCGACTTGAGCGGGCCAGCAATGAAGCTGAATCCCCGGGCGGTGCGCTGGTTCGCACTGACTTCTGACCGGGACTCTCTCCAGTACGTATTAGTACGCAGCGTCGCGTGCGGAGTAGGCAGATTCATGAAGCACTTGCCGGGGCCCGTCGGGCTCTACGATCCGGTCAACGAGCATGACGCGTGCGGCGTCGCCTTCGTCGTCGACATGCACGGACGTCGCAGCCGCGACATCGTCGAGAAGGCCATCACCGCGCTGGTCAACCTCGAGCATCGCGGCGCGGCCGGCGCTGAGCCCAATACCGGTGACGGTGCGGGCATCATGATCGGGGTTCCGGACCGGTTCCTCCGCGAGGTCGTCGAGTTCGAGCTCCCCGCCGAGGGCGACTACGCCACCGGCATCGCCTTCCTGCCGCAGGCCTCCGGTGACATCGCCGAGGCGGTCCGCGGCGTCGAGGAGATCATCGCCTCCGAGGGCCTGACGCTGCTCGGTTGGCGCGATGTCCCGGTCGACGAGAGCTCGCTCGGTGCGCTCGCGCGCGACGCGATGCCGACGTTCCGCCAGGTGTTCCTCGGTGGCGCGTCGGGCATGGAGCTCGAGCGCAAGGCCTATGTGGTCCGCAAGCGCGTGCAGTACGAGCTCGGCGAGAAGGGCGCCGGACAGGACGGCCCGGGACGCGACACCGTCTACTTCCCGAGCCTGTCGGGGCAGACGTTCGTCTACAAGGGCATGCTGACCACGCCCCAGCTGCGTGACTTCTACCTGGACCTGCAGGACGAGCGTGTGGAGAGCGCGCTCGGCATGGTCCACAGCCGCTTCTCGACCAACACGTTCCCGTCGTGGCCGCTGGCCCACCCGTTCCGCCGCGTCGCTCACAACGGTGAGATCAACACCGTCAGCGGCAACGAGAACTGGATGCGTGCCCGCGAAGCGCTCATCAAGACAGACGCCTTCGGCGACAGCCTCGACAAGATCTTCCCGGTCTGCACCCCCGGCGCCTCGGACACCGCACGCTTCGACGAGGTCCTCGAACTGCTGCACCTGGGCGGCCGCACGCTGCCGCATGCGGTGCTCATGATGGTTCCCGAGGCGTGGGAGCGCAGCGAGGACATGAAGCCCGAGCACCGGGCGTTCTACGAGTACCACTCCGCACTGATGGAGGCGTGGGACGGACCGGCGTCGGTGTGCTTCACCGACGGCACCGTGATCGGCGCCGTCCTGGACCGCAACGGTCTGCGCCCGTCGCGCATCTGGGTCACCAAGGACGGATTGGTGGTGCTGGGTTCCGAGGTCGGCGTCCTCGACATCGATCCGGCCGACGTCGTCGCCAAGCAGCGACTGCAGCCCGGCAAGATGTTCCTGGTCGACACCGCCCAGGGACGGATCGTCGCCGACGAGGAGATCAAGGACTCCCTCGCGGCCGAGCAGCCGTACCAGGAATGGCTCGACGGCAGTCAGGTCGCGCTGGCGGACCTGCCTGCGCCGCCGCACAAGCACATGCCGCACGACCGCGTGACGCTGCGCCAGCAGGTCTTCGGTTACACCACCGAAGACCTGAAGCTGCTGATCTCGCCGATGGCGGCGACCGGCGGTGAAGCGCTCGGGTCGATGGGTACCGACACGCCCGTCGCGGTCCTGTCGAACCGTCCGCGGATGCTGTTCGACTACTTCCAGCAGATGTTCGCGCAGGTCACGAACCCGCCGCTCGACGCGATCCGCGAGGAGGTCGTCACCAGCCTCGGCGGCCGCATCGGCGGTGAGCGCGACCTGCTGAACCCCGCAGCAGGCTCGGCCAAGCAGATCGTGCTGAGCCAGCCGATCCTCGACAACGACGATCTCGCCCGCTTGATCGAGATCGATCCGGCGACGGGTTTCCCGTCGGTGCACATCCACGGCCTGTACCCGGTCGCGGAGGGCGGCGAGGGGCTGCGCCGGGCACTCGACGGCGTCCGCAGCAAGGTGTCGGCGGCGATCGCCGACGGCGCTCGCGTCATCGTGCTCTCCGACCGCGAGTCGGACGAGACCCTCGCGCCGATCCCGTCGCTGCTGTTGACCGCTGCCGTGCATCATCATCTGGTGCGTGAGCGGACCCGGACCCGCGCCAGCCTCATCATCGAGTCGGGCGACGCCCGCGAGGTGCACCACATGGCGCTGCTCATCGGGTTCGGTGCCAGCGGCATCAACCCGTACATGGCGTTCGAGACCATCGAGGACATGCTCGAGTCCGGCAGCCTCGAGGTTCCCGGCACCGAGGACCTCGATCACGAGGCCACCTTCTGCAAGGCGCGCGCCAACTACATCAAGGCGGCGGGCAAGGGCGTCCTGAAGGTGATGAGCAAGATGGGCATCTCGACCGTGCCCTCCTACACCGGCGCGCAGTTGTTCCAGGTCATCGGTCTGGGACAGGACGTCGTCGACGAGTTCTTCACCGGACTCAACAGCCAGCTGGACGGCATCGGTCTCGACGAGATCGCCGGCGAGGTGGGCCGGCGGCACGCGCTCGCCTTCACCGACCGCCCGGCCGAGCGCGCGCACCGCGAGCTCGAGGTCGGCGGCGAGTACCAGTGGCGTCGCGAGGGCGAGTACCACCTGTTCAACCCGGACACGGTGTTCAAGCTGCAGCACTCCACGCGCACCGGCCAGTACTCGGTGTTCAAGGAGTACACCAAGATGGTCGACGACCAGGCGGCCCAGCTGGGCACGCTCCGCGGTCTGTTCGACTTCAACTTCGGCGATCGCGATCCGATCCCGATCGACAAGGTGGAGCCGGCGAGCGAGATCGTCAAGCGCTTCTCGACGGGTGCGATGAGCTACGGCTCCATCTCGGCCGAGGCGCACGAGACTCTCGCGATCGCGATGAACCGCCTCGGCGGTCGGTCGAACTCGGGTGAGGGCGGCGAGGACCCGCGCCGGTTCGTTCACGACGAGAACGGCGACTGGCGCCGCAGCGCGATCAAGCAGGTCGCCTCGGGACGCTTCGGTGTCACCAGCCACTACCTGAGCAACTGCACCGACATCCAGATCAAGATGGCGCAGGGTGCCAAGCCCGGTGAGGGCGGTCAGCTGCCGCCGCACAAGGTGTACCCGTGGGTCGCCGAGGTCCGCGGCAGCACGCCGGGCGTCGGCCTGATCTCGCCGCCGCCGCACCACGACATCTACTCGATCGAGGATCTCGCGCAGCTGATCCACGACCTGAAGAACGCGAACCCGCAGGCCCGCATCCACGTGAAGCTGGTCTCCGAGCTCGGTGTCGGCACCGTCGCCGCGGGCGTCTCCAAGGCGCACGCCGACGTCGTCCTGATCTCGGGACACGACGGCGGCACCGGCGCCAGCCCGCTGACCTCGCTGAAGCACGCGGGCGCACCGTGGGAGATCGGCCTGGCCGAGACCCAGCAGACGCTGCTGCTCAACGGACTGCGCGACCGCATCGTCGTGCAGGTCGACGGCCAGCTGAAGACCGGCCGTGACGTGATGATCGCCGCGCTTCTCGGCGGTGAGGAGTTCGGTTTCGCGACCGCGCCGCTGGTGGTCTCGGGATGCATCATGATGCGCGTCTGCCACCTCGACACCTGTCCGGTGGGCGTTGCGACACAGAATCCGCTTCTGCGCGAACGCTTCTCGGGCAAGCCGGAGTTCGTCGAGAACTTCATGCTGTACATCGCCGAGGAGGTGCGCGAGCTGCTCGCACGCCTGGGCTTCCGCACCCTGCAGGACGCGGTCGGCCACTTCGAGGCGCTCGACACGCACAAGGCGCTGGCGCACTGGAAGAACCACAAGGCGGGCAAGCTCGATCTGTCGCCGATCCTGACCATGCCGGAATCGCCGTTCATGAATCAGGATCTCTACTGCTCCGGTAAGCAGGACCACGGCCTGGACAAGGCGCTCGACAACGAGCTGATCGAGAAAGCCCGTGCCGCAATCGAATCGGGTACACGCGTGACGCTCGCGTCGCCGATCAGCAACGTGAACCGGACCGTCGGAACCATGCTGGGCCACGAGGTCACCAAGGCTTACGGCGCCCAGGGACTGCCGGAGGGGACGATCTCGATCGACTTCACCGGTTCGGCGGGCAACAGCTTCGGCGCCTTCGTGCCGCGCGGTATCACCATGCGCATCGAAGGCGACGCGAACGACTTCGTCGGCAAGGGGCTGTCGGGCGGCAAGATCGTCGTCCGACCGCCGCGTAACGCGCCGGCCGGGTTCGTCGCCGAGGAGAACATCATCGGCGGCAACGTGATCGCCTTCGGCGGCACCGCGGGCAAGGTCTTCCTGCGCGGCGTGGTCGGCGAGCGCTTCTGCGTCCGCAACTCGGGTGTCCAGGCCGTCGTCGAAGGCGTCGGCGACCACGGATGCGAGTACATGACCGGCGGCACCGCCGTGATCCTGGGCCGCACCGGGCGCAACTTCGCTGCGGGCATGTCCGGCGGCGTGGCATACGTCTACAACCCGCACGGTGAGTTCGAGGCGAACCTCAACGCAGAACTGGTGAACCTCGAGGAGCTCGACGCCGAAGACCTCGCCGTGCTGTCGGGACTGCTCACGGAGCACCGCGACGAGACCGGCTCGCCGGTCGCCGCCGCCATCCTCGACGACTGGGCCGTCGCCCAGGGGCACTTCGTGAAGGTGATGCCCCGCGACTACAAGAAGGTGCTCGTCGCCATCGACGCCGCCGAGCGCTCCGGACGAGATGTGAACGAAGCGATCATGGAGGCGGCACGTGGCTGATCCGAGGGGTTTTCTCAAGCACACCGAGCGGGAGACACCGGTCCGTCGGCCCGTCGAACTGCGACTGCTGGACTGGAAAGAGGTCTACACCGAGTTCGACAAGGGCACGCTGCAGACGCAGGCGAGCCGCTGCATGGACTGCGGTGTTCCGTTCTGCCACAACGGTTGTCCGCTCGGGAACCTGATTCCCGAGTGGAACGACCTGGTGTACCGCGACCAGTGGGGTCCGGGCATGGACCGGCTGCACGCGACCAACAACTTCCCGGAGTTCACCGGGCGGTTGTGCCCGGCGCCGTGCGAGGCGTCGTGCGTCCTCGGCATCAACCAGCCTGCCGTGACCATCAAGCAGGTCGAGGTGGAGCTGATCGAGAAGGCGTGGGGCGACGGCACGGTCACCCCGGTCCTGCCGACCGAGCGGACGGGCAAGAAGGTCGCGGTCGTCGGATCCGGGCCGGCCGGCCTGGCCGCCGCTCAGCAGATGACGCGTGCGGGCCACGACGTGACGGTGTTCGAGCGCGCCGACCGCATCGGTGGTCTGCTCCGCTACGGCATTCCCGAGTTCAAGATGGAGAAGCGGTTCATCGATCGCCGTCTCGAGCAGATGGAGGCCGAGGGCACGGTGTTCCGCACGGGCGTCAACGTCGGTGTCGACCTCACCGTCGAGCAGCTCCGCGGTGACTTCGACGCGGTGATCCTGGCCAACGGTTCCACCATCGGCCGCGATCTGCCGGTCCCGGGCCGCGAGCTCGACGGCATCCACCAGGCGATGGAGTTCCTGCCGCAGGCCAACCGCGTCCAGCACGGCGACGTCGTAGACGGGCAGATCACCGCGGAAGGCAAGCACGTGGTGATCATCGGCGGCGGTGATACCGGCGCCGACTGCCTCGGCACGTCGCTTCGTCAGGGTGCCGCCCAGGTGCACCAGTTCGAGATCATGCCGAAGCCGCCGATCGAGCGAGCCGAGTCGACCCCGTGGCCGACGTACCCGCTGATGTACCGCGTCTCGTCCGCCCATGAAGAGGGCGGCGAGCGGGTGTACAGCGTGAACACCGAGGAGTTCGTCGGTGAGAACGGCAAGGTCACCGCGCTCAAGGCCCACGAGGTCAAGATGGCGGGCGGCCGATTCGAGAAGGTGGAGGGCAGCGACTTCGAGCTGAAGGCCGATCTCGTCCTCCTCGCGATGGGCTTCGTCGGCCCGGAGCGTGGCGATCTGCTCGACAAGCTGGGTGCCACCTATGACGCCCGTGGCAATGTCGCGCGCGGAGACGACTTCGGTGCGACCGGACTGCCGGGAGTGTTCGTCGCCGGCGACGCCGGTCGCGGGCAGTCGCTGATCGTGTGGGCGATCGCCGAGGGCCGCTCGGCTGCGGCCGGCGCCGACGCCTACCTGATGGGCTCGACCCAGCTGCCGTCGCCGATCGTTCCGACGCTCGTCGCCCAGCGATAGTTCACCCAGCGATAGTTCGCCCAAGGGGCGGTCCGGCCGAAAGGCTGGGCCGCCCTTTGTCGTTCTCTCCTGTCGTTCCCGCGTTCACCGCCTGCAGAACTTGTCGCAGGTCACACCGCCGCGAATTTGACCTCGCGTCCATGTGTGCGTAACTTATTTGGAGTCAGAGCGGCCCGGCCGCGAAGACGAACTCCCGAACTTCGATCGCCGCGATCAAATCGCGGCGATTTCGTGCGGGGTCGGCCAGATCTGGTCCGATTGCTTCAACTCTTCAGTGAATTCCACTAGGAATCACCGATTAGGGAGAGCCGGAAGATCATGTTAGGCTGGTGGGGTTGCTCCGGGGACGGGGTGGCCGCAATATAATTGCAGATGTCTGCTGGAGTTCGG
>NZ_AEUD01000010.1 GCF_000192435.1 Gordonia neofelifaecis NRRL B-59395
GATCGCCCCCTCGGCGACCGCGGCAGCGGTGTCGGGGAGTACCGGCGCCAACGTCTCACCCGTCAACGCGGTGAAGCGGCCGATCGCGGCGGCGCTAGTGCGACGCCGCGTCGCTGCACCGTCACCCAGCCGCAGTCCCTGCGCCAGGTAGGAGTGCACCGACAGGTAGCCGGCTTTGCGGTAGGCGCCGCGGTCGGAGATCTCGACCAGCAGTGCCGCGTCGAGGCCGTCGAAGCGGCGGTGAGTCCGCTCCAACGACTCCGACACCGACAGCAACGCGTCCTCGGACACCGCCGCCAGCGGCAACCGCGCGAACCGGGCGACGACCGCGTCGAGCAGGGCGGCGAGCTCGGCCGGATCATCCGGCAACTCGACTACGCTGCCATTCATCCCACTCATCCGGCTCACCCCCTCGGGACCCTGCACTCCGGCGTTCGAATCTATGTCTGAACACTAGCGCGACCCTCTGACAATTTCGGATCCAGCGACTTGCGACGAGCCCTTACGCCTTCGGATGTCGTCGGTACGCCGAGACCGACGGCTCCCCGTCGAGCCAGAACCGCCACGGCCGGTCGGCGGCCAGTCGGACCCCGACGCGCGGGCCCGAGCGGATCCGCTCCGCGGCGATCGTCTCGGAGGCCGGAAGCAGGTGCACGCCCTTCGCGTCGAGCAGATCGGTGTGCAGGTCGGCCTTGGTGATGCCCAGCGCTCTGGTGAGATTCCCAGGCCCGCGGGCGAGCAGATGGTCGGCCACGTCGCCGCGGCGGTCGTGGGCCAGGGCGAGGCCGTCGACGATCGCACCGGCGCGGATCAGGACCGCCGAACCCCGGCCCTCCGGGCTCGTGACGATGTTCGCGCAGTGGTGCGTGTGGATCTGGTACACGTACAGCCGATTCGGCGGCCCGTACATGATCTCCGAGCGGGCGGTGCGCTTGAACGCGTGCGACGCCGGATCGTCCGGGCCGTTATAGGCCTCCACCTCGGTGATCAGCGCGGATACGCCGTGACCGACGAACACTCGGCCGAGGAGTGCACGGGCGGACGCCAGGACGGGCGGGTCCTGATCTACCTGTGACGACTGGTTGCGGTTAGTCTCTGTAGCCATGGCCAAGACCAGTGATTCGATTCATGTCGCGCTCTCCCCGGAAGACGCTTTCGCGTGTGCCGCAGACCTCGAACGGTACGACGACTGGCTCGTGCTCCACGACGGCTGGCGCAGCCCGCTGCCCGCCGCCGACGAGCTGAAGAAGGGCACCAAGGTGTCCTCGGTCGTCTCGGTGAAGGGCGCGCGCGTGCGCTTCGCGTGGGAGATCGAGAAGTTCAACCGGCCGGGCGAGGTGGCACTCAAGGGCAGCGGCAAGGGTGGCGTCAAGGCCAAGATCAACCTGCTCGTCGAACCCGAGGGCGACGGATCCAAGGTCACCTTCCTCATCGACCTCGGCGGACTGCCGCTGATCGGACCGGCGGGCAAGGCCGCCGCGATGGCGGTGAAGGGTGACATCGAGAAGTCGCTCGTCAAGTTCAACGAGCTGTTCGGGTAGTCGGACGCGTCATCCGTCGGCAGGCGCGAAGCCGCCCTTGTCGGCGGTCGGCGCCGTCGCGAACCAGAGATCGGGAGTCACCGACTCGTAGTCGGGATGAGCCGGCCGGTAGTAGAGCCCGGACTCGGTGACCGCCTTGATCGGATAGCCGTCGGGCGCTCGCATCGGATCGTCGTGCAGTGGTCGCGATGCGCCGATGGGCAGCGGCACCGCCCCGCCCTCGGACGGGACACGTGCTCCCGGACGCGCGGGCACCGCGGCCGCGGCGGCGGCCGCCTTCGCCTTGTCGGCCCTGGCGATCGCGCCCGCGGCGCTCGACTCCGTGCCGTCGGCGAGTGCCTTCAGTCGGGCGGCGCGCTCGTCGGAGATCGGCGGGAAACCCGGCCCGGTCGCGGGCGCGAACGTCGCGTAGTCGTAGGAGTTGCGCCCGCGCAGCCACACCAGGATCAGCCCGACCACCGGGACCAGCAGAAGCAGCATCCACCACCATGCGGAGACGTCGTCGGAGTCGGAGTCCTCGGCCTCGGCGACTGGTCCGTGCTCGTCGGCTGCCTCGATCGACAGGACTTCAGCGACCGAGGGATCGTCGGAGTCGGTCACCAGCGGGACGCCGGGGAGCGGCTCGTACGAGGCGTCGTAGATCGCGGGTAGCGAGTCGTTCTGCGCATCCGCGTGTACGGGGGCGGTGACCGACAGCGCGGCGGTGGCCGCGACAGCGAGTGCGATGGTGAGGGCGCGGGTACGCGACGTCATCACTGGTGGATCCTCCTGAGCTGAATCGCACTGGAAAGTGCTTCGCTCAAGACTCTAGACACTGCGTGCTCCCGGCAGGATTCGAACCTGCGACACCCGCTTTAGGAGAGCGGTGCTCTATCCCCTGAGCTACGAGAGCGGAGACCGGCTGTGTCGTGGCAGCAGTCCGGTGGTCGGCTGCCGGGCCGGTCGCGTCGACGGCGCAGGTGGGGATTGCGTCGCCGACGAGAGCAGTCTACGTGAGGCCTTTCGGGCCGGTGGGGTCGACCAGAAGCAGGTGATTGCACCGGGGTCTGGAAAGCATCCCGGAATGCGCATAGCGTGAGGTCATGGCTGATTCAGAACACGAGACCCACACGCACCCCGACCACACGCACGGACCCGACTGCGGCCACGAGGCGGTGGAGCACGACGGGCACATCGACTACATCCACGACGGGCACCGCCACTCACCGCACGGCGACCACTACGACGAGCACTGAGCACCGACTTCAGGTCACCGCGCCGCGGCCCGTACATCGGCGTCCTCGTCGTGGCCGGCGAGGGCCATGAGCTCGGCGACGTCGGGGTGCTCGGACCAGGGCCGGAGCGTCTGAACGGCCGCTTTGCGGACGTCACCGTGACGATCGGTCACCAGTTCCGCGAGAGCGGCGACGGTCTTCGGTCCGGGTGCCACCGCCAGCCCGGTCGCCGCGCCCTTGCGGACCTGCCAGGCGCTGTCGCGCAGGGCTTTTCGGAGCACGTCGCCGTCGGTCTCGGCGTCGCCGAGAGCGGCGAGCGCGGTGAAGGCAGCCGCTCGGACCAACGGGTCGATATCGGTCGACAGCTCCCGTAAGGTGGCGGCGCCGTCGCCGATCGTCGCCAGACCCTGGGCCGCCACCACTCGAACCTCGCGGTTGGCATCCCGGGCCGCGACCGCGACCGACGGCGCGTCGTTCAGCGAGACCAGCCCGCGGATCGCTTCGATGCGAACACGATGATGCGGGTCGGTCAGGGCCCGATCGAACAGACCGGGCTCCGCGGCCTTGAGCGACCGCAGGAGATCGAGGACCCCGGCCCGGACCAGATGGTCCTCCGAATCCGCCACCTCGTGGAGGGCTGCGACGAACCCGGCCTCGGCGGACAGGATCTCGACCAGTTCACGGAGAGCCTCGACAGCGGTGCGACGCACGGCGGCATCCGGGTCGGACAACGCGGCAGCCAGCGCTGAGTCGAATCCGTCGGGAGTGTGCTCGGTCAGCGTGGCCAGCGCTGTGCGGCGCACCGCGGGATCCTCGTCCTCGAGATAGTCGGTGAGTTCCTCGACCGTGACCGACTCCATGCGGACCAGCTCGGCGATCCGCGGCGACAGCGGCTCGTGCGTCGCCGGGGTTTCGGGGCGGGTGTCGTCCGGGACCGGGCCAGGGGTCCCACCGACGGTGACGGCGGGGCCGACGCCGCTCCGGGGCTGCTCCACTGCGATCACCGAACGATCTTGCGGCGGAATGTGATTGAGGCCCTCGACGGGAACGAGGTACGGCGCCACCGGGCGACCGATGAACTCCATCGCTCCGCCTGCATTCTTGCGGACGTTGAGGTGATAGCCCCACCGCGCGTCGTCGCGATCGGGGAGGTCGTCGCGCTGGTGGTACAGCCCCCATCTGCTCTCCGTGCGTGTCAGCGAACTGCGGGCGGCGAGTTCGGCGCAGTCGCGGATGAAGTTCACCTCGGCGCAACGCATGAGCTCGTGCGGAGTTCGCCCGCCCATCTGCGCGATCTCGCCGCGCATCCGCTCGAACGTCTCCACCGCGATGCCGAGTTTGTTCGACGTCTTCGGCGGCGCGACGTAATCGTTGACGAATCGCCGGAGCTTGTACTCGACCTGTGGCTGGGGCGGCCCGTCGGGATTGCGCAACGGCCGGTAGATCAGCTCGTGAGCGTCTGCGATCTGGTCGGCGGGCAGCTCACCCGGCGCCGGGGTGTGCTTCGCGCGGTCGCTGGCGTGGCTGCCCGTCAGCTCGCCGTAGACGAACGCGCCGATCATGTAGTTGTGCGGGACGCAGGCCAGGTCGCCCGCGGCGTAGAGTCCGTCGACCGTCGTCGCCCCGTTCTCGTCGACCCAGACCCCTGAGGCGGAATGTCCACTGCACAAACCGATCTCGGAGACGTGCATCTCGATGTCGTGCGTGTGATAGCTGTGGCCGCGATTCGCGTGAAACGTTCCGCGCGTCGGACGTTCAGTGGTGTGCAGGATCGATTCGAGGGTGTCGATGGTCTCGGTCGGCAGATGCGAGACCTTGAGATAGATCGGGCCGCGGGCGGAGTCGATCTCGCGGACCACCTCCTTCATCATGTCTCCGGACCAGTAGTCGGAGTCGACGAATCGATCTCCGTCGGCGTTGACCTGGTAGCCGCCGAATGGGTTGGCGACGTACGCGCAGGCGGGGCCGTTGTAGTCCTTGATGAGCGGGTTGATCTGGAAGCACTCGATGCCGCTCAGCTCGGCTCCTGCGTGGTACGCCATCGAGTACCCGTCGCCGGCATTGGTCGGATTCTCGTACGTGCCGTACAGGTAACCGGAGGCCGGCAGTCCGAGCCGTCCGCAGGGGCCGGTGGCCAGGATGACCGACTTCGCGCCGATCACGTAGAACTCGCCGGTGCGGGTGTGCAGCGCCGCAGCGCCGACGGCACGGCCGTTCTCGGTGAGGACGCGCACCGGCATCAGCCGGTTCTCGATGGTGATCTTCTCGCGCATGTCACGACGCCGAAGGACGCGGTACAGAACCTTCTTGACGTCGCGGCCCTCCGGCATCGGCAGCACGTACGAACCAGACCGGTGCACCCGGCGCACCGCGTACTCGCCGTACTCGTCCTTCTCGAACTTCACGCCGTACCGCTCCAGACGCGAGATCATGCCGAATCCGCGCGTCGCGGTCTGATAGACGGTCTTCTGGTCGACGATGCCGTCGTTGGCGCGGGTGATCTCGGCGACGTAGTCCTCGGGCACCGCCTTTCCCGGGATCACCGCGTTGTTCACGCCGTCCATCCCCATCGCCAGCGCGCCCGAGTGCCGGACGTGCGCCTTCTCCAGAAGGAGGACGTCGGCGCCGTTCTCGGCAGCGGTCAGGGCGGCCATGGACCCCGCGGTGCCTCCGCCGATCACCAGGACGTCGCAGTCCAGGCGATGCGCAGCCGAGACTGCCGGTGCAGTGAACTCTGCGTGTGCTGCGGTCATCGGTTCGTCTCCTGTGGTGTCGAAAGTGTGTTGTGCGCGGTCAGGGCTTCGATGACGGCGGCCCGTGCGCCGTCGTTGGCCGGGCTCGCCTGCCGCGGCCGTGGAACGTCGACGACTCGCCGGACTGGCTCACCTGCGGCACCGAGGACCACGACACGGTCGCCGAGCAGGACGGCCTCGTCGACGTCGTGCGTGACGAACACGACCGTCGCGGGATGGGCGTGGAGGGTACGGATCAACAGTTGCTGCATGGAAGCCCGCGTCTGGGCGTCGAGCGCTCCGAACGGCTCGTCCATCAGCACCACGCGGGGTGCTCCGGCGAGCCCGCGCGCCAACTGCACGCGCTGCCGCATGCCGCCCGACAACTCGCGTGGCAGATGGTCGCCGAAACCGTCGAGGCCGATCTCGGCGATCCACCGATCCGCCTCCGCCGACCGACGGGCCCGTGGCACACCGCGCAACTGGAGGGCGAGCAGGATGTTCTTGCGAACGGTCCGCCACGGGTGGAGGGCGTCGTCCTGGAACACCATGGCCCGATCGCGCGAGGTGCCGACGATCGCCGCACCGTCGGCGGTGACGGTTCCGCCGTCGAGGGGACGCAACCCGGCGACGGCGCGCAACAGGGTGGACTTCCCGCAGCCCGAGGGCCCGGTGACGACCAGGATCTCGCCTGACGCGATGGTGAGCGACAGTCCGTCGACGACGGCCCGGTCGCGGTGCTTGAGGATGAGGTCGGAGATGTCGATGGTGGTGCTCATGGTCGCCCTTCTCCGCGCGGGAGCCACCGGGTGATGCGGCGTCCGATCAGCTCGATCGCTCCCGAGGTCGCCGCGCCGAGGGCGGCGATCGTGAACATGCCGACGAACACACCGGGGTAGTCGACGACGGTGTAGCTCTGCCAGGTCTGGTAGCCGATGCCGAGCCTGCCCGAGACCATCTCGGCAGAGATGAGGCAGATCCATGCCACTCCGATTCCGACCGACAGACCGCCGAACACGCCCGGTGTGATGCCCGGCAGGATCACTCGAAGGAGCACGTCGCGGCGCGTGCCGCCCATGGTCAGGACCGACTCCTCCCAGATGGTCGGCAGCGCGCGGACCGCATGCCGGGTGGAGACGATGATCGGAAAGACGGCCGCGACGCAGGTGATGAAGACCATGCCCGACTCGTCACTGGGGAACACCAGGATCGCGATCGGAACGAGGGCGATCGCCGGGATCGGCCGAGCCAGTTCGGTGAGTGTTCCCACGGTGTCGCCCGCGGCCTGCGAACGGCCCAGCGCGATACCGAGGGGCACGCCGACCACCGCGGCGAGGGCGAAGCCGCTGCCGATCCGGATCAGCGACTGCGCGATGTCGATGTAGTACGCGTCGGTGTGCAGGCGCGCCCACCAGGCGGACGCCACCTCCGTGGGGGACGGGACCGTGTCGAAGTGGAGCCAGAACACGACGTCGCCCGCGGCCAGGAGCTGCCAGACGCCGACGGCGACCAGGACCGTCGCGACGCGCAGCGCCCAGCGGCGCGCTGAGTGTCCGCCGCGGTGACCGGGATCGGCGGTCGGAGTCACGGGCATGTCGAGGGGCCGCTGGGCCGGCGGTGCGGCGGCGATCGTCGGCGTACTCACGGCGTCACCTGCGAGACGGCCTCGTCGTAGGTGACGGGGGCGGCGTCGGGATGGGTCGAACGATACTTCTCAGCACTGTCCGACGTGGTGAACGCCTGGAACCGATCTCCCTCGCGGAGCCAGACCGCGTGATCGGCGAACCATCGGGTTCCGAGCACCGGGTCGGTGACGTATGCGGCCTTCACCGCGGTTCCGTTGTTGCGGGCGGAGCGGATGAGACGTAGGACCCCGGTGTCGTCGGAGGTCTTGGTCGCCCGCGATCCGCCGTACCAGACCTCGCCGACGGCGACCGACTCGTTGCCTGCGCGATCGACCAGCGCCCGATAGTCGCCGCCGGTGGCGGCCACCGCTCGGCGCAGCGGACCGTCGTCGACGAAACTCGACAGATCGACGGGGTTCGGGAAGCTGCCGATCGAGGTCAGATACGGAAGGTCGTCGGCGAGAGCAGCGGTCAACGAGGGCTTGATCGCGGGGTTGAAGTCGGTGCCGCCCGGTCCGTTGTAGAGGTACACGACTTCGGCGGGCAGTCCGCTGTGCTCGGCGACCTGCTCGGCGGCCTTCAGCGGATCGTGGACGAGCGCGGCGGTCGCGTCGAGCTGAGCCTTCAGGAATGCTTCGACCACTTCGGGCTGCTGCTTGATGAACGAGTTGCGGGCGATCGTTCCATGCAGGGTGGGCCGTCCGAGCTCGGCGCCGTCGTAAACCAGCTTCGCCTTGTGCTGGAAGACCAGCAGCCCCGGCCACGCGACGAACTGGGCGAGTGCGTCGACCTTGCCGCTCTCCAGAGCTGTGGCGCCGATCTGCGGTTGCTGATTGGTCACATCGACGTCGCCTGCCGGAATCCCGGCTCGATCGAGAGCGGCGATCGCGGTGCCGTGTCCGGCCGAACCGACGCTCGCCGAGACGCGCTTGCCGCGAAGGTCGCTGACGGATCTGATCGGCGAGTCCGGACGCGTGACGATCATGTTCAGCGACCCGGTGGGCGACGACCCGGTGATCGACAGGATCGAGGTCGCTGTCGAATCCGACGCATTCGCGCGGGAACCGTTGACCAGCAACGGATAATCGCCCATCGATCCGATGTCGATCTTGCCCGCGATCATCCCGGTCGTGATCGGTGCGCCGGTGTCGTAATCCTCCCAGCGAACGTCGTAGGTCTTACCGTTCGCCTTGCCGAGTTCGGCGAGCCGTCGCTCGAAGTCTCCGCGTGCTCTCAGGAGGGTTCCCGCGGTGACGGTGTTGATCGTCTTCGACTGATAGCCGACGACGATCGGTGTGGTGCCGTCCGCGGCGTCAGACGACAGGGAGCAGGAACTGGCGCCGACCACGACGGCTGCGGCGATGACCGGTGCCAGGAGATGGCGGACTCTGGGCATGACGGATCCTCACAAAGACAGAAGGGGAGCGAAAGGGGGTTCGGACTTCAGCGGAGCAGGTACGGCATGTTCACGGTGACGGCACCGGTGGGGCACCGGATCGCGCAGGGGCCGCAGTACCAGCACTCGTCGACGTGCATGAACGCCTTGCCCGACTCCGGATTGATCGCCAGCGAATCGAGGGGGCACGCCTCCACGCAGACGTTGCATCCCTCGATGCAGAGGGACTCGTCGATGGTCACGGGGACGTCGACGCGGTTGGTGACTTGAGCCATGGGGGATCTCCGATCTCGAAGGGTCAGTGTTCGGATGCCGCGCGCAGCGCCGTCGCATGGAGCGTGATGCGGTCGCTGCGCATCCGGATGTACTCCAGGTCGACGGGGCGTCGTTCCGGGCCGAGTGCGGTGAGCCGTTCGATCAACAGCAGTGCGGCGCCCGGCGGCACGTCGAGGATCGCGGCCGAATGCGGGTCCGCGGTCGCGGCTTCGACGCTGTGTCGTGCGGAATGGAGTGGTCGGCCGGTGCTGTGCTCGATGAGGCCGAACACGTCGTGGTTCTCGAGGTCGAGCCCGAGCAGCGGGACGCCGACGTCGGGCACGAGATAGGTGAGGTCGAGGCTCACCGGCTCCTGGTCGAGAAAGCGCAGCCGCTCGATGTAGACCACGTCGGCGGACGGCTCGAGATGCAGTCGTCGTGCGACGGCGGCCGGGGCTCGAACGATCGTCGCGACCCGAATCTCGTTGCGGACGCATCCGTACCCGGCCAGCGTCTCCGAGAGACCGCAGAGCTCATCGATTCCGTGCTCGGCCCGTCGACGGGCGACGCGGGTGCCGACTCGGGGGCCGCGGTCGATCCGTCCCTCCGCGGACAGCAAGGCGAGAGCATCGCGGATCGCATTGCGCGACACCCCGAACTCGTCGGCGAGACGTTGTTCGTCGAGTCGATCGGCGCGGTCGCCGCGGTCGATTCCGCGCCTCAACACGTCGGCGACGAGGCGCGCGGCGTCGGCCCTGCGTCGACGATTCAGGTCAGGCGATTTCGGCATGGATGGGAGCCTAAGGGCACCCGCGCGACCATCCGCTGAACGTTGATTTCAGTCGTCGACGGCTACCGGAAACCCGCCATCTCGACACCGGAGATCATGCCACTGACCTGCGGGGATGTATGCCTGATCGGCGAATGCGCCACCCGATGGGCGCGCTCGGGTAATTCAATTCAGCGCGGGCCTAAATGCGGCCGGCGAACGATGACGCGGTGAGGCGCCTGCTCACTGCGCGTTCGCGGTGCACTGCACCGTCAGCAGCTTCGGATCGGCGCCCTTCACCTGCCCGATCGCGGTGTCGATGGCGCCCTGGCGGGTCGCCGCCCAGCCCCATCCCCAGTAGAGGTTCTCCTGCGACTGCGCCACGGCACCGCAGGCGTTCCAGAATCGAAGAACGGTCTCGCACGTGGAGGCGCCGCACTTGCTCATCGCCGCGCTGACCGCGGACTCCTCGGTGAGGTTGTTGATCGAGTAGCCGATGTCGCCAGTGGTGCGCGAGATCGCGATCGAGCCGTAATAGGTGGTGGACGACGTCGTCGGGACGGCCGGTGGAACGTTCGGATACGACGGCGAGTACGACGGAGACGGCGACGACGTGGGCGGCGTGGAGTACGGCGTCGACGTCGACCCCGGTGACTCGGGTGCCGACGACGAGGTGCCCGCCGCGTTGTGGGGCGTGCTGTCGTCGCCGCGCGTGCCGAACCAGACCGCGATGCCCGCGCCCAGCAGCACGAGCACGGCGATAGCGGCGATCACCGGGACGTGTCTGTTCGACGACCCGTTCCCGGTCGGGGGCTGCCCGCCGCCCGGGTACTGGCCGTACGGCTGCTGTCCGTACGGAGGCTGCGTGGGCGGCGGTCCGTACGGCGGCTGACCGTACTGCGGAGGTCCGCCGTACTGGGGCTGTCCGTACTGGGGCCCGCTCGGTGGCGGCCCGCCGTATTGCGGTCCGTTCGGCGGCGGCCCGCCGTACGGGGGTCCGCTCGGAGGAGGCTGCTGCTGCCCGTACGCGGGCCCGATCTGCGTCTGGTCGTAGGCGCCCGGCTGCGCGTCTCCGTACGGATTCTGCTGGGGATCGCCCTGCGGTCGATCGCCGGGATACGGGCCGGGCTGCTGGTTCATGCGATAAGCATGTCACCGACGCGGGCCGGTTGCGATCCCCGGTACGACGAACGGTGGACACAGTGTCCGCGCAGCGCCGATGGGCCCCCGCTACCGTAGGGGCCATGACCAAATCGATCACCGGGCAGCGGACTGTGCTGGTCACCGGAGCGAGCAGTGGAATCGGTGAAGCCGTCGCACGACAGTTCGTGGCACTCGGGCACAAGGTGTACGGCACCAGCCGGAACCCGGACGCGGTGGCGAACCCGATCCCCGGAGTCACCTACGTCCGTCTCGACAACGAGGACTACGCCTCGGCGACGGAGTGCGCGGCAGCGGTCGGCGACCTCGACATCCTCATCAACAACGCGGGCGAGAGCGCGGCGGGCGCCTTCGAGGACACGCCCATGGACGCCGTCGAGCACCTGTTCAAGGTCAATGTCTTCGGGCCGGTCGCGCTGACCAAGGCCGTGCTTCCGCGGATGCGTCATCGACGGACGGGGACCATCGTGATGGTCGGATCGATGCTGTCGAGCTTCCCCGTCGCGTTCCGCACCAACTATGCGGCCACCA
Source organism: Gordonia neofelifaecis NRRL B-59395 (assembly GCF_000192435.1). Classification (GTDB taxonomy): domain Bacteria; phylum Actinomycetota; class Actinomycetes; order Mycobacteriales; family Mycobacteriaceae; genus Gordonia; species Gordonia neofelifaecis. The sequence continues at coordinate 11,225 of NZ_AEUD01000010.1, forward strand.
AATCGGCGCTCAAGGGCTATGCGATGGCTCTGCGCCGCGAGGTCGCGCCGTACGGAATCCGCGTCACCACAGTGGAGCCGGGCACCATCGCCACCGGCATCGGCGATCGTCGCACCATTCACATCAAGCCGGACTCGGTCTACCGGGAGGAGTACGAGACCCTCGCCGCGGCGACGCGGCGCAACGAGGCGAAGGGGATCTCGGCGGCGTCGATGGCCGCGCAGATCGTCGAGGCGGCACTGGCGGAACACCCGCGTCCGCTGTATGCCCGCGGCAATCGCGCGCCGGTCGTCTTCACCCTTCAGCGCTTCGTGCCGCGGCAGCTGGTGCTGGACCTGACCGCGCGCATCCACGGCCTCAAGAAGGTGCGACCCTGAACGCGACACTGCTCCGGGTGATCGGCATCGGTCCCGGCTCGCCGCGCCAGATCACCTTGGAGGCGGTCGACGCGATCGCCGCTACCGACGTCTTCTTCGTCCTCGACAAGGGTTCCCGCACCAGCGAACTCACGGCGCTGCGCGAGGGGATGCTGGCCGCTCACGCGGCACCCGGTCATCGACTCGTCGCCGTTCCCGATCCCCCGCGCGATCGGTCACCCGCCGACTACGAGGCCGAGGTCCGGCGCTGGCACACCGCCCGGGTCGACGCCGTGGAGGCAGCCGTCGCGGACCATCTGCGGCCGGGGGAGACCGGCGGTTTCCTGGTGTGGGGCGATCCCGCCCTTTACGACTCGACGCTCCGGATCCTTGCGCAGCTCGCCGAACGCGATGGCCGGGAGATCGACGTCGAGGTGATCGCCGGCGTGACGAGTGCGTCCGCGCTGACCGCGGCGCACGGGATCGTCGCCCACGGGGTCGGTGAACCGATCCTGACCACGACGGGCCGACGGCTCGCGTCGACACCGGACGGCGCCAACCTGAATCAGATCGTGATGCTCGACTCCGACCTCGCGTTCCGGGCGACCGCAGCGGCCGACGACATCGTGTACTGGGGCGCTTATCTCGGTACCGAACACCAGATCCTGGTGAGCGGACGCGTAGCGGACGTGACCGCGGAGATCGAGGAGAAACGCGCCGAGGCACGAACGCGCCTCGGCTGGATCATGGACATCTACCTGCTGCAGAAAGCGCGCTGAACCGCTCGGCTCACCAGGGCGTCGCGACGGCGTCGAGGACCGCGTCCGCGATCTCCGGGCGGCAGATGATGAAGTCCGGCATGTACGGCTGCGGGTTGTTGTAGACGATCGGCCGACCGTCGAGACGACTGCAGTGCAGGCCTGCGGCGAGAGCGACGCCGACCGGGGCGCAGTTGTCCCACTCGTACTGGCCGCCCGAATGCACGTAGGCGTCTGCGTCGCCCCGCACCACCGCCATCGCCTTCGCCCCCGCGGAGCCGATGCGCACCGCGTCCATCCCGAGCCGGTCGGCGACGGCGGCCGAATGGTACGAGTGGCCGTAGCGGGACACCGCCAGTCGACCGGTGAGCGGTCCGTCGGCCGGCGGAACGTGGTCGCTGCGGAACACCTCGCCCTTCGCGGGCAACGACACCGCAGCCACCTCCGGATGCCCGTCGACCGTCAGCGCGACGTGCACCGCCCAGTCGGAGGTGCCCATGGAGAACTCGCTCGTGCCGTCGAGGGGATCGATGATCCACACGCGCTCGGCGGTGGCTCGGTCACCGACGTCCTCGGCCTCCTCCGAGAGCACCGCGTCGTGGCGACGATGTCGGGACAGCACAGTCGAGATCCAGGCCTGCGCCATCGCATCGCCGACGTCGCCGATCAGGCGGCCGTCGAGCAGGTCCCGATGACGGACCCCGAGGAGGATCTCACCCGCGCCCTCCGCGATGGCTGCGGCGAGTTCGGCGTCGGAGATCGCGGGGGAGGACGGGCGCATCCTCTAACTAGAACACACGGCCGATTGGCGGCGGCGTGAGATTGTCAGGGGTGTAGCGCACACTGGGGACATGCCGGAGCTTCCCGAAGTGACCGCCATCGCGACGTTTCTCGACTCGCGCGCAGCCGGGCTGCCCATCCGCCGGGTCGACGTCGCGTCCCTCGCTGTGCTGAAGACTGCCGACCCGCCGTACACCGCGCTCGCCGGCCGCATCGTGTCCGCGGTCGACCGGATCGGCAAGTACCTCGTCATCCGCACGGCGCCCGGCGCCGGGGAGGCCGACGTGGAGATCGACCTGGTGATCCACCTGTCTCGCGCCGGCTGGGTCCGCTGGAGTGACGCACTGTCGCAGACGCCGCCGAAGCCGGGCGGCAAGGGACCGATCGCGCTGCGCGTGCACTGCGGGCTGCCGGGCGAGGGCTTCGACGTCACCGAGGCCGGGACGCAGAAGCGACTGGCCGCGTGGATCGTCCGGGACACCGCCGAGATCGAGCGGATCAGCAGTCTCGGTCCGGACGTGCTCGGCCTCAGCCGCGACGAGTTCGGCGCGATCCTGGCGGGCAGCACCGCACGCATCAAGAACTTGATCACCGACCAGCGGGTGATCTCCGGAGTCGGCAACGCCTACTCGGACGAGATCCTGCACACCGCGAGACTGTCGCCGTTCGCGACGTCGAAGTCGATCTCCGACGACCACGTCGACGACCTCTACGAGGCGACACGGTCCGTGCTGCTCGGGGCGATCGAACGACTCGAAGGGCAGGAGGTGGCGCGACTGAAGTCGGAGAAGCGGACCGGGCTGCGCGTGCACGCCCGGACCGGGATGCCGTGCCCGGTCTGCGGCGACACCGTCCGCGAGGTGTCCTTCGCCGACCGGTCGTTCCAGTACTGCCCGACCTGCCAGACCGGTGGCAAGGTGCTCGCCGACCGGCGGATGTCGCGCCTCCTCAAATGAGGATCACCGCACGTTGGTGCGGACCAGCAGCACGTTGTAGTCGTCCCAGCGGCTGGCGTTGAAGTACAGCTCGGGTCCGGTTCCGCGCAGGGCCGGTGAGTTCGGCAGCATCATCGGCGCGTAGAGCTCCAAGCTCGACGGCGCGACGAGCCGCGGCGGGCTCCACGGTCCCTGCGGTGAGGACGCGGTGCGCAGCCGCACGCCGCGCGGACTGTCGAGCATCACGTACTTGTTCAGGACCGGGCTCCAGTTCACCGACAGCTCGGTGACCGGGCCGCGGACGATCGGGCGCGCGGCGTCGGGTGTCGGCGCCCAGCCGCGGCCGGTCCAGTACTCGTACTTGCCGAGATCGAGGATGTCCGACGGCCGGAACCGTGCCACGTAGGCGGGCCCGAAGCGGCCGTTGGGCGTTCCGTACTGGAACACCCAGCCTGCGTCGGCGCCGCTGCCCTTCACGTACGCGCTCTGCTGGAAGTTCGCGTCACCCGCCTGCATCGACGGCGAACCGGCCCCGAGCGGGACGGTGACGCCCGCATTGATCCGGATGGTGTTCTGCGGGGTGAACCAGCTGTGGCCGTTGTCGCTCGAGACCGCTGTCGCGGAGTAGTTGGTGTACCAGACGCTGGGCGGACCCCAGGCGCGGACCGACATGTAGTTCACGTACTGCTTGCCGTTGATCGAGATGCCCGCGGTGGGGATCGTCGTCTTCTCGATGCCCTCGAAGCCGAGAGCACCGAACATCTGTCCGGCGTAACCGCCGCCGTCGAGGCGGAGACCGTCGGCGAGGTTCTGGTCGCCCGACCGCAGCAGTGCGTTGTGACGCCACTGCTGATCGCCGGTCAGGCAGTTGCCGAACGTGTCGCCGAACGCGAGGAGGGTCTGCCCGCGGCCGTTGTCCCAGGCGACGCCGACGTCGGTGCCCGAGACGCCGAACCGGCCGAACGTCTTGTTCATGCTGCGCGGGCCGGTGACCCACGCGACCGTCTTGGTGCGACCGCTGTCGTAGACCGGCATCGCCTTCTGCGGACCTGCCGCCGCGCCGATCTTCGGCAGGAACCGGCCGATCAGCGGAATCGGGACGATCGGCCCGCTGTTGCTGCACGCGCGAGCGTCGGCGACACCAGGTGTCGCGACGGCGGTCAGCGCGGATGCGGCGACGATGGCACCGGCGAGCAGAGCCTGGAACGAGCGGTGTCTCGGACGGCGCATGATTTCCAATCTGTGGCAGGAGTGTTGATCGTGCCTTCCTTGTTAACAGGCTTCTCAGCTCTCGTACAGGAACCGGGCCATCACGAAAGGGACTCGAATGCGTCAGCGAGACAACCGGGATCGGACTAATGCGACGTTGTAGTCCTTCCACAGGCTGCCGTTGAAATACAGGTCGGGACCCGTTCCGCGCAGTGCCGGCGACTGCGGAAGCATCATCGGCGCGTACAGGCCGACCGTCCCGGGAACCAGGGTTCGCGGCGCGCTCCACGGACCTTCCGGGTGATCCGCGGTCCGGATGCGCACCGCGGTCGTGCTGTCGAGCATCACGTACTTGTTCAGGTACGGACTCCACGCGACAGACAGCTCACTGATCGGCGCCCGGACCACCGCGGCCGCATCGCCTGCGGGCAGCTCGTCGATGGAGTCGGCCCACCGATCGCCGGTCCAATACTGATACTTGCCGAGGTCGAGGACGTCGGCCGAGCGGAAACGTGTGAGGAAGGCCGCGCCGAAGCGGCCGTTGGGGGTACCGAACTGGTACGTCCATCCCGCCTCGTCCCCGTGTCCGGCGACGTAGGCGCTCTGCTGGAAGTTCGTGTTCGCGGCGTGGACCGAGGGCCAGCCGTCCGGCAGCGGGACCGTGACGTTCGCGTTCACCCGGATCGTGTCGAGCGCGGTGGTCCACGTCTGACCGTTGTCCGACGACACGGCGATCGCCGAGAAGTTGGTGTCCCAGACGCCCGCGGGTCCCCAGTGCCGCACCGACATGTAGTTGAGGTACTGCTTACCGTCGATCGCGATCGCGGCGGTGGGGATGGTGGTGATCTCGACGCCGTTCCAGCCGATCGCGCCGATCATCTGACGGGCGAGCTGTGGCGCGTCGGCCGAGACCGACGCGCCGGAGGCGATGTCGCCGGGGACACCGTCGGGCACGGTGATCCCGTCGGCGAGGTCGTCGTCGGTGGTGCGCAGCAGAACATTGTGGCGCCACTGCTGGCCGGAGGCGCTGCAGTCGCCGAAGGTGTCGCCGAAGGCCATCAGTGTCTGGCCGGCGCCGTTGTCCCAGGCGATGCCGAGGTCGGTGCCGGAGATCGCGAATCGGGAGAAGGTGCGGTTCCGGCTGCGCGGTCCGGTGACCCACGACCGCAGGCTGGTCGTGCCGTTGTCGAACCAGGGCAGTGGCCCCTGCGGTCCTTGCGCGCCGTCCGACGAGCCGGAACCCGATGAGCCGAGGGAGCCGGACGATCCGAGCGATCCGGAGTCCAAGGACCCGGATGAACCCGATGAGCCCAGGGAGCCGGAGTCGAAGAACGGGAGGGACGAGCCGTTGCCCTGATTGCCGCACGGTGCCGCGGCGGCCTCGCCGACGAACGGGACGGCGGCGAGCAGAGCGGTGGCAAGGGAGGCCGCGGTCGCCGCCGCGATCGCGTTGCGCCTGAGCAGGCCCATGCGGAACTCCTGTTACGAAAGTTACTGGTGTGGCAGAAGTGACTAAATTCTCAGAAATGTTCCCATTCGCGACAGCTGGAGTGCAACCGGTCACTGCGAGGAGAGGCCGGATCGTGACCGGTAGATTCGGCGGCATGATTCGCGACAAGATCATCATCACCGGAGCGAGTTCGGGACTCGGCGAAGGCATGGCGCGCGAGTTCGCCGCGCGCGGACGGAGTCTCGGCCTCGCGGCCCGTCGGATCGATCGTCTGGACGCGCTCGCGAGCGAGCTCGAGCCGTCCGCGGCGGCGGTCGCCGTCGCGCAACTCGACGTCACCGACGTCGACGCGGTGCCCATCGCCTTCGACGCGCTCGCCGAGGAACTCGGCGGCGTGGATCGGGTCATTGTGAACGCCGGGCTCGGCAAGGGTGCGCCGATCGGGACCGGTCACGCGGCCGCGAACATCGAGACCGTGCAGACCAATCTGGTGGGTGCGCTCGCGCAGATCGAGGCCGCGATGGCGATCTTCCGCAGACAGAATCACGGCCACCTGGTGCTCGTCAGTTCGATGAGCGCGGTGCGCGGGCTGCCGAAGGCGCAGGCCGCGTACTCGGCGTCGAAGGCCGGCGTCTCGGCGCTGGGCCAGGGGCTGCAGGCAGAGCTGGCGGGCAGTCCGATCGCCGTCACCGTCCTGCTGCCCGGCTACATCGAGACCGATATCAATCGCGGTGTGAAGACGTCGATGATGACCGACACGGAATCGGGTGTGAAGGCGATGGTCGCCGCCATCGAATCCGAGCGTTCGCGGGCCGCGGTACCCGCCTGGCCGTGGACGCCGATCTCCTGGGCGCTACGAATTCTGCCGGATTCTATATCGGCGAGATTGATATAGCCACACGTCGCCAACATCTCAATCGACCGCATAATGTGGGGCCAATGATGACGAATCTGCGCGGACGGCTCGACGGGGGCGATGAATTCGACATCACGTCGACCGTCTCGTGGCACGCGCTGGCTGCTCACCAGCAGCATATGTACTCCCTCCACCTGCGAGAACTGTTCGTGATGGACCCCGATCGGGGTCGCGAACTGGTGGTCGACGCGGCTGACCTGCACATCGATTTCTCGAAGAATCTGATCACCCGCGAGACCGTCGAGCTGCTCGCCGCACTCGCTCGGGAAGCGGGGGTCGAAGAGCAGCGTGACGCGATGTTCGCGGGCGCCCACCTCAATACGTCGGAGGATCGGGCGGCGCTGCACATCGCCCTGCGACTGCCGCGCGACGCACAGCTCATCGTCGACGGACAGGATGTGGTGGCCGACGTCCACGACGTGCTCGACCGGATGGGCGACTTCACCGATCGCGTGCGCGGCGGGGACTGGACCGGGCACACGGGCAAGCCGATCACCGACGTCGTGAACATCGGAATCGGCGGCAGCGACCTCGGGCCGGTGATGGCGTACGAGGCGCTGCGGCACTACCGGCACCCCGGGATCACCGGACACTTCGTCTCCAACAGCGATCCGTCGGACCTCGTGTCGGTGCTCGCCGGGCTCGATGCCGAGACCACGCTGTTCGTCGTCTCGTCGAAGACGTTCACCACGCTCGAGACCATCACCAATGCGACGGCGGCGCGGTCGTGGCTGCTGAGCCGGCTGGGGCTGTCGGACGGTGACTCCGACGCCGTGGCCAAGCACTTCGTCGCAGTCAGCACCAACGCCGACGAGGTGGCGAAGTTCGGCATCGACACCGACAACATGTTCGGATTCTGGAACTGGGTCGGCGGCCGCTATTCGATCGACTCAGCCATCGGACTGTCGTTGATGATCGCTATCGGCCGTGAGCTGTTCGATGAGTTCCTCGCGGGATTCCACGCAGTCGACGAGCACTTCCGCACCGCGCCGCTGGAGCAGAACGCGCCGGCGATCCTGGCTCTGGTCGGCCTCTGGTACTCCAACTTCTGGGACGCGCAGTCGCAGGCGGTGTTGCCCTACTCCAACGACATGGCGCGGTTCCCGGCCTACCTGCAGCAGCTGACGATGGAGTCGAACGGCAAGACGGTGACCGCGGGCGGCCATCACGTCACGTCGCCGACCGGCTCGATCTATTGGGGCGAGCCGGGGACCAACGGCCAGCACGCCTTCTACCAGCTCCTCCACCAGGGGACCTGGCTGATCCCGGCCGACTTCATCGGCTTCGCTCAGCCGCTCGACGATCTGCCCGCGGCCGACGGCAGGTCGATGCACGACATTCTGATGAGCAACTTCTTCGCGCAGACCCAGGTGCTCGCGTTCGGCAAGACGGCCGACGACATCGCGGCGGAGGGCGTTCCGCCGAAGCTGGTACCGCACAAGGTGATGCCGGGCAATCGTCCGTCGACGTCGATCCTGGCGCCGAAGCTGACTCCGTCGGTCCTCGGCCAGCTGATCGCGCTCTACGAGCATGAGACCTTCGTCAAGGCGATGGTCTGGGGCATCAACCCGTTCGATCAGTGGGGCGTGGAGCTCGGCAAGAAGCAGGCCGTCGACCTGGTCGGCGTGATCAGCGACGACCCGGCGCCGTCACCGCTGCCCGACTCGTCGACCGACGCCATGGTGCGCTGGTACCGCGGGATGCGGGGTCGCGCGACGTAGTCGCGGGTCGCGTGACGGTCGGCGGGATGGCGAGGCCGGACACGCCCGGCTTGTGGGCTCGTGAAACCTGTTCGGGAGGCCGTGCGTCTAAGAGGCATGGGTCTGACGCGATCGGTCGAGTTGAGCGCCGCCGAGTATCTGGCCGAACACGACGGCGTGATCACCACTGCGCAGGCGCGCACGCCGGGAATGTCGCCGGGGCAGGTGCGATCGCGGCAGCTCCGCGGTCTGTGGATCCCGCATGCGCGGTCGACGTTCCTGTCCGCGGAACACCGCATGACCGAGATGGCGCGAGTCCGGATCGCGGGTGCGGCGCACGCGGGTTCGGTGGCGGTGAAAGACATTGCGGTGACCGACCTTCCGCTCACCGTGCTGGCGTCTGCGGCGGAGCTCGACGACGGTATCGCGATGATGGACGGGGCGCTCCAGATCAAGCGAGTGACGCTGAAGGAACTGCGTGCCGCGTTGGATCGGAACGTCGGCGCCGCGGGCATGGGCCGCGCGCGGAAGCTGCTCACGTCGGCTGAAGACCTGTCGGAATCGGAGCTGGAACGCAAGTTCGTGCGCTTCTTGCGACGGCTGGGCCTTCCACCACCAGCACGACCGCTGGGAGAGCGACAACGCGACCATGAGCGAACTGGTCTCGATCGGCTGGCTCCCTCTGCCGTACACCTGGAAACGCTTGGAGTTCCAGCCCGATGAGGTGCGCTCTGAGCTCCAGCGAGCCTCCAGCGAGCATTGGAACTCCGCCGCGGTGTCGCGTGAGCGGAAATAGTGCGACATTCGGCGTTCCTGGGAACGCCGAATGTCGCACTTTCGGTCAATGGCAGTTCAGCCGGTCCGCCGCAGACAGCGCCTCCACGCCTACTGTGCGGTCATCGCCCGAGCGGGCCGCGCCCGAGGCGGAGGAGAAGCATCGCCAGAGTGTGGCCCTCGGACCCGAGGGCGGAGAAGCGGTCGAGGACCTTCATCTCGCGACTGTGGACCAGGCGCGGGCCGCCGGCCGCCATCCGATGCGCGCCGATCTTCTTCGAGACCGCACTGCGCCGCTGGATCGCCGCGAGGATCACCGCGTCCATGCGGTCGATCTCGACCCGCAGTTCATCGATGTCCTCCGGCAGGGCGGTGACATCTGCGCTCAGGTTGAGGGCGTCGAGATCCAGGTCGAACGGACTGCCGCCGTTCCCGTCGGCCGAACCGCTGCTGCGCTGCTGATCATCCCGGTCACTCACGCTTCCCGATTTTGCCACGCGCGGTTCGCGGGCCGAACGGCGCGTGGTGAACAATGCAGTGATGACCACCGCCAGGAAACTCGGAGCCGTTGCGCTGGCGCTGATCGCGGCGCAGATCGTCGTACGTGCAGTGCTGGTGATCTGGGGGAACTTCTACTGGGACGACCTCATTCTGATCGGCCGCGCGTCGTCGTACCCGATCCTGTCCTGGGACTATCTCGGCTACAGCCATGACGGTCATTTCATGCCCGCGGCCTTCCTCGTCGCGGGGCTCACCACGGTGATCGCGCCCGTGCAGTGGTGGCTGCCCGCGCTGACCCTGGTGGTGCTGCAGGCCGTCGCGTCGCTGGCCGTGTGGCGGATGATCCGCATCATCGCGCCGCGAGCTCGCGGCTGGGCGCTGGCGGCGTTGACGTTCTATCTGTTCGTGCCGATGACGGTGAGCGCCTACGTCTGGTGGGCGGCCGGACTCAACACCCTGCCCATGCAGGCCGCGATGGCGGTGGTCGTGGGCAACGCGATCGTGCTGGTGCGCGATCAGCCCGACGCGGCGCGTAGTCGTCGGCTGATGATCGGCGCGGTGGCCGCGTTCGTCGTCGCCCTGCTGTTCTTCGAGAAGTCACTGTTCATCCTGCCGGTCGCGTTCGTCGCCGGGCTGCTGGCGCTGCGGGGGTCGATGCGACCGCAGTGGCACGGCGAGGAGACCGACTACCGGTCATCGGTGCTCAGCCAGACCTTTCTGCGGGCTCGCACACTGTGGCTCACCCTCGCCGGGGTGTTCGTAGCCTGGTCGGCGCTGTTCCTCGCGACCTCGACGGCCACCGCCGGGGTCCATTCCTTCGGACAGACCGCACACCTGGTCTGGCGCAGCATCAACGACGCGATCATCCCGTCGCTCGTCGGCGGTCCGTGGGTGTGGGACCGGTGGACGCCGTCGCCGCCGATGGGCTTCCCGAGCGTGTGGATGATCGCGCTGGGCTGGATCGTGCTCGTCGTGCTGATCGTGGTGACCTCCCGCGCCAAGCGGGGAGCCCCGCTGATCTGGTTCTGCGCGCTGCTCTACGCGGTCGGGGCTCAGATCCCGGTGATGTGGAACCGGTCGAGCACCAACACCGCGCTCGAACTCGCGCAGACGATGCGCTATCTGCCCGACACCGCTCTCGTCCTCACCATCGCGCTCGCATTGATCGCCGCGGCGCCGCGAGACCTCGGCGCGCACCTCGCCGACAAGCCCGCGCCGGACCCGCGCCTCGCGTACGCCGGCGTGGTCTCCTGCGTCCTGTTCGCGGTCTCGGCGATGGTGGCGACCATGTCGTTCGGCCAGTCCTGGCGCGACGACCCGACCGGTGACTACCTCGTCACCGCGCGGGCGTCGCTGGCCGAGATGGATGGAAAGACGATGTTCGACCAGCCCGTCCCGCTCGAGGTGCTGCTGCCTGTCGCGCACCCCAACAACATGATCAGCCACGTGTTCGGCCGGCTGCGGGAGCGTCCTGACTTCGGGAACGTGACCGACGACCTCAAGGTGCTGAACCCGAAGGGACAGCTCGTCGCGGGTGCGGTCAGCCCGCAGCGGACGTTCGAGCCGAGCCGTGGCAGCTGCGCCCGTCCGGGGATCGATGAGCCGACCCGCCTGCGGCTGAGTGGACCGCTGATCGACTGGCAGTGGACGGTCGGATTCAGTTACTGCGCCGATCGCGCGGGCACCGTCGAGATCCGCCTCGAGGGCGGCGACCCCGTGCAGGTCCCGGTTCAGGCCGGACTGCACGCGGCCTACGTCCAGCTCGACGGTCGCGGGACCGAACTCCGGATCCGGCCGGTCACGCCGGGGCTGAAGCTGCACACCGGCGACGGCCGCGTCGGCCAGCCGGTGATGGCCGAGCTCGCACCCTGACGCGGTGCACAGTGTGGTTGCGCACAACATCGACCGCTGAAGCCTTGTCGGGGCCGATTTCCGATGCCTCGCGCGGGATCGGTCAATGCTGTGCGCGGCGCCGCACCGTCCGATCTAGACCTGCGCGGGGACGAGGTCGTGGCGGGACCTCCACGGGCAGGAATGTCCGAGGCCGCGGGTAGCCTGGACAGGCGATGAACTCTTCACTTGCCACCTTCGACGAGTCCCAGCTGAGCGATCGGGGACGTGAACTCCTCGACGGTTTGAATCCGCAGCAGCGAGACGCCGTGTTGCACACGGGGTCTCCGTTGCTGATCGTCGCGGGCGCGGGATCGGGCAAGACTGCGGTGCTGACGCGGCGCATCGCCTTCCTGCTCGCCGAGCGGGATGTGACGCCGGGCCAGATCCTCGCGATCACGTTCACCAACAAGGCGGCGGCCGAGATGCGTGAGCGGGTCATCGACCTCGTCGGCCCGCGTGCCGCGTACATGTGGGTGTCGACCTTCCACTCCACGTGCGTCCGGATCCTGCGGGCGCAGTCGGGCCTGCTGGGCAATCGGAACTCGAACTTCTCGATCTACGACGCCGACGACTCCCGGCGACTGCTCGGCATGGTGGTCCGCGACCTCGATCTGGATCCGAAGAAGTTCTCCCCGCGCGGGGTCGGCACCCAGATCTCCAACTTCAAGAACGAGCTGAAGGACCCCGACGACGCCGCGGCCGAAGCAGAGGCGGACGGGCAGACAGACCTCGCGGCAGGCACCATCGCGCAGATTTACGCCGAGTACCAGCGCAGGCTCGCGGCGGCCAACGCCTTCGATTTCGACGACCTGATCGGTGAGACCGTCTCGCTGCTGCAGCGACATCCCAACGTCGCCGAGTACTACCGCCGGCGGTTCCGGCACGTCCTGATCGACGAGTATCAGGACACCAACCACGCCCAGTACGTTCTGGTCCGCGAACTGGTGGGCGACGAGACCTCGCAGTCCGGGGTCGACCCGTCGGAGCTCTGCGTGGTCGGTGACGCCGACCAGTCGATCTACGCCTTCCGCGGCGCGACGATCCGGAACATCGAGGAGTTCGAGCGCGACTACCCGAACGCCGAGACGATCCTGCTGGAGCAGAACTACCGCTCCACCCAGACCATCCTGTCCGCCGCGAACGCGGTGATCTCGCGCAACGCCAACCGTCGCGAGAAGAAGCTGTGGACCGACTCCGGCGACGGCGATCTGATCGTCGGCTACGTCGCCGACTCCGACCGAGACGAGGCGGCGTTCATCGCCAAGGAGATCGAGGAGCTCGTCGACTATTCGATCGGCGGCTCGGCGAGTCACACCTATGCCGACCTCGCAGTCTTCTACCGGACTAACACCGGGTCCCGGTCGCTGGAAGAGGTGTTCGTCCGGCACGGCATCCCGTACAAGGTGGTCGGCGGCACCAAGTTCTACGAGCGCAAGGAAGTCCGCGACATCGTGGCCTACCTGCGCGTGGTGGCGAACCCGGATGATTCGGTGAGTCTGCGGCGCATCCTCAACACTCCGCGCCGCGGCATCGGCGACCGCGCCGAAGCATGCGTCGCGGTGCATGCGGAGAACCTCGGGATCAGCTTCTACCAGGCGCTGGTGGAGGCCACCGAGAATCGAGTGCCGCTGCTCAACACCCGCGCGGTCAAGCAGATCACGCTGTTCGTCGACCTCATCGAAGGGCTGCGCAGCGACTTCCTGATGGCGTTCGGCGCCGTCGGTGGTGAGTCGGTCGATGACGCGGTCGCCGACGCGACCACCGAAGGCGCCGACGTCGGCGAACTGGTGGATGCGATCGTCGACCGGAGCGGATATCGCGCGGAGCTGGAGGCGTCGAACGATCCGCAGGACGCCGCCCGTATGGACAATCTCAACGAGCTCATCGCCGTCGCGCGCGACTTCAGTGTGGAGGCCGCGCAGCGCGACGACGACGATCTCGACGACGCAGACGAGGCGACGGACGACGCTGAGGTGGTCGGCGACGGGGAGCCCGAGCCTGGCTCGCTGGCCGCGTTCCTGGAGAAGGTGGCGCTGGTGGCCGACGCCGACCAGGTGCCGGACGAGGGCGAGGGCGTCGTGACGATGATGACGCTCCACACCGCGAAGGGTCTGGAGTTCCCGGTCGTCTTCGTGACCGGCTGGGAGGACGGACACTTTCCGCACATGCGGGCGCTCGGCGATCCGGCGGAGCTCAGTGAGGAACGACGATTGGCGTACGTCGGGATCACCCGTGCCCGGCAGAAGCTCTACCTGACGCGCGCGATGTCGCGTGCCTCGTGGGGGCAGCCGGTCTCGAACCCGGAATCGCGCTTCCTGCAAGAGGTTCCGCAGCATCTCATCGACTGGCGTCGGACCGAGCCCAAACGCGGGATGCGGGAGTTCGGGTCGCGGGGCGGGAGCTTCGGCTTCGGCTCGGCAGGCGGGTCGTCGAACGACTCCGGCTTCTCCTCCGGTATGCGCGGACGGTCGTCGTACTCGTCGGACCCCACCCGAGGCCGCAACAAGAACGTGCACTACGAGATCGGCGACCGGATGAACCACCCGCAGTACGGCATGGGCAAGGCCGTCGCGAAGGAGGGCAGCGGTGTCACCGAGAGGATCACCTTCGACTTCGGTGGCAACGTCGGCCGAGTGACTCTGATGACCGTCGGCGGACTGCCGGGGGAGAAGCTGTAGTCAGGCCCCGCAACGACAGACGCTCCCGCAACTTGCATCCGCGGACGCCCGGAGGGGAGCGGATGCAAGTTGCAGGAGCGGCTGCAGAGAGAGTGCGCGTTTAGCCCGTCAGCGCGGAGAGGCGGACGCCGACCTTGGCGAGCCAGATGGCCGGGTCGATCTTCACGTATGCGCCGCCCGGGCCCTTGATCCACTTCTCGAAGTGGAGGTGCGGGCCGGTGGACTGACCTTCCGAGCCGACGAGGGCGATGACGTCGCCCGCGGTGACCTGCTGGCCCTTGTGAACCAGGACGCCGGAGCTGGCCATGTGGCCGTAGACCGTGATGGTGCCGTCCGGTGCCTTGAGGCGGATCCAGTTGCCGAAGCCGGACGCGGGACCGGCGTCGACCACTTCGCCGTCGGTCGCGGCGTGGATGGGAGTGCCGAGCGGAGCAGCCATGTCGATGCCGCCGTGGAAGGTGCCCCAGCGCGGCGCGAACGCCGACGTGAGCTGGTAGACACCCATCGGGATCGGGCTCGTGACGAGCGGCTTCTGCTTGGCGGCGATGGCCGCGGCCTGCTCCTTGGCGATGTTCACGCCCTGCTTCAGCTGGGTCGAGTAGTCGCTCAGATCTGCCTGCGACGACGATCCGACCACACCGGGACCGGTGTCGTCCGACGAGACGTTCGCGACGGGCGCGACATTCGAGCCGTCGACCGGTGCCGGCTCGGCTGGCGCCTGCGCGATCGGGCTCGACTGCCCGTCGGAGGCCGAACCGGTGACCGCCATCGCGGTGGCGCCTGCAGCGATCGCGAACAGTGCGGTGCGGGCGCGGAGGGCCGACGACGGGGCACGAAGTCGATGCTTCGGCTTGTTCCGCTCCGGCTCGGCGGCGACTGCCGGAGCGGCGTCGGCCTCGTCCGAGGAATCGCGGGTGATCAGGATCTCGGTGGTGCTGACGGTGTCGTTGTCGAGGTCGCCGGAGCCGAGTCCGAGTCGGAGATCACGGGAGGGGAGCGGAAAGTCGCGGGTCACGGGGGTTTCGAGGGATGCGGAATCGTCTTGGCGGGCGATAGTGCCATCACGGTCGAGAAGGCTCCGTGTTGCCAAGTCGTTCACCTCAATCCCTCTGCGCTACCGCCGCCACGGCGGTCCGCTTGTCGTGACCTCGTCGTTATCAACCTCAATGACGGTAACGAACCACCGGCGCTAAGTCCACCGCGTCTTTCCGTGACGTCCTCATTCTGGCTGCTCAGCGGCAACATCTTCGGTGCATACGGGGTTACTGGCGAGTAGCGCGTGATATGTCGCACAAGGATGGGGCCGCGTTCGGATGCGACCGGGTCGGGGGTTTAGAGTCGCCTATGGCCCGCGTTACACCGAAGCGGGCGGAACATTACTTCAGATGGTGAGCTGAATGGATCTCTTCGAATACCAGGCGAAGGAACTGTTCGCCAAGCATGGAGTACCCACCACACCAGGTCGGGTGACTGACACTGCCGCCGATGCGCGGGCGATCGCCGAGGAAATCGGTAAGCCTGTGATGATCAAGGCGCAGGTCAAGGTCGGCGGCCGTGGCAAGGCGGGTGGCGTCAAGTACGCCGCGACTCCTGATGACGCACAGACGCACGCTGAAAACATCCTCGGGCTCGATATCAAGGGCCACGTTGTCAAGAAGCTCCTCGTCGCCGAGGCCAGTGACATCGCCGAGGAGTACTACATCTCCTTCCTGCTCGATCGCGCCAACCGCACCTACCTGGCCATGTGCTCGGTCGAAGGCGGCATGGAGATCGAAGAGGTCGCTGCGACCAAGCCGGACCGGCTCGCTCGTATCGCCGTCGACGCCGTCAAGGGTGTCGACCTGGCCTTCGCGCGTGAGATCGCGGAGAAGGGCCACCTGCCCGCCGAGGTTCTCGACGCCGCAGCCGTGACCATCCAGAAGCTGTGGGAGGTCTTCGTCGCCGAAGACGCCACGCTGGTGGAGGTCAACCCGCTCGTCCGTACCCCGGACGACCAGATCCTGGCCCTCGACGGCAAGGTCACCCTGGACGAGAACGCCGAGTTCCGTCAGCCGGGCCACGAGGAGTTCGCGGACAAGGACGCCACGGATCCGCTGGAGCTCAAGGCCAAGGAGAACGACCTCAACTACGTCAAGCTCGACGGACAGGTCGGCATCATCGGCAACGGTGCGGGTCTGGTCATGTCGACCCTCGACGTCGTCGCCTACGCCGGTGAGAACCACGGTGGCGTGAAGCCCGCCAACTTCCTGGACATCGGCGGCGGCGCGTCGGCCGAGGTCATGGCGGCCGGCCTGGACGTCATCCTCGGTGACTCGCAGGTCAAGAGCGTCTTCGTCAACGTATTCGGCGGCATCACCGCGTGTGACGCCGTCGCCAACGGCATCGTCGGCGCGCTCGCCAAGCTCGGCGACGCCGCCAGCAAGCCCCTCGTGGTCCGCCTCGACGGCAACAAGGTCGAAGAGGGTCGCAAGATCCTGGCCGACGCCAACCATCCGCTGGTGACCCTGGCGGACACCATGGACTCGGGCGCCGACAAGGCCGCTGAGCTGGCGAACAAGTAGGAGACGAAGAAGAGTCATGTCGATCTACCTGAACAAGAACAATAAGGTCATCGTCCAGGGCATCACCGGCGGCGAGGGCACCAAGCACACCGCGCTGATGCTGAAGGCCGGCACCAACGTCGTCGGCGGCGTCAACGCTCGCAAGGCAGGCACCACCGTGTCGCACGTCGACGCCGACGGCAACGCCGTCGAGCTGCCGGTGTTCGCGTCGGTTGCCGAGGCCATGGAGTCCACCGGGGCCGACACTTCGATCGCCTTCGTGCCCCCCGCCTTCTCGAAGGACGCCATCATCGAGGCCATCGACGCGGAGATCCCGCTGCTCGTGGTCATCACCGAGGGCATCCCGGTGCAGGACTCGGCGTACGCCTGGGCGTACAACGTCGAGAAGGGCGCCAAGACCCGCATCATCGGCCCGAACTGCCCCGGCATCATCACGCCGGGCGAGGCCCTGGTCGGCATCACCCCGAACAACATCACCGGCAAGGGCCCGATCGGTCTCGTGTCGAAGTCGGGCACCCTGACCTACCAGATGATGTACGAGCTGCGTGATCTCGGCTTCTCGACCGCCATCGGCATCGGCGGCGACCCGGTCATCGGAACCACCCACATCGACGCCATCGAGGCGTTCGAGAAGGACCCGGAGACCAAGCTGATCGTGATGATCGGCGAGATCGGCGGCGACGCCGAGGAGCGCGCGGCCGACTACATCAAGGCCAACGTCTCCAAGCCGGTCGTCGGCTACGTCGCGGGCTTCACCGCTCCGGAGGGCAAGACCATGGGCCACGCCGGCGCCATCGTCTCCGGCAGCTCCGGCACCGCGGCCGCCAAGAAGGAGGCCCTCGAGGCCGCAGGCGTCAAGGTCGGCAAGACCCCGAGCGAGACCGCCGCACTGGCGCGCGAGCTCTTCGACGCACTCTGATCGGACTCCGGCCCCCGCGGTCGGACGATCGAGCGAACCCCGGCCCCGGGGCGGCAGCAATGCCGCCCCGGGGCTTTTCGCGTTCAGCCATAATCAACGAGTGATCAACGAATTGGTCTCGGGCACCGTGAATCGGGTGATGGGCGTTCCCCGCGCGGTCATCCGAGGAGTGCTGTCCGAGGCGATCGAGTTCCTCACCGAGGAAGTCGATCTGACCGAGGTACTGCTCGCCGCCGTCGACCTGGACCGCGTACTGCGCGAGGTGAACCTGCAGGCCGTCGTCGAGCGGCT
The DNA here is from genome assembly GCF_000192435.1 of Gordonia neofelifaecis NRRL B-59395. GTDB lineage: Bacteria > Actinomycetota > Actinomycetes > Mycobacteriales > Mycobacteriaceae > Gordonia > Gordonia neofelifaecis. Next base: position 28,946 of record NZ_AEUD01000010.1, read on the forward strand.
CGATCTGAACGCGCTCCTGGAGACCGTCGACCTGCAGAAGGTGCTCGACGGCATCGATCTCGGGCCGATTCTCGCGCGACTCGACCTCAATCCGGTGCTCGCAAAGCTCGATCTCAATCCGGTGCTCGCGAAGCTCGACATCGACGCCGTCGTCGCGGGCGTCGATCTCAACAAGGCCGTCGGGTCCATCGACCTAGATGAGGTGCTCGCCAACGTCGATCTGGTGGTCGTCGGCAACCGGGTGATCGACGGCGTCGACCTGTCGTCGATCGTGCGCGACGCGAGCTCGACGGTGACGACCGAGATGATCTCGGACGTCCGGACCAGCAGCGAACGCGCCGACGACGCGGTCGAGGGATTCGTGAACCGGGTGTTGCGGCGTAAGTCGGACGATGACTGAGCGGCAGCCGGCGGCGCCGCGGGCGGCCGGGATCGTCACCCGAGCTATCGCGGCCGTGATCGACACCGTCCTGGTGTTCCTGGTGCTCGGACTCGGATACCTCGGGACCGCGTTCGTGCTCTTCACGATGGACGTCACCAACTTCGCGTTCCCACAGGTGAGCTGGTGGTTCACCACGACCGGGTTCATCGCGATCGCCGTCGTGTACCTGGTGGCCTGCTGGTCCATGACCGGGCGGACCGTCGGGAACGTCCTGATGGGACTGCGGGTGGTGCGCGTGAGCGGCGAGCCCATGCATTTCGTGCAGATCGTGCTGCGGTCCGTGACCTACGTGTTCTTCCCCGTGGGGCTGTTCTGGGTGGTCTTCTCGCCGCGGCGGATGTCGCTGCAGGACGCCGTGCTCCGGACCAAGGTGGTCTACACCGAGGGCTGATCCGCGGCGGGGTCGTTCAACCGTCGGACACCGGACTCGCGACCACCGCCGGTTGTCGGACCCGAGTGGTTAGATACGGACATGACGAACCCGCAATACCCAGGTCAACCGGACCCGGACGCGACGACGACCATCGGGCAGAGCAGCGACCCCGCGTCGACGACCGGGCAGTGGACCGCTGCGAATCCGATGCCCGGCTATGCGCCGCAGCCCGCCGCACCCACCGGACCGCTGCCGCCCGGCCCGCCGCCTGCCGGCCCGTACGGTGCGCCGGGATATCCGCAGCCTGCCAGGCCGCCCCTGCTGTCCCGACTCCCGATGCCGGTGATCCTGGCTCTGGGCTCGGCAGTGGCGGGCGTCGTCACGTTCTTCATGGGTTTCCTCGGCTGGGTGACGGTGTCCGAGACGATCGAGCGCAAGGCCGACGACTGGGCCGCGGACATGAACGGCAGCTTCGACATCCCGGCCTATCTGAGCCCTTCGCTGATCCTCAGCCCCGGCTGGTTCTTCCTGCTCCTCGGCACGATCGGCGTCGCCGCGGCGGGCCTGATCGCGCCGAAGTGGCGGCGATTCCTGCCCTACCTGGCCTTCCTCGCCGTGTTCGGCTGGCTGGGACTGTTCGTCTGTGCGCTCGGGCTGCCGCCGTTCCTCAGTCTGGGCGCCGGCGCCTACGTCGCGTTGACCGTCGGCTTCATTCAGGCTGCACTGCTCGCCGTCGCCGCGGTCCTCGACGGGATGGCGCCGACGCCGCCCGAGCCGTTCCGGCCCGGACCGATGGGGCCGCCGCGGGGATACTGATTCGCTCGGATCTCATCGTCGCAGGCACGGGCGAGGATCCGTCCGTCTAGCCGACGTCCGCCCCTGGACTGTGCCGTCGGGCCGTCGTAGCGTCGAAGGCAGAGCGCTTGCCGAAGGCAGTCCACGTGGATTGGAGGCTTGCCATGATCCGCAGAATCACGCTCGCCATCGCCGCATCGGCGGTTGGAATCGTTCTCGTCATCGTCGGTGCGCCGGCGGCGTCCGCCGCGCCGGTCGCCGCACCGCCGCCACCGATGTTCTGCACCGGATCGGTGTGCTTCCTCGTCTGTGCGACGATCGACGCGGTGATCCCCATTCCGCAGAGATGGTGCTATCCGTTCTGAGTCGTGAGGCATCATCGGTCGTATGCGAGCTGACCGGCCTGATGCTGTGGCGATGATCCGATCGGTGATCGACGATGGAACGTGGCTGTCGTGGGACGAGACGGCCGAACCGGAATCGGTGTCGACAGGTCGCGGTGAAGCGGGTGGTCGAGCGGTGGCGCTGATCGTGAGCGAGTTCGGCTTCGCCGGAGGCTCCATCGGCGCTGTCGCGGGTGCTCGGATCGTGTCGGCCGTCCGGCGCGCGACCGCCGAGCGACTGCCGCTGCTGGCATTCCCGGCCTCGGGAGGGACCCGCATGCAGGAGGGGACGCCCGCGTTCCTGCAGATGGCGGCGATCACCGCGGCGGTCGTGGAACATCGTGAGGCGGGCCTGCCCTACCTGGTCTACCTGCGGCATCCGACGACCGGCGGAGTGTTCGCCTCCTGGGGTTCGCTGGGTGACATCACCTGGGCGCAGCCCGGCGCCCTCACTGGATTCCTCGGGCCCAAGGTGTACGCGGGCATCTACGGGCGGGACTTCCCGGCCGGGGTGCAGACCGCGGACAACCTCCATCGCCTCGGATTGATCGACGACGTCTTCGTTCCCCAGTTGCTCGGGGAGCGGCTGGCGGTCGTGCTCTCGGTCCTGTCGGGTGTGGCCGGACCGCGTACACCGATGGCCGGGCCGCTCGCCGAGGTCGTCGACGACGCGTGGTCGGCGGTCACCGCGACCCGAGACGAGCGACGCGTCGGGCTCGCCGAACTGGTGGCACATCTCGGTGCCGTGCGCCTCGCCGGCCGTGGCGCGGTCCGGATCTTCCTCGCGTCGGTCGGCGGCCGGCCGGTGGTCGTGGTGGGACAGGACCGCCGCGCCCAAGCCGACGGCCGCCTCGTCTCCGCCGACGACCTGCGAGTCGCGCGACGTGCGGTCGGACTCGCGGTGCGGTGGCGCTACCCGCTCGTCACCGTGGTCGACACCAGCGGCGGCGAATTGTCCGCGGCTGCAGAAGAATCCGGTCTCGCACGCCAGATCGCGCATTGCACCGCGGAGCTGCTGGCGGCACCGATCCCGACGGCGTCGATCCTGCTCGGTCAGGGGACCGGAGGTGCGGCGCTGGCGATGTTCCCTGCCGACCGGGTGATCGCGGCGGCAGACGCGTGGCTCTCGCCGTTGCCGCCGGAGGGGGCGAGCATCATCATGCACGGCGACGTCGCTCATGCGCCGCAGTTGGCGCGGTCGCAGCACATCTGGGCCCGGGACCTGCACGCCCTCGGCATCGTCGACGAGATCGTCAGGACGCTGGACGACGTCGTCGCGGCGGTGGACCGCTGGGCGGCGTCCGAGCCGGAGGCCGATCGCGCCGGGAGGATCCGAGTCGGGCGGTAGAGTCGGTGAGGTCATGTCTTCCGAAATCGCTCCGCCTCCACGTCCGGCCACCCGCCGTGAGCAGGCGAAAGCCGCCCGGAGGGTAGAGATCCTTGAGGCCGCCGCACGGCAGATCGCGCAGCGTGGCTACAACGGCGTTCGGCTGGAGGACATCGGCGCGGCAGTCGGCATCAGCGGTCCGGCCATGTATCGCCACTTCGAGTCGAAGTCCGAGCTGCTCGACACCATCCTCGTAGACGTCAGCGAGCGGCTGCACGACGGCGGCGTGGCCGCCGCTGCCGAGGGCGGCACTCCGGCCGAGATCTTGCGGCGGCTCATCGAGTTCCACATCGATGTGCTCGTCAGTCGTCCCGATCTCATCAGCGTGCAGGACCGCGACCTGTGGTCGTTGTCGGACGCGGCCCGGCATCGAGTCCGGTCGTTGCAGCGACGGTACGTCGAGGTGTGGGTGAGCGTGCTGATCGAGCACGCGTCCGACCGAGGCGTCCAACTCGAGGCGGTCGAGGCACGGGTCCGGATCCACGCGATGTTCGGACTGCTGAACTCGTCGCCTCGCCTGCCGGAGTTTCCCCGCGATCGGCTGCGCGGCCTGTTGACGAGCATGGCGATGGGCGCGTTGGAGGGGTGAGCGAGCCCGTCGGTTGAGCGGGCGCCCCCCGTCGGTTGAGCGAGCGCAGCGAGTCGAAACCATCTGCGCACGAGCGACCCTCGTCGGTTGAGCGAGCGCAGCGAGTCGAAACCATCTGCACCGGGGCTGGGACTCAGCCCGTGTGGCAGGGGTTTCGACTCGCTGCGCTCGCTCAACCAACGGAGGGCTGCGCTCAACCAGCGAGGGGACCAGCGCGAGGGTGGCTCGCTCGACCAGCGACGCTGATCAGTGCAGGTTCGCCTCGTGTCGGTCGCGGTCGAACTCCACGGGATCGAGACCGTCGCGGATCCTGGCGACCAGGTCCGGATTCGACAGGTGCAGACGGCCAATGGCGACCAGGTCGAACTCGCCGGACTCGACGCGGTCGGCGGCGTCGTCGATCGTGTGATCGTTGGCGACGCTGGTGTCGGTGGTGTTGTTGCCGTGCGCGGTCATCGCCGCCGACGCCGCACCCTTGGGCATGCCGATGCTGCCGACCGCCATTGCGGCTTTGCCGGTCAGCTTCTTGGCCCAGCCGGCCAGCGTCAGATCGCTGCCCTCGAACGCCGGGGTGTTGAAGTAGCGGATGCTGGCGTCGAAGACGTCGACGCCGGCGTCCGCCAGCGCGCCGAGGAGCACGCCGAGTTCGTCGGGGGTCTCGGCGATCCTGGCCTTGTAGTCCTGCTGCTTGTGCTGCGAGAAGCGGTAGAAGATCGGCAGGTCGTGGCCGATCTCCGCGCGGATCGCCCGCACGACCGCGGCCGGGAACGCGGCACGACCGGCGGCGTCACCGCCCCACCGGTCGGTGCGGCGGTTCGTGTCCGACCACATGAAGGCGTCGAGCAGGTAGCCGTGTCCGCCGTGCAGCGCGATTCCGTCGAATCCCGCTTCGGCCGCGTTGCGCGCCGCCGTGGCGTAAGCGGCGATGACCTCGTCGATGTCCTCGTCGGTCATCGCGCGGACCGCGGGCAACGACCGCTCGATGTACTCCTGCGGATACGCGGTGGTGCCCGGTGTGCCCCACAGGCCCGACGGCCGCATGGGGGTGACGTCGGGGTCGACCTCGGTCATCGCACCCCAGAGCGGTCCGACGTGCCACAGCTGCGGGACGATGCGTCCGCCCTCGGCGTGGACGCCGTCGACCACGGCCTTCCATCCGGCGAGCGCGTCGTCGCCGAACAGTCGCGGGACGTCGGGGCTGTCGACCGACGAGGAGTGGTCGATCGCGATGCCCTCGGTGACGATGAGGCCGGTGCCGCCCTCGGCGCGCTTGCGGTAGTACTCGGCGACGTCGGCGCCCGGGACGCCGAGCGGGGAGCGCTGCCGGGTCATCGGTGACATCACGATCCGGTTGGCGACCGTGAGGCCGCGGACCGTGAACGGGGAGAGCAGAGTGGTCACAGCTTGCCGATCATGTCGAAGAAGCCGGGAGTCTGGTCGACGCGGATGCGGACCAGGGTGCGGTAGCTGATGAGCCACTTGTCGCCGACCTTGCGGTACCGCTCGTGGTAGTGGCCGTAGCCGTGCAGGTGCTCCTCGTGGTCGCCGTTGGTCCACCACAGCATGTCCTCCATGGCCCAGATGCCGGTGGCCGTGGTGTCGGAGGTCAGGACGATCTGCGGGGTGTGCGCCTGGTGCACGGTGGTGACCGGGAACTTTCCGTCGAGGAGTCCGCGGATGGCGGCGGTCAGCGCCTCGGGGCCGACGACGTGGTTCGCCTCCCCGTCGGTGTCGGGCTGCTTGTCCTCGGGCAGTCCGCCCCAGGTCTCGGACACCATGTCGTCGGTGTGCAGCGTCGGGTAGATGTGCCACTCCTTGGCGTCCATGCAGCGCAGACGTTCGGAGAACGTCCACTTGATGGCCTCGATCGCCTCGAGCCTCTCCGCTGTGGACAACGTGATTTCTGAAGTCATACGCGCACGTTATGGCGAGCGCGTCGACCCCGAAAGGGTGGGGCCCACTGATCGGGACTCGAACCGCGGACATCGCACAATCACTGGCGGCTGCGGCCTGCGTCACCTATTGTGTATTTCAGTTAATGAAAGCTAACTGAAAGGCCGGCATGACGTCGACAACCTCTTCAGACGCGCACCACGCCAATGTGGACGTGCTCCGGACTCGCCTGCTCGACGCGGCGCAGGGTGGCGGCGAGAAGGCGCGAGAGCGCCACCTCTCGCGAGGCAAGCTGCTTCCGCGGGACCGGATCGACGCGCTCATCGACCCGGGATCGCCCTTTCTCGAGGTGGCGCCGCTCGCCGCGTACGACATGTACGACGGGAAGGCTCCCGCTGCGGGCGTCGTCGCGGGTGTCGGACGGATCCACGGCCGCGAGTGCATGATCGTCGCGAACGATGCGACGGTCTCCGGCGGCACGTACTACCCGGTGACGGTGAAGAAGCACCTGCGCGCGCAGGAGATCGCCTCGCAGAACCGGTTGCCGTGCATCTACCTCGTCGACTCGGGCGGCGCGATGCTCCTCAACCAGGACGACGTGTTCCCGGACCGCGAGCACTTCGGGCGCATCTTCTTCAATCAGGCGAATATGAGCGCCGCGGGCATTCCGCAGATCTCGGCGGTGCTCGGTTCGTCGACGGCGGGCGGCGCGTACGTCCCGGCGATGAGTGATGAGAACGTCATCGTGCGCAATCAGGGCACCATCTTCCTGGCCGGTCCGCCGCTGGTGAAGGCGGCGACGGGCGAAGACGTGACGGCCGAGGAACTCGGCGGCGGGGCGATGCACTCCGGGGTCTCCGGTGTCACCGACCATCTCGTCGACAACGACGAGCAGGCCCTCGCGAAGGTCCGCGAGATCGTCGCGACGCTGGGACCGCGTGAGCCCGCGCAATGGGAGACGGTGCCGACGCGGGCGCCGCAGCGCGATCAGTCGGACCTCTACGATGTGGTCCCGACCGATCCTCGCATTCCGTACGACGTCCACGAGGTCATCGAGATCCTCTCCGACGGCGGCGAGTACACCGAGTTCAAGGCGGGCTACGGCACGTCGCTGGTGACCGCGTTCGCGAAGATCCACGGACACCCGGTCGGGTTCGTCGCCAACAACGGAGTGCTGTTCAGCGAGTCGGCGCTCAAGGGCGCGCACTTCATCGAACTCTGCGACCAGCGCCGCATCCCGCTGATCTTCCTGCAGAACATCACCGGCTTCATGGTCGGCCGCCAGTACGAGGAGGGCGGCATCGCCAAGAACGGCGCCAAGATGGTCAACGCCGTCGCCTGCGCGCGTGTGCCGAAGCTGACGGTGATGATCGGCGGCTCGTTCGGTGCGGGCAACTATTCGATGTGCGGCCGGGCGTACTCGCCGCGCTTCCTCTGGATGTGGCCCAACGCGCGCATCTCGGTGATGGGCGGACCGCAGGCCGCGGACACGCTCGCGACCGTCCGGCGTGGCGGCATCGAGCGGTCCGGAGGGACGTGGTCCGACGCGGAGGAGGAGTCCTTCAAGCAGCCGATCCGCGACCAGTTCGAGCGTCAGTCGGACGCGTACTACTCGACCGCGCGGCTGTGGGATGACGGGATCATCGACCCCGCCGACACCCGCACCGTGCTGGGGCTGGCCCTCGAGGCCTGCCGGTACGCTCCGCTGACCGACCCCGCCTACGGCGTCTTCCGGATGTGAGGCAAACACACGTGAACACCACTGACACCCGTACCCGCAGCATCCGCAAGGTCCTCGTCGCGAACCGCGGCGAGATCGCCTGCCGCGTGATCGCGACCCTGCACGACATGGGCATCACCTCGGTGGCCGTCTACTCGGACGCCGACGCGGATGCTCCCCACGTCAAGGCCGCGGACGAGGCGGTCCGGATCGGTCCCGCCGCCGCCACGGAGAGCTACCTCCGCATCGACAAGGTGATCGAAGCGGCGCGTCTGACCGGTGCCGACGCCGTCCACCCCGGCTACGGCTTCCTGTCGGAGAACCAGCAGTTCGCCGAGGCCCTCGCCGAGGCGGGCATCGTCTTCATCGGTCCGCCGGCCTCCGCCATCGCGACGATGGGCGACAAGATCACCGCCCGCGACGCGGTCACCGAGCGCGACGTGCCGGTGGTTCCCGGCATCTCGCGCCCGGGCCTGTCCGACCGGGAACTCATCGACGCCGCCGAGGGCGTCGGATTCCCGGTGCTGATCAAGCCGAGCGCGGGCGGCGGCGGCAAGGGCATGCACCGCGTCGAGGAACCCGCCGGCCTGGCCGAAGCACTGGTGACGGCGCGGCGCGAGGCCGCGTCGGCCTTCGGCGACGACACGCTGTTCCTCGAACACTTCGTCCTCACCCCGCGGCACATCGAGGTGCAGATCCTCGCCGACGAGCACGGCAACGTGATCCACCTCGGCGAGCGCGAATGCTCGCTGCAGCGCCGCCATCAGAAGGTCATCGAGGAGGCGCCGTCGGCCCTGCTCGACGAGGCCACCCGGGCCCGGATCGGCGCCGCGGCGTGTGACGCCGCCCGCAGCGTCGGCTACACCGGCGCGGGGACCGTGGAGTTCATCGTCTCCGCGGCGGCACCCGAGGACTTCTTCTTCATGGAGATGAACACCCGGCTGCAGGTGGAGCATCCGGTCACCGAGATGGTCACCGGCGTCGACCTGGTGGAGCAGCAGGTGCGCATCGCGCGCGGCGAGAAGCTGTCGCTGACCCAGGACGACATCGTGCTCACCGGGCACGCCGTGGAGGCGCGCGTCTACGCCGAGGATCCGGCGCAGGGCTTTCTGCCGACCGGCGGCACCGTCGAGCGGTTGTCGTGGCCGCGCACCGCTTCGACCGTCCCCGGCCAGGGCACCGGCGTCCGCGTCGACAGCGGCATCGCCACGGGCTCGGTGATCGGCAGCGACTACGACCCGATGCTCGCCAAGGTGATCGCCTACGGCGCCGACCGTGTCGAGGCTCTCGATCGCCTCGACGAGGCGCTGTCGGAGACCCGGCTGCTCGGGGTCGTCAGCAACATCGACTTCTGCCGACACGTCCTCGCTCAGCGGGAAGTGCGCGACGGCGTGCTCGACACCGAACTGCTCGACCGGATCGCCGTCGACTACGCCGCCCAGGCGCCGGATCCCCGAGCACTCGTCGCGGGCACCCTCGGTGCCCTCGATCTCGGCGATCCGAACGACCTGTGGTCGTCGGCGCTGGGCTTCCGGATCGGCGCGCCGTCGCCGGTGGTCGCGCGGCTCGCCGAGTCCGGCCACCGCTACACGGTGTCGGCGCAGATCACCGGCACCGCACCCGGCATCCTCGACGCCGACGTCACGGTGTCCTACGACGACTCCGACCGTGAGCCCTGGCATGCTCCGGTACGACTGCGGCGGGTGGCCGACGGCGTCTTCGACCTGGTGCTCGACGGCCGTCGTCGTCGCTGGGAGATCGCGGTCGACGCGCACGGCGGTCGGCGGTGGGTGTCCGGGCAGCCGGGAACCTGGATTCTGCACACGGTCCGCGCCCTCTCGGAGCACGATGAAGGCGATGCCGCGGGCGACATCGTCAGCCCGATGCCTGGCACCGTCGTCGCGGTCCCCGGCGTCGACGGTGAGACGGTCGCGGCGGGCGATCCGCTCGTGGTCGTCGAGGCGATGAAGATGGAGCACACCTTGCGAGCACCGATCGACGGCGAAGCGTCGATCACCGTCCGAGTCGGCGAGAAGGTGGACGCGCAGCAGCGGCTCGCGCACGTCCGCGCCGCCGACTGAACCTCCCGACCAACGAATCCGCCGGGCACGGCTCGGCGAGACCACACCGATGAAGAGGAACTCACACCCCATGGAACTGACGCAGGAATACACCGACCTGGTGAACACGGTGCGCGATTTCGCGCAGCAGGTGGTGGCCCCCGTCTCGGCCAAGCACGACGAGGAGAAGAGCTTCCCGTACGAGGTCGTCGCCCAGATGGGCGAGATGGGCCTGTTCGGTCTGCCGTTCAGCGAGGAGTTCGGCGGCATGGGCGGCGACTACTTCGCACTCGCCCTGGCGCTCGAGGAACTCGGCAAGGTGGACCAGTCGGTCGCCATCACCGTCGAGGCCGGCGTCGGACTCGGCGCCATGCCCATCTACCGGTTCGGCACGCAGGAGCAGAAGGAGACCTGGCTGCCCGACCTGCTCGCGGGTCGCAAGCTCGCCGGCTTCGGTCTCACCGAGCCTGGAGCGGGCTCGGACGCCGGCGCCACCGCGACCACCGCGCGCGAGGACGGCGACGAGTGGGTCATCAACGGCGGCAAGCAGTTCATCACCAACTCCGGCACGGACATCACCTCGCTGGTCACCGTCACCGCGGTGACGGGTCAGCGTGACAACGGCCGCAAGGAGATCTCGACGATCATCGTGCCGTCGGGGACCCCCGGGTTCACCGCCGAACCCGCTTACAACAAGGTCGGCTGGAACGCGTCCGACACCCATCCGCTCAGCTTCGACGACGCCCGCGTCCCACGGGAGAATCTGCTCGGCGAGCGCGGCCGCGGCTATGCGAACTTCCTGTCGATCCTCGACGAGGGCCGCATCGCCATCGCGGGTCTGGCGACCGGCGTCGCCCAGGGCTGCGTCGACGAGTCGATCAAGTACGCGCGCGAGCGGAAGTCGTTCGGCAAGGCCATCGCCGAGTTCCAGTCGGTGTCGTTCGCGATCGCCCGGATGGAGGCCCGCGCTCACGTCGCCCGCATGGCGTACTACGACGCGGCGGCCAAGATGCTGGCCGGGCAGCCGTTCAAGAAGGAGGCCGCGATCGCGAAGATGGTGTCCTCCGAGGCCGCGATGGACAACGCTCGGATGGCGACACAGATCCACGGCGGCTACGGCTTCATGAACGAGTATCCGGTGGCCCGCCACTACCGCGACTCCAAGATCCTCGAGATCGGCGAGGGCACCACCGAGGTGCAGCTCATGCTCATCGCCCGCGCGCTGGGACTGCCGGCATGACCCCGGGCGAGGGCGGCGACCGCGGCATGACCGGCGACGACGTCAAGCGCATCACCCAGCGCGGCCTCTGGTTCGAGGAGTTCGAGGTCGGCACCGTCTATGAACACCGTCCCGGACGCACCATCACCGAGGCCGACAACACCTTCTTCACCACGCTGACGATGAACACCCAGGCGCTCCATCTGGACGCGGCGTGGTCGGCGACGCAGCCGGGATTCGGTGGTCAGCGGCTGGTGAACTCGATGCTCACGCTGTCGACGATCGTCGGCCTGTCGGTGGCGCAGCTGACCCAGGGGACGCTCGTCGCCAACCTGGGCTTCCACGAGATCGCCTTTCCCGCACCGATGTTCGCGGGCGACACGCTCTACGGAGAGACCGAGTGCACCGGCAAGCGGCTCAGTAAGTCGCGGCCCGGGGAGGGCATCGTCGACCTCACGCACGTCGGCCGCAATCAGGACGGCGTGATCGTGGCGCGCGCCGCGCGGTCGACTCTCGTCCGCGTCCGGCCCGAGGGGGAGCAGCGGTGAGTGTGGAGACCTGGACTCCGGCCGGGCCGGCGCTGCTGTTCTGTCCCGCCGACCGCCCGGAGCGCTACGCCAAGGCCCTGGACCGTTCCGACGTGGTGATCCTCGATCTGGAGGACGCCGTCGCCGCGGTCAACAAGGCGCAGGCGCGCGAGGCCCTGATCGGGAATCCGGTGGCCGCCGACCGTGTGATCGTGCGGATCAATCCGGCCGACACCCCGGAGCATCGGCGCGACCTCGACGCCGTGCAGTCCACCGCGTACCGCGTCGTGATGCAGGCGAAGGTCGAGTCCGCCGCCCAGATCACCGCGCACGGACTGCCGACCATCGCGCTGATCGAGACACCGCTGGGCGCGGTCCGCGTCGAGGAGATCGCCGCCGCGCCGAACTGCGTCGGTCTGATGTGGGGTGCCGAGGACCTCGCCGCCGGGATGGGCGGTACGTCGAGCCGGTTCGACGACGACGAGCCGGACACCGGCGCCTACCGCGACGTCGCCCGGCACGTTCGGGCACGGGTGCGACTGGCCGCCGCGGCCTTCCGGGTCGCCGCCATCGACGCCGTGCACATCGACATCGCCGACGTCGACGGGCTGGTCGCCGAGGTCCGCGACGCCGTCGCGCAGGGCTACACCGCAACGGCGTGCATCCATCCGAGCCAGGTGGAACACATCCGCGCCGGGTACGCGCCGTCCGCCGACCGCGTCGAATGGGCGCGGAAGGTGATGGACGGGGCGGTCGCCCACGAGGGCGGCGTGTTCGCCGTCGACGGTCAGATGATCGACGGCCCGCTCATCGCCCAGGCGAGGGCGATCCTGGCGCGGGTCACGCAGGGCTGACCGATGCCCTGTCGGATCCGCCGGCTCCGGCCTCGTCGCCACCTCGACTTCAGATTCACTCACACACGGAGGACATCATGACCGGAAGCACCGCCGCTCCCTCGTATGCGATCGGTGAGACCGACCCGCCGCTTCTCACGCAGACCATCGGCGCAACCCTGGCGGCGACCGCGGCGAAGTACCCCGACTCCGACGCGCTGATCGACGCCGCCGTCGACCGGACCTGGACGTATGCCGAGTTCCGCCGGGACGTCGTCGCGCTTGCGGCCGGACTGCTGCGACACGGGGTGGCGCCCGGCGACCGCGTGGGACTGTGGGCTCCCAACCGCTTCGAATGGGTGCTGACCCAGTTCGCCGCCGCCGAGATCGGCGCGATCCTGGTCGTCATCAACCCGTCGTACCGGCGCCACGAGCTCGCCTATGCACTCAAGCAGTCCGGGACCTCGCTGGTGCTGGCGGCCGAGCGGTTCCGCGACTCGGAGTACGCGCAGATGCTCGACGACGTCCGCGACCAGACGCCGGATCTGCGCGAGGTGGTCCTCTTCGAGTCGGCGACGTTCACCCAGATGCTCGAGGCACCGTCGGACGAGGAGATGGCGCAGGTCGCCGAGATCGCGGCCGGTCTGCGGGCCGACGACCCGATCAACATCCAGTACACGTCGGGCACCACGGGTTCGCCGAAGGGCGTGACCCTGACACACCTCAACATCGGTAACAACGGGTATCTCGTCGGCGCGCTGCTCGAATACACCGAGGCCGACCGCATCTGCCTGCCCGTGCCCTTCTATCACTGCTTCGGCATGGTGATGGGCAATCTCGCGGCCATCGCCTTCGGCTCCGCAATGGTGATCCCGGGGCCGGCGTTCGACCCGAAGACCGCGCTGGCCGCGGTCGAGAAGTACCGCTGCACCAGCCTGTACGGCGTTCCGACGATGTTCATCGCCGAGCTGGCCCTGCTCGATTCGGGCGCCGGGAGCGAAGCGAGCGGGCCCTCTGCGCACGGCGAGACGTTCGACCTGTCGTCGCTGCGGACCGGCATCATGGCCGGCTCACCGTGTCCCGAGCAGGTGATGCGCCGGGTGATCGGCGAGATGAACATGTCGCAGGTCTCGATCTGCTACGGAATGACCGAGACCAGCCCCGTCTCCACACAGACTCGCATGGACGACGACCTCGACCTCCGCGTCGCGACCGTGGGCCGCGTCGGACCGCATCTGGAGATCAAGATCGCCGATCCGATCACCGGTGAGACGCTGCCGCGCGGAGAGACCGGCGAGTTCCGCACGCGCGGCTACTCGGTGATGAAGGGGTACTGGAACGATCCCGAGAAGACCGCCGACGCGCTCGACGCCGACGGCTGGATGGCGACCGGCGACCTGGCAGTGATGGGCGACGACGGCTACGTCCGGATCACCGGGCGGATCAAGGACATGGTGATCCGCGGCGGCGAGAACATCTACCCGCGTGAGATCGAGGAGTTCCTCTACACGCACCCCGACATCGTTGATGCGCAGGTGATCGGCGTGCCGGACGAGAAGTACGGCGAGGAGCTGATGGCCTGGATCCGGGTCCGCGAGGGTGCGCAGCCGATGACGGCCGAGACGATCCGGGAGTTCGCCGCGGGCAACATCTCGCGGCACAAGATCCCGCGATACGTGCACGTCGTCGATGAGTTCCCGATGACAGTGACCGGTAAGGTCCGGAAGGTGGAGATGCGCGAGCGGTCGATCGAGTTCCTGGGGCTGGGTTCGTGACGGTCTTCGAGCGCTTCGCGGCGCAGTTCTCCGACGCGGTCGGGCGACCGCTGACCTCGTACGACGAGGTGTGGCAGCAGTCGGTCACCGACCTGCCGACCTTCTGGCGGACCGTGTGGGACTTCTTCGCGCTCGACGAGATCGCCGAATCCTCGCCGGCGGCCGGTGACGACGCGGTCCTCGCCGACGACTCGATGCCGGGCGCCGTCTGGTTCCCGGGGATGCGACTGAACTACGTCGACGCGGTGCTTCGACACGCCGGGCAGCCGGGCGAGGCGATCGTCGGGCTGGACGAGGACGGGAACAGATCCGCGGTCACCTGGGCGGAGCTTCCGACTCGGGTCGCGGCGGGCGCGCAGGCGCTGCGCGACGCCGGCGTGGAGCGCGGGGACGTCGTCGCGGCCTACCTGCCCGACGTACCGGAGGCGGTGATCGCCTTCCTCGCGACCGCGTCGCTCGGCGCGATCTGGTCGGGCTGCGGTCAGGACTACGCGCCCGAGGGCGCCGCGGGACGGCTCGCTCAACTGGAGCCCAAGGCCCTCGTCTCGGCAGCGGGCTACCGCTACAACGGCAAGGACGTCGACAAGCGTGCCGATTCGGTCGCACTCGCCGGCCTGCTCGGCGACGACGTCGCGCACATCATGGTCGGTGATCCGGGCGACGCCGCCGCGCAGCGATGGTCGGACATCGTCGCGGACGAGACGGGCGTTCCGGATCCGGTGAAGGTCGACTTCGACCACCCGCTGTGGGTGCTGTTCTCGTCGGGAACCACCGGAAGGCCCAAGGGGATCGTGCACGGACACGGAGGCGTGGTCGTCGAGCATCTCAAGAGCGCGGCGATCCAGTCCGACCTCGAACCGGGCTCGGTGTTCTTCTGGCAGACGGCGCTCAGCTGGATGATGTGGAACTACCAGGTCGCCGGGCTGCTGGTCGGTGCGACCATCGTCACCTACAGCGGATCGCCGCTGTACCCGGACGCCGATCGACTGTGGCGGGTCGTCGCCGACGAGCACGTCACGTTCTTCGGAACCAGTCCGGGGCAGCTGCAGGCGTCGCGCAAAGCCGGGCTGCATCCCGGCGTCGACCACGATCTGTCCTCGCTGAAGCTGCTGGGCAGCACGGGGTCGACGCTCGCTGCCGACCTCTTCGGGTGGGTCGACGAGAATGTGAGAGCAGGTCTGCCGATCTCGTCGATCAGCGGCGGCACCGACGTGGTCAGCGCCTTCGCCGGCGGTACCACCGGGGTGCCGGTGGTCGCGGGCGAGCTGTCGGCGCGCTATCTCGGCGTCGCGCTCGAGAGTTGGTCGCCCAGCGGACAGCCGCTCGTCGGGGAGGTCGGCGAGATGGTCGTGACGGCACCGATGCCGTCGATGCCGGTGCGCTTCTGGAACGATCCGGACGGCGAACGGTACCGCAAGGCGTATTTCGCACATGAGTGGGAGGGCGACGAGCCGGTGAAGCCGGTGTGGCGGCACGGTGACTGGGTCACGGTCACCGACCGCGGGTCGCTGGTGATCCACGGTCGCAGCGATGCGACGCTCAACCGGCACGGCATCCGCATGGGGTCGGCGGACATCTACGAGGTCGTCGAGGGGATCCCCGAGGTCGCGGAGGCGTTCGTCCTCGGCGTCGACGGACCCGACGGCAAGTACTGGATGCCACTCTTCGTGACCCTCGTCCCGGGCGCCGAACTGACCGATGAGCTGTCCGCGCGTGTCGCCGCCGAGATCAAGACACGACTGTCGCCGCGGCACGTGCCGGACGAGATGGTGGTCGCACCGGGCATCCCGCACACGCGCACCGGGAAGAAGCTCGAGGTGCCGGTCACCGCGATTCTGGCCGGTCGCAGCGAGGTCAACGTCGATCCGAAGTCGGTCGACGACTACGCCCTCATCGATTGGTACGCCGAGCAGGGACGCGCGCACCGCTGGTGATTCGTCCGGCGGACGGCGTTCAGCGGACGACCAGGGTCGTGTATTAGCGTGGACCTGAAGTTCCGCAGGCCACAGAACGTGGCCCTCGTCTCACAGGGAGTGATTGGATGACGTACCCGCAGTCGGGGTCTGGCTATGGCCAGGGCGACGCCGGATCCCAGTCGGCCTACGGTCAGCAGCAGTACGGCCAGCAGTCCGGCTACGGTCAGCAGCAGTACGGGCAGCAGGCCGGTTACGGCCAGCAGTACGGCGGGCAGCAGTACGGCCAGGAGCAGTACGCCCAGCAGTATGCGCAGCAGCAGTACGCGCAGCAGGGTTACGGCTACCAGCAGCCCAAGCCCGCCGGCCAGGGTCTGCCCGCGAACACCCCGACGATCCTCGCCGCGGTGATCGGCGCGCTCGGCGTCATCACGCTGTTCTGCGGGTTCGTCGCAGGCTTCAAGGAGACCGGACCCTACGGTGCCAGCTACACCGCGAAGGTATTCGAGACCGAGTTCGCGACGCCGTACAGCCTTCTCGCGGTCGCAGGCGTGCTCGCACTGGTGACGTTCCTGCTCGGCACCGAGAAGTGGGTGACCGGCGTCGTGTTCGCGCTGACGACCACCGCCGCGCTCATCACCGTCTTCCAGTTCGCCACCGCCGACGCAGGCAAGGGTGCGGGCGCGATCATCCTGCTGATCACATCGATCCTGGCGTTCCTCGCCGCCGTCGTGTGGCTGCTGATCGACTCGGGCCAGATCAAGACCGCTGCGGTCGCGGAGACCGCTGACGCTTCCGCAGTCGCTCAGGCTCCGGCCGCCCACGCCGCACCGGCTGCCGCCGACCCGTCGGCATCGGCGTACGGGTACGGCACGTACGGCCAGCAGGCCCAGCAGCCCGCCGCCGGATACGGCCAGCAGGCCCAGGCCTCCTACCAGGCCGGATCGTACGGGCAGCAGCCCTCTGCGGCGCCGTCTTACGGCCAGGCCGACTCGTCGTCGACCCCGGCGCAGGCCTCGGACGCCAACGCGACCACCGCTTTCGTGAAGCCGGATGCGAACAAGGAGGGCGAGCAGCAGTAGCTCGCACTCAGCAGTCAAAGAACTGTCGAGTTGTGGTTCGCTGAGAACCGCGACTCGACAGTTTTCTTTCCACGACCACCCGGACTCGCCGATCCTGAGGTACGCCTGTGTGTTCGGCCCCATTCGCGGGACGCGCGGCGCGTCGGAGGGTGACGATTCCGGCGACGTGACACCCTGATAATCGATGTCCGCGCCTTCCGCTCAGAATCTGGCGACCCGTCTCCGGCAGGTCCGTCTCGCTCGGCGTGCCGATCAGACTCCGAAGCTCCCTGCGACCTGGGACGTCATCAAGGTCGGGCTCACGGTTCCGACGATCGCCTGGCTCGCGGTGCTGGTGGTCGTGGTGATCACGAAGGCCGCGGCCGGTGCCGGCTTCTCCGGGCTGGGCGCCGCGACCGCCGCGGGATGGTTGATCGCGAACCAGACGCCGCTGACCATCGGTGGGGTGGCGATCGGTGTGCTGCCGCTGGTGCCGACGCTGCTCGTCGGGTTCGGCACGTACCGGGTGGTGCGGCGTGCGACGGTCGACGCGACGTCGTTCAACGAACTGCTGCGCATCGCGGGCACCGCCGTCCTGGGGCCGCTGCTCGCGACGGCGCTCGCACTCGCGGTGGTCGCCGACGGCGCGTCGTCGGGACCGGTGGGCAACCCCGCTCCGCTCGGTGCATTCGGGATGACGGTGGTGGTGCACGGCGTCGCCGCGATCGGCGGTCTGCTTCCGCGCGTCACCCAGCCCTTCCTCGACGAGTTCGCGATTCCGGCGTCCGACCGGGTCGGCGCGAGAGCCGGAACCGCGGCATTCTTCGTCCTGATCGCCGGGGGCGGCATCGCGGTGTTCGCGGGATTCGTCGCGCACTTCGGCGCGGTCGCCGACATTCTCGGTCTCGGCAACACCTTCGACGGTTACCTCGGGCTCACGGTGCTCTCGATCCTCTACCTGCCGAACGTGGTGGTGAGTGCCGCGGCGGTGACCGCGGGTGCGAGTGCGACGCTCGGCGGCCTGACCGTCGACGCATTCAGCACCCACCCCGGAACGTTGCCCCCGGTGCCGATCGCCGGAGTGGTGCCGACGTCGGACCTGGGTCCGTGGGGCGCCGTGCTGTTCGCGGTGCCGCTGGTCGGCGGGGTGCTACTGGGGTGGTACACGCGCAGCGACGACGTGGTGGCGCACCTGCGCGCGGTCGGCGTCGGCGCATCGGTCGCGTCTGGGCTGATGGTGGTCGCGGTCGCACTCTCCGGCGGCCGGCTCGGCGAGATGGGGCAGGCGGGTGTCAGCGTTCCGCTCGCCGGCGTCTTCACCCTGACGGCGCTCGGTGTCACCGCGCTGCTGACCGTCGGCGTCCTGTGGCTGCGGTCGTCGACGGCGGGCCGGTCGACGCGGCGGTCGTCGGCGATCGTGGCCGACGACCCGGACGAGCTCGTGGCAGAGGACGAGGACCTCGAGGCCGACGATCCGGACATCGACGGGTCCCCGGAGGACGACGATGCCGCCGCCGACGACGACCGCGACGACCAGGCGGACCCGGAGTGGGACGTCGCGGAACCGGCCCGCGACAGCGACGCCGCTGTCTGAATGACGCGGCTTTGCCGGACCGGCGTGTGTTCGTACGATCGCTGCATGAGCAACGGCGCACCCATGACGCGAGACCAGCGGCGAAAGATCGCGGTCATCGGATATCTCGTCGCGATGTGCGGACTGTGCGTGCTGCTCGGGGTGACGGTCGGGTGGCTGTTCGGCGTCTTCGTCACCCTGTTCGGGATGGGCTTCGCGGTGCTGAAGTTCGGCGCCTGGTGGCGCTGACGGCACCGGCTCGCGGCGGCGACCGACCTACCGGCACCGTGCTCGTTCAGGACAACTAAGCTGTACGTCGTGACATCAGCCCAGGACGCCCGTGTGCCCGTGGTCGTCATGGCATCCGGAACCGGATCGTTGATGGCCGCAGTCCTCGACCTCGCCGCGGCGGACGACTCACCGTTCCGCGTGGTCGGCGTGGTGGTCGACCGCGACTGCGCCGCCGCCGATCGTGCCGTGGAGGCCGACCTGCCGGTGGTGCTGTCGGAGTTGCGCGACTACCCCGACCGTGCCGCCTGGGATGCGGCGCTCACCGCCGCGGTCGTCGAGCTGGCCCCCGAGTGGGTGGTCACCGCCGGTTTCATGAAGATCCTCGGTCCCGCCTTCCTCGAGCGTTTCGGCGGTCATATCGTCAACTCGCATCCGGCGCTGCTGCCCGCGTTCCCGGGAGCGCACGGGGTGGCGGATGCCCTCGCCTACGGCGTCAAGATCACCGGAACCACGGTGCACCTGGTCGACAGCGGTGTCGACACCGGACCGATCCTCGCGCAGCGCATCGTGGAGGTGCTGCCCGACGATTCCGAAGAGACCCTTCACGAACGCATCAAAGAAGTCGAGCGCGTGCTGCTGCCTGAAGTGGTGCATGCGGTCGTGACCCGTGGCGTTGTCACAGATGGACGAAAGGCCCACATCAAGTGAATGCACCTGCAGATTCCGGAACGCGCGCCGTCAAGCGTGCGCTGATCAGCGTCTACGACAAGAGCGGACTCACCGATCTGGCCACCGCGCTGAACGCTGCGGGCGTCGAGATCGTCTCGACCGGCTCGACGGCCAAGACCATCGCCGGCGCGGGCGTGCCGGTGATCGAGGTCAGCGAGCTGACCGGCTTCCCCGAGTGCCTCGAAGGTCGCGTGAAGACCCTGCACCCGCGCGTGCACGCCGGCATCCTCGCCGACACCCGCAAGGACGATCATCTCGCGCAGCTCGACGAGCTGGGCGTCGCGCCGTTCGAGCTGGTCGTGGTCAACCTGTACCCGTTCACCGAGACGGTCGCCTCGGGCGCGACGCCCGACGAGTGCGTCGAGCAGATCGACATCGGCGGTCCGTCGATGGTCCGTGCCGCGGCCAAGAACCATCCGTCGGTGGGCGTTGTGGTGGACCCCGCCGACTACGCCGACGTCGCCGCCGCGGTGGCGACCGGCGGCTTCACGCTGGCCCAGCGCAAGCAGCTGGCCGCCAAGGCCTTCCGGCACACCGCCGACTACGACGTCGCCGTCGCGTCGTGGATGAGCTCGGTGGTCGCACCCGACGAAGAGGGATCGCAGTTCCCGGTCTGGGCCGGGGCCACGTGGAAGCGCTCGGCCACCCTGCGCTACGGGGAGAACCCGCACCAGGCCGCCGCCCTGTACGTGAGCAACGACGCCGCGCCGGGTCTCGCCGAGGCGCAGCAGCTGCACGGCAAGGAGATGTCGTTCAACAACTACACCGACGGCGACGCCGCCTGGCGTGCCGCGTACGACCACGCCGAGCCCGCCGTCGCGATCATCAAGCATGCGAATCCGTGCGGCATCGCGGTCGGCGCCGACATCGCCGAGGCCCATCGCCGAGCGCACGCCTGTGATCCGGTGAGCGCCTACGGCGGCGTCATCGCCACCAACCGCGAGGTGTCGGTCGAGATGGCCGAGCAGGTCGCGGAGATCTTCACCGAGGTCATCATCGCTCCGGGGTACGCGGACGGCGCCGTCGACGTGCTGTCGCGCAAGAAGAACATCCGCATCCTGATCGCGGGCGCGCCCACCGAGACCGGCGTCGAGATGCGTCCGGTGTCGGGCGGACTGCTGATCCAGGAGCGCGACGTCATCGACGCCGACGGCGACGACCCCGCCAACTGGACCCTGGCCACCGGAGAGGCCGCGGACGAGCAGACCCTCCGCGACCTGGTCTTCGCCTGGCGCGCCTGCCGCGCGGTGAAGTCGAACGCGATCCTGCTGGCCAACGACGGCGCCTCGGTCGGCGTCGGCATGGGCCAGGTCAACCGTGTCGACTCCGCGCACCTCGCGGTGAACCGCGCCGGTGAGCGTGCCGCGGGTTCGGTCGGCGCCTCGGACGCCTTCTTCCCGTTCCCCGACGGCCTGCAGGTGCTGATCGACGGCGGCGTCCGGGCTGTCGTGCAGCCGGGCGGTTCGGTCCGCGACAACGAGGTGATCGAGGCCGCGAAGGCGGCCGGTGTCACCATGTATCTGACCGGAGCGCGCCACTTCGCGCACTGAGTTCCTCTCGCTCGCTGGGCTGGTTTCAGCGCGCGGTCCCTTCCGCCGATTGAGCGAGCGCAGCGAGTCGAAACCCTGTGACGTCGGGCTGGTTCTGAGACCCAGCCCGGGTGCGGTGGTTTCGACTCGCTGCGCTCGCTCAACCAGCAGGAGGGCCGCTCGCTCGACCGACGGGAGGACCGCTCACTCAACCAGCGAGAAGGGACCGACTAGGACTCAGGGAACGGCACGGCGGAGCGTCGCGTACGAGACGCCCGACAGCACGACCACCAGCGCGAGACCGTAGCCGCCGAGCTCGACCGGGGTGAGGTCGGCGAACCACCGGCCGACGGCGGGCCAGCCGTCGCCGAAACTGATGCCGAGCACCGACAGTGCGACGACGGCGGCCAGGCAGGCACCGATCAGGACCAGCGTGAGCATTCCGAACCGCTTGTACACGGTGGCGGCGAAGAAGCCGACGGTGAACGTCAGCATCGGAGCCACGAAGTACAGCAGGGTGGCGGCGGCCGCGCCCTGGTCCCAGATCCAGGGGACGGCGAAGAAGTAGCCGTCCATGCCCCAGCCGTCGGTGGCCTTCTCGATCAGTCCGCCGATCAGATAGACGACGGCCAGTCCCGCGGACGCGAGCATCGCGGTGAGTGTGGTCCCGAGATAGAACTCGCGGCGCGTGACGCTCATCGCCTGGGAGAACGGGAACGTCAGCGACATCGCCTGGATACCGATCACTGCGAAGTACCAGAGCGGAGCCTGCGACCCGCCGCCGTAGATCGGGCCGGCGTCGTCGCTGAACGCCGCGTAGACGGATCCGTAGATGATCAGCGAGATGGCGAGTGCCGACCCGAAGATGATCAGCGGGATCCAGATGAAGATCTTCTTGTTGATCAGCTGCATGCGGACGACGTTTGCGGTGCGGTTCATCGCTGGGCTCCCATCGGACGGGCGGAGGCATCGCGCCGGTCGGCGCGTGTGGTGAGGCGGACGATCAACTCCTGCAGGGAGACCGGTGCGGTGGTCAGCCCGCGGTCGGACAGGTCTGCGTAGTCGGCGGCTTCGAGTCGGCCCATCACGGTCACCGACGCCACCGGGCCGAGCCGCTCACGGTGGAGTTCCTCGCGGTCGGCGATGAACTCGTCGACCACCGGTTCGGCGCCGACGACCGTGAAGGCGATGCCGCGGAGGTCGTCGGCCGACTCATCGAGAACCAGCCGCCCCTCGTCGACGACGAGTACCTGTTCGACGAGGTTCGAGACCTCGTCGATCAAGTGGCTCGACAGCAGCACGGTGCGCGGGTGCTCGCTGTAGTCCTCGAGCAGGCGGTCGTAGAAGATCTGTCGGGCGACCGCGTCGAGTCCGAGGTAGGGCTCGTCGAAGAAGGTGACTTCGGCCCGCGAGGCCAGGCCGATGATGACGCCGACGGCGGAGAGCTGACCGCGGGAGAGCTTCTTGATCCGCCGGCAGTCGGGGAGGCGGAAGTCCGCCACCAGCCGATCGGCGAAGTCCTGGTCCCAGTTGGGGAAGAACAGGCTCGCCATCTGGAAGGCCTGGGCGGGATTGGAGTCCTCGGGGTAGCGCTGGCTCTCCCGGACGAAGCAGATCCGCGGCAGCACGCGCGTGTTCTCGTAAGGGTCCTCGCCGAACACCCTGGCCTCGCCCGAGGTGGCGAAGTTCTGCGCGGTCAGGATCGACATCAGGGTCGTCTTGCCCGCTCCGTTGCGCCCGAAGAGGCCGCAGATGGTGTGCTCGGGCAGGTCGAAGGTGACCTCGTCGAGGGCGGTGGTGGATCCGTAGCGCTTGGTGAGACCTCGCGCGCTGACGGCGTGTCGATTCGTGGTGCTGGTCATGGCCGGGCTCCTTCCGACGAGGTATCGGCGGTTCGGTTCGAACGTTCACGGATGAGGGCGACGACGTCGTCGGTGGTCAGGTTCAGACGTCGCGCCTCGATGAGGAGGGGAGTCACGAACCGGTCGGCGAACGCCGTCTGGCGGCGAGCGCTCAGCGCGGTCCGCGCGCCGGCGGCGACGAACATTCCGACGCCACGCTTCTTGTAGAGGACGCCTTGGTCGACGAGCAGGTTGATGCCCTTCGCCGCCGTCGCGGGGTTGATCCGATAGAAGGCGGCGAGCTCGTTCGTCGAGGGGGCACGGGTCTCCTCGGCCAAGGTGCCGTCGATGATCGAGTCGGCAACGTGGTCGGCGATCTGTTGGAAGATCGCCCTCCCGTCGTCAATCATGAGACCACCTCGGTTTCCTGGTTAATTACTCGACTAACTAACCATGCAACTGATCGGCAGCCCGTGTCAAGAGGTGGCGTGCGCTACGGTGCCCAGATGAGTGATCGGCGATGCCCGTGCGGGTCGGGTGAGGTGCTGTCGGCCTGCTGCGGCCGCTATCTGACCGGATCGGGCGAGGGGAGACGTGCGCCGACGGCGGAGTCGCTGATGCGCAGCCGGTTCACCGCGTTCGCCCTCGGGGACGAGGCGCATCTGCTCGCTACCTGGCATCCGGACACACGGCCGGTGCAGTGCCCGCCCGACCCCGATGTCCGCTGGCTGCATCTGCGGATCGACGAGGTGGTGGACGGGTCGCCGTTCCACACGACCGGGACCGTCGCCTTCACCGCGGTGTTCCGCGACTCGGATGGACGCGGCGAGATGCACGAACGCAGCAGGTTCGAGCGGATCGACGGCGCCTGGTTCTACCTCGACGGGGTGCACGCCGGCTGACGATGCATACGCGCTGACGGTTCGCCGGGTTAAATCCGCGGCGCGTTTTTGCCTGGGCGGACGCTCCGCTGATCCGTACAAATCTCTTCGTGACCATCACGACCGAGACACCCGCGACAGGCGCGCAATCGCCGTCGGCCGAGCCGGATTCCGCGACCGCGGCGCCGCCCGGACCGACGCGGCGGAGCCTGCCATACCGCGCCGGATACGCCGTCGCCGTGCCGCTCGCCTCCGTCCTCGTCTTCGCCGGACTGTGGCAGCTGGCGGCGTCGAGCGGCCTGTGGAGTACGACCTTCGTGCCGCCGCTCGGGAGCATCTGGCGGGCGTTCGTCGAGGTGTCGACCACGCACGACGGCGTCCGCGGATATGGGGGATACCTCCTGTCCGAGCATCTGTACATGACGGTGCGGCGAGTGTTCTTCGGCGTCACCGCGGGCGTCGTCGTGGGCGTCGCGCTCGGAACACTCATGGGGCTGGTGGGCTGGCTGCGCAGGCTGGTCGAGCCATGGCTCACCTTCCTTCGCGGTGCCGCCGCTCGCCTACTTCTTCCTGCTGGTCATCTGGCTGGGCATCGATGAGGCACCGAAGGTGACTCTGCTCGCTCTGGCGGCGATGCCGCCCGCGGCGGTCGCGACGGCGTCCGCGGTGGCGGCGACTCCGGTCGCGCTGGTGGAGGCGGCACGCGCGATCGGGGCCACCAGGTTCGGCGTGGTGCGCGACGTCGTGCTGCCGTCTGCGCTGCCGGAGACCTTCACCGGTATCCGGCTGTCGGTCGGGATCGCCTATTCCTCGGTCGTCGCCGCCGAACTGTTCAACGGTGTCCCCGGCGTCGGCGGAATGGTCAAAGACGCGTCCAACTACAACAACACTCCCGTCGTCCTCGTCGGCATCATCGCGATCGGACTGTCGGGCCTGATCATCGACGTCGCCCTCCGGGCCGTCGAACGGCGCGCCGTCCCCTGGCGCGGAAAGGCATGAAGCACATGAGATCCCGAATCAAGGCGGCTCTGACGGCCGCCCTCGCGATCACCGGAGTCGTGGCCGCGGCCGGTTGCGCGGTAGGTGACGGCAGCGCCTCCTCGGGCGACGAGATCCGAATCGCCTATCAGTCGTTCCCCAGCGGGGACCTGGTCGTGAAGAACCAGCACTGGCTCGAGGACGCACTCCCGGGCAAGACCGTCAAGTGGATCAAGTTCGATTCCGGGGCCGATGTGAACACCGCGTTCGTGGCCGGTCAGGTGGATTTCGGTGCCATCGGATCGGCTCCGGTGGCGCGCGGGCTGTCGGCTCCGCTCAACATCGGCTACCAGGTCGCGTTCGTCCTCGACGTCGCGGGCGACAACGAGGCGCTCGTCGCGCGCAACGGCACCGGCATCGACTCGGTGGCCGGGCTGCGGGGCAGGCGCGTGGCGACGGCGTTCGCGTCGACGGCGCACTACAGCCTGCTCGCAGCGCTGAAGGAGGCCGGCGTCGATCCAGGTGAGGTGAAGCTGATCGACCTGCAACCGCAGGCCTCGCTCGCCGCGTGGGAGCGCGGAGACGTCGACGCGGTCTACACGTGGCTGCCGACTCTGGATGAACTGAAGAAGTCCGGAAAGGTGCTGGTGACCAGCCGGGAACTCGCCGAACGAGGGCAGCCGACCCTCGACCTCGGGGTGGTGTCCACGGCGTTCGCCGAAGCCGAACCCGCAGTCGTCGATGCGTGGCGGAAGGTGCAGGCGCGGGCGCTCGACCTCATCCACGACGACCCGGACAAGGCGGCGGCCGCCGTCGCCGCGGAGATCGGCACGAACCAGGCCGATGCCCGTGCCCAACTGAGTCAGGGCGTGTTCCTGACGCGTGACCAACTCGTCTCAGACCAGTGGCTCGGAACGCAGGGGAAGCCCGGGCGGGTCGCCGACAATCTGCAGAGCGCCGCGGTCTTCCTCGCCGGTCAGCACCAGATCCCCGCCGCGCCGTCGATCGACGCCTTCCGGGCGGCGATCTACACCGAAGGACTTCCCGATGCCATCACCGGTCACTGAAACCGCCTCCGCGGTGGACCTGAAGGGTCTGACGAAGACGTACGGCACCGGTACGACCGCCGTCGCCGCGCTCGGCCCGATCGACCTGACCGTGGCACCGGGCGAGTTCCTCGTCCTGGTCGGGGCATCGGGTTGTGGCAAGTCGACGCTGCTGCGGCTGGTCGGCGGGCTCGACTCGCCGACGGCCGGCACCGTCTCGATCGCCGGCGACGCCGCCGTCCCCGGACGGAACGTCGGCGTCGTCTTTCAGCAGCCGCGGCTGCTCCCGTGGCGCACCGTCGGCGGCAATGTGGAACTGGCGCTTCGCTACGCGGGCGTCCCGCGGGCGGAGCGCCGCGACCGGGCGGCGGACCTGCTCGACCGAGTCGGACTGCCGGACGTCGCGCGGCGCCGCGTCTGGGAGATCTCCGGCGGTCAGCAGCAGCGGGTGGCCATCGCCCGGGCCCTCGCCGCGCCGACGCCGGTGCTGCTGATGGACGAGCCGTTCGCCGCCCTCGACGCCCTCACTCGGGAACGACTGCAGGACGACGTCCGGCAGGTGGGCGCGGAGTCCGGACGCACCACGGTGTTCGTCACCCACAGCCCGGACGAAGCCGCGGTCCTGGGGACTCGGATCGTCGTGCTGAGCCGCCACCCGGGACGCATCGCCGCCGACCTCGCGTCGCCGCTATCCCGGGACGCCGACGGAGCTGAACTGCGTGAAACCGCGGATTACGTGGGTTTCCGCGCCGAGATCGCGGCCGCCGTCCGGGCCGCTGCCGCCTGACATCCGACATCCGCCTATCCGCAAAGGAGCACATCATGACAGTCGCACTCGATCGCCACCCCTCGCAGACCGGCCTCACCGTCGAACTGCTCGGTCCCCACATCGGCGCGGAGGTGTCGGGCGTCGACATCGCCTCCGCCGACGATGCACGGATCGCCGACATCCGATCGGCCCTGGTCGACCACAAAGTGCTGATCCTGCGCAATCAGCATCTCGACGACGCCGAGCACATCCGCTTCGCCCGCAGGCTCGGCGACGTGACGTTCGGCCATCCGGTGTGGGACAGCGGAGACGTGCCCGACGAGGTCTATTCGCTCGACAGCACCGCCGACGGTTTCGCCGACACCTGGCACACCGACGTCACCTTCATGGCCCGCCCGCCCGCCGCATCGATCCTGCGCCCGGTGATCCTGCCGAGCGTCGGCGGTGACACCAACTGGGCGGACGGCGAGGCCGCGTACGCGTCGCTGTCGGCGCCGCTGCAGCGGTTGGCCGATGAACTCGTCGCGGTGCACGACGGCAACCGCGAGTTCGGCTACTACCTGCGTCATCGGCGCGGCGGCGAGGGGAATCGCTGGGACGGTGAGCGTGTGACCGAGCTGGCGCCGGTTCGGCATCCGGTGGTCCGAGTCCATCCGGAGTCCGGCCGCAGAACGCTGTTCGTGAATCCCGGATTCACCTCGCACATCGAGGGTGTCTCGGACGCGGAGAGCCGGGGACTGCTCGACGCCTTCTACGCGCATCTGACCAAGCCCGAACACATCGTTCGGCATCGGTGGCGTCTCGGCGACGTGGTGCTGTGGGACAACCGCTCGACCGCTCATTACGCGAACCGCGACTACACCGAACGACGACGGATGCACCGGGTGACGTTGCGTGGCGACGTACCGGTCGGGGTGTGCTGACTGCGAGTGCGGCGAGTCGAGACCTCCGACGGGAGGTCGGGTATTCAACCAAGTGGTTGACAAGGGCGCGACAACGGCGTGTACTTGTAATCAACCATTTGGTTGAATACGGAGGTGGGCGCAGATGTCCGACGAGCTGTCGATGGTGTTCTCGGCGTTGGCCGACCCGACGCGGCGGGACATCGTCGCACGGCTGGCGGTCGCCGACGCGACCGTCGGCGAGCTCGCCGAACCGTACGACGTCAGCGTTCAAGCGGTCTCCAAGCACCTGAAGGTGCTGGAGGACGCCGGCCTCGTGACCCGGTCGCGCGACGCCCAGCGGCGTCCGGTGCACCTGGAGGCCGAGGTCTTCGACCTGATGACCAAATGGATCGAGCGATACCGACGCCGTGCCGAGGCGCGGTATCAACGGCTCGACGCGGTCCTCGCGCAGATGACCGACGACGAGACCGCGACAGTCATCGAGTCAGAAGGGAACGCATCATGAACACCGACACCTATGCCGAGGCCACGATCGAAGCAGACCCGGCGCTACCGATCATCCGTATCGTCCGCGACTTCCGCGCGACGCCCGCCCAATTGGCGAAGGCGCACCTCGACCCGGATCTGTTCATGCGCTGGGTCGGTCCCGACGCGATCACCTCGCGCAGCCTCGTGTGGGACGCGCGGAGCGGCGGCGAATGGCGCTACGTGTCCGAGCACGACGGCCAGGAGTTCGGCTTCCGCGGCTGCTTCCACACGGTCGCCGACGACCGCATCGTGCAGACGTTCACATTCGAGGGGATGCCCGACGACGTCTCGCTCGAGACTCTGCGGTTCGTCGATCTCGGCGACGGCCGCACTCGGCTCGAGGCGCAGTCGCTGTGCGACTCGATCGAGTCGCGGGACGCCTGGCTGCGGTCGGGGATGGAGGTCGGGGTCCACGAGGGCTACGCCAAACTCGACCGCCTGCTGGCCGACGGCGAGGTCGCGGCATGACCGGATTGGCGGCGCTCGCGCCGGGCCGCAGACACCAGGTCATCGCGGCCGGGTTCGCGGGCGAGGTGACCGCGACCCCCGACTGGGACGCGCCCGCACCGGTCGACGGCTGGACTGCGCGCGATGTGGTCGCGCACCTGGTCCAGTGGTTTCCGGCGTTCCTGTCCGACGGCGGGGTGAGATTCGAGCCGGTCACCATCGGGTCTGATCCGGTCGCGGCCTGGGCCGCGCATTCCGACCGGGTGCAAGGTCTGTTCGACCGGGGCGACGCCGAGTTCTCCCACCCGATGGTCGGGACGATGCCGCTCGCCGACGCGGTCGACCGGTTCTACACGTCCGACGTCTTCATGCACACGTGGGATCTCGCGCAGGCGAGCGGCCGACGTCCGCCGCTGGATCCCGAGTACGCCGAGCAGTTGCTCGGCGGGCTCGCCGGGATGGAGGACATCCTGCGATCGTCGGGCCAGTACGGTCCGGCCTTTCCCGCGCCGGCGGACGCCGACTCCGTCGTCCGTCTCGCCGCCTTCATCGGCCGAGATCCGGCGTTTGGAGCGGAGCGACAGGTCGAGCCGACGTCCGAGGCCGAAGGCCGAGGCGTCGGTCGAGACCAGGTGACGTGACGCCCCAGTCAGGTTGAGCGTCGTAGGTCTCGATGCGCCTCGTCACTGAAGTTCCTCGCCTTACTCGACCAGCCTGAAAACCTGAAAAGACTCCTCTCGCCGCTGCATTCCTCGGCTCAGCCGAGTGTCAGTCCGCCGCCCACTCCGGGTCCCGCCC
Organism: Gordonia neofelifaecis NRRL B-59395; assembly: GCF_000192435.1. Classification (GTDB taxonomy): domain Bacteria; phylum Actinomycetota; class Actinomycetes; order Mycobacteriales; family Mycobacteriaceae; genus Gordonia; species Gordonia neofelifaecis. Next base: position 58,171 of record NZ_AEUD01000010.1, read on the forward strand.
CGCCCAGCCGATGAGGCGCGTCGTCGCGTCGCCGCCTTCGGGCACGCTCACAGCGGCGGCGAAGACGCCGGGACGGCGCGTCACCTCGTCCGGGACGCCGTCGAACACGCCGTTGATGAAGACGATCGCGTCGTCGGGAAAGCCGACCGTCCGACCGGTCGCCGCGGCGATGTCCCAGCCGTGCAGATACAGGTCGACCGCCGGGAACGACAATCCGTCGCGCACGGTGCGACGACCGGCGGGACTGTCGACCTCTCGGTCGAGATCGGTGGCACCGGTGAGCGCATCGCGCGCCTCCGTCGCTCTGGCAGACCACCAGGCCGCCGGGTCGCCCTCGACCGCCGACGACGGCGGATCGTGCCGGGTGAAATCGAGCTCGCCGCCGCGCAGGATCCGGGCGCCGACCGATGCCGCCTCGCCGACGTGGCCGAGGACGTCGAGCGCGGTCCAGCCGTCGCACGGCGACGGTGCGGCCCAGCGGTCCGCGGGTACCGCCTCGACGATCTCCGAGAAGAAGGACAGTCCGTTGTCGTAGGCGTCGAGTGCGTTCCAAGTCATCACGGTGCTCCAATCCGAAGGTGTGGAGTCGACGTTAGAGGCGGGCTATGACAATTCGTCGCGGTTCCACAGCCGTCTCCCTATTCCAGGTAGCGTGGAACACGTGGCTGTCACCGATATCGACACTCCTGCACCGGCTCTCAAGACCGTCGGCGAACTGCGCGCCTCCGGACATGTGGAACGCGAGATCCGCGACGAGATCCGCAACAATCTGCTCGCCGCCCTCCGCGCGGGCGACGATCCGTGGGCCGGCATCGTCGGCTTCGACGACACCGTGATCCCGCAGCTCGAACGGGCTCTCATCGCCGGACACGACGTGGTGATGCTCGGTGAACGAGGCCAGGGCAAGACCCGGCTGCTGCGGACCCTCGCCGGACTGCTCGATGAGTGGACTCCGGTGATCGACGGCTCGGAGCTCGACGAGCACCCGTACAACCCGATCCTGCCCGCGTCGATCCGGCGGGCCGCCGAACTCGGCGACGACCTGCCGATCGGATGGCGGCACCGCAGTGAACGGTACAGCGAGAAGCTCGCGACCCCCGACACCTCGGTGGCCGACCTGGTCGGCGACATCGATCCGATGAAGGTCGCCGAGGGTCGGAGCCTCGGCGACCCCGAGACCATCGCGTTCGGTCTCATCCCGCGGGCGCATCGCGGGATCATCGCGATCAACGAGCTGCCCGACCTCGCCGAACGCATCCAGGTGTCGATGCTGAACGTGATGGAGGAGCGCGACATCCAGGTCCGCGGCTACAGCCTCCGACTGCCGCTCGACGTCCTCGTCGCAGCGAGCGCGAATCCCGAGGACTACACCAACCGCGGCCGGATCATCACCCCGCTCAAGGACCGCTTCGGTGCCGAGATCCGCACGCACTATCCGCTCGATCTCGAGGACGAGGTGGACGTCATCGAGCAGGAGGCCGACCTGGTCGCGTCGGTGCCGTCGTACCTGATCGAGGTGCTGGCCCGGTTCACCCGATACGCCCGCGAGCACCCGTCGATCGACCAGCGCTCGGGCGTCTCCGCACGCTTCTCCATCGCGGGAGCGGAGACGGTCGCCGCGGCCGCCCTGCACCGGTCCGCGGTGGCGGGGGAAGAGTTCCCCGTCGCTCGGCCGGTCGACCTGCAGTCGGTCATCGAGGTGCTGCGCGGCAAGATCGAGTTCGAGTCCGGTGAAGAGGGTCGCGAGCTGGAGATCCTCGACTATCTGCTGCGCAAGTCCGTCGCCGACACCGTGCGCGCTCACCTCGGCGGTGTCGACATGCGACCGCTCGTCACCGCACTGGAGGCGGGCGAGGAGGTGCTGACCGGCGATCGCGTCCCGGCCGGCGACGTGCTGACCGCGCTCGGCGACGACGGCGACGTCTCCGACGTCATCGACGACATCGCCGACCGGCTGGACGCGACCGAGGATGCCGAACGCGCGAGCGCCGCCGAACTCGCGCTCGAGGGTCTGTACCTCGCACGCCGGATCGGCAAGGACACCGACGAGTACGGCCGCACCACATATCTCGTGGAACAAGCCGAAGACGATGACGCGTAGGCGCTTTCACCGTTCCTCCTACCGGCGCTACACCGGCGGGCCGGATCCGCTCGCGCCGCCGGTCGACCTCCGCGAGGCGTTGGAGGCCATCGGCGACGACGTGATGTCGGGGTCGTCGCCCGATCGTGCGCTGCGCGAGTTCCTGCGCCGCGGCAGCGAGAACATGCGCGGCCTCGACCGGTTGGCCGAGATGGCGAATCGGCGACGTCGCGAACTGCTCCGCAACCGGAACCTCGACGGCACGTTCGACGAGATCCGCGAACTGCTCGACTCCGCGGTCCTCAACGAGCGCAAGCAACTCGCGCGAGACCTCGACGACGACGCACGCTTCGCCGAGATGCAGATCGAGAACCTGCCGCCGTCGACCGCCCAGGCGGTCCGTGAACTGGCCGATTACGACTGGCGCAGCCCAGACGCGCGCGCCGACTACGAGAAGATCTCCGACCTGCTGGGCCGTGAGGTCCTCGATCAACGGTTCGCCGGGATGAAGGAGGCACTCGAAGGCGCCACCGATGAGGACCGGCAGCGCATCTCCGAGATGCTCGACGACCTCAACGACCTCCTCGCCGCCCACAACCGCGGCGAGGACACCACCGATCAGTTCGCCGAGTTCATGGACAAGCACGGGGAGTTCTTCCCGGAGAACCCGCAGAACACCGAGGAGCTCGTCGATTCGCTCGCGCAGCGGTCCGCGGCCGCACAGCAGTTCTTCAACTCGCTGACGCCGGAGCAGCAGGCCGAGCTCGCGGAGCTCTCACAGCAGGCCTTCGGTTCGCCTCAACTGATGTCGCAGCTGTCGCAGATGGACGACGCGCTGCGTCAGGCCCGGCCCGATCTGGACTGGAACGGGGGACAGGAGTTCTCCGGCGGTCAGCCGATGGGTCTCGGCGAGGGCGCGGCCGCGCTGCGCGACATCGCCGAGCTCGAGAACCTGGCCGAGCAGCTGTCGCAGGGCTACGCCGGAGCCCAGCTCGAGGATGTCGACATCGACGCCCTGGCCCGACAGCTCGGCGACGAGGCGGCGGCCGACGCCCGCACGCTCGCCGAACTGGATCGCGCGATGCGCGAGGAGGGCTTCTTCGACCGCACGCCCGACGGCCAGACCCGCCTCAGTCCCAAGGCGATGCGCAGGCTCGGTCAGGCGATCCTGCGGGACATCGCTCAGCAATTGTCGTCGCGCGGCGGCGACCGCCAGACCGACCTCGCGGGACGGTTGGGTGAGCCGACCGGCAGCAGCCGCGAATGGCAGTTCGGCGACACGCAGCCCTGGAACGTCACCCGCACCGTCACCAATGCCGTGCTCCGGACCGTCGCGGAGGATCCGTCCGCGGCGGCCGGTCTGGCCGCGGGATCCGGCGTGCGTATCGACGTCGGGGACATCGAGGTCATCGAGACCGAGGCGCGGACCCAGGCCGCTGTGGTCCTGCTCGTCGACACCTCCTTCTCGATGGTGATGGAGGGGCGCTGGACGCCGATGAAGCGGACCGCACTGGCGTTGAACCAGCTGATCGCGACGCGGTTCCGGGCCGACGAACTGCACCTCATCGAGTTCGGCAGGCTGGCCCGCGACACCACCGTCGACAAGCTCACGGCTCTGGAGCCGCGGATGGAGCAGGGCACCAACCTGCATCACGCGCTCCTGTTGGCGCAGCGACACCTGCGTCGATTCCCGAATGCGCAGCCGGTGGTCCTGATCGTGACGGACGGTGAGCCGACCGCGCACCTGGAGTCCGACGGTGAGGAGTTCTTCTTCTACCCGCCGCATCCGCGGACCATCGGCCTCACCGTCTCCGAGCTCGATCACCTCTCGCGGATGGGAACTCAGATCACCTTCTTCCGCCTCGGCGAGGACCCCGGGCTGGCCCGGTTCATCGATCAGATCGCACGGCGGATCGGCGGCCGCGTCGTCGCGCCTGAGCTCGACGGCCTCGGTGCCGCGGTCGTCGGTGACTACCTGCGGGCACGACGCGCGAGGTGAGCGACGCCCTTCGCCGTACCGGGGTCGTCGTCGGCACGGTCGCGCTGGTCGGCGCGGTCGGTGCTCTCGCGATGCGTTACTGGCCGGGTTCGCACACGGTCACGATCGCCGCGGCATCGGTGTCGCCGATCGTGCTGCTGGTCGGGTGTGCGGTGGCCGTCACGGCGTTCGCGGCGGTGCGCGCGTGGATCGGATTCGGCGTCGCGGTCGTGGTCGCCGCGGCGGGCGTCGCAGTCCAGGCGCCTCTCTACCTCGCCGACGACCGGTCGATCGAGCGGCCGCTGACCGTGGTCAGCGCCAACATCCAACTCGGCACCGGAGACGTCGACGACCTCGCGGAGCTCGTCCGCACGAGGGACGTCGACGTGCTGGCCGTTCAGGAGATCACGCCGGAGGCCGCCCTCCGGATCCGGCAGACGTCGATCGCGGAGGACCTGCCCCACGACTTCGTCCGACCGGCCGCACTCGCGTACGGCACCGCCGTCTACAGCAGGCATCCGTTGTCGCAGACGGCCGTCCTGGAGGGCTTCGCACTCACCACGCTGACCGCCGTCGCGACCGTCCCCGGGCACGGCGAGGTCCAGGTGTTCGCCGTGCATCCGGTGCCGCCCACACACCCTGAGGACTGGGCTGAGGAACTCGACCGCATCGGGGCCGCCCTGTCGTCGGTGCCGTCGACTCGATCGGTGGTCGCGCTCGGTGACTTCAACGCCACCACCGACCACGTCCAGTTCCGTCGTCTGCTGTCCGGCGGATACCGCGACGCGGGCGAAGCCGCGGGCGCCGGGTGGCTGCCGACCTATCCGACCGACAAGCGGTATCCGCCGCTGGTCGGCATCGACCACATCGTCGTGCGGGGCCTGACGGCGACCGAGGTCAGCTCGCACGAGATCTCAGGCGCCGATCATCGCGCGATCCTCGCCGAGATCGGGTGACGCGGCGATGGGTTTCACGCGCGACGAATTGCTGAGCTTCACCGACGCCACGGTCCCCGACCTGATCGGGCACGACTGCCGGCTGCTGATCTCCGGAATCAACCCCGGACTGTGGACGGCGGCGACCGGAGCGCATTTCGCCAGACCCGGGAACCGCTTCTATCCGGCGCTGTTCGCCGCGGGCGTCACCGACCACCTGATCGACGCGTCGGGCGGGATGGCGGACGTCGATCGGCAGGCGTTGTTCGACGCCGGCGTCGGAATCACCAACGTCGTCGCCCGGGCCACCGCCAAGGCGTCGGATCTGACTCGCGACGAACTGCTCCGGGGCGGCGTCGAACTCGAGAGGACGGTGAACCGGGTGCGTCCGCGCGTCCTCGCGATCCTCGGCGTCACCGCGTATCGAGCGGCGTTCGGCCGCCGGACCGCGACCGTCGGCCCGCAGCCCGAGAAGCTCGGCGGTGCCGAACTGTGGGTGCTGCCCAACCCGAGCGGGCTCAACGCGCACGAGACGGTCGAAACACTGGCCGCCGCGTACCGGCGCGCCGCCGACGCCGCCGGAGTGCCGGATCTGCGTCGCCGGTGAGATGCCGCATCTTTCACTACTCTTGTGCAGATGAGCGACATCGAGCCCAGTTCGTCCCGTTCGCCGCGGCCCGCCGCGGGCGACGCCGCCGCGATCCTGGTCAGCGACGCCGACCGCGAGCGCACCCATTCGTATCTGTCGGCGGCGATGACGATGGGCGTCCTGACGCCCGAGGAGTACAGCCATCGCGCGGGCGACGCCTCGGTCGCGCGGACCCGATCCGACCTCGACGCGCTGACTCGCGATCTGCCGCTGGACCAACTCCGGTCCGTGGCCGCCGACGCGGAGTTCGGGGAGACGACGGTCAGCGAGTCGGGCGCCCAGCCGGTCACCGGCGCGTCCGGCTTCTTCGGTGGCACGGAAGTCGGCGGCGGTGCGGTGGTCGGCGACCGGCTGAAGGCCACCGCGCTGATGGGCGGGGTGGCGCTCGACTTGCGCAACGTCGAATACACGGCACCGGTGCTGACCATCAAGTGCAAGGCGATCATGGGCGGCATCGACATCACCGTTCCGCCGGACGTGACGGTCGAGGTGCACGGCCGCGGCGTGTTCGGCGGCTTCGACGGCAGCGCGGCCGGTTCCGGCGGCGAGGGTGCGCCGCGTGTGGTGATCAAGGGCTTCTCGCTGATGGGCGGCGTGCACGTCCAGCGTCGGGGCCGTGCTGAGAGCCTGGGGCCGCGCCGGGCGCGTTAGCGTGGGCGCCCGACCCGCTTATGCCAGTGTCGCCGCCACCAGCGCGATCACCGGGATCGAGAGCAGCGTGGTGATCAGCGCGGAGTCACGGGCCAGCACCTCGCCGCGCTGATATCTCGTCGCGTAGACCAGGACGTTCTGGGCCGTCGGGAGCGCGGCGATCACCACCTGCGCGAACAGTGCGTGCCCGGTCATGCCGAACCCCCACCGGGCGAGCGCATACGCGACGGCCGGCATCACTGCCATCTTCATCACCGAGGCGAGGGCGATGTCGCGCCGGGGGCTCTCGCCCTTCTTGAACACCGCGACGCCGGTCAACGTGAGGCCGAAGGTCAGCAGCGCCAGCGGCACCGACGCCTGGCCGAGCATGTCCAGCGGTTCCATCACCGCCTGCGGCGGGGTCCAGCCGACGAGGGAGATCACGAGTCCGATCACGCCGCCGACCAGAATCGGGTTCTTGAGCGGGGTCAGCACGGTCCGCAGGGTCGACGTGCGGCGCGGGCCCGACAGCGCCGTCAGATCGAGGGTGGCCAGGGCGACGGGGGAGTAGAAGACGATCTGGAACAGCAGGAGCGGCGCGATGAACGACGCGTCGTCGAGCACGAAGATCGCGATCGGCAGACCCAGGTTCACGCTGTTGACGTACGACGACGAGAGTGCCCCGATCACGATCTCCGGAATGCCGCGGCGCAGCCACAGCCAGGCGATGAGTGCGTACGCTCCGCCGACGATGAGCGCCGAGGCAGAGGCCACCGCGAGGGTGGAGGAGAAGATGACCGACAGGTCGCTGGTCGCGAGCGAGTGAATGAGCAGCGCGGGCGTGCAGACGAAGAAGACGACGCGCGCCAGCACCGACGACGCGTGCTCGCCGAGACTCCCCGTCCGCCCCAGGACGTAGCCGAGGGCGACCACGAGGAAGATGACGGTGAACCCCGAGATGACGCCAGACACCAGTCGGATTATGCCCGCGGCGTCCGCCGTTTCCACATCCGGCGGCCCAGGGCCCACTCCCGCGTTTTGCATAGGACACCCCGCGACGGCTAATCTGGTCTGGTTGTGTGCCGCGGTCGCTAGCCGTGGTGGCAAGGCGATCAGCGGGTCAGGCGGGTCGGGATGAAGCCCGAACCCACCCGCACCAGGTAGAGAAGGGCTGGAACCATGGCAGTACCCAAGCGCCGGATGTCGCGGGCCAATACCCGCAGCCGTCGTTCGCAGTGGAAGGCGGAGAACGTCACGCTGCAGGAAGAGAAGATCAACGGCGTTTCGCAGCGCATCCCGCGCCGCCTGGTGAAGGCAGCGAAGCTCGGTCTGGTCGACCTCGACCGTCGCTGAGCGACCAGCGCAGAAAAACGTACAACGGCTGTGGCCGGCGAGAAATCGCCGGCCACAGCCGTTTCTGCATTCCCCGTCCGCACGACGAGCCGGGACCGTGATCCGGCACGCGCGGGTCACGGTGCGGTCTCGAACCAGCTGTCCGGTTCGCTTCCGGACGACGGTCCGCGCTAGGTTGGCGCCAGTTCGAGACTCGAAGTGATACGAAACCAGTGCGAATTCTGTCAGGGATGTGATCGTTGCTGTGGCGACCCGATCGGGGACCGTGCGGTCCGGTGATGATGAGACCGGCCGGGTACGCGTCAACAAGACCGTCTTCATCGGATCCAGCGTCGGCATCATCGGGATCATCCTCTGGGCGCTGATCGATCAGGACGGCGCTGACCGGATCATCGGCAGCGCGGTGGGGTGGGTGTCACGCGAACTCGGGTGGTTCTACATCCTGCTGGCGGCGGGCGTTCTCGCCTTCGTGATCTGGGCGGCCGTCTCGAAGGTCGGGCAGGTGAAGCTCGGCCCCGACCACTCCAAGCCGACGTACAGCATCTTCTCGTGGACGGCGATGCTCTTCGCCGCGGGCATCGGCATCGACCTGATGTTCTTCTCGGTGTCCGAACCGGTGACGCAGCGGGCGATGCCGCCGATCGGCGAGGGCGGGACGCTCGAGGCGACGCGGCAGGCGGTCGTGTGGACACTCTTCCACTACGGGCTGATCGGGTGGGGTCTGTACGCGCTGATCGGGATGGCGCTGGCCTACTTCTCGTACCGGTACAACCAGCCGCTGAGCCTGCGGTCGGCGCTGCAGCCGATCTTCGGCGACCGCGTGAAGGGGCTGCTCGGCGACACCGTCGACATCGCAGCGCTGCTCGGCGCGATCTTCGGTCTGGCGACCAGTCTCGGCATCGGTGTCGCACAGCTCAACGTCGGGCTCGACGACCTGTTCGGCATCGCCGAGAGCACCTGGGCACAGGCGGGGCTGATCGCGGTCGCGGTCGGCGTCGCGATCGCATCGGCGGTCTCCGGGGTCGACAAGGGTGTGAAGCGGTTGTCGGAGGCCAACGTGATCATCGCGATCGGCCTGATGCTGTTCGTGCTGATCGCCGGCTCGACCACGTTCCTGATGAACGGCCTGGTGCAGAACGTCGGTGACTTCACCTCGCGCTTCCCGGTCATGGCGCTGGACACCATGGCCTACGACCGCCCCGACCAGTGGATGACGGACTGGACGCTGTTCTTCTGGGCGTGGTGGATCGCGTGGGCGCCGTTCGTGGGCCTGTTCCTGGCGCGGATCTCCCGCGGCCGCACCATTCGGCAGTTCGTCGCGGGGACGCTGATCGTGCCGTTCCTGTTCATCCTGACGTGGATCTCGATCTTCGGGAACAGCGCGCTCGACGTGGTGCTCGGCGGGAACAAGGAGTTCGAGCAGACGGCGATCGACAAGCCGGAGCGGGCGTTCTACGCGCTGCTCCACGAGTATCCGGGCGCGCCGGTGCTGGTGATCATCGCCACGTTCACCGGCCTGCTCTTCTACATCACGAGTGCCGATTCGGGCGCGCTCGTGATGTCGCATTTCACCTCGCGGATCACCGACAACGAGTCGGACGGGCCGCGGTGGGTCCGCGTCTTCTGGGCGTCGGCCACCGGACTGTTGACGCTGGCGATGCTGATGATCGGCGGCATCTCCACGCTGCAGCAGGCGACGGTGATCATGGGACTGCCGTTCGCCGTCGTCGTGCTGTTGATGATGCTCGGGCTGTTCCGGGCGTTCCAGGTGGAGGCCAACTGGGTCGACTCCCGTCGCAGCGCCCTGAGTCGGGCGCTCTCGCATCGGTCGTCGGGCGGGACGTCGCTCAACTGGCGGCAGCGGGTGGCGCGAGCGGTGCGATATCCGGACGTCGACGACGTCCGCCGGTTCACCGACCTGGTGGTCGAGCCCGCCCTGCGCGAGGTGGCGGCCGAATTGCGCGGCGCCGGCATGGACGCGTCCGTGGGTTCGACGCATGTGGACGCCTACGACGTCGACGCGTACCACCTGGACGTGCAATTCAACGGCAAGAAGCCGTTCCACTACCAGGTGTTCCCGACCCGGCATCCGACGCCGGTGTTCGGGCTCAACCCCGAGACGTCGGAGCGGTTCTACCGCCTCGAGGTGTTCACCGCGCAGGGCAGTGAGGGCTTCGACGTCTACGGCTTCACCAAGGAGCAGATCAGCTCCAACGTGCTCGACCACTACGAGCGCCACATCGAATACCTGCACTCGGTCGGCGACTCGGAGTCCGAGCCCGTCGAATCGGAGGCGACATTGGACTGGTCGGCAGACTTCGAAGAGGACCTGCCGGAGGAGGAGACGATCCGTGAACCCTGAAACCCTGTTCATCGACGGCCGGTGGGCGGCCGCGGCCGACGGCGGCACGCGCGAGATCCGCTGCCCGGCCGACGGCTCGCTGGTCGCGACGGTCAGCGAGGCGACCGCGGACGACACCGTGCGCGCGATCGAAGCCGCTCGGCGGGCCTTCGACGACCGTCGCTGGGCATCGGTCCCGACGCCGGAGCGCTGTGCGCTGCTGAGCCGGGTCGCCGCGACCATCCGCGAACGGCGGGAGGAGTGGGCCCGCGCCGAGGCGCTCGATACCGGCAAGCGGATCGTGGAGGCGCGCCTGGACATGGACGACATCGCCGCCTGCTTCGACTACTTCGCGAACATCGGTGCGCAGGACGCCGGGCGCCTGGTCGACGCCGGGTCGGCGAACGTCGTGAGCCGCGTCCAATACGAGCCGGTGGGTGTGTGCGGCCTGATCACGCCGTGGAACTACCCGCTGCTGCAGGCCGCCTGGAAGATCGCGCCCGCGCTGGCGGCCGGCTGCTCGTTCGTGCTCAAGCCCGCCGAGCTGACGCCGCACACGGCGATCCTCACGGTCGCGCTGCTGAAGGAACTGGGTCTGCCGGACGGCGTCGCGAATCTCGTCACCGGTGCGGGTGCGGTCGCCGGGGCACCGCTGTCGTCGCACCCGGACGTCGACCTCGTCTCGTTCACCGGCGGTCTGGTCACCGGCCGCGTGATCGCGGCGAGCGCCGCCCCGACCGTCAAGAAGGTCGCACTCGAACTCGGCGGCAAGAACCCCAATGTGATCTTCGCCGACGCCGACTTCGACGCCGCGCTCGACAACGCGCTCAACGCCGCGTTCGTGCATTCCGGACAGGTGTGCTCGGCCGGTGCGCGGCTGGTCGTGCAGGATTCGATCGCCGAGGAGTTCGTCGACGCGCTCGTCGAGCGGGCCCGGCACATCGTGCTCGGTGGACCCTTCGACGAGGCCGCGGAGACCGGCCCGCTGATCTCGGCGGCGCACCGGGACAAGGTGCACGCGTACGTGAACGCCGGTGTCGCCGAAGGCGCGCGGCTCCGCTGCGGCGGCGAGTTCGCCACCGGCCGGTCCGGCGAGTCGGACCTGGATGCGGGCTTCTACTACCTGCCGACCGTGCTCGACCAGGTCCGGCAGGGCATGTCGGTGGTCGTCGACGAGGCGTTCGGCCCGGTGGTCACCGTCGAGACGTTCACCGACGAGGACGACGCCGTCCGGATCGCGAACGACACGATCTACGGGCTCGCGGGCGCCGTCTGGACGCAGGACGCGGGCAAGGCGCAGCGGATCGCGAATCGCCTGCGCCACGGCACCGTCTGGATCAACGACTTCCACCCGTACCTCCCGCAGGCGGAGTGGGGCGGCTTCGGACAGTCGGGCGTCGGCCGAGAACTCGGTCCGACCGGGCTCGACGAGTACCGCGAGGCCAAGCACGTCTACCAGAACATCGCACCGGCGGTCACCGGATGGTTCGCCGACCGTCGCGAACCGGAACAGGAAGGCTGATGAGCACAGTGTCCGAGGCACAGGTCAGGGAGTTCGACTACGTCGTCGTCGGCGGCGGATCGGGAGGATGCGCCGTCGCCGCGCGGCTGTCGGAGGACCCGTCGGTGTCCGTGGCGTTGATCGAGGCCGGGCCGGACGACCGCGGCATCCCCGAGGTGCTGCGCCTGGACCGGTGGATGGAACTCCTCGAGTCGGGCTACGACTGGGACTACCCGATCGAACCTCAGGCCAACGGCAACTCGTTCATGAGACACGCCCGCGCCAAGGTGCTCGGCGGCTGCTCGTCGCACAATTCGTGCATCGCGTTCTGGCCGCCGGCCGAGGACCTCGACTCCTGGGAGCGCGAGTACGGCGCCACCGGCTGGAACGCGGCCGCGATGTGGCCGGTCCTCAAGCGGCTGGAGACGAATGAGGACGCCGGCCCGGACGCTCCGCATCACGGTGACCGCGGGCCGGTGAACCTGATGAACGTTCCGCCGACCGACCCCTGCGGGGTCGCGGTGCTCGCCGCGGCCGCCGAGTACGGCATCCCGACCACCCGCTTCAACACCGGGACCACGGTGCGCAGCGGCGCCAACTTCTTCCAGATCAACTCGAAGCGGGACGGAACGCGTTCGTCTTCGTCGGTGTCGTACATCCATCCGATCGCCGACCGCGAGAACTTCACCCTGCTGACCGGACTGCGCGCCAAGAAGCTGCTGTTCGACGGGCTGCGGTGCGTCGGCGTCGAGGTGGTCGACAATCAGTTCGGCAGGGCGCAGACCATCCGCGCGGGGCGTGAGGTGGTCCTGTCCGCCGGAGCCATCGACACACCCAAGTTGCTGATGCTGTCGGGCATCGGTCCCGCTGAGCACCTCGCGGGACGCGGGGTGAACGTGCTGCTCGACTCGCCGGGCGTCGGCAGCAACCTGCAGGATCACCCGGAGGGCGTGATCTCGTGGGAGGCCAAGCAGCCGATGGTCAGCGAGTCGACGCAGTGGTGGGAGATCGGGATCTTCGACACCGTCGACGCCGGCCTCGACCGGCCGGACCTGATGATGCACTACGGCAGCGTGCCGTTCGACATGCACACCCTGCGCCGCGGCTACCCGACGTCGGAGAACTCGTTCTGCCTGACGCCGAACGTGACTCATGCGCGGTCGCGCGGCACGGTGCGGCTCGCCTCGCGCGACTTCCGCGACAAGCCGCATGTGGATCCGCGGTACTTCACCGATCCCGAGGGCTACGACATGCGGATCATGACCGAGGGCATCCGCCGCGCTCGGGAGATCGTCGCGCAGCCCGCGATGGCGGAGTGGGCCGGGCGGGAACTCTTTCCCGGGCCGGACCATCTCAGCGACGACGAGCTCGCGGCGTACATCAGCCGGACTCACAACACCGTGTATCACCCGGTCGGCACGGCCGCGATGGGTTCCGCCGACGACGCCCCGGTCGACGCACAGCTGCGGGTGAAGGGCGTCGACGGTCTGCGCGTCGCCGACGCCTCGGTGTTCCCCGAACACCTCTCGGTGAACCCCAACATCACGGTGATGATGATCGGGGAACGGTGCGCGGACCTGGTGAAGGGCGCGCGCTGATCTCGCCCGGGGCTACTGCGCGATCAGCTTGTTGACGCCGCGGTTCAGCACGTTCGGAATGAACTTCGCGGCATTGCCGAGCACCGTGGTCTGGATGCCGACGGAGTAGCTCGTCCGGCTCAGGAGGCGATCGGCGATGGTCGGGTGGACCGACTCCCACACCTTGTCCGCCACCTGTTCCGGGGTGATCCGGACGCCGAGGGTCTTGGTCGACTTCGCGTCGTTGTCGGCGAGTGCAGTCTTCGCCCAGAGTGGCCAGATGCTCACGACGCGGATGTCGTCGGGCGCCCACTCCAACTCCAGGGCCTCGGTGAGTCCCGCGACGTAGAACTTGGTCGCACTGTAGGTCGCGATGCCCGGCTGGCCGTAGATCGCCGATGCCGACGCGATGTTCACCAGATGAGATCCGGGCGTGGCCTTGAGGTAGGGGTGGGCGGCCTGCGCGCCCAGCGTGACGCCGAGGGCGTCGATGTCGATCTGGGCCTTGATCGCGTCGGCGGAGATCTCCGTCAGCGGTCCGGCGACGAGGATGCCCGCGTTGTTGTCGAGGACGTCGAGTCGGCCGTCGGTGTGCGCGGTGAAGTCGGCCAGCGCCTTCGACCACTGCTCGGGGTCGCGGACGTCGAGGGTTCCGGTGATGAATTCGGGGTTCTCGGTGGCGACGGTCGCCACCGCCTCGGCGCTGACGTCGTAGACGCCGACCGTCCAGCCTTCGGCCGCGAATTGCTTCGCCGTCGCCAGGCCGATGCCTGCTGCGCCGCCGGAAATGAAGATCGAAGGCATATGCTCTCCCCGCTCTGGCCTGCGAGGATGACCTCGCAGCTGATGTTACTTCTCAGTAGGGACTCTAGTCCGTATACACCCTCCGAGGCGAGTGTTACCGTGACAATGATTGTTGTTACAAAAGGCAATGGAACGGTTTACCGGAGGTCTGTGATGACTGCAGCGATCGAACGAGACGACGCCGAGGCGAACATCGTCAGCATGAAGGATGTGGGCACCGAGCAGGTCTCGGAACGCCTGCTCAGGTCCGCCGCGCGACTCTCGCGGAACGCGATGACCGAGATCGACTGGTCGCTGCCGATGGATCCGGAGAAGTACGGTTGCAGCCCGGAGTGGTCGTCGCTCTACGGCACCGACTACTGGAACGAACTCACCGACGAGCAGCGGGTGAATCTGACCCGCCACGAGTTCGCGTCCATCATGTGCATCGGCATCTGGTTCGAGATGATCCTGAATGAGATGGTCCTGCGCGACCAGTACGTCGGTGACTATCACTCCTCGGAGTTCCAGTTCGCGCTCGTCGAGATCGCCGACGAGTGCAGGCACTCGCAGATGTTCGCGAAGGCGTCGGAGAAGATGGTCGGCACGTCGTACCACCCGCATCCGAAGGTTGCGAAGCTCGGGAAGGCGTTCAAGGTCCTCGCCGGCAGCGAGGTCGCGTACGCGGGCATCCTGGTCGCCGAGGAAGTGCTCGACGTCTTCCAGCGCGGCTGCATGCGCGACGAGCGCGTGCTGCCGTTCGTCCGCACCGTCAACGAGATCCACGTGCTCGAGGAATCGCGGCACATGAAGTTCGCACGCGAGCAGGTGCGTGAATCGGTCGCCGACATCGGCTGGTTCCGCAGGCAGTTCAGCGCCCTCTCGGTAGCCGCCGGCGCGTACCTGATCGTCACCAGCCTGATTCAGCCGCAGGCCTACGCCGACGCGGGCCTCGACGTCCCTCGCGCGATGGCCGAACGTCGCGAGAACAGCCACTTCCATTCGATGATCCGCAGCAGCTGCGGACATCTCATGGAGTTCCTCGACGAGGTCGGGCTCCTGACCAAGCCCGCGATGCGCTACTACCGCAAAGCCCACATGTTGTAGGCCCGGGGTGATCGCCAGGTTGATCGAGGACGCGACCCCCGACGTTGATCGAGGAAGCACCCCCCGAGGTTGATCGAGTAAGCGACCGAGCGCAGCGAGGACGCGCATCGAGATCTCCCAGGTCAGCCACGGTCTCGATGCGCCTCGTCACTTCGTTCCTCGGCTTACTCGACCAGCCTGGGGGAGACCCGCACCATTCCAGAAAGGCACTCAGTTGTCCTTCGTCATCACTCAGTCCTGTTGCAGCGACGCCGGATGCGTCTCGGTGTGTCCGGTGAACTGCATTCACCCGACGCCGGAGGAGCGCGGATTCGGCACCTCCGACATCCTGCACATCGATCCGGAGGCCTGCATCGACTGCGGCGCGTGCGCGGATGCGTGCCCGGTCGACGCGATCTTCCCGGCCGATCGGCTGTCCGCCCGCGACCAGATCTTCGTCGAGATCAACGCGGGGTACTACCGAGATCACCCCGACATCTCGTCCGGGTGGTCGGGGGTCGTGTACCCGGAGATCCCGCGCCTGCCCCACGACCTCCGCATCGCGATCGTCGGCACCGGACCCTCGGGCGGGTACACCCTCCGCACGGTGCTGAACCGGACGGATGCCTCGGTGACGGTGTTCGACAAGCTGCCCACCCCGGGTGGACTGGTCCGCGCGGGCGTCGCCCCCGACCATCCGAGCACCAAGGACGTCATGAAGACCTTCGACATCCTGTACCGCGACCCGCGCGTCACGATGGCGACCAACGTCGAGATCGGCCCCGACGTCGACGCCGGTCAGATCACGCCTGGTGAGCTCGCGCAGCACTTCGACGCCGTCTTCTACGCGGTGGGCGCGGCAGACGCCCGGCGTCTCGACATCCCCGGCGAGGACCTGCCCGGCAGCACTTCGGCCACGGACCTGGTCGCCTGGTACAACGCCGTGCCGGGTGCGCAGGGTCCGACCATTCCGGTCGACGGCAGCGGTCGTGCGGTGATCGTCGGCACCGGCAATGTGGCGCTCGACGTCGCGCGGATCCTCGTCTCACCGCCGGAGTCGCTGGCGACCACCGACATCGCCGACCGGGCGCTGACCCTGCTGCGCAGGCAGGACATCCACGAAGTGGTGCTCCTCGGCAGGCGTGGACAGGACGCGGCCGCCTACACGGCGGCGGAGTACCGCGCCCTGTCGGTGATCCCGGGAGTCGAGGTCGTGGTGCACGACCGCGCGACCGCCGCCGCATCAGATCTGACGGCCCCCGCAGCGCCCGGTCGGCGGCGGATCGTGTTCCTGTTCGACACCGTCGTCGACGCCGTGATCGGCGACGACGCGCTGCGGTCCGTCGCGGTGACGACGGACGGCCGGTCGCACCGCATCGTCGCGGACCTGCTGGTGCGCTCGATCGGCTACCGATCGGCTCCGATCGGCGGACTCCCGTTCGACGATGCCGCCGGCCGGTTTCCGGTGCGCGACGGGCGGATCGTGGACGCGGCGGGCGAGCCGGTCGTCGGTGCTTACGCCGTCGGCTGGGCGGCGCGCGGATCCACCGGCGGCATCGGAGCCAACAAGTTGAACGCCGTCCAGACGGTGGAGACCTTCATCGGCGACGCGGAGGCAGGCCTGACTCGGGCGACCGGGACCGCGGCGGCGTTCACCGAACTGCTGCGGCGCAGGCAGCGCCGGTCGCTCGGGTACCGCGGGATCGCGGCGATCGACCGTCGCGAGCGCGAACTCGGAGCACGTCAAGGACGTCCGCGGGTCAAGTTCACCGAGGTGGGCGAGATGCTCGCGGCGGCGGGCCGGAGGCGTCGCTGAGCTCGGCGGATTTGCGCCGAACGGCGTGTTCGCTCAGTCGAATCTCAGTTGTGGATATAAGACTGTAACCATGCGCATCCTGGTGGTGGACGACGATCGTGCGGTCCGCGAATCGCTCCGACGGTCGCTCAGCTTCAACGGATACACGGTGGAGACGGCGGGCGACGGACTCGAAGCTCTCGAGAAGGTGATCGCGGAGCGGCCCGATCTGATGGTCCTCGACGTGATGATGCCGAGACTCGACGGGCTCGAGGTGTGCCGTCGACTCCGTTCGGCGGGCGACGATCTGCCGATCCTCGTGCTCACCGCCCGCGACTCGGTGTCCGAGCGCGTCAGCGGCCTCGACGCCGGTGCCGACGACTACCTGCCCAAGCCGTTCGCGCTGGAGGAACTGCTGGCACGACTGCGGTCACTGCTGCGGCGTACCACCCGCGACGAGGAGGAGTCCGAAGCCGTCTCTTTCGCCGACCTCACGCTCGACCCGGTGACGCGCGAGGTGACCCGCGGGGAGCGGCAGATCAGCCTGACCCGCACCGAGTTCGCGTTGCTCGAGATGCTGATGAGCAACCCGAAGCGCGTGCTGACCCGCAGCCGCATCCTGGAAGAGGTGTGGGGATACGACTTCCCGACCTCCGGCAACGCGCTCGAGGTCTACATCGGCTACCTGCGGCGCAAGACCGAAGCCGACGGCGAGCCTCGCCTGATCCACACCGTCCGCGGCGTCGGATACGTGCTGCGCGAGGGCACTCCGTAGCCGATGCGTGGTCCATTCCGGCTGACGCGCGCGGTCTCCCTGCGCCGCCGCGTCGCGCTTCTGGCCGCCGCGGTGGTGCTCCTGTCGGCGGTTCTGATGGCGGGCGCGGCGTACTTCGTGGTCTCCCGGTCGATGTACAACGACGTGGACACCCAATTGGTCGCCCGCGCCGACGGGCTCACCGCCCTGGCCAAGCTCGGCCGGCTGAGCAACGGTCCCGAGGCGCTGGTCGCGGGCACGGTGTTCTCGACCTCCATCTCCATCGCGCTGGTCGAGAAGGACGGGCACGCGATCATGGTCGGCGACGTGCCCTTCGGCGACCCGGAGAAGGATGTCGCGAAATCGACGAACCCGCCGGGAAAGCTGAATCAGAGCCTGCGCACCACCGGGAACCATCGGGTGCTCGCGCGCAAGCTGTCCGACGGCAGCACGCTGATCCTCGCGCAGTCGCTGGACCGGACCGACGCCGTCCTCGGCCGGCTGGCGTCGGTGCTCTTCATCGTCGGCGGCGCGGGCGTCGCGTTCGCGGCGATCGCGGGCACGGCGGTCGCGCGGACGGGCCTGCGGCCGGTCACCAGACTCACCGCCGCGGCCGAGCGCGTCGCCCGGACTCAGGACCTGACGCCGATCCCGGTCACCGGTAAGGATGAGCTCGCACGACTCACCGAGAGCTTCAACACCATGCTCGGCGCGCTCGCCGAGTCGCGCGACAAGCAGGCGCGACTGGTGGCCGACGCCGGTCACGAACTCAAGACGCCGCTGACCTCGCTCCGCACCAACTTGGAACTGCTGATCGCGTCGTCCGCGCCGGGCGCACCGCCGGTGCCCGCCGCCGACATGGTGGAACTGCGCTCGGACGTGATGGCCCAGATCGAGGAGCTCTCGACTCTGGTCGGCGACCTCGTGGACCTGGCCCGCGACGACGCCCTCGAGGCCGTCCACCAGGAGGTGGATCTCGAGGAGGTGATCGATGCGGCGCTCGAACGCGTGCGACGGCGCCGCGCGGACATCGACTTCGACGTCGAGACCACGCCGTGGTTCGTGTTCGGTGAGCAGCACGGGCTCGCCCGCGCGGTGCTGAACGTCCTCGACAACGCCGCCAAGTGGAGCCCGCCCGGCCGCGCCGTGCACATCCGGCTGCAACAGGTGGGGCCGGCGAGCGCGGAGCTCACCGTCGCCGACGCGGGGCCGGGGATCGCACCGGAGGACCGCGAGATGGTCTTCGAACGCTTCTACCGAGCGGACTCCACGCGGTCGATGCCGGGTTCGGGTCTCGGACTCGCGATCGTGCGGCAGGTGGTCACGCGGGTCGGCGGTTCGGTGGTCGCGGAGGGATCGGACGAGGGCGGTGCCCTGATTCGCATGCGAATCCCCGGACTGCCGCACCATACTGAGCCCGATCCGATCGTCGTCCGGCGCTGACGATCACTCACAGGTACTTGGCAGGAACCTCGCAGCGATCAGGCAACGGGGTCTGAACAGCTTCACAGAATGGTGCAATACGCTGAATCGCATGACCAACGGCGAACACCCCGGCAACGACGATTGGCGGCAGGTCCCCGGAGCCCCGAACCAGCCTCCGACCGGCGGATTCCCCGCCAATCCCTATGGGCCGCCCAGCAATGCGTCGGGCCCGCCGAGCGGGCAGTTCGCCGCGGCGAATCCCAACCCTCCGCAGCCGGGCGCGGGCACGCCGTCGCACGGTCAGCACGCGACCCCCGAGCAGCCGTCGACGCCGTACTACACCGGTGCTCCGAGCGGGCCGGGATCGACGGGACAGTTCGCGGCGGCAGGCTACGGCACGCAGCCGTTCCCGGGCGGCGACCCGGTGAACCCGGCGGTGCAACCGCCCGCCCCGCAGCAGCCGAAGAAGGGCGGCGCGGGCAAGAAGTTCATCGTCGGCGCCGCGGCCGTCGCGCTCCTCGCCGGCGGTGCGGGCGGCGCGATCGGCGCCAGCCTCGCTAACGGGTCGGACAACGATTCGTCGACGTCGAACGTCGCGGCCTCCGGCCCGACGGACACCGCGCAGCCGCCGGCGGCGCCCGGCTCGGTGCAGTCGACCTCCGCGGCGGTGCTGCCGTCAGTCGTGTCGATCACCGTCGAGGTCGGCAACCAGGTGGGCTCCGGCTCCGGCGTCATCCTCAGCGACGACGGCGTCATCCTCACCAACAACCACGTGATCAGTGCAGGCGGCGGCAAGCCCGCGGACAAGATCCTGGTCAGCTTCAACGACGGCACGCGCGCGATGGCCAAGGTCCTCGGTACCGACCCGACGTCCGACATCGCCGTCATCCAGGCCGACAAGACCGGGCTGAAGCCGATCACGGTCGGCTCGTCGGCGAACCTGTCGGTCGGCCAGGAGGTGATCGCGGTCGGCTCACCCCTCGGTCTCGAAGGCACCGTCACCACCGGCATCATCAGTTCGCTGAACCGCCCGGTCTCGACCACCGGTGCCGATGGATCGGTCGAGTCCGTGATGGATGCGATCCAGACCGACGCCGCGATCAATCCCGGCAACTCCGGCGGCGCCCTGGTGAACGGCAACGGCGCGCTCATCGGCATCAACAGTGCGATCGCGACGGTCAACGGCGCCTCTGAGCAGCAGCAGTCGGGCAGCATCGGCCTCGGTTTCGCCATTCCGGTGGACCAGGCGATGCGGATCGCGAACACCCTGCGCACCGGCGGCAAGGTGCAGCAGGCGAGCCTGGGAGTGAACGTCCGGCCGAGCAGTGATGTCACCCAGCCCGGCGCGCAGGTGGTGAACGTCGTCAGCGGCGGCGCCGCGGATCAGGCCGGCATCCCCAAGGGGGCGGTCATCACGCAGGTCGACGACCGCAAGATCGCGTCGTCGGATGCGCTGGTCGCCGCTATCCGTTCCTACGCTCCGGGGGATACGGTGAAGATCACGTACGTGATCGACGGGCAGACCAAGACCGCAGACGTGAAGCTGGGGGCCAGCTGACCGGACCGGTGACCGCGCTCGAGCGGACGCCGGTGACAGGACCACAGAAGTGCGCCGCGACGGCGGCGTGTCGAGGAAGGTTGGATCATGATTGACGCCGCAGAAGCCGAAGCCGACGCCGCAGTCCAGGGCATCGTGACGCCGCGGGCACTGGTTGTCGTAATCGACGACCGCGCCGTCGGCGGGGAGGATCACGATCTGCTCGGTCCGCTGGTGACCGAGCTTCTCGAGGAGGCCGACTTCCACGTCGACGCGACCACCACGGTCTCGGGCGACGAAGTGGAGATCCGGAACGCGATCAACACCGCGGTGATCGGCGGTGTGGACCTGGTGGTCTCCGTCGGCGGTGTAGGCGTCGGCCCGCGCGACGTGACACCGGAGGCGGCCGAGCCGCTGCTGGACCGTCGTCTCGCGGGCATCGAGGAGGCCATCCGCAGCTCGGGTCTGTCCGCGGGGGCCACCGACGCGGGACTCTCGCGCGGACTCGCGGGCATCTCGGGCCAGACGGTGGTGGTGAACCTCGCCGATTCCCGCGCCGCGGTACGCGACGGCATGGCCACCCTGATCCCGATGGCGCATCACATCATCGCGGCGATCAGTGAATTCTGATCGACCCGACTCGGAGCGACCGGAGTCTGGGCGATCCGAGGAGAGCTGGCGCCGAAAGCGCAGGCTCGACGCCGTTTTCGGTGACGATCTCCCGGAGATCGTCACCGATCCCGGCGAGTCCTCGCATGCCGGTCGCGGGCGTGACTGGTACGAGCAGAACCGCCCCCCGCACCACGGCTAGACAACTGTCCGAACCATAACTCGCAGGTCATCGCCACCCGAACTCGTCGGTAAGTGACCCTTCTCACGGACAACCGGACAATTCACTTTCTCGCCGAGCGTCCTTCATACGACTGGGTTAATCTAAGCCGCGGCTGAGAAAATATAATCCGCCGCACAGTCTTAACCGG
Source organism: Gordonia neofelifaecis NRRL B-59395 (assembly GCF_000192435.1). GTDB lineage: Bacteria > Actinomycetota > Actinomycetes > Mycobacteriales > Mycobacteriaceae > Gordonia > Gordonia neofelifaecis. The sequence goes on from NZ_AEUD01000010.1 coordinate 79,575, forward strand.
CCGTGATGCCGGTCACGTGAAGGGTGATCCGTGTGAAGTTCAGTGGAGTCGGCAAGCGCCGCCTTGCAGCCGCGGCTGCAGTGGCGCTGACCGCCGTTACCGGAGCAGTTGTTGGAGCAGGCGCCGCAGACGCGTTGCCGAATGGACACACCAAGGCCGTCGGCGTCGACGGTCAGGTCGTGAACATCTCGCGCACCGGCGAGAGCAGCCGCACCATGCCGTCGCTCGCCGCCAACGGCGCGGGCCGCGCCGCTGCCGTCTCCGGCACCTACAGCACCTCGCTGAGCAAGGGCACCGGCATCATGACCGTCGGCTACCTGGTCGGCTGCCAGGTCAACCTGACCGGATTCACCGGCTCGCTCGGTGCGTCGATCGACCTCACCGGCGCGAGCCTGAGCGGTGGCCTCACGGTGCCGCTGGCTCCGGGCCAGGTCGTCTTCGCCAAGACCGACAAGATCAACCTCAAGAAGGGGAAGGGCACTGTCATGGTCGACAGCTTCTCCCTCGACGTGCAGCAGTGCGGCGGCTACGCATCCGCGCGCTCGGTGGTCCAGGTCGTCGCGGCTGACGGCTACGACGCCCAGGAGAAGTCCCTGTCCGGCAAGAGTGGCTACGTGCAGGCCAACCTGTACGGCGCCCCGTTCAGCCTCGGCTGACCCCAGTCCACGTCTTAGCGAGGTAGAACAATGAACAAGCGTGTAGTCCGCGGTCTCACCGCGTCCGCAGCCATCGCCGGCGCCGTCGTCGTCGGCGCCACCGTCGCCGCACCGGCCAACGCCGTGTCGCTGCCCGGTGCATCGAAGACCAAGACGCTGCCCGAGGGCACCGTCACCATCAAGCTCTACGACGAGTCGGCCACGGTCAGCAAGGCCGTCACCAGCACCCCGCTCTCGCGCGAGGTCATGGTGTCCGGCAAGGTTCGAGTGACCACCACCGGCGGTGTCAAGGGCGGCAGCGTGACGGCCGGTTACATCGTCGGCTGCCAGGTCAACTTCGGTGCCGACATGGGTGCCAAGGGCGGCATCACTCAGAGCTTCACGCCGAAGGCCGGAACCACGACCCTGCCCGACGCTGCACCGAGTGTCGGCGGCAACGGCGGCATCAAGCTCGCCCCGGGTCAGGCCAAGTACGCGCCGATCGTCCGTTCGGTCGTCGACGACACCGAGACCAACTCCTTCACCTTCAAGAACGCCCAGGGCGGCGTCGCGTACAGCCAGGAGCGCTTCGGCGTCGACGGCTGCGCGGGCTACGCCCAGGCGCGCGCCAAGGTGACCGTCCGCGTCGCGACCGACACCTACGTCGGCAACGTGACCCTGTACGGTCAGCCGTTCAGCATCGGCTGACACTGAGCAACGAGAAGGGCCGCGACCTCCAGGAGGTCGCGGCCCTTCTCGTGTGTCTGCCTCACGCCGGCGGAAAGTGCAGTATCCGCGTAACTCGCCGTCAGAAGCTGGATTCAGAACCCAGCTTCTGACGGTGAGCTACGCGGATGGGCCGGTGAGCGGATCGGTGCGGAGGGTCGAGTCGCTCAGCGGCGGAAGTCGTCGATCAGTCCGCCGAGCTCGGCGAAGAGATCGTGGTTGAGGCGGAAGGCCACGCGGACCTCGTCGACGATCCGGGCGCGGTCGTCGGCGCTGAGCGTTTCGCCGATCGCGTCGAGGCGAGCGCGGTAGCCGTCCTTATACGGCTTCGTCGCGACGTCGAGATCGAAGGCGTACATGGCGATGCCCTCGCCGTCGAGCTCGAAAGCGCGGTCGAGGATCCGGCCGATGGCCTGACCGCCGGACAGATCGCCGAGGTAGCGGGTGTAGTGATGGGCCACCACGAGGCCACCCCACGACGCGGCCTCCGCGAGCCGGGCGGCATACGCGTCGGCGGCGACCGAATCGAGCGGCCGGACCTCGGCTCCGGTGCGCGCGCTCCAATGCGCGAGATCGGCGTCGATGGCGACGACTCGCTCGAGCGCCGGATCGTGGACCAAGGCGACCTGCGCATCGTCGGCGAGCGCGCGAGACGCCTGCTCGAGGGCGTCGTAGACGACGCGCAGGCGCTGCAGGTAGGCGATGTATCCGGCTTCGTTGATGCGGCCGGCGAGCAGTTCGGCCATGAACTCGGAGTTCTCGGCCTGCTCGTGCTCGATCATCGACCCCTTCTTCATCTCCTCCGACAAGTGCAGATCAGCGACGAGGTCGGGTGATGCGGTGGTCGTCATAGCGGCCCCTTCAAATATCGTCGGAAAGGCAAGCCTAACGTAACAATAAGGTGGGCGTACGCGCGAGTCGGAATGCTCAGAAACGACGAACGGCGCCACCTGGGTGGCGCCGTTCGTGGGAGATCGAGGATCAGCGAGAATGCCGCGGGTGGTCGCCCGGATGCTGTCCGGGGGGCGGCGGGTACTGGCCCGGCGCGTACTGTCCCGGCGGCAGGCTGCCCGGCGGCGGGTAGTCGCCCGGAGCCGGATTCGGCGTCGGGAAACCTCCGGTCGGGGGACCCGACGGCGGTGTGAATCCCTGCTGGCCCGGCGCCTGCCCGTGCTGCGGGTAGCCCTGCGGCGGCGGACCCTGCTGCGCCTGCGGCGGGATGCTCATCGTCTGCGTGCGGTCGCCGTACCCGGGCGACGGAGGCCCGGCCGGGGCCGCGGCTTCGCGCGCCGCCCGCTCAGCGGCTTCCCGCTCGGCATTGGCTCGATCCGCGGCCTCCCGCTCGGCGGCCTCGCGTTCGGCCCGCTCGGCGGCTTCCTTCTCGGCCTCGGCGGCAGCACGCTTGGCGGCCTCGCGCTCTTCGGCCTCGGGATCGAGAGCATTGCGGATCTGAGTCAGCAGAACGATCTGCTCATCGGGATCCTCTTCGCCGTCTTCGAGCTTCCGGAGTTCCTGCAACTTGTTGTAGGGAACCACGATCAGGAAATAGACCACCGCGGCGACGATGACGAAATTGATCACTGCCGAGATCACGGCGCCGAAGTCCAGGAAGGTCGCCGGATCGTCGGCCTTGATCGGGAATCCGAATCCACAGATCTGCGCTGGTCCGCTGACGGAGCCTTCCGCGGCGGGCGCTGCAGAGGGGCAGTCGCCGCTCGGAATGGTGGCGAGAAGCGGATTGATGATCTTCTCGGTGAATGCGGTGACGATCGCGGTGAAGGCGGCGCCGATGATCACGGCGGTGGCCAGTTCGACCACATTTCCACGCATTATGAAATCTTTGAAGCCCTTAAGCACGCGAGTCCCCTCTGATTTGAGTGCCTATTGCCGTGCGCTGAGTCTAAACCACATATCAAGGATTCGTGTGGTGGAACAGGCCCATTCGGTCGTGGTCAGTGCAGTACGAGGGCCAGGGCCATCCCTAATCCGGTGGCCGCGACTTCATGCGCCGACTGTTCATTCATGGCGAGGAGAATCGGGCTCGACGCCCCGCCGATCCCTCTGTTCGAGACGGCGGACGGGGTCGCCGCGACCACCGCTCCGCGTGCCAGAACCGCCGCATCCGCATCGAGGACGTCGACCGTGTCACCTTGCCGGACGAGCGTCGCGACCGACTCGTCCGCCGGCCGGACCGGTACCAGTCGCGCCGTGCTCGAACCGGTCAGCTGGGCGGCGAGACGAGAGGTCAGGAGCCTTGTCTCCGTGATGATCTCACCCCTCGTCACCGGGCCGGTGAGGCGTTGGCCGACAGCCTTTCCGGTGTCTCTCAGGGCGCTCGCCGGGACTGTCGCGGCGGGCATCGGGACCGAGGTCAGATCATCTGCAGTGAGCACCGTCCCCGGGCGCAGATCTGCGGCCGCGGTCAGCACGCGAGGGGCGTCCGGCCTGCGGTGCGAGTACACCACCGAGGCTGTTGCCGCGATCACCAGCAGTAGCGCCATGAGGCGTCGGGCACGTACCGACCGAAACCGTCCGCCGGCGAGCACGGATCGAAGACGAGACGGGAGCGTCGGCGAGAGGCTGCGAGCGCGACGGGGAAGTGGCATGCGATCAGCGTGGACGGCTCGTCGCCGATGAAGTCCGGGAATGCGACGGTTGTGGATGAATTGCCGCGATTGGTCCGAATTCCCCAGATCTCGGCGTCTGCAAGGATGTTGTTCATGCGCGACGACGAGGACCCCACAGAAATCGAAACGGTGTCGGACGCCGAATCCGCATCGTCGCGGAACGCCGGATGGCGCGGATGGATCAGCGGCGATATCCAGGGCGGCGCGATCCTCTTGGTCGCCGCGATCCTCGGATTCGTACTCGCGAACTCGCCCTGGCGCGAGGGATATCACTCGATGCTGGAGACGGTGGTCGGACCGTCGTCGATTCACCTCGATCTGACGATCGCGGAGTGGGCCGCCGACGGTCTGCTGGCGATCTTCTTCTTCGTGGTCGGTCTGGAGCTGAAGCACGAATTCGTCGCGGGCAGTCTGCGCAATCCGCGACGGGCGGGCGTCCCCATCGCCGCCGCGGTGGGCGGGATGGTGGTTCCGGCGCTCATCTTCGTCGCGATCGTCGCCCCGAGTGATCCGGAGGCCCTGCGTGGCTGGGCCACCCCGACGGCCACCGACATCGCCTTCGCTCTCGCGGTCTTCGCCGTGTTCGGGCGCGGGCTGCCCGCCGCGCTGCGCGTGTTCCTGATGACCCTCGCGGTGGTCGACGACCTCCTCGGCATCATCGTGATCGCGACGGTCTATACCGACACCATCGACTTCGTGATGCTCGCGGCCGGACTCGTGTCCGTCCTGCTGTTCGGCTTCGTCGCCCGGGCGCAACGGACACGGTGGTGGGTCCTGCTTCCGCTCGCATTGCTCGCGTGGGCGTTCGTGCACGCCTCGGGAGTCCATTCGACGGTCGCCGGGGTGCTGCTCGGATTCATGGTGCCCGCGGTCGCGATGTCGGGGGAGCGCAGTCCGCGCACCGAGACCTTCGGGGAGACGATCGCACCGATCTCCGCGGGCGTCGCCCTGCCGCTGTTCGCGTTCGCGTCGGCGGGCGTCACCGTCATCGGCGTCGGCAACATCGTGCAACCGGTCAGCATCGGCGTCTTCTGCGGCCTCGTGTTCGGCAAGGTGATCGGTGTCGTGACGACGACGTTCCTGGTCACGAAGCTGACCCCGCTGCAGCTGGCGGACGGTGTCACCCTCCGGAGTCTGCTCCCCGTCGGGTTGCTCACGGGTATCGGCTTCACCGTTGCGCTGCTGATCGCGGAGCTCTCGTTCTCGGATGCGTCCGGTCTGCCCGCCGACCATCAGCCCGCGGCCAAGGTCGGCATCCTCCTGGGATCGCTGGTCGCTGCCGTGCTCGGCGCGGGTCTGCTCCGGTGGGATGTGCGGCAGGGCGGGCGAGCCGACGAGGTCGCGGTGGAGCTTCCCGAGTAGCGCCGACTGGCACTCGGAATTATTGAGTGCCATTTTCGGTTTACACTGGACGACGAGTTCTACACCTTCGGAGGTTCCTGTGCCCACCTACAGCTACGCGTGCACCGAGTGCGACAACAAGTTCGACATCCAGCAGGCGTTCTCGGACGACTCGCTGACCGAGTGCCCGCAGTGCAGTGGTCGGCTGCGCAAGCTCTTCAACTCGGTGGGCATCGTCTTCAAGGGCAGTGGCTTCTACCGCACCGACTCACGGTCGGGCAGCTCGGTGGCGGCGAAATCCTCCGGCGACTCCGGCTCCTCGTCCTCGTCGAGTGACTCCTCGACGTCGAGCGCACCGGCCGCCGCGGCGCCGGCGGCGACCCCGGCCTGACCGCGGCGCATCACCCGGGCGCACCACGGCCTAACCGACGCGGACGAATCCGCTTCCCGGAGTCAGCACCCAATCCATCGGCACGTCGTTGACCTCGTGCGGGACGCCGTCGTCGAAGAGCTCGTCGTCGTGCACCACCGCGACCACCGGAGCATCGACGGACGCCAGCGTGCGGTCGTAGTAACCGGCACCCCGACCGAGCCGCGCACCTGTCCGATCGGCCGCGACCGCGGGGACCAGGATCAGATCCGCATCGTGCAGGACGTCTGGATCGAGCCGGTATCCCTGCGGCTCCAGCAGCCCCCAACGACCTTCGGCGAGCGAGGCCTCGCCGCGGTACTCGCCCCAGAGCAGGCGCGCCGGTTCCCCCTCGGGAACGATGGGCAACAGGACCCGCAGGTCTCGATCGAGCAGGGCGTCGAGCATCGCGGTCCCCCCGGGTTCCGCGCGGGTCGCGACATACGCGGCGACGGTGCCGCCGGGATCGATCTCGAGCGGCAGGCGATACATCCACTCGGCCAGTTCCGCGTTGCATTGGGCGAGGACGAACGGCGACATCCGAGAGCGGGCCTCGAGGACGCGGCGTCGCATTCCGGACTTTTCTTCGCTCATAGCTCCCTTTCAGAGACTCAGGTCCGATCCTGCCAGAAACGGCCACTACGCTGAGGGCCATGTCTGACACCACCGCGCGTACTTCCGGCCGGCGATCCGTCACTCTCCCGCCGCCCCCGATTCCGGAGACCGCGGTCGTCCCCGCGGCCGGCCTCGGCACGCGGTTCCTGCCTGCGACCAAGACAGTGCCGAAGGAACTCCTGCCGATCGTCGACACTCCGGGAATCGAGCTCGTCGCCGAGGAGGCGAAGTCGGCGGGCGCGGAGCGGCTGCTGATCGTCACCTCGCCGGGCAAGGACGGAGTGGTCGCGCACTTCGTCGAGGACCTGGTGCTCGAACGCCGGCTGGTCAAGCGCGGTAAGGAATCGATGCTGGCGAAGGTGCGGAACGCGCCGTCGCTGATGGACGTCGCGTCCGTGGTTCAGGAACGACCGCTCGGTCTGGGCCACGCGGTCGGCTGTGTGGAACCGGAACTGCGGGACGACGAGGACGCCATCGCCGTGCTGTTGCCCGACGACCTCGTGCTGCCCGGCGGCACGCTGGGCCGGATGGCGGCCGCGCGTGCCGAGTACGGCGGGAGCGTGCTGTGCGCCATCGCGGTCCCCGACGACAAGATCAGCGCCTACGGTGTGTTCGACGTCGAGGACGTGGAGGGGCACGCACGTGTCCGCCGCGTCCGCGGGATGGTCGAGAAGCCGCCCGCCGACCAGGCGCCGTCGAACCTCGCGGCCGCCGGCCGTTACATCCTGGATCGGAAGATCTGCTGGCATCGAGGTCAGCGGGTCTGCGATCAGGTCCGCACGAGTCTCACGCCCATGTAGACGAGCGAACTCCAGCTCACCGACGCCATCGCGCTGCTGATCGAGTGGGGCGAGCCGGTGCACGTGGTGATTCACGAGGGCACTCGGCACGACCTCGGCAATCCTGGCGGCTACCTGAAGGCGGCGGTCGACTTCGCTCTCGACCGCGACGACTACGGCCCGGAACTGCGGGAATGGTTGACCCAGCGCCTCGCTGAAGACTGAGTGTTCCGCCCTGCTCCGCGCGCCTGCGGGCGTGCGACGAAGTGGGCCGTTAGCCTCGACATGCGTGTTGTCCGGTGCAGGCATGCGGACGGCACGCAGCCAGTGCGACGACCCCGGGGGACGTGAGGAGAACTATGCGCTCGGTCGAGGACCATTTGAGCCTCGTGACGGCTTCGGTGGTCGCGCCGCGACCGGTGCAGGTGGCCATCTCCGAGGCTCAGGGCCTGCTGTGCGCGGAGGAGGTCGTCACCTCCGATCCGCTGCCGGGCTTCGATCAGGCGGCCGTCGACGGCTATGCGGTCCGGGCGGTCGACGTCGTGCTCGCCGGGGCCGATGCACCGGAGGACATGGACTCGCTCGACGCCGACGGCGTCGACGTGCGCGAACTCGACGACTCGGGCAGGCTCGTCGTGCACATGCCGGTGGTCGGCGAGGTGGCCGCGGGGTCGCGGACGCCGACCCGCCTTCAGCCCGGTCAGGCCGTCCGAGTGGAGACCGGTGCGCCGATGCCGACGCTCGCCGACGCCGTGGTTCCGCTGCGCTGGACCGACGGCGGCGACGCGCGGGTGATGATCGGGCACGCCGTCGAGAGCGGCGACTACGTCCGCCACACCGGCGACGATGTGCGGCCGGGCGACGTGGCGGTCCGTGCCGGCTCGGTGATCGGACCCGCCCAGGTGGGACTGCTGGCAGCGGTCGGCCGGTCGCGAGTGCTGGTCCATCCGCGGCCGCGCGTGTCGGTGATCTCGGTCGGCAACGAACTGGTCGACATCGACCGCAGTCCCGGTGCCGGGCAGGTCTACGACATCAACAGCTATTCGCTGGCGGCCGCGGCGCGCGACGCCGGCGCCGACGTCCACCGGGTCGGCATCGCCGAGCGCGATCCCGACCGTCTGCGCGAGGCCGTCGAGGCACAGCTGATCCGTTCCGAGATCGTGGTGATCTGCGGGTCGATCGGCGGCGAGGCGTCGCTGGCGATCAGCGCCGCGCTCGCGGACCTCGGCGATCTGGACATCGGCCGCGTCGGCATGCATCCGGGTTCGGTGCAGGGCTTCGGCCGCCTCGGCCGCGACGAGATCCCGACCTTCCTGCTGCCGGCCAATCCGGTGAGCGCGCTCGTCACCTTCGAGGTGATGGTGCGCCCGCTGATCCGCATCGCGCTCGGCAAGCGGCAGCCGATGCGCCGCACGGTGACCGCACGGACCATCGGTCCGATCCTGTCCGTCGAAGGACGACGCGGCTACCTGCGCGGACAGCTGATGCGCGACGAGCGTTCGGGCGACTACCTGGTGCAGGTGATCGGTGAATCCGAGACGGGGACATCGCATCTGCTGGCCGAACTCGCCGAGGCGAACTGCCTCATCATGGTCGATGAGGACGTCGAGGAACTGCGCACCGGCGACCACGTCGACGTCATGTTCTTGGCGCAGCGCGGATAGGGGCGCGGGCGGTCCCCTTACAATCGCCTGTGTGCTGAGGTGGTTGATCGATTCGCCCCGGAGCCCTGGGTGGCCGGCGGATCTGGGGCCCGTGCGGGTCAATGCAGGCGTGGTCCGTATCCGTGCCATCCGAATGCGGGATGCGTCCGAGTGGAGTCGGCTGCGGATCAAGAATCAGAACCAGCTGTTGCCGTGGGAGCCGACCGGCCAGGGGCCGTGGGACGCCCGACACCAGCCGTCGTCGTGGGCGCCGATGTTCTCGCTGCTGAAGTCGGAGGCCAAGCGCGGCACCGTGCTTCCGTTCGTCATCGAGGTCGACGGGCGGTATGCGGGGCAGCTCACGATCGGCAACGTCCAACGCGGCGCGGTCCGCAGCGCGTGGATCGGATACTGGGTCGACGACGACGTCGCGGGCGGCGGTGTGGCGTCGGCGGCCGTCGCGCTGGGAGTGGATCACGCGTTCGGCCCGGTGGGTCTGCATCGGCTGGATGCGACGGTTCAGCCCGAAAACCACGCCTCGCAGGCGGTCCTGCGGAAGGTCGGATTCCGCGAGGAGGGCCTGCTGAAGCGCTATATGGACGTCAACGCCCGATGGCGCGACCACATGCTGTTCGCGCTCACCGTCGACGAGCTCTCGGGCAGCGCCGTCGACACGCTCATCAGGGCCGGCCGGGCGTACGCGGTCTGACGGGCTGATCGTTCTCTGAGAATCCCGGACCGCCTCGGCGCGCCTGTTACGCGTGTGGCGTGAGTGTTCCTAACCTGTTGAGTGGAACACTGTCGCTCGACCATCGGAAGGGACTGCCGAATGATGCCGACATCTGTGCTGTGGGTGACGCTGATCGGGGTATGGCTGTTCGTGCTGGTCCCCATGGTGTTGCGCGGTCGGCCGCAGGCGCGGAAGACGACGGAGGCCGCGGCCAACACCCGGCTGGTCCACCGCGGCGGGTCGGGACGAAAGACCGCTACGCGCACCGCCACTCGAGCCCGCGTCGCACAGCGCGCCGCGGCCAACGCGGACGAACAGGCCGCCGCGCGCAAGGCCGAGGCCGAGCGAGCAGCCGCCGAGGTCGAGACCGACACGGACACCGAGACCGAGGACGAGACCGCGCCGACCCTCGATGCCGAGTTGATCGACGACGTGGACGCGAGCGCCGATGCCGATGACGTCACCGATGATGTGTCGGACGCCGACGACGTGCTCGACGTCGAGGTCGAGGAGACCGACGATGCCGTCGAGGTCGAGGATGCCGGCGATGCGGAGATCGACGACGTCGACGAGGTCGATGAGGTCGTCGCGGAAGACGACACCGAGGAGATCGCGACGCTCGCCGTCGACGACGACACCGTCTCAGCACTCGAGATGACCGACCAGATCCCGGTGGTCGAGGACGAGGTGGTCGATCTCGACGAAGCCCAGGCCGCGCGTGCCGCCGATCAGATCCCGGTCGACGTCGAAGACGACGAGTACGACGACGCCGCCGAGTACGAGGACGCGGAGGAGTACGAGTTCGACGACGAGGCCGAGTACGACGCCGAGTACGAGTACGACGAGCACGCTGACGTCGACGAGGAAACCGAGACGGACAGCATTCTCGAGGACCAGGACGAAGACGCGCCGACGGCACGCGAACTGCGCGGTCGCGGCGGGTACGGCCCCGACCACACCGCAGAGCGTGAGCGGATGCAGTACCGCGGACGCCAGCGCATGGTTCTCGTGCTCCTGACGCTGACCGTCGCCGCGATCGCGTCGGCATTCCTGGTCCGACCAGGGGGTGCGATCGCCGCCGTCGCGATGGTCGCGGTGTTCGGCGCGTATCTGGTGCTGCTGCGGAAGACTGTGCGCGAAGAGCAGGTCCGCCAGGCTCAGCGTCTGGCGAGGCGGCGGCGCCAGCACGAAGAGGACGTGCGTCTGGCGAGTCGGCAGTCGGCGCCGACGTACATCGAGCCGCCTGCTCGGCTGCGCCGCCCGGGCGGGGCCGTGGTACTGGAGATCGACGACGAGGATCCGGTGTTCGATCACCTGCCGACCTACGACTTCGCCTACGAAGCCGGTTTCGATCGGGATCAGGACGATTACGACGTCGCCGACTACCGCCGCACCGCGGTCTAGGTCTAACCCCTGCCCGCACCACCCACCGAGAATTAGGCTGGAGACATGAGCGACGACGACCAGTGGTACTTCGACCTCGCCTCGGGAGACGTGACCCAGGGCAAGGTCGGCAATGTGTTCAATCGGATGGGGCCGTATCCCGACGAAGCGACGGCACGCCGGGCGCTCGACATCGCCGCCGCGCGCAATGCGGCAGCGGACTCCGATGACGAGGACGACTGAACGGGTGATCGACTGTGTGAAGGCGTGAGGCCGGCCGGACGATGTCCGGCCGGCCTCACGCGTTCTGGTCGTCGAGCGAGGCGACGGGCGTCACCGTCTCCGGATGCGCGACGATCCACTCCCGGCAGAGCCGAGCGGCGTGCCGGAGTGCGATCACCTCGCCGAGATAGCTCGCGGCGCCGCCGACGAACGGGATCCACCCGAGCAGGCCGAGCAGTCGCGGCGATCCGGGTCGTCGGCCGAGAGCGCGCGACAGGTTCAGCAGTGTGCGGCCCAGCGACCACAGGCGGACCACGAACGAGCCGTCTCCCGACGAGGTGAGCGGCTCGACCGAATCGCCGGACGAGGCCGGTAGATCGTCGAGGTCGCGGTCGAACAAGATCGACGCGAGCATCGCGACACCGGCCTCGCGCGAGGTCACTCCGTACTCACGGGCCACCGCCCGCAGAACCAGGGCCTGACTGCCGAACCCGAGATAGTCGGACATCGGAAGCTTCTTGGTCCATGCGCCGAACACGCTCGGGAACGCGACGCCGCCGGTGGTGATCAGACCGATGCGGGACACCCACCAGTCGGCGCGGTCCCGCATCGGCAGTTCGTCCCATCCGGCGGTGCCCGGCCAGTCGAGGACGTTCAGGACACCGGCGGCCACCAGCCCGGTGCGGTCCAGGCAGTTCCGTGGGCTCGCCGGCGCGAACGTCCGGGCCTTGAGGCTCAGCGGGTCGGAGTCGGCGAGCACGTCGAGCATCGGGTCGATCGTGGCGACGGCCCGATCGAGGATCTGCGCGACGTCGGCGTCGGTGAGCGTCATGGCGCCGAGCGTAGTGCCTCGCGACCTGCGGCGCTGCTCGCCGCTACTGGCTCGGCTGGGTGTCCTCGGACGGCACGCTGTACGAGCAGTCCGCCGTCGCGGCCGGGCCGCGGCTGGTCTGGGTGTTGCGGACCTCGCCGTTGACCACGATCTCGCAGGTGATCGTCTGATCCGATGCGGCCTCGAAGTCGTTGGTGGCGGTCAGACTTGCGAGCTTGCCGAAGCCCTTCAGCGTGACCTCCTTCTCCCAGGGGAGCTGCGCGGCCGTGTCCTGCGCGATGTTGAAGTCCTGGTCGCTGTAGGTGACCGAACCGTTGCCCGAACCCTTCACTCGGTACGTCACGGTGGCGGTGCTGTTCGACGCCTTGTCGATCTCGTTCGCGACCCCGCCGACCATCGCGGCGCAGCCGCCGACGATCGCGAGGAAGACGATCACCAGGCCGCCGACGATCCACGGCCACTTCTTGCGCCTCTTCGCCGGCTGCTGGGGCGGGTACGGCTGAGCGTACGGATTGGGCTGACCGGGGTACTGCTGCGCCGGATCGGGCTGAGCGGAATTGGGCTGCTGCGGGGTGGTCATGTCGACTCCTATGGCTGTGGTGATGGCTGAGGGGTTCGAAGCCCCTCAGTCGGACATCACGGACAGTAGGCGGCGGGTACGACAGAAACGGTCGACCGGGTGAGGTGCGTTAGTCCGTTCGGCCGACGAAAGAGGGTCGTCTGAACGGATGAAAGTTCAATCGCCCTCGCCAACGACGAAATCTGTTGGCGCGAGCGATGATTCGCCACTCAGTGGTGGATCGAGTCGGATCGCAGGACGTCGACCGACACCTCGACGGCGGGGACGTCGCCGCGGTTCTCCAGCCAGTGCGAGGTGTTCCGGTCCTCCGGCCAGCCGAGCCCGGGGCCGTAATCGGTGTCGACGCCGTCGCGGTGGTCGGTGATGACGCCGGACAGCACGTACACCGTTCCCGGCCGTCCACGGTGGTCGTGCAGCGGTCCGTAGACGGCGCCCGGCGCCAGGGTGATCAGGCGCGTCCGCAGTTGGTAGCCCTCCATACCGGGGATCTCTGCTCCGAGGTCGATGGCCGCGAGTAGTTCTGCGGTCACGCCGTGGCTGTCGGGCACCGGTTGGTCGTCGTCCATCAGTCCTCCGAAGCGAGGCGGCCCGCCGAGTCGAACTGTCGACTCGCCGGTTCCACGAGCCCGTACGGGCGTACTCGAAATCATCCTCTTGCGACGCGCACGCGGCAACGACTGCGGCTGCGGGTTCCGGTGGGTGGGAGGAGGAGTGTCGGATCGGCTCGATGGCGGGCACGGTGGGACCGTGGCTGAACAATCGGGATCGATGTTGGCAGGACGGCGTGCCGTCGTCTTCGGAGGCGCCGAGGGGATAGGTCGGGCGATCGTGGAAGCCTTTGCGGCGCAAGGCGCTTCGGTGCTGTCCGTAGACGTGCAGGAGTCTCCGGGCGGGTCGTCGCAGGTGAGGAGTCTGATCTGGGATGTTCGTGACGAGCGGTTGCCCGCGGAGATCCTTGACTTCGACCCGGACATCGCGGTCAACAACGTCGGGCACTTCATTCGGCCGCCGACGTCGTTCGTCGATGCGGATCCGTCGGAGTGGGCACGACTGCACGACATCAACTTCGGGTACGCGCTGCGCACCACTCACGCGCTGCTGCCCGCGATGATCCGCGCCCGTCGCGGCGCCGTCATCAACCTGACCTCGGTGGAAGCGCATCGCGCGATTCCCGGACACACCGTGTACAGCGCGTACAAGGCCGCGCTGATGCAGTTCACGCGGTCGGTGGCCGCGGAGGTCGGGCATTACGGCGTCCGGGTGAACGCGATCGCCCCGGACCTCATCGAGACCCCGCAAGTGCCGTACGCCGACCTGGTCCCGCGCGAACACGAGCACATGTGGGAACGGTGGTCGCCGCTCGGTGGTCCCGGGCAGCCCGTCGACGTCGCCGGTGCGGCCGTGTTCCTGGCGTCGGATCTCTCCAGGTTCACCACCGGAACCACCGTGCACGTCGGCGGGGGCACGGAGGTCGCGGGCGGATGGTTCCGCCGCGGCGACGGCGGCTGGACCAATCGACCACTGAATCCCTGACGGAAGGAGAATGCTGATGACAACGCTGAGTCTGATCGTGCCGAACTTCGGCGACACGCTGGCCGCCGATGACTTCGGAGCGCTGATCGACATGTGTGTGGCTGCGGAGGAGGCCGGATTCGACCGCGTGATCCTCACCGAGCACGTGGTGATGGGGTCGCAAACCGGAGACTACGGGTGGGGGACGTTCCCGACCGGCCCGGACGCCCCGTGGCTCGATCCGCTGACCGCGCTGGCCATGGTCGCCGCCCGGACCACGACGTTGCGCCTGGGCACCGGCATCGTGATCGGTGCGCTGCGCGGTGGCGCCAACCTCGCCAAGACGGCCGCAACGCTGCATCTGCTGTCCGGCGGCCGCGTCGATCTGGGTGTCGGGACCGGCTGGCAGGCTCGCGAGTACGAGGCCGTCGGCCTGTCGTTCGCCGACCGCGGGCGCCTGCTCGACGACACGCTCGCCGTGTGCCGGGCGCTGTGGTCGGAGGCGCCCGCCGCCGTCGATCGTCCGGGGATCCAGTTCTCGGACGTCTACTGCAATCCGCGGCCGACCGCGGACGCGCCGCTCCCGATCTGGGTGTCGGGGACGCTGACCGGTCCGGTGCGTCGCAGGCTGGTCCAGTGGGGCGACGGATGGATTCCGATCATGACCGCCACTGACGACGACATCGCTGCGGGCGTCGAACTGCTGAAGTCGGACTTCGCGGCCGCCGGGCGCGACCCGGAGACCCTTCAGGTGCGTGGCCGACTGATTGTCGGCCGTACCGAGGACAAGCAGCTGGACCTCGAGCTGTGTGCGAAGCGCTTCGCCGCGCAGCGTGACCTCGGCGCGACCGACGTCGCGGTGGCTCTCCAGGGCATCGACCGCGACCCCGCGACCGCCCGCACGAAGCTCGCCGAGTTCGCCTCGGCGATGAAGGCCGGAGTCTGAGCTTTAGTTCGAGCGCAGAAACAGAACGTGCGATGAGTTCGCGCCCTGGGCGGGCGCGAACTCATCGCACGTTCTGTTTCTGCGGCCGATTCGGCTCAGTAGCTGCGGGCGAAGCCCAGCACGTTGCTGACGTAATCCATCGAGTTGTTGTAGCGCAGCACCGCCTGGCTCCGGCCGGCGTCGGTCGCCAGGTCGAGGTTGTCGTCGCACAGGTAGCGAGCCGTCGTCAGGGCGGCGTCGTACAGGTTCTGCGGGTCGGCCTTGCCGTCGCCGTTGCCGTCGGCCGCGTAGTGCTGCCACGTGGCGGGGAGGAACTGCGTCGGTCCCACGGCGCGGTCGTAGACGGGGTCGCCGTCGAGGCGGCCGCCGTCGGTGTCGGTGATGACCTCGTTGCCGCCGAGCGAGCCGTCGAGTACCGGGCCGTAGATCGGATGACGGAGCTGACCGTTCGCGTCGGCGTCGCCGAAGTTGGCGTGCTGCGACTCGACGCGGCCGATGCCGCCGATCAGCTTCCAGTCGATGTGGCAGCCGGGGGCGGTCTTGGCCATCGAGTCAGCCGCGGCCTTGTACGCCTTGAAGTTGATCTCCGGGACCACGCCGGTCGTGACCGAGGCCGGGAGGGCCGGAGCCGGCGCGACGGCCGGTGCCTTGGCCGCGACCGGGCGGACGGGGGTCTCGGTGGTCGACGGGGCGGACTTCGCGTCGGCGTGCACCGGAGTGGGGTCGGCGGCGACGCGGTCCGGCGAGCTGGAGGTCACGCCCAGCAGTGCGCCGGTGACCGGTACGAGACCGGCCGCGACGAACAGGGCAGACTTCAACGACTTGCGATTCGGATGCATGGGGAAAGACCTTGATATCGGGGAGTTCGGCTTGCGCTCGACAATTCTTCGCACATGGGCGACCGGGCCTCGTGGCCTCACCTGTTCGAGGACTGCCGACGAACGTACATGAGTTCGTACCAATACCGTTACGATGTCGTTATCAAAGACCTATGGTGCTCTGTAGTGGCACGGTGCTATTGCAGGTCAGCGGGGCGATCGGGATGTGCCTGTGAGTTGAGACACGAAAGCGCTGGTCGTGACCGTTTTGGTGGAGTTGGGTGCGACGTGCGGTGTCACCGGCCTGGGGTTCCGTGCGGACTCTGACGCGGTGGCCTGGCGGGTGCTCGCAGGCCTCGCCGACGGCGTCCCAGTGCGTCACCCTGCGCCAGCGGAGGTTCAGTCAGGGCGGGACGGTGCCTGTCGAGGCCCCGAGGCAACGGTTGGGATTCGTCTCGTGAAACGACGAAGGCCCAGGTCTGAGAAATCCTCTGACCTGGGCCTATCTGGTGGAGCTAGGGAGAATCGAACTCCCGACCTACTCGATGCGAACGAGTCGCGCTACCAACTGCGCCATAGCCCCGGGGCGTCGTGCTGACGACCGAGGAACAGTCTAACAGCACACGAACGCCGGTACGCAAAGCCCCTGCGGTGAGGGGTGCGTACCGGCGCCGGATGGTGGCCTACTTGCCGAAACCGAAGGTGATGGCGACGTGGAGCAGGTCGCCGCCGAAGACGGTGAAGTCGTTGAAGAACTGGGTGAGAGCGGGGAACATGTGTTCGCCTTTCGGTAGGGGTTGGCCGCATCGGGCGATGCCAGAAAAGCGTTACACAAGACGCCGAATCGGTATCTTCGAGCGATGTCGAATCACATTCGTAGGCGGAACGTGTTGGCGGACACAGTGTCTCGTGTGCATGAAAGTTCCCGGGGTTGACCTGCGGGTTTGCTGTGAGGTGGCGGTCTTTCGGCTGCGTCATCGGGGGCCGGACACGTGAAGTTAACCTAGCCTCACTTGGCGTTAACTCCGAGGTACTCGGCGAACTCTAGAGGAAAGATCGAGAGTGGCCGTCGGGTGGACGGGAGATGCGCGCTCCGATCGTGCCGGATCACTCGCAGGCGACGCCGTCTCCGTCACGGTCGAGCTTGCTCGAGTACCCGGGCTGCCCCCGCAGCAGCGGCGCGGCGCCCGCGGCGCGCACCGCGGAGCAGTTCTTGTAGTAGACGTCACTCGGAGCGGCAGGCGCGGGCTGTTCGACGAGCGGCGCGCGAGTGGTGGCGGGCGGGGTGTACGCCGGTGGCGTGGTCGTCGGAGTGTCGACGGCGGGCTCCTCGGTCGTCGGGGTGCCGCCGCATGAGCTGAGCACTCGCTGCATCGCGCTCTTCTCCGCAGCGGTCACCCACAGGCGATACGCGGCCTTCACAGCGATCTGACGTGAGACGTAGGTGCATCGGTAGGACTTGTTCGGCGGCAGCCAGGTGGCGGCGTCGCCATCACTCTTCCGCTGGTTGGTGGGGCCGTCGACGGCCTGGAGGTTCCGCGGGTCGTTGGCGAGGTCGGTGCGCTCCTCGGTCGAGAGCAACTGTGCGCCCTTCTGCCACGCGTCGGAGAGCGCGACGAGGTGATCGATCTGGACGGCCGAGGAGGTCCGTTCGCCACGCTGAAAGGGAATGGTCCGGCCGGTGTACGCGTCCTGCAGCGTGCCGGTGAGCACGACGCAGTTGCGGGTACGGGCCTTGTACGTCACGCCGGTGAGGTCGCGGGTGAGGATGTCGTTGCGGGTGTCGCATCCGTTGTGCCCGCCCCCGACGTTCACGTCATCGGTCCACGCCTGGCCGAACAGCGAGCGACTGTAGCCGGTCTTCGGGGCGCGGCCCTTCACTGCGAGCGTGTCGAGCTCGGCCAGCGCTGCGGCGGCGTCGCCGGACGGTGCCGCGGGGGCGGCCTCGGTGGCGACAGAGGTACTCGGCCAGGTGAGGTCGCCTCGATCGCTCGCGGCATCGACGCTGGTGGTGGACGGCTCCGCCGGTGTCGACGACCCGGCGTCGCAGCCCCCGATCAGAGTCGCGGCCAAGACGGCGACGGCACTCGCGCCGAGCCTGGTCGCAGTGCCGGATGAGTTGAACAATCGGTGACGCGCTCGCATACCGCCATCATCGCACCGCCCTCCGACAATTCCGGCGCTGGAGTAGCGTGACCGTGTGACCCGCATCTCAACTGATTCTCCTGTCGTCTCGACCACCGGCGGACGCGTCCGCGGAACGTCCGACGGTGCCGTCTCCGCGTTCCTCGGCATCCCCTACGCCGCGCCGCCGGTCGGTCCGCTGGCGTTCGCCGCGCCGGCTCCGCACGAGCCGTGGGACGACGTCCTGGATGCGACGTCGTACGGCCCGACGGCGCCGCAGGTGGGCTATCCGGCGCCGATCGCGGCACTGCTCGACAATGTGATCGAGCTCGGGGACGACTACCTGAACCTGAACGTATGGACGCCGGACCCGGATGCGGCGGACCTGCCGGTGATGGTCTGGATCCACGGCGGCGCGTTCTCGCGCGGGTCCAACCGGATCGAGATCTACGCGGGCGACACCTTTGCGCGCGATGGCGTGGTCTGCGTCGGGGTCAACTACCGACTGGGCGTCCCGGGCTTCGGGGCACTGCCCGACGCCCCGGACAACCGCGGACTGCTCGATCAGATCGCCGCCCTGGAATGGGTGCGCGACAACATCTCGGCGTTCGGCGGCGACCCCGGCAACGTGACGATCTTCGGGGAGTCCGCCGGGGCGATGAGCGTCGCCTCGTTGCTGTCGTCGCCGCGCGCCGTCGGTCTCTTCCGCCACGCCGCAATGGAGAGCGGCAACGGCATCACGGCGGCCGACGTCGACGACGCCCGGAAGGTGACGGCGAAGCTCGCCGAGAAGCTCGGCGTCGACCACACGGCGGCGGCCCTGGGCCGGGTCCCGATGCCCGACCTGCTGAAGGCGCAGACCGAGGTGGTCCTGGAGTTCACGATGAACCCGGACCCGGAGATCTGGGGCAAGACCGTCGCAGACATCGGCCTCGGCATCATGAGCACCTTCCCGGTACTCGACGGCGACGTTCTGCCCGACATCCCCCAGAACCGGATCGCCGACGGCGCCGGGGCGGACGTGCCGCTCCTGGCCGGATGGAACGCGACCGAGTTCCGGTTCTTCTTCGCCCCGACCGGAGTCGTGGCCGGGGCGACGCCGGAGGCGGCTCGCGGCATGCTCGGACGTGCGGGCATGCCGACCGACCTGCTCGATCAGCGACTGGCCGACGGGGTGAGCGCGGGCGATGCGCTCTGCGAGGCGGTGACCGCGATCGCCTTCGCCGACCCGACGCGTGCCCTGGCCGAGCTCCGGCCGGACTCTCCGACGTATCTGTACGAGTTCGGGTGGGAGAGCCCGGTTGCGGACATCCGGGCCGGCCATGCGGTGGAACTGCCGTTCGTGTTCGACCACCTCGATGCGGCGCACTCGCTCACCGGACCGGAACCGGACCAGTCGGTCGCCGACGAGATGCACTCCGCCTGGGTGCGGTTCGCGAAGACCGGCGATCCGGGATGGGCTGCGCACCGCGCCGGAGCCGAACCCCGTCCGTTCGGATAGGTCGCGACGCCAGCGGAGGCCGACGCGCGGTCAGCGGCCGGGCAGAACCAGGGACACCAGGTTCAGCGTCTCGTCCAGCAGTCCGTCGACGATCGCCTCCGCCTGACCTCGGGCGTCGATGTCGGGACCACGGTCGACGTACGGCGTCACCTCCCGCCCCGCGACGACCGCGGCGATGTTGCGCAAGGCCCCGGACGCGGGGTCGTCGAGGTAGCCCGAATGCGCGTGCCGGCCTTCGACCACCGTGCCGTCCGCATACCGGCCGGTGTCGAGCCGCGTCACACCGGGCGCGGTGTCGGGGTCGCCGCCGTGCACCGGCGCGCCGAGCACCTGGGCGTAGTGGATCGGATCGCCCGGAGGGGTCAGCGAGTACCGCTGGACCTCCGGATTCGCGTTCTTCCATGGCCCGGACTCGACGCCCGTGCCGGCGGACGAGGCGTAGACGATGCGGTCGGCGCGGATCCCGAGCTGCTCCGCGGTCCCGACCACCGAGCCGCCGTAGGAATGGCCGATGAGCGTCGTCTTCAAGGTCAGCCCGGACACCGCCAGCTGCTGGTCGAGTGCACCGGTGAAGTCGACCAGCCGGGGCGCCAGGCGGTGGGCGGCTCCGGGGTCGAAGGCGGTGTTCTCGAAGGGAGTCAGGTCCGTGTCGATCAGCTCCTGAGGGAGGTCGCCGTCGGCGTAGACGATCACCGGGGCACCGCTGGCCCGCGACAGTCCGACCGCGCGTCGGCGGTAGTCGTCGACGCTGTGCAGCCCGGTGCCGGTGCCGGGGACCAGCACGGCCACACCGGTGGCGTCCGGACCGAGATCGCCGACCATCTCGATGAAATGACCGTTGCCCTCGTCGCGGAATCCGAGGATGGACCGCGGCGCCTTCCGCCCGGGATGCCGTGGGTCGTCTGCCGGGGCCAGCAGCTCGCGAAGCCGGCCTGCCTTCTCTCCGCCGCCCCGGCCCGCCTGGATCTCGACGGTGAGCGCGTCCCGGATGCTGCGCGTGTTCGCCGCCGCCCGGTCGGCGAAGTCGATGCCGTTCAGATTCCCGATCACGTCGGGCGCCGCCTCGATCAGGTCGCGGCGCTGGGCATCGTTCAACGATGCCCAGTAGCGCGCGATCATCTCAGGCGGCAGCAGCTTCAGCAGGAAGGTCGCATCGGCGGCGTCGACGTACTCACCGTTGGGCAGCGGGACCAGGCTGCCTGAGCCGTCGAGTTGCCGGACCAGGGCGTCGAGGCTCGTTCCGAGTGAGACATCTGCCGCGTCCGCCTCGTCGAGCAGACCGGTGATCCGATCGGTCAGATAGGCCGCGTCCGCCCGCCGGCTGGGATCAGGGTGCGTGACGGCGCCGTCGTCGCCGACATCGAATCCGGAGGTCTGTGCGGCTGCCAGCTGACTCGCGATCCGGTCGCGAATCGCAGCGAGCCGCGCGTGGCCGTCCCGGGTCGTTCTGGCGATGTCGAGCAGGGTCCGCTCGAGTCGGTGCAGCGCCGTCGTCTCGGCGTCGACGCGCTTATCCGCGGCCTGCCGGGTGACGCCCCGCCATGTCGGATCGAGGTCCGACGACCGCCGGATCGAATCGGAGGTGTTCGCGACGCGTTCGCCGCCGGTGTCGAAACGGGTCGCTGCGGCCAGCATCTCGTCCAGTGGCCAGCCGAGTACCTCGGCGACGCCGGTCATGCCGATCGCCGCAGGGCGGCGAGTGCGGCCGCGCATGCCCGATCGGATTCGACCGTCGCGGTGTTGAACCGCTCGATGGCGCCTGCCGATTCGTCGAGCCGTCTGGCCGTCGAATCGGTGATCGCGCGCACCGCCGTCGCGCAGGCGGCGAGGGCCGCCGTCGAGAGGCCGCCGCGGACGGCGAGATCGCCGACCTCGCAATCGAGGCCGGCGATCTCATCGCTGCAGTGCCGCCAGCGGGCGACGATGCTGTTCAGTTGTTCCGGTGTGATGCCGAAATCCATGGCGACCTCCGAATGACCCGAGAAACTCTCTTCATTCGTTGGACGCACGGCGAGCCAATCGGGCTCCGGCGTTGTCCACAGGCACCCGCAATCGCGTCGGCCCTCAGACCGACACGGGTGCGCCTCCCGGGCGGGGGAGGGCACCGGCCTCGGCGTCGGCGAGCAGATTCGCCACCGTCTCGCCGGAGTCGGTCTTGTTGGTGCCGATGAAACCCGACGGACCGCGCTTGATCCAGCCGGTGACATACAGTCCCGGAATCGGCTCGCCGTCGTTCACGACGCGACCCGCGACGTGCGCAACGGTGCCCTTGTCGTCGTCGAACGGCAGTCCGGGAACCGGGCGCCCGCGGTAGCCGATGGCGGTCAGGACGAGGCCCGCCTCGATCACCGACTTCTCCTCGGTGCCGGTCTTGACGAACTCGACACCGGACGCGTGTTCGGAACCGAGGACCTTGACGGGGGTCTGCCCGAACGCGAGGCGGATGAACGGTTCGGCCGGTCGCGGTCGCTGGGAGATCTCCCGGAGGAGTTCCACCTTGGCCGCGATCGTCGGATCCGTGATGCCTGCGACATCGACGCCGTCGAGTTCGGCGGGATCGACCCACACGCGGGCACCGCCGTCGGCGAGGCCGATCAGCTCGGGGAGCGTGAACGCGGCGTGCTCGGGTCCGCGTCGGGCGACGACCACCACTTCGCGGATCTGGGACCCGCGCAGCGCGGCGAGCGCCGTCGGATCGATCGTGGTCGAGGCGAGCCGGTCGGTGTCGGCGGTGAAGATGCGGGCGACGTCGAGAGCGACGTTGCCGTTGCCGATCACCACCGCACGCTCGGTCGAGAGCACCGGCGCGGCGTACGCGAAGTCGGGATGACCGTTGTACCAGCCGACCACCGACGTGGCGCTCTGGACACCGTCGAGGTCGACACCCGGGATCTGCAGCGGACGATCGGTCGGGGCGCCGCCGGCCCACAGCACGGCGTGATGCGTGCTCCGGAGTTCCTCGAGCGTGATGTCACGGCCGATCTCGGTGTTCAGCAGGATCTGAATGTTGGGGTGCCGGGCGACCTCGTTGAAGAGGTTGGTCACCGTCCGCGTCGACTCGTGATCGGGTGCGACGCCGAAACGTGCCAGGCCGAACGGCTCGCGGAGTCGCTCGTACACCGTGACCTTCACCTGACGATGCTTCAGGAGCTCGTCGGCGGCGTACATGGCCGACGGACCCGATCCGACGATCGCGATCCGGAGCTCGTCGGGCGCCTGACCGCGAAGAGCGACGGGCTTGACGATCGGCGCCATCGGGAGCCGCCACTCGGTGCGGACCGGGAACCGGGTGTCGGACTGTTCGACGCCGGGGTAGTGGCCCGCATTGACGTCGGCGAACCGGGCGGCCTCGTCGGACAGCCGGTGACCCGGGACGATCGCGCCGACCGGGCACGCGCTGACGCATGCGCCGCAGTCGACGCAGGTCGACGGGTCGATGTAGAGCATCTCCGAGATGCCGAAGTCCGGCTCGTCAGGAGTGGGATGAATGCAGTTGACCGGGCATGCGTAGACGCACGAGGCGTCGCCGCAGCAAGCCTGGGTGATGACGTGGGGCACTGTTGTCCGTCTTCAGCTCGCGTTGTAGGTGGGTTCGCTGCGGTAGCGCGACGACCGGCCGTCGATGCCCATGGCCCGCCACACCTGGCGTGACGCGGGATTCATCAGACCGCACTGTTCGGCGAGCATGCGGACGTCGCCGAAGACGCCGGACAGGAAGACCTGCGACTGCTCCGAACCCCAGAAGATGTCCTTCATGACGCTCGAGGTGTGATCGTCGTCGTGCCACGGACCAGTTGGTGGACCAACGGTCCGAGAGCAGTCGTCCTACGACGATCGCACTGCACAGCACGCGCATGACGATCGGCATGGCGATCGAGAGGGCGAACTTGGTCAGGCGGCCCTTCGCGGGGATCGTGGCGCGCAGGTGGTTGTGCGCGAACGAGATGTGGCGGGCCTCCTCGGCCACGTGCAGCTCCATCACCGCGGACATCGCCGGGTGCAGTTCCTCGCGGGCCCGGAGGAAGTCTTTCTGGATGTGGTCGATCGGCTCCTCGCCGGCGAGGACGCCGAAGAAGAAGATGGTCGGCCAGAAGGTCGAGAACAGCGGGATGATCGGCGAGGTCCGGCGCAGCCACCAGCGCATGCCCTTGGTCTCCATGCCGATGCGGTTCACCAGCTCCTGGAACATGAGGGTGTGGTTGCACTCCTCCTTGGCCTCATGGGTGGTGTAGCGGAAGCGCTTGTCGCCGTTCGGCAGGCGGTCGGCGTACTGCATGAGACCGCGGATCAGGATCGACTCGAACTGCAGACCGACCTTCGCCACGTTGGCCTGACGCCACATGCCGATCTTGATCTGCTTCTCCCGGGGGAGGCTCTGGTACCACGGGTGGCGACCGATCGGATCCACCTTGTACGACAGGATCCAGCGCGGATCGTTCGGGACGACGGCCATGTGCGGCGCATCCCAGTCGATGTCGATGTAGGGATCGAAATTGCGTCGGACCGAAGCGGACGCGAGGTCTTCCAGGACCTGCGTGTAGTCGGTGGCCGAATCCTGCTTGGCAGGCGGTGTGTACGTGGTGGGCCGGGGCTGCGTGGACGTCATTGTCTTCTCCTGACTTGCGTCTGACTCGCGTCGGTGGACGAGGGCCGCCGAAGTAGAACCTGTTGTCACAAGCGTCGCATCGCACTCGGATCTTGTCAATGCTCGATGGCACAGTCAGTGTGGACACATCTGGGTGTCCTGGCTCACAGTGCGGCGGACCGTGGACAATGGCCCCGTGGAGATAGTCGGAATCGTCGTCGTGTGCGTCCTGGCCGTCGCCGGTGCCAACCAGTTGGCGCCCCGAGTGCGGATCGCCGCGCCGTTGCTGCTCGTCGGCTTCGGCGTCGCGGTCAGCTACCTCCCGGGTGTGCCGCCGATCTCGGTGGATCCGGAGATCATTCTGATCGGGGTGCTGCCGCCGCTGTTGTACGCCGCGGCCGTCGCACTGCCCGCGATGGACTTCAAGCGCGACTTCCAGGCGATCAGCGGACTGTCGATCGTGCTGGTCGTCATCAGCGCGCTGCTGCTCGGGCTCTTCTTCATGTGGATCCTGCCGGACGCCGACTATGCGACCGGCGTTGCGCTCGGCGCCATCCTCAGCCCCACCGATGCCGTGGCGACGACCACCGTCAAACGCGTGGGCGCACCGCAGCGACTCGTCACGGTGCTCTCGGGCGAGAGTCTCTTCAACGACGCGAGCGCGCTGGTGGTGCTGCGCGCGGCGATCGCGGCGATGGCGACGAGCGTCTCGCTGTTCGGCGTGGCCGTCTCGTTCGCCTGGGCGGTCGTCGCCGCGGTGGTCGTGGGAGCGGCAGTGGGCTGGGTCTTCATCGTCGCTCGCGCCCGGATCTCCAACGCCGCGGTCGCCACCGCGGTCTCGTTCACCGCGCCGTACATCGCGTACGTGCCCGCCGAGGTGATGGGCGCGTCCGGTCTGGTCGCGGCGGTCGCCGCCGGCCTGGTGACCGGCCGCGGTTCGGTGCGACGGCTGACCGCCGCGCACCGGCAGTCCGACCAGCAGACGTGGCGCACCGTCGAACTCCTCCTGGAGGGTGGAGTGTTCCTGCTGATGGGACTGGAACTGAAGGCACTGGTGACCGACGTGCGCGACAGTCACGAGACGGTGTGGCACGCCGTCTGGCCCGCGGCCATCGCCTTCGTGCTGCTGATCGTCATTCGGTGGGCCTTCGTGATGACCCTTGTCGCGGGTATCTCGCGGCGCGCGCGACGGGTGATCGCGCGCGAGCCGATGCTGGCGGAGATGCAGGACAAGCTCGGTGATCCCGATGCGGCCGCCGATCGGATGACCAGGCGATTCCAGCGGAGCATCGACCGCAGGCTGGCCGACATCGAGTACTACCGGACGGAGTCGATGGGATTCCGTGAGGGCTACGTCGTGGTGTGGGCGGGCATGCGTGGCGTGGTGACGCTGGCCGCCGCGCAGACGCTGCCCGCCGACACCCCGTATCGATCGCTGCTCATCCTGGTCGCCTTCGTGGTCGCGACCGGCTCACTGATGATTCAGGGCACCACGCTCGGCGCGTTCATCAAGTGGATGAAGCTGCCGGACCAGCGGGAGGCGGCCGCCCAGGAGCGGCGTCGACTGAATCGGGAGATGGCGTCGATCAGTTACGAGGTGCTCGCCGACCCGTCGGTCTGCGGGACGGACGGTCTGCTGGCGCGCAGCGTGGAGCAGGTCCGCGAACTCGAGGCCTCGGACGACGACGAGTTCGAGGGAGACGTGCTCGACCGCAGGCTCCGGAACGCGGTGGAGATGCGCCGGGTGCGGCGGGTGATCATCGACCGGCAGCGGGCCGAACTGATCGACCTGCGCGATCGCGGGGCGTACAGCTCGGAGTCGCTCACCGTCGCGCTCGCGCGGCTCGACGCCGAGGAGATCAGCCTCGACGCCCAGGGCAGCCGATGACCGTCAGTCGACGATGACGCTCGGCAGTGCGCCGGTGAACCACAGCAGTGACAGCGCCAGCAGGAACCATGTCGCGCCCTGCCACACCTGCCAGCGGCCGCCCGACTTCCAGTTCCGGTAGGTGCGGACCATCGCCGCGACCGTGCCCAGGATGACGACGATCGGCGCGGCGAGCACGAGGATCTCGTTGGTCCGGCCGGAGGTGGTCATCGCCGCGATGAGCACCACGATGCCGCACGCCACAGTCACGCAGACGTGAGTGGCCGCATCGCGGATCTCACGGGGGGCGGTGGTGGTCGACATGTGGAGAACTCCTCGAGTGCGGTCGGAAACAGGTCGTTTGACCTCTATTGTACGGATCGACACACCCGGACCTCGTACCGATGCGGTGGCCGCGGTCATGGTGAACAATGGGATTTGAGGCTTAGTACGGAAGCCGTCACGAGGGCTCCGGGCCGGTGTGAAGGAGAGCAGTCGCAAATGAGCTTGATTCTGGTCGGCGTAGACGGATCGCCCGAATCGACGAATGCGGTTCGGTGGGCGGCGTCCGCGGCTGCGATCGAGGACCTCGACCTGAAGATCGTCGCCGCATACAGCTCAACCACCAGTGACTACGCGCCCGGCCTCGTCATCCCGCAGGACGTGATCGACGCGATTCGCAGCGAAGCCACCGGGTTCGTGCAGGAGGCCGCGGCCGCCGCCCGCGAGGTGGCGCCCGACGTGAAGCTGAACGGCTCGATCGTGGAGGGCGACGCGGCTCGAGTGCTGCTCGAGCTCGGCGAGAATGCACAGGTCACCGTGCTCGGAACCCGTGGTCTCAGCAGCGTCAAGGGCCTGTTCCTCGGTTCGGTCAGCACCAGTGTGGCCGCGCACTCGAAGGGCCGCGTGGTGATCGTGCCCGGCGGCGCGCTCGGCGGCGACGGACCCGTCGTGGTGGGCGTCGACGACTCCAAGATCAGCGATCCGGCCGTTGCCGAGGCCTACCGCCAGGCCGACCTCCGCAACAAGAAGCTGGTCGCCGTACACACCTGGACGCCGCTCGACGCCGACGCATTGCACGGCTTCGGTCTGGACGAGCAGGAGATCGACGAGATGTCGCAGCAGGCCGTCGAGGCGGTCGCCGAGCGCATGGCCGGTTACAGCCAGGACTATCCGGACGTCGAGGTCGAGCGGGTGGTCGTGCCCGAGGAGCCGGCCAAGGCGATCCTCGACGCCGCGGGCGACGACGCGTCGCTGATCGTGATGGGCAGCCGCGGCCGTGGCGGTTTCACCGGACTGCTGCTCGGCTCGCGCAGCCAGAAGGTGCTGCATCACGCGCACGTCCCGGTGATGATCGCGCGCCACTGAGAACAGGTCTCGATCAGCGGTGTTCGTGGGGACCACCCGGTGGTCACCACGAACACCGCTGATGTTTGCGGGGACGTGACGGGGCCGGCCACGGGCCTGTCGATAATCTGAGACCACAATGAAGAACCTCCCCCGTGGACTGTGGATCCTGCTGATCGCGAACGCCGTGATCGCGCTCGGATTCGGTCTCATCGCACCGGCCCTGCCGATCTTCGCCAAGACCTTCGACGTCTCGTCGGCGGCTGCAGGCTTCGTGGTGTCGGCGTTCGCGCTGATGCGTCTGCTGTTCGCGCCCGCGGGCGGTCGTCTGGTCACGATCCTCGGCGAGCGCAAGATCTACCTGACCGGACTGCTGATCGTCGCGCTCAGCACCGCGGCGTGCGCCTTCGCACAGAGTTACTGGCAACTGCTGGTGTTCCGCGCGGCGGGCGGCATCGGGTCCACCATGTTCACGGTGTCGGCGATGGCACTTCTCATCCGACTGTCGCCGCAGGAGGTCCGCGGTCGGGCGTCGGGCTACTTCTCGGCCGGTTTCCTGGTCGGCAACCTCACCGGTCCGCTGATCGGCGCGGCCCTGGTGGACTTCGGGCTCCGACTGCCGTTCGTGGTCTACGCGATCGCCCTCCTCATCGCGACGGTGGTGGTCGCGACGTTCATGCCGCCGCCGCCCGAGGCGGTGCCTGCGCCGGGAGGCGACTCCGACGACTCGGGTCTGCTCGCGGCGCCGTCGTTCCTCTCCTCGCTGAAGCTCCGCGAGTACCGCGCCATCCTGACCTCCAATTTCGCGCAGGGCTGGGCGTCGATGGGGGTGCGCGTCGCGCTGGTGCCGATCTTCGTCCAGGACGGCCTCGGTTACGGCACCGCGTGGGCGGGCATCATTCTGGCCTGTTACGCGGCGGGCAACATGATCGCGATCCTGGTGTCCGGCAGACTGTCGGACCGCTACGGGCGACGGCCGGTGATGATCCCCGGGCTCGTCGTAGCTGCGGCGGGCACGCTGGCGCTCGGCTACTCGCCGGGCATCTGGGTCGCACTCGGGTTGACGGCGGTCGCCGGTCTGGGATCGGGCCTGTTCGCCCCCACCCACCAGGCGGCTCTCGGCGACATGCTGGCGGGTCGGCGTCGCGGCGGTTCGGCACTGGCCGCCTACGGCATGGCCTCCGACCTCGGCGCGGTGTCGGGACCGATCGTCACCGGGGTGATCGCGGACACCGTCGGCTTCGGCCCGGCGTTCCTGGTGACCGGCGGGGTGGTCGTGCTCGCGCTCGTGATGTGGCTCGTGGTGCCGCGCGAGATCACGACCAGCTCGGCAACCAGATCTGCTGACCCCATTCGACGTTAGAGATCGGGGCGCCGATCAGGATCGGCCAGAGCCACACGAAGTTCGCGATCACCAGCGCGACGTAGACCGAGACCACGAGCACGCTGATCAGCCGTCTCTCCGAGCCGGCGCCGCGGGGCGCCGCGCTCAGCAGGTCCCCGCAGGCCAGGGCCAGCCCCATCACCAGGAAGGGTGCCATCGCGGTGGCGTAGAAGAAGTACATCTGACGATCGATGTCACCGAACCACGGCAGGACCGCCGCTCCGTAGGCGACGAGGACCGCCGCGTAGCGCCAGTCCCGGCGCGAGACGATCCGCCACAGTCCCCACGCGATCATCGGCAGCGCCAGCCACCAGAGGGCGGGGGTGCCGATCAGCATCTGGGCGCGGACGCAGTCCGACCCGCCGCACTGGTCGGGACCGTAGGAGATCGCGTACAGCATCGGTCGCAGACCCATCGGCCACGTCCACGGCTTCGACTCCCACGGATGATGGTTGCCCGCGGCATTCGTGAGGCCGGCGTGGAACTCGAGGATGCCCGACTCGTAGTACCAGAACGACCGCGCCGCCGCGGGCACCCAGGAGAACGGTCCGTCGGTGCCGACCTTCTCGCCGACGACGTAACGGAACACCGACGTCTCCGACGAGAACCACGGCGCGAAGCTCGCGAGATAGATGAGGAAGGGCATCAAGCCGAGCGAGGCCGCGGACGGGATCACGTCGCGGCGCAGCACCCCGGCCCACGGGCGCTGCACGTGATACGCCCGGCGCGCGGCGACGTCGAATCCGAGCGAGAGGAGGGTGAAGAAGATGACGAAGTAGGCGCCCGACCACTTCACCCCGCATGCCAGGCCGAGCATCACCCCCGCGGTGAAGCGGTACCAGCGGAACCCGAACCGCGGGCCGAACGGCGAGTCGTCGATCCGTCCCTGCTGCCAGACACGGTGCATCCGCTCGCGCATCTGGTCGCGGTCGGCGATCAACGCGGCGAAGGCGAGCAGGATGAACAGGATCTGAAAGATGTCGAGCATGCCCATCCGGGACTGGACGAACAGCACGCCCTCGCAGATCGCGAAGACGCCCGCGATGGCGCCGATCAGGGTCGAGCGACTCATTCGCCGGACCGCCAGGTACACCGCGAGCACGATGATCACTCCCGACACCGCGGACATGAACCGCCAGCCCATCGGGTTGTAGCCGAACATCCACTCGCCGGCCGCCAGGATCCACTTGCCGATCGGCGGATGGACGACGAGGCCGTATGCCGGGTTGTCCTCGATGAAGTTGTCGCCGGTCAGGACCTGCCAGCCCTGCGGGACGTAGTGCTTCTCGTCGAAGACCGGTGTGCCGCTGTCGGTCGGATTCTGCAGATCCCAGAACCGGGTGGCGACCGCGATGAGGACCAGGATCGCGCCGACCACCGTGCCGCGCAGGCGGTCGGTGGCACCGAATACCGGTTCGGGGACCTGCGGACCGGGCGCCGTGCCGAGGTCTTCGGTGAGCGCGCGGTCTTCGACTGTCGCACGGTCGATCATGGCGGCGGGGGTCACCTGTGCGATGGTAGCCGGATCAGTAGTCTGAGTCGGTGACCAGTAGTGACCCGGGGACGGGCGGACCCGAGCCGAAGACCAGCGGAAGCGGCGCGGGGCGGTTGGTCCTGGCCGGGACACCGATGGGACAGGCGGGTGATGCGTCGCCGCGACTCCGCGAGGCCCTGGGATCGGCGGACATCGTCGCCGCGGAGGACACCCGACGCACCCGGGCGCTCGCCACCGCGCTCGACGTCGAGATCACCGGCCGCCTGCTCAGCTACTACGACCAGGTCGAGGCCGCACGCACGCCCGGACTCGTCGAGGCGATCAGCGGCGGCGCGACGGTGCTCCTCGTGACCGATGCCGGGATGCCGTCGGTCAGCGACCCCGGATACCGGCTCGTCGTCGCCTGCGCGGACGCCGACCTGCCCATCACCTGCCTGCCGGGCCCGTCGGCCGTCACTACCGCGCTGGCGCTGTCGGCGATGCCGTCGGAGCGGTTCTGCTTCGACGGGTTCGCACCGCGCAAACGGGGCGCGAGGCAGGACTGGCTGGCTGAGCTGCGGACCCAGCCCCGCACGGTCGTCTTCTTCGAATCCCCGCACCGGCTG
The DNA here is from genome assembly GCF_000192435.1 of Gordonia neofelifaecis NRRL B-59395. GTDB lineage: Bacteria > Actinomycetota > Actinomycetes > Mycobacteriales > Mycobacteriaceae > Gordonia > Gordonia neofelifaecis. The sequence continues at coordinate 110,281 of NZ_AEUD01000010.1, forward strand.
GCGCAGACCCTCGCCGACGCCGCAGCGGTGCTCGGACCGGACCGGCGCGCCGCCGTCTGCCGTGAGCTCACCAAGACGTACGAGGAGGTACGGCGCGGCGGGCTGGCAGAGCTCGCCGACTGGGCCGCGGGCGGCGTCAAGGGAGAGATCACCGTCGTCGTCGCCGGGGCGGCCGCGATCGACGAGAACGTCGGCATCGACGACGTCGTCGAGCGCGCGCAGCGTCTCGCGGACGACGGAATGCGGCTCAAGGACGCCTGTGCGCAGGCCGCGACGGGCACGCCCTTCTCGCGCCGGGACGTCTATCAGGCGGTGCTCGCCGCGCGCCACGAGTGACGGCCGCCCCGTGACCGCACTCGACAGGACGATCCGTGGCCTCGCGCCCGCCTACTTCTCCATGGTCATGGCGACGGGCATCGTGTCGATCGCGGTGAACGTGGAGGGCCTGCATCGATTGTCGGCGGTGCTGATGTGGGTCGCGGGCATCGCGTACGTCGTCCTGATCCTGCTGAATGCCGTGCGTCTGGTCCGGTATCGGCACGCGGTGGCGACCGACCTGCGGATCCCGCAGCGGACGTTCGGCTTCTTCACCCTGGTCGCGGCAACCGGCGTGCTCGGCGCCCGGCTGGTGCAGGACGGCTACCTCACGGCCGCGTCGATCCTCCTCGTCGTGACCGCACTGCTGTGGCTGGTGCTCGGCTACGCGCTGCCGCCGCTGGCGTTCACCGCACGCGAGGGGATGTCGCAGCTGGAGCGTGCCGACGGCACGTGGTTCCTATGGGTGGTCGCGACGCAGTCGGTCGCCGTCCTCGCCGCCGCGATCCAGCCGCACGTCACCGTCGGCCAGGCCGAGCTCGCGCTGCTCGCGGTGCTGTGCTGGGCGGTGGGCGTCTTTCTGTACGTGGCGGTCGCGCTGTTCGTCGCCTCCCGGATCTTCATGCACCATCCCGCACCCGACCAACTCGGCGGCGCCTACTGGATCGCGATGGGCGCGACGGCGATCACCGTGGTCGCGGGTGCGAACATCGGGGCGATGGCCGACGTCCCGGTGCTGAGCACGGTACGCGGCACCATCGAGGCCGGGTCGGTGTTGTTCTGGGCGTTCGGCACCTGGCTGATCCCGCCGCTGGTCTTCGCCGGGTATTGGCGTCATGTCCGGCACCGGGTTCCGCTCCGCTACGACGTCTCGCTGTGGGCGATCGTGTTCCCGCTGGCGATGTACGGCGTCGGCTGCCACCAGATCGGTTCGGTCAACGATCTGCCGCTGCTCGAGAATCTCGGGCTGGTCGAGATCTGGATCGCGATCGTCGCCTGGGTGCTGACCTTCTGCGGTTTCGTCGCCTCGCTGGTCGGCCGGCGTCCGCGGCTGATGCCGAGGCGCGCTCCGAGCCGGCCCTGACGACACCCGCATCATCGGCGAGGATCGAAGCCGACGATCGAGGACGCCTTGTCCAGGCACTCGTGCCACTCCGCTTCGGGGGAGGAGTCGATGGTGATCCCGCCGCCGACGCCGAGCGTGAGGGCCCCGTCCGGCGTCGCGGACACGGTGCGGATCGCGACGTTCAGGTCGAGCAGTCCGTCCGGACCGGCGATTCCGACCGCGCCGCAGTAGACGCCGCGGGCGTGCTCCTCCCAGCCGGCGAGCAGGTCGGCGGCGCGGATCTTGGGCGTCCCGGTCACCGATGCGGGCGGGAACGTGGCATCGAGCAGTTCGTCGTTGCCGACCGCGGCCGGCAGGTCCGCCGCCACCGTCGACACCAGATGCCAGACGCCGGGTGCGCCGACGACGGTCAGCAGGTCGGGCACCGTCACCGATCCGGTCCGTGCGACGCGGCCGAGGTCGTTGCGTACGAGGTCGACGATCATCACGTTCTCCGCGACGTCCTTGGTGGAGGCCGCCAGGTGTGCGGGATCGGCGCTCGCGGGCAGCGTCCCCTTGATCGGCGACGACGTCACCCGACCGCCGCGGCGATCGAGGAACGACTCCGGACTGAAGCTGGCGATCGATCCCCAGTCACCCGCCAGCCACGCGGATTTGGCCGGCGCGGTCGCGGCGGCGATGTCGGTGAAGAAGTCCAACGGACGGCCATCGAGGCGCCCGTCGAACCGAGTGCACACGCAGGCCTGATAGACCTCGCCCGCGGCGATCGCCTCGAGACACCTTTGAACCGCGGAGATGTGGCGGTCGCGGTCCGGGACCGTCCACTCCGCGTGCCAGGCCGCAGCGCGGCGCGGTGCGTCGAGCGCCGCTGCGGTCCACTCGGGTTGCGGCGCCCCCGAGACGCTCACCCACGACCACCGTCCATCGGCGAGTTTCAGCACGCCGTCGACCGTCCCGCCCACGACTGTGGGCAGCGGCGACTCGTCCGTGCGCACCGGGAAGCTGAGCGCTCCGAACCAGAACGCGTCCGGCCGGTCGGGCGGCAGTGTGCCCGCGGTCAGCTCGACCGACGGTGCGATGACCGCATCGGCATCGGCCCAGTCGCCGATCAACCCGGCGGGACCGGGCAGGCCGCGTTCGCGGGTCGCCGCGTCGAGCGCGTGCAGGACGTCGAGCGCGGTGTGCGCGGTCATGCCTGCGCGGCGGGGCTCTCCTGGCGCGGGAACACCGGCGTCGGCTTCGGCAGCTCGGCGCCGACCGCCAGCCGGTCGACGACGGCGGTGAACTGCCGGTTCTCGTCGCCGGACGGGACGGCGAGCAGGTCGAGCAGCGTCGCGGTCGACTGCGGCATCACCGGCTGGACCAGGACGGTCACGATGCGCACCACCTCGGCGCACACGTAGAGCACGGTGCCGGTGCGGTCGAGGTCGGTCTTGGCGAGCTTCCACGGCTCCTGCGCCGAGACGTACCGGTTCGCATCGGCGAGCACCGTCCACACCGCCTCCAGGCCGAGGTGGATCGACTGCTTGTCGAACTGTTCGCGGACCTTCGGCAGGAGTGCGTCGGCGGCGTCGAGCAGGGCGCGGTCGGCGTCGGTGAACTCACCGGGCTGCGGCACGCGCGATTCGAAGTACTTGCCGATCATGCTCAGCGTCCGCTGCGCGAGGTTGCCGTACTCGTTGGCGAGATCGGCGTTGTTCCGCGCGACGATCGCATCGGCGGAGTACGAGCCGTCCTGGCCGTACGACACTTCGCGCAGGAAGAAGTAGCGAACGGCGTCGAGGCCGAACTGCTCCACCAGTTCGTGCGGATCGACGACGTTGCCGATCGACTTGCTCATCTTCTCGCCGCGGTTGAACAGGAAGCCGTGCGCGAACACGCGCCTGGGTACCTCGAGGCCCGCGCTCATCAGGAAGGCCGGCCAGTACACGCAGTGGAACCGGATGATGTCCTTGCCGATGATGTGCAGGTCCGCGGGCCAGTAGCGGGACAGCGTCTGCTCGTCGTCGGGGAAGCCGACTCCGGTCAGGTAGTTGGTGAGGGCGTCGACCCACACGTACATGACGTGGTCCGGAGCGCCCGGCACCTTGACACCCCAGTCGAACGTGGTCCGCGAGATCGACAAGTCGTTGAGGCCGCCGGCGACGAAGCTGCGGACCTCGTTGCGCCGGACGTCGGGTCCGATGAACTCGGGATGCTCGTCGTACAGGGCGAGCAGCCGATCCTGATAGTTCGACAGGCGGAAGAAGTAGGTCTGCTCCTCGGTCCAGGTGAGGACGTGGCCGTTCTCCGTTGCGACGCGCCTGCCGTCGGCGTCGACAGTGGTCTCGTCCTCGGTGAAGAAGGCCTCGTCGCGCACGTCGTACCAACCGGCGTACGAGTCCAGGTAGATGTCGCCCGCGGCCTCCATCCGCTTCCAGATCTCCTCCGACGCCCGGTGGTGATCGGTGTCGGTGGTGCGGATGAACCGGCTCAGGTCGGTGCCGAGCGCCATGTGGAGAGCCTCGAACCGATCGGAGTTGGTCTTGGCGAGCTCAGCGGTGGAGACGCCCTCCTTCTCCGCGGTCTGCTGCATCTTCTGACCGTGCTCGTCGGTGCCCGACTGGAAGCGGACGTCGAAGCCGTCCAGCGCTTTGAACCGCGCGAGCACGTCCGCCGAGATGAACTCGTAGGCGTGCCCGATGTGCGGGGCGCCGTTCGGGTACGCGATGGCGGTGGTGATGTAGAAGGGCGACGACGCGCCAAAGGACTCGCTCGGCATAATGCGTCGATTGTACGTGCGGGGCCCTCGACCACCACACCAGCGGTCGCGTCAGGGACGCTGGTACGGCTCGCAGCCCGGAGGCGCGAGCGGGGCGGTGCGAGCGCCCAGGCGCGGGATGTCGCGGATCACCGGGTCGTCGCCGAGTACGAAGCGTTCGCCGTGGTGCGCGAGCTCGACGGTCGGGCCGGACAGCAGCCGGTAGGTGGCCTTCTCCGAATCGACGGCGACGACGATGCGCGACTCGCGGATCACCATCCGGAACGACATGTAGTCCAGCCTCGACGGCAGGCGCGGGGCGAAGGTGATCTGACCGTCGAAATCGCGCATCCCGCCGAAGCCGGCGACGCAGTCGGTCCACGCTCCGGCCAGCGCGGCGATGTGCAGGCCCGACGAGACATTGTTGTGCAGGTCGTGCAGGTCCGTGAAGACCGACTCGCTCATCAGGTCGTATGCGAGGTCGAGGTAGCCGACCTCGGCGGCGGTGACCGCTTCGCAGCACGCCGAGAGCGAGGAGTCGCGGACGGTGATCGGGTAGTAGTAGTCGAAGTTCGCGAGCTTCTGCTCCGGGGTGAAGCGATCGCCGAACAGGTACATCGCGAAGACGAGGTCGGCCTGCTTCACCACCTGCTTGCGGTACAGGTCGAAGTACGGGTAGTTCAGCAGCAGCGGATAGCGGCCGCGCGAGCGATCGAAATCCCACCGGTCGAGTTTGGTGAACGCCTCGCACTGCTGGTGCACGCCGAGCGCGTCGTCGTACGGGATCGTCATGTCGTCGGCGCAGCGCGACCAGTAGGCGGTCTCGTCGCCGGTGACGCCGAGATCGCCCGCGACGGTGGGCTGTCGGGCACACGCGGCGACGGCGTCGCGCAGTGCCTGCTGCGCCGCGAGATTGGTGAAGACGTTGTTGTTGACGATCGCCGTGTACTCGTCCGGGCCGGTGATGCCGTCGATGCGGAACTTGCCCGTCGAATCGTGGTGGCCGAAGCCGGAGAAGAACCGGGCGATCTCCACCAGCAGTTCGACCCCGCACTCGACCTCGAAGGCCTCGTCGCCGGTCGCCCGGATGTACCGGGCCGTCGCGTTCGCGATGTCGGCGGAGACGTGGATGCCCGCCGTTCCGGCAGGCCAGTAACCCGAGCACTCGTCGCCGTTGATCGACCGCCAGGGGAACATCGCGCCGTGCTGCGCGAGCTCGGCCGCCCGGGCCTTCGCCTTGTCCATCGTGGAGTGCCGCCAGCGGAGCTCCTCGCCCGCGGCCGCGGGGACCGCGTACGTGAGCATCGGGAGGATGAAGCTCTCGGTGTCCCAGAACGTGTGGCCGTCGTAGCCGGGGCCGGTCAATCCCTTGGCGGGGATGGCCCGGGACTGGCCGCGCGCGCCGGCCTGCAGCACGTGGAACAGGGCGAACCGGACGGCCTGCTGCAACTCCGGGTCGCCGTCGAGCTCGATGTCGGCGTCCAGCCAGAACTCGTCGAGGTAGTCGGCCTGCTCCTGCTTGAGGGCGTCCCAGCCGGTCTCCTTCGCCATGGCGAGCGCGGCCTCGACCTGCGCGCGCAGCGCAGGCACCGATCGGCGAGCCGACCACCCGTAACCCATGTACTTGGTGAGCACCAGCTTGGTGCCCTGCGGCACGGTGGCGGCCACGGTGAGGCGTGCGAGGTCGCCGTCCGCGCGGATGGTCGTATCCGCGGACGCGGGGAGCTCGAGCTCGTGATCCATGCCCGCGGCCACGCCCAGCTCCGACCGCCGCGTGTGGTGGACCAGCACCGCCGACAGGTCGTCGCACTCGGCGAGGGCGCCGACGAGCGGCTGGTCGAGGGCGGCGGCGAGCCGTGGATCGTCTTTCGCGGAGGCGCCCCCGATCGGCTCGTTCGCCAGCAGGTCGGACTGCAGCACCAGCTTCATGTCCTCGCCGATCGGCTCCACCTCGTAGCGGATCGCGGCGACCGTGCGCTTGGGGAACGACCCCAGCCGCTCGGACCGGATGCGCACGGTCCGGCCGGTGGGCGAGGTCCACAGGGTGCTCCGGCGCAGGGTGCCGGTGCGGAAGTCGAGGACGCGTTCGTGCTCGACCGTGCGCCCGTACCGAAGATCCATCGGCTCGTCCTCGACGAGGAGCCGGATCACCTTGGCGTCGGTCACGTTCACGACCGTCTGGCCGGACTCGGGATAGCCGTAACCGCTCTCCGCGTACGGCAGGTCGCGGAGCTCGTAGAAACCGCTGAGGTAGGTGCCCGGCTGATCGACCGGCTCGCCCTCCTCGAAACTGCCGCGGAGACCGATGTGGCCGTTGGACAGGGCGAAGAGCGTCTCGGTCCGGCCGATCATGTCCACGTCGAGGCCGCGCCAGCGCAGCTGCCACGGGCTGACGTCGAAGCCCTCGACGGGGTGCATGCCGTGGTGCGGCACATTGACCGGAGCCGTGTGGCTCGACGTGTCGCCGTGCGTGGTGTGGGCGAGCTCGCTGGTGGTCGGTTCGATCACGGGCGGTCCTTATCGGGCTGGTGCGTGCACGGGGTCGTTCGGGGCCGGGTCTGCGGTCAGTCCCCGGCCAGTAGTTCGTCGAGGTCGGTGACGACGATAGAGGCACCGGCGGTCGTCATGGCGTCCGACTGGCCGCCGCCGACCCGATCGATGCCCACGACGTACCCGAACCGTCCCGCGACGCCGGCCTCGACACCGGAGATCGCGTCTTCGAAGACGGCTGCCGCCGCGGGGGCGACGCCCATCAGCTCCGCGCCGCGGAGGTACGAATCGGGCGCCGGCTTGCCCGCCAGCTGCTCGGCGACGATGGTGTTCCCGTCCACTCTCCGCTCCACGAACTCCGACAGGCCCGCCGCCTCGAGCACCTGCTCGCCGTTGCGGGAACTCGTCACCACGGCGATGTGGAGACCCGCATCGCGTGCGGCGTGCAGGTACCGGACCGAACCGGGATAGGCGGTCACCCCGTCGCGCTCGAGTGAGGCCAGGAACGCCGTGTTCTTGCCGTCCGCGACCGCCGACGCGGTCGCCTCGTCGACGGTCAGCCCGCGCGAGGCGAGGAAGGTGCGCACGCCGTCCATCCGGGGGCGCCCGTCGACGTAGTCGAAGTAGTCCTGATCGGTGAACGGACGCAACTCGTCGGTCCGACCGCCGATGTCGCCGCCCGCGCGCTCGGTGAGGAAGTCGTCGAACGCTGCGGTCCACGCGATCCGATGCACCGACGCGGTGTCGGTGAGCACACCGTCGAGATCGAACAGTGCCACCGTGATGTCGTCAGGAAGTCCCAGCACCCACACGACTCTACCCGGATCGTGCCCCGTCCATCGGGCAACGTGCGCGGCGTGACTCGTTGTGGATTCGGCCCGCTCGCTCCGCGCCCGGTGCCGGACTACTCCGGCACCGTCAGCGCGGGGAACCAGACGTCGGTGAGGACGCGCACGGCCAGCTCCGCCGAACCCTCGATCGTGCCCAGGGTGGCCCAACGGACGAAGAACCGTTCCAACTGCGCCACCAGCAGTTCCACGCGCAGGCGCGCCTCGTCGCGGCGGTCGTCGGGCCAGCGCTCGAGATACTGCGTCATCGAGCCGGGCAGCGTCGCGATGCCCGCGCGGGCGATCTCGCGGAACTCGGGTTCCAGCGCCGTCGCCTCATCCCAGGCCCGGAACATCTCCGCGTAACCGCCGAACCATTGCAGGGCGTTCGCCACCCAGGCGGCGAACTCCACTCGTGAACCGGTCGCCAGCACCCGGTCGAGGTCCTGGTAGACGGTGACGGCACTCGGCCACACCGACGAGTCCGCCAGGGCGAGCAGGACGTCGATCTTGGCGGGGAAGTGCAGGTAGAAGGTGGCCCGACTGCAGCCGACGTCGGCCACGATGTCGTCGATCGTCACCGCCGCGTAGCCCCGCGCGGTGAACTGTGCACGGGCGGCGTCGATGAGCCGCGTGCGCGTCAGCAGCTTCTGCTCCTCGCGCAGCGATGCGCGCCGAGGAGTCTTGGCGGTGCTGTCCGTGCTCACCGGTCCACTGTGACCCACGTGACCGCCAGTCACAAGCCGACACGTCGGTGACTGATCTCTATGACAGTCACTTGACAGAGTGTCAGCGAGGTTGAAATATGACACCAGTCACACTGCGCGACCATCGGTGTCCCGCGACGAAACTGAATGGAGTGATCGGCGATGACCTACGACGCGATCGTCAAGAACGGGCGCTGGTTCGACGGGACGGGCGCGCCGTCGCAGATCCGCCACCTCGGGATCAAGGGCGGGCGTGTGGCCGCGGTCGCCGCCGAGCCGCTGGACGAGACCGGCTGTGCCGACGTCGTCGATGCGGAGGGCAAGTGGGTGATTCCGGGGATCGTCGACATCCACACCCACTACGACGTCGAGGTCCTGCTCCGGCCGGGACTGGACGAATCTGTGCGGCACGGCGTCACGTCGATCCTCGTCGGTTCGTGCTCGCTGTCGACGGTGCACGTCGACGCCTCCGATGCGGGTGACCTGTTCGGACGGGTCGAGGCGATTCCGCGCAGGCATGTCGTGGAGACGATCGAGACCAAGAAATCATGGAACACCGCCGAGGAGTACGTCCAGGCGCTCGAGGCCCTCCCGCTCGGACCGAACATCGCGGCGTTCATCGGGCACTCCGACATCCGCGCCGCCGAGATGGGCCTCGACCGCGCCACGCGCAAGAACGTGAAGCCGACGCCGGGCGAGATGGCGTCCATGGAGGCGCGGCTGGACGAGGCGCTCGACGCGGGCTTCGTCGGCATGTCGTCGCAGCAGCTCATGTTCGACAAGCTCGACGGCGAGGCCTGCCGGTCGCGCACGCTGCCGTCCACGTACGCCAAATCGAAGGAGCGCAGCCGCCTCAACTCGATTCTGCGCAAGCGCGGGCGGGCGCTGCAGGGCGGGCCGGACGTCGCGCGGCCGCAGAGCATGGTGGCGATGACGCTGAGCACGCTCGGCGTGTTCCGACCGAAGCTCAAGGTCAGCCTGCTGTCGGCGGCCGACGTGAAGGCGATCCCGGGCATCGCGAAGCTGTTCCCGGTGATGGCGCGGACGGTGAACTCACTCGGCGGCGACTTCCGCTGGCAGCACCTCCCGGTGCCGTTCGAGGTCTACTCCGACGGCATCGACCTGCCGGTCTTCGAGGAGTTCGGCTCCGGTGCGGCGGCGCTCGACCTCGCCAACCGGCTCGATGCGCAGCAGGCGATGCTGACCGACGAGGCCTACCGGCGCCGCTTCCGCAAGGACTACGACAAGAAGTACGGACCACGGGTGTGGCACCGCGACTTCTTCGACGCGGAGATCGTCGACTGTCCCGATCCCACGGTGATCGGCAAGACATTCGGCCAGGTCGGCATCGACCGCGGCGGCGTTCACCCCGTCGACGCCTTCCTCGATCTCCTGGTGGAGCACGGTAAGAAGGTGCGGTGGCGGACCACCATCTCGAACCACCGCCCGGAGGTGCTCAACACGTTCGCCTCGGACCCCGGCATTCAGCTCGGCTTCTCCGATGCTGGTGCGCACCTGCGGAACATGTCGTTCTACAACTTCGGTCTGCGACTGCTGCGGCGGGTCAACGACGCCGTGGAGGCGGGCACACCGTTCATGTCCGTCGAGCAGGCCGTGCACCGGCTGACCGGTGAGCTCGCCGATTGGTACGGACTCGACGCCGGTCACCTGCGCGTCGGCGATCGCGCGGACATCGTGGTCGTCGATCCGGCGCACCTCGACGAGACGCTCGACGGCTACGCCGAGAGTCCGGTGCCCGAGTACGACGGGCTGTCGCGCATGGTGAACCGGAACGATGCGACGGTGCCCGCGGTGCTGATCGGCGGCCGACCGGTGGTCGCGGACGGGAAGCCGCTGCCGATCCTCGGAGCGGAGCGGACCGGCGACTTCCTCCGGGCGAGCTGAGTCGTGGTGCCGCCTGCGCGGCACAATGAGCGGATGACTCACGACTTCGCGCAGGTGGACGTGTTCACCACCGAGCCGACCCGTGGCAATCCGGTCGCGGTGGTCTTCGGTGCGGACGGGCTGTCGGACGAGCAGATGGCGGCCTTCGCCCGTTGGACGAACCTGTCGGAGACCACCTTTCTGCTGGCGCCGACCGATCCGGCGGCCGACTACCGGCTCCGGATCTTCACGCCCGGGGGAGAGTTGCCCTTCGCCGGGCATCCCACCCTCGGTTCGGCGCACGCGTGGCTGGAGGCGGGCGGCGTCCCGGCGGGCGACGACCTGGTCCAGGAGTGCGGGATCGGGCTCGTGACCATCCGCCGCGAGCCGGGCGCGGGCCGCCTCGCCTTCGCCGCGCCGCCGCTGGTGCGGTCGGGACCGGTGGACGAGGCGACGATGACGACTGTTCGCGACGCGCTCGGGTTGGCGCCCGACGACGTGACCGACGCGAACTGGGTCTGCAACGGTCCCGAATGGCTCGGCGTGCTCGTCTCCGACGGGCAGCGTGTGCTGGACATCGAGCCGGACTTCGCCGCGCTCGGTGACCTCGAGGTCGGTGTGATCGGCCCGTGGTCGCCCGAGGAGGCCGCCGCCCGCGGCGCCGACTACGAGGTCCGCGCGTTCGTGCCGGAACTCGGCGTGCCGGAGGACCCGGTGACCGGCAGTCTGAACGCGGGATTCGCGGTGTGGCTGCGGGCCGCGGGGGTCGTGCCCGCGTCGTACGTCGTCGCACAGGGCACCGCCCTGCACCGGGCCGGGCGTGTCCAGGTCGACGACGACGGCGGTCGGATCTGGATCGGCGGCTCGTCGATCACCGTGATTTCCGGGACCGTCGACCTCTCGGGCAAGCTGAACCGGTGACCGACTCGACGGGTGAACTGACCGCCAAGGAGATCAAGAAGCGTCGGCGGCGTCTGCCGCCGCCGGATCCGCAGCCGCTGCGCGGGCTGGTGGACGCGCACACGCACCTGGCCGCCTGCGGTGGTCGTACCGAGGCCGATGTCCGCGCCATCCTCGACCACGCCGAGGCCGTCGGCGTCGACCAGGTGGTGACGGTCGCCGACGACATGGTCGACGCGCGCTGGGCCGTGGCCGCGGCGCACTGGGACGACCGCGCGTTCGCGGCGGTCGGACTGCATCCGACACACGCGGGCGACCTGAACGACGAGTCGCGCGCCGAACTCGAGGAGATGGTCGCCGATCCGCGAGTGGTCGCCGTCGGCGAGACCGGACTCGACTACTACTGGACCACGCGGTCCGATGACTGCGCGGACCCCGCCGCGCAGAAGGACGCATTCGCCTGGCACATCGACCTGGCCAAGCGGTCGGGCAAAACGCTGATGATCCACAATCGGGACGCCGACCGCGACCTGCTCGACGTTCTCGCAGCTGAGGGCGCTCCCGAAACGGTGGTGATGCACTGCTTCTCCGGCGACCGCGAGATCGCCCGCGAATGCATCGACCTCGGGTACGTGTTGAGCTTTTCCGGAACTGTGACATTCAACAACTCCACCGAATTGCGTGAGGCGGCTCTCCTGACGCCGGACGAGCTGATCCTGGTGGAGACCGACGCCCCCTTCCTGACCCCGCATCCCTACCGTGGCCAGCCCAATCAGCCGTATTGCGTCCCCTACACCGCCCGATTCCTGGCGGACCTCCGCGGAGTGTCGGACGAGCGAATGGCGGACGTTCTCGGATCAAACGCACGCCGGGTCTACAAGTTTCCGTTGCGGTAACCCACCCCGATTCGTTACCGTACCGTGATCCGTGCTGCCGACGCGGATGGATATACCCAACCCGGCAGGGAAACGAATGTCTGTCTTTAAACGAATCAACACGTCTACATCCATGCGCGCTCGAGTAGCCCTCGGCGCCGTGCTGACCACCGTCACGGCCGGAGCCGTCACCGGGGCAGTCATGCACAAGGAGGTGACGCTGGCAGTCGACGGGCAGACCTCGCACGTGAGCACCATGGCCTTCTCGGTCGGGAGCGTGCTCCGCGACAACGGTGTCGATCCGGTCGACGGCGACAAGGTGAGCGTTCCGCTGAACAGCTCCCCGCAGAACAACCAGACGATCACCGTGGACCGCCTCAAGAAGGTGCAGCTGGTCGTCGACGGGACGCCGCTGAACATCACCACCAACGCGTCGACCGTCGGCCAGGTGCTCGCCGAGCGCGGCATGGCCACCAGCTCGGTCACCGCACCCCTCAACGACGTGCTGCCCGTCTCGGGCGCCGACCTCGACGTCACCTCGCCCAAGCAGGTCAAGCTCGACGACGGCGGCGACAAGTCGACGCCGACCATCGCGGCCAAGACCGTCGGCGACCTCCTCGCCCGCGCGGGCAAGCCGCTGTCGGCCACCGACAAGGTGACGCCGGCCGCCGACAGCCCGGTCAGCAAGGACATGAACATCCTGGTCACCCGGATCAAGACCGAGGACAAGACCATCACCGAGGACGTCAAGCCCCCGGAGAACACCAAGAACGACGACACCCTGATCCGCGGCACCAAGAAGGTCGAGGACCCGGGCACGCCGGGCAAGGCCGACGTGAAGTACTCGATCACCACCATCAACGGCAAGGTCGTCAAGAAGACCAAGCTCAGCGAGAAGGTGCTCGTCGAGCCCAAGGCCGCGACCGTCCGCGTCGGCACCAAGCCGGGCGCACCGGCCGTCCCGTTCGGGGTCTGGGACCGTCTCGCGCAGTGCGAGTCGACCGGTAACTGGGCCATCAATTCGGGCAACGGTTTCTACGGCGGCATCCAGTTCGACCAGAACACCTGGGATCGCTGGGGCGGTCAGGAGTACGCGCCGCGCCCGGACCTCGCCACCCGCGAGGAGCAGATCGCGATCGCCGAGAAGACTCAGGCCGCACAGGGCTGGGGCGCCTGGCCGTCCTGCTCGTCGCAGATCGGTCTCCGCTGATCTGAGCACCCCGCGCTTCGCCGGTCGAGCGAGTCGAAACCCCGAAACCCGGGCTGGTACTGACATCCAGCCCGGGTTTCGTCGGTTTCGACTCGCTGCGCTCGCTCAACCAGCGGACCTCGTCGGTTGAGCGAGCGAAGCAAGTCGAAACCACCGTCACGCAGGCTGGGACTCGGGTGACTCCCGTCGCCGGTGCGAGGTCGGGGCGCGATCATCAGTCACAATGTTCAGGTGAACTCCGTCCCTGATTCGCCGCGTCTGCTCGGCCCCGCCGAGATCCGTGCGCTGGCCGCAGAGCTCGATGTCCGTCCCACCAAGACGCTGGGGCAGAACTTCGTGCACGACGCGAACACGGTCCGCCGGATCGTGACCGCCTCGGGGATCGGCGCCGACGACGTCGTGCTGGAGGTCGGTCCGGGTCTCGGCTCACTCACGCTGGCACTGCTGGCGGAGGCCGGGCGGGTGGTCGCGGTGGAGATCGACCGCAAGCTCGCCGCACGACTGCCGCGGACGATCGCCGAGTTCGCACCGGGCCAGGCCGCGAACTTCGACGTGGTGACCGCTGACGCGCTCGGCGTGCTGCCCGGCGACCTGCCGCAGACACCGACCGCCCTGGTCGCGAACCTGCCGTACAACGTCGCGGTACCCGTGCTCCTGCACCTGATGGCGCAGTTCCCGACCATCCGCACGGCGCTGGTGATGGTCCAGGCGGAGGTCGCGGATCGGCTGGCCGCCACCCCGGGCGGTCGGATCTACGGTGTCCCGAGCGTCAAGGCGCGCTTCTTCGGCGACGTCGCTCGGGCGGGATCGATCGGCAAGCACGTCTTCTGGCCCGAGCCCAAGATCGAATCCGGACTGGTCCGCATCGATCGGCGCGATGCGTTCGGGACCGACCCCGCACTGCGGTCGGAGACGTTCGCGGTCATCGACGCCGCGTTCGCACAGCGCCGCAAGACGCTCAGATCGGCGCTGTCGTCGTGGGCGGGCAGCGCGCCGCATGCCGAGGAACTGCTCCGCGCGGCCGAGATCGACCCCGGACTCCGGGGCGAGCGCTGCACGGTCGACGACTTCGTCCGGCTCGCTCGGGCAGGTCACGAGGCGGGCATCCGGAACGGGGCCGCCCGATGATGGGTGGCGCCACCGCGCGGGTGCCCGCGAAGATCAACCTCCATCTCGGCGTCGGCCCCCTGCGCGACGACGGCTTCCACGAGCTCTCCACGCTCTACTGCGCGCTGTCGCTCTTCGACGACGTCACCGTGCGGGCCGACGACGCGCTCTCGGTCACCGTCCGCGGCGAGAGCCGCAGGCAGGTGCCCGCCGACGCGACCAACCTCGCGGCCCGGGCGGTGGTCGCGCTGGCCCGGCGCGTCGGCGCCGACCCGCATGCGGCGATCACCATCGACAAAGCCATCCCCGTCGCGGGCGGCATGGCGGGCGGTTCGGCCGATGCGGCGGGTGCGCTGGTCGCCGCCGCTCGGCTCTGGCGCCTGGACATCGCGCGCGACGACCTGCTGGAGATCGCGGCCGAGCTCGGCTCCGATGTGCCGTTCTCCGTGGTCGGCGGCGCCGCGCTGGGCACCGGCCGCGGCGAGAAGCTGCTTCCGGTACTGCATCGCGGCGACATGCACTGGGTGCTCGCCGTCGCGGGCACCGGGCTCTCGACGCCGGAGGTGTACCGCGAGATCGACCGGCTGCGGGCCCGCGGCGACGACGACCAGCCCGCGGCCGCCGGAACCACCCGGCCGGACGCGCTGATGCAGGCGCTGGCCTCCGGCGATGTGCATGCGGTGGCGCCTTTGCTTCACAATGATCTGCAGCCGGCCGCGCTGTCGCTGCAGCCGCTGCTGCGTCGCACACTTCGCGCCGGACGCGAGGCGGGAGCCCTCGCCGGGATCGTGTCGGGCTCGGGTCCGACCTGCGCGTTCCTCTGCGCGGACGCGGACGCCGCAGTCGAGGTGGCCGCCGAACTCTCGGGCTCGGGCGTCGCCAAGGCGGTCCGGACCGCGTCGGGACCGGTGGCCGGAGCCCGCCTGATCGCGGCCAACTGAGCCGGCGACGATCGACCAACGGAAAGAGCGAGAATGTCCCCGCGTACGAACACGTCGCTGATCAACGCCGAGCGCATCAGCAAGAGCTTCGGCATCAAGCCGCTCCTGGACGAGGTGAGCGTCGGCGTGCACGAGGGCGAACGGATCGGTGTCGTCGGACTCAACGGCGGCGGCAAGACCACACTTCTGGAGATCCTCGCCGGGATCGCCGAACCCGACTCGGGGCGCATCTCCCGGGTCGGTGACATCCACGTCGCCACGGTGACGCAGGGCGGCGACCTCGATCCGGAGATCACGGTCGCCGACGCGGTGGTCGGCGCGGAGGTCGCCGAGCACGAGTGGGCGGGCGACGCCCGCATCCGCGGCATCCTGGCCGGCATCGGCGTCGACGAGATCCTGCACCGCAAGGTCGGTGAGCTCTCGGGCGGGCAGCGCCGTCGCACCGCCCTCGCCGCCGCACTGGTCACCGACTCCGACTTGCTGATCCTCGACGAGCCGACCAACCACCTCGATATCGAGGGCGTCTACTGGCTCGCCGAGCACCTGGTGAACCGGCGGAGCGCGCTGATCGTCGTGACCCACGACCGCTGGTTCCTCGACACCGTCGCCACCCGGACCTGGGAGGTCCACTCCGGTCGCGTGGACGAGTACGAGGGCGGCTACAACGACTGGGTGTTCGCGCGCGCGGAACGCGCCCGTCAGGCCGACGCCGCAGAGGAACGTCGCCGCAACCTCGCACGCAAGGAACTGGCCTGGCTGCGTCGCGGTGCGCCCGCACGGACGTCCAAGCC
This sequence comes from Gordonia neofelifaecis NRRL B-59395, assembly GCF_000192435.1. GTDB lineage: Bacteria > Actinomycetota > Actinomycetes > Mycobacteriales > Mycobacteriaceae > Gordonia > Gordonia neofelifaecis. The sequence continues at coordinate 126,134 of NZ_AEUD01000010.1, forward strand.
GCGGTACCGCGTCGAGGCGGCCGAGAAACTGATCGCGAACGTTCCGCCGCCGCGCGACACCGTCGAGCTCTCGGCGTTCGCCAAGCGCCGCCTCGGCCGCGTCGTCATCGAACTCGAGAACGCGCACCTCACCACACCGTCGTCCGGCGACGTCGAAGGACGCGTGCTGCTCGACGACGCCACCTGGCGACTCGCACCCGGTGAGCGGGTGGGCCTGGTCGGCGTCAACGGCTCCGGCAAGACCACCCTGCTGCGGGCCCTCGCCGGGGAGGTGCCGGTCGCGCCCGGCCGCCGGATCGAGGGCAAGACCGTCTCCATCGGCTGGCTGCGCCAGGAGCTCGACGACCTCGACCCCGACCTGCGCCTGCTCGACGCCGTCGAGGAGGTCGCAGGCACGGTGATGCTCGGCGACAAGGAACTCTCGGCCGGCCAACTGGCCGAACGCCTCGGCTTCTCGCCGGCCCGCCAGCGGACGCCCGTCGGCGACCTGTCCGGCGGCGAACGCCGCAGGCTGCAGTTCACGCGCGTGCTGATGGCCGAACCCAATGTCCTCCTGCTCGACGAGCCGACCAACGACCTCGACATCGACACCCTCCAGCAGGTCGAGGACCTCCTCGACGGCTGGGCGGGCACGCTGGTCGTGATCAGCCACGACCGCTATCTGATCGAGCGCGTCTGTGACAGCACGTGGGCGCTGTTCGGCGACGGGAAGCTGACCAATCTGCCCCGCGGCATCGAGCAGTATCTGGAGCGCCGCGCGGCCGATCAGAGCGCGGCACCGGCGAAGAAGGCCGCGCCGGCGGCGGAGCAGAAGCCGGCGTCGTCCACCGGTGGGCTGTCGGCGGCCGAGCATCAGGCCGCCCGGAAGGAGTTCAACGCGGTCGAGCGCAAGCTGGAGAAGCTGGCCAAGGAGATCGCGAAGATCCACGAGAAGATGGCCGCCTTCGACCAGAGCGACTATGCAGGCCTCGGCGAACTGACCGAGAGGCTCCGGGTCGCCGAGGGCGAGACCGCCGATCTCGAGGAGCGTTGGCTGGAACTGTCGGAGCTGGTTGGCTGACCCGGGACGTCGCAACACGGCCTCGGCCGTGTCACGAACGTGTCGTTCGGAGACGGGCCGCAGCGTGGTTCTCAGCGTGTCGCGCGCGAGGTTGTTAGGTTGTTCCCACATAGGTCGCCGACCGGGCGATCAGGCTTGTCTACCTGAGAGGTTCACGTATGACGACTCCGCCCAATGATCCGTCCAACCCGTCCGACGGCCAGCCGTCGCAGCCCGGGCAGCCGGAAGGACAGCAGCCGCAGCCCGGCCAGCCTCAGTACGGTCAGCAGCCCGGCGCGTACGGCGAGCAGCCGACGTACGGTCAGCAGCCGACGTACGGCCAGCAGGCCGGGGGCTACGGGCAGCCGTCCGACTACACCCAGCAGTTCAGTGCGTACAACCAGCCGTACCCGGCCTCGGGCGGTGCGCAGCAGCTTCCCCCGGAGGAGTCGGGGTCGTTCCTGTCGGCCCTGTTCGACTTCCAGTTCAGCAAGATGGTCGCGACCCGCGTGATCCCGGTGCTGTACATGATCGTCACCATCGTGTTCTCGATCATCGCGGTGATCGCGCTGCTGGTCGGCGTCGTCGGCGGCTTCGCCGAAATGGGCGACAACGTCGGCTCGGGGCTGCTGATGGTGATCGGCGCCCTGATCTTCGTTCCGCTGTTCTACCTCATCTACCTGATCCTGGCCCGCGTCCTCTTCGAGCTCTACATCGCGATCTTCAAGATCAGCCAGAACACCGCGCGCATCGCGGAGAACACCGGCACCGTCGCGAGCAACACGTCGCGTCACTGACCCGAGTCGCACTCGTCCCCGTGAGGTGAAGTCAGGCCGAGAGGCCCGCTCACGGGGACGATTGCGTTGCGGCACAGGGCACTGCGATACCGTGACCGCATGTCTTTCATCCGAACCGAGGTCCGTGGCGGCGTCGCCGAGATCATCCTCGACCGCCCGCGCGCCCTGAACGCCCTCGACCTGACGATGATCGAGGACATGCATGCCGCCCTCGAGGCGTGGGGCAACGACGAGTCGATCGAGCGGGTGCTCGTCACGTCGGCGCACGACCGCGCGTTCTGCGCGGGCGGCGACATCCGCGCGATCCGCGATCTCGCACTGGCAGGGGAGTCGGCTGAGGTCACCCGCTATTTCGCCGCCGAGTATCGGCTGAACCAGTTGATCGCCGAGTATCCGAAGCCGTACATCGCGCTGGTCGACGGTGCGGCGATGGGCGGCGGACTCGGCATCAGCGTCCACGGGGAGATCCGGGTGGTCACCGAGCGCGCCCTGCTCGCGATGCCGGAGACCGCGATCGGCTTCTTCCCGGACGTCGGTGCCACCTACTTCCTGCCGCGGCTGCCGCATGGCATCGGCATGTGGCTGGGGCTGACCGGCGCCCGGCTGCACGGCGCCGATGCCGTCGCCGTCGGCCTGGCCACCCACTTCGTGCCGTCGGATCAGCTCGGCGACGTCGCCGACGCGATTCGCCGGGGCGTCGAACTGCGCGAGGTCTTCGCCGACCATCGCGGGCAGGTGAGCACGGATCTGCGCCTGCGGAAGATCACCGAGTACTTCGCCGACGACAACGTCATGGCCATCCTCGGCGGCCTCCGCGGCGCGGTCGGCGACGCGTGGGCGGAGGAGATGCTCGATCTGATGGCGTCGGCCTCGCCGACCAGCCTGTGCGTCACCGCGGACCTCATCACCGCGGGCAAGACGTCCTCGCTGGCCGAATGCCTCGATCGTGAACTGTCGGCGGCCGGTCGGATCACCGCGCACCCGGATTTCGCCGAGGGCGTGCGGGCGGTCCTGGTCGACAAGGATCGCGATCCGCACTTCGACCCGGCGACGGTCGAAGAGGTCGACCTGGCCGTGACCGCCGCGATCGCGGGCGTCTGACCCGAGGTCAGCGCCCGACGACGAAGAGCCCCGACAGCGCCGCAGTCTTCGGCGGTGTCGCAGCGGTCGCCGGGTCGTCGTGGGCGATGTCGTCGTCGGGATTCAGCGGATCCTCGGTCTGCGCGACCGCGGACGGGCAGGAGAATCGGCCCGCCGCCCGCTGATCGGTCACCGTCGTCAGCGCCAGCGTGCACGACGGGGAGGCGAAGTAGACGCCGTCGAGCGACACCCCGACGGTCGTGGTGATGGGTGCACCGGGCGGTCGTGCCACGGCGCCGGCCGGCCACGGAAGTGTGCCGCCTGCCAGGTCGACCGCGAGGAACTCCAGCTGCGCGCCTTCGCCGCGATCACCGGCGAAGGTGAACAGCAGCGTGTCCGGCGGAACCGCCGGGTCCGCCCTGCCCGATTTGGCGAACTCGACGCACGTCGGCGCACCGCCGTCGGGCTTGACCGCGATCGTCATCGTCCCCGTCGAATAGCTCAGGCCGTAGCCGCTGCGGACGATCCGGCCCGACGGCGGCGTGGCCTCGCAGGCGGCGGCGTCGATCCGGGCCGTCGACGCTTCGACGGAGCTCGGATGCGGCGCCAACGACGGGGCGATCCCGGAATCGGGAGCGCCGCACGCCGCGACTGTGCCGACGACCGCCGTGGCCGCGACGGCGCCCACTGCGGCCCGGCGTACCGGGCCCATCAATCCGCCGCTGCGACCAGCGGTTCCAGCAGCAGGTCGGAGTGCTCCTTCTCGATGTACTGCAGGCGCCACTTGTCGGAGAAGAGCGCGAGGATCGCGCCGTCGCTGCGGGTGAAGACCTCCACACCTCGCTGCCGGTTCAGTTCGGGCGCGCTCTGCTCGTCGGTCCGTCGTGCCAGCGAGTAGCCGAGCGGCTCGATGATGGTGTCGACGTTGAACTCGGCCTTCATCCGGGCGGTGACGACCTCGAACTGCATGGGTCCGACGGCCGCGAGAACCGGCGAGGCGTCGCCGCGGACGTCGTTGCGGAGCACCTGCACCACACCTTCCGCGTCCATCTGATCGACGGCCTTGCGGAACTGTTTGTACTTGTCCGCGGTGGTCACGCGCAGCGTCGAGAAGTGTTCTGGCGCGAACGACGGGATCGGCGGGTACTGCACCTTCGGGTCGATGTACAGGGTGTCGCCGGGCGCCAGGGCCATCGCGTTGACGAGGCCGACGACGTCGCCCGGGAACGCGGTGTCGACCGTCGAACGGTCGCGGCCGAACACCGCCTGCGCGTACTTGGTGGCGAACGGCTTGCCGGTCTGCGCATGCGTGACGACCATGCCGCGCTCGAACTCACCGGACACGATGCGCATGTACGCGAGGCGGTCGCGGTGGCTGCTGTCCATGCCTGCCTGGACCTTGAAGACCACGGCGCTGAACGGGTCGGTGACGCTGCGCTCGACTCCGTCGATCGACTCGCGGCCGCGTGGCGGCGGCGCGAACTCGACGAGTGCGTCGAGGAGCTGCCGGACACCGAAGTTCAGCATCGCGGAGGTGAAGATCATCGGCGAGGTCTGGCCGGCCAGGAACATCTCCTGATCGTGGTCCTGTCCCAGCTCGGCGAGCAGCTCGCTCTCCTCGCACGCGGCGGACCAGACGTCGCCCTCGCGTTCGGCGGCCTGATCGGCGGTGAGGAACTCCTCGGGCGCGATCTTCGCGCCACCCGCGGTGCGCTCGAAATGGATGTAGTCGCCGGTGCGGCGGTCCAGGAGGCCGCGGTAGTCGCCCGCGATCCCGACGGGAACGTAGAGCGGAGTCGGGATGAGCCCGATCCGTTCGCTGATCTCGTCGATCAGCTCCAGCGGGGTGCGGCCGGGGCGGTCCCACTTGTTGATCACGGTGATCACCGGGATGCCGCGGTGGCGGCACACCTGGAACAGCTTGAGGGTCTGCGGCTCCAGGCCCTTGGCGGCGTCGATCAGCATGACCGCGGCGTCGACCGCTGTCAGCACCCGGTAGGTGTCCTCCGAGAAGTCCGAGTGTCCGGGGGTGTCGACGAGATTGATGACGTTGGGGACGTCGGTGTCGGTGTCCGGCGACGAGTAGCTGAACTGCAGCGCCGTGGAGCTCACCGAGATGCCGCGGGCCTTCTCCATCTCCATCCAGTCGGAGACCGTGGAGCGGCGGCCGCCCTTGCCGTGCACCGCGCCCGCCTCGCTGATCATGCGTGCGTGCAGCGCGAGCGCTTCGGTCATCGTCGACTTACCGGCGTCCGGATGGGAGATGATGGCGAACGTACGACGCCGCTTGACTTCACGGCTGATGACCTCGGAACTCACCCGTCTACGCTATCGGTTTGTCGTGGTCACCGGCAATTTTGCCGCGGAGCGGCAGGTCGAGCCGATTCACGAGGCCGAAGGCCGAGAATCGGTCGAGACCCGGCGGGGGAGGGACCCGAGTCCGCGTCGCCGGCCTGCATCCGCTCCCGCGACCTGCAGGCGCTCCCGAAACCTGCATGTGCGCACCTCCGGAGGGGAGCGGATGCAGGTTAGGGGAGCGGATGGACCGCGGATGGTTGAGCGACCCGCCCGCTGGTTGAGCGAGCATCGCAGCGAAGCGAGAAGCGCAGTCGAAACCTGTGCTTCGGTTCCAGCGTTACTCACCGTGGTTTCGACCGACGCTCGGCCTTCGGCCTCGTTCGTCGGCTCAACCCGCGACTCCGTCGCGCGCGCTATTCGAAAGGGATGGGCGGCATCTTCACGACCTGGGCCGCGTAGCTGAGGCCTGCGCCGTATCCGAGGAGCAGGGCGGTGTCGCCGGGCTTGGCCGCGCCGGTCGAGAGGAGGTCCTCCATTGCGAGGGGGATCGACGCGGCGGAGGTGTTGCCGGTCTTCTCGATGTCGTTGGCGATCACCGTCGACTCCGGGAACTTCAGGCTGCGGGCCAGCAGTTCGTTGATGCGCGAGTTGGCCTGGTGGGGGACGAAGACGTCGATCTCGCTGGCGTCGACCTTCGCGACGTCGAGGGCTCGCTGCGCCGCCTTGCCCATCTCGAACGCGGCCCAGCGGAACACCGCGGTTCCCTCGAGTCGCAGGTAGGGGCGGTTGTTGATGTCACCGCCGTCCATGTAGCTGATCCAGTCGATGTCCTGGCGGATGGCGTTGAACTGGGTGCCGTCGCTGCCCCACACCACCGGGCCGAGCTGCTGATCCTCGGTCGGTCCCACCACGACGGCCGCGGCGCCGTCGCCGAAGATGAAGCAGTTGGACCGGTCGGTCATGTCGAGGGTCACCGAGAGCTGCTCGGATCCGACCACCAGCACGTGGCTGGCGCTGCCGCCGCGCACCATGTCCGACGCAATCGACATCGCATAGCCGAAGCCCGCGCAACCGACCGTCACGTCGAATGCCGGGACACCGTTGGCGCCGAGCTCGGTGGCGATGGCCGTCGCGCCGGCCGGGGTCAGCAGCAGGTGCGTGTTGGTGGCGAGGATGACGGCGTCGATGTCCGAGCCGGACAGCAGGGCGTTCGCGATCGCCTTGCGGCCCGCGTTCACGCCCATCTCGACGACGGTCTCGTCCCGGCGCGCGAATCGCCGGCTCTTGATTCCGGTGCGCGTGTAGATCCACTCGTCGGAGGAGTCGATGGTCGCGCAGATCTCTTCGTTCGTGACGACGCGTTCGGGCCGGTGTGCGCCGATCCCGAGCATCCCGATCTTTCGTGTTCCGACAGCTTCGGGCAGTTCGGCCATGCTGATCTCTCCCATACTCTGCTTTCGTGTGCCGAAGCACACTTCTGCTTTCGACGGTCTCACGTCTGTCCGGTTACCTGGAAGTAGGAATTTTCACCGGGGTCCGGCGGGCCCTGGTCCGCCGATCACGATGCCGATTACCGTTACCCGTATGTCTGTCACGACTACGAGGCTGTTACTCCTCGGCGCGGTCGGATTGTTCGAGCCGGTGAACGGCTACCAGATCCGACGAGAGCTGCTGTCGTGGCGGGTGGACGAGTGGGCCAGCATCAAACCGGGGTCGATCTATCACGGGCTGAGAAGCCTCGCCGACCAGGGGTTGATGTCGGCCCAGACGGTCGCCGACGGCGGCCGGGACGTCGTCGTCTATCAGCTGACGGACGCCGGCCGCGCCGCACTCGAGGACGCGATCGTCTCAGCCGTGGTCGACGTGAACGTCTTCGACCGGCACGCCTTCCAGGCCGCCTTCGGCCTGCTGCCGATGCTCGGCGGCGAGCGCGCCGAGGACGCCCTCCGCCGCCGTCGTGCGGCCGTGCGGCAGTCGATCCCGGAGATCCTCCCACCCGAGGGGTCGAACCCGTACGCGCCTCCGCATGCGGTACGGAGCCTGGAATTGTGGAAGAGCTTCGCCGAGGTGGAACTCCACTGGCTCGACGGGGTGCTGGACGACATCGGCGCCGGTCGCCTCGACTTCGACGGCACCGGGAGGTGGGCGCAGCCCGCCGACGACCCCGGCTACCAGATGATGGACGACCGCGAGCGGTACCGAGCCGAGCTCGGCGGGCGTCGAGACTGATCGGCCGATCGGTTGACACCCGGCGCGAGCTGCCGCAGTATTGAATAGTCAAATTTGAATAGGATCGACGGAAGGGGGCGAGCGGATGATCCACGCGCGCGGACTCGCGGCGACATTCGTGACGGGCAAAGGCAAGAACAGACGAGAGGTGCGCGCCGTCGACGGCGTCGACCTCGACATCGCCGAGGGTGAGGTGGTCGGCTTCCTCGGCCCCAACGGTGCAGGCAAGACCACCACGCTGCGCATGCTGACCACGCTGCTGCGTCCGACCGCGGGGACGGCGACGGTCAACGGCTTCGACGTGGCGACGCAGTCGGTGCAGGTGCGCCGCAGCATCGGCTACGTCTCGCAGGCGGGTTCCACCTTCTCCCAGGCGCTCGCCGGCGACGAGGTCACCGACCACGGACAGCTCTACGGGATGAACCGCCGGGACGCCGTCCGGCGCGGTAAGGAACTCTTCGACCAGCTGCAACTCGAAGGACTCTGGGACCGGATGCCGAAGAACATGTCGGGCGGGCAGCGCCGGCGGCTCGACATCGCGATGGGCCTGATCCACGACCCGACCCTCGTGTTCCTCGACGAGCCGACCACGGGACTCGACCCGCAGGCACGCGCGAACCTCTGGGAACACATCGCCAAGCTGCGGACCGACCGCGGCGCCACGGTGTTCCTGACCACGCATTACCTCGACGAGGCCGACGCGCTGTCCGACCGGATCATGATCATCGACAACGGCACCATCGTCGCCGCCGACACCCCGGAGAACCTGAAGTCGCAGGTGTCCGGCGATCTGCTGCACCTGGAGTTCGCGGCCGCCGAACCGGTATCCCGGGCCGCGGCGCAGCTCGAGTCGCTCGGCGCGACGGAGGTCTCGGTCGACGGCTTCGGCGTCCGGGCTCGCCTGCGCGGCTCCGCGAAGGTGGTTCCGGGGCTCCTGCGGGAATTGGAGGCCGGCGGCAACACCCTCGAAGAGATCGAGATCAAGCGGCCCACCCTCGACGACGTGTTCCTGACTCTCACCGGCCGCAGTCTCCGCGACGCCGAGGCCGGCTCCGACGACAAGGAGGGCAGCGATGAGATTCCTGCGTGAGTCGTACATCGTCTTCCGCCGCCAGCTGCGCATGAACCTGCGCAACCCGGCGTGGGTGCTCATCGGCATCATGCAGCCGGTGATGTACCTGGTCCTGTTCGGACCGCTGCTGAAACCGCTCGTCTCGCAGTTCCCCGGCGTCGGCGACAACGCCTACACGTTCCTGGTTCCGGGTCTGCTGGTTCAGCTCGGCATGTTCGGGGCGATGTTCGCGGGCTTCGGCCTCATCGGCGAGTGGCGCGAGGGCGTCATCGAGGCCGAACGGGTGACGCCGGCCAGCCGGACGTCGTTGCTGTTCGGACGCCTGTTGCGCGATCTGTTGCAGTTGCTCGTCCAGGCGCTGATCCTGGTCGCACTCGGCTATGCGATGGGCATGCGCGCCTCGGTGCCGGGCATGATCCTCGGCATCGTCATCACCCTGCTGGTCGGCGGCGCCTGCGCGGCGGCGTCGAACGCGCTGGCGCTCACGACCAAGAGTGAGGACGTGATGGCACCGGTGCTGAACATGCTGTTGATGCCGATCCTGTTGCTCTCGGGAATCCTGCTGCCGATGACGCTGGGTCCGGCGTGGCTCGAGCGGGTGTCGGACTTCATGCCGTTCCGCTGGATCGTCGACGCGGTCCGCAGCTCCTTCCTCGGCGACGTCCTGAGCTCGCAAGTGGCGTGGGGCCTGCTTGCCGCGATCGTCCTCAGTGCCCTCGGCGGCTGGTGGGGCACGAGCGTCTTCCGCAAGGAGAATGCCTAGCCGCTCCGAGTGCGCACCATCCTGCTTCGGCCTGCGGCGCGGAACATCGGGCTGGAACCGAACGCAAGCGAGCAGATGCAGCCGCCGGGAGAACAACAGAGCCGACCTTCAGCGAAAACAGGGATGAGGCCCGGTGTTCTTCCTGAGTCCTCCGCAGGCGCGAGCCGCTAGGCGAGCGACGAGGACTACCGAAGGAAGAACACCGGGCCTCATCCCGGTCTACGACGACGAAGAAGAGAACAGCGTCAGTCGACGATCCCGGCCAGATGCAGAGCGAGCTCCCCGGGCTCATCCTCATCGAGCCCGTCGAACGACGAGATCTTCGGTGCGGGAGGCAGCGTGGCGACGCAGCCCGCGTAGCTCAAACCGGCGCCGAAGCCGAGCAGGAGGGCCAACTGGCCGCCCTTCGCCTTGCCGGTGGCGAGCATCTCCTCGATGGCCAGCGGGATCGACGCTGCGGAGGTGTTCGCGGTGTTCTCGATGTCGTTCGCCATCGGAAGATCGTCGGGCAGCCCGAGGTTCTTCTTCATCAGGTCGTTGATGCGTGCGTTGGCCTGGTGCGGGACGAAGACCTCGATGTCCGCGGGGCCCGCGCCGGACTCGGTGAGCATCTTCTTGAGCGCCTTCGGCAGGGTGATGGCGGCCCAGCGGAACACGCGCGGACCCTCCATCTTGATGATCATCCGGCCGACCGGGTCGGTCTCGGAGTCCTTGCCCTGGTACTCCACCGACCGCGCCATGTAGTCGACGGTGTTGATGTTCTGCTTGATGGCTTCGGCGTTCTCGCCGTCGCTGCCGGAGACGATCGGGGAGATGCCGTTGACGTCGCTGGCGCCCACGACCACCGCGCCCGCGCCGTCGCCGAAGATGAACCCGGTGCTGCGGTCGGTCGGATCCAGGCCCACCGACATGGTCTCGACGCCGATCACCACCACGTAGTTCGCGCTGCCCGCGCGCAGGGCGTCTGTCGCGACCCCGAGTGCGTAGCCGAAGCCTCCGCAGCCGGCCGCGACGTCGAACGCGGGAATGCCGTTCAGGCCGATGTCGGAGGCGACGATCGGGGCGCCGTGCGGCACATTCCACGGCCAGCTGCTGGTCGCGAGGATGAGCATGTCGATCTTGTCGCGATCGATGCCGGAGTTGACGATCGCGCGGTCGGCGGCCGCGGCCGACATGCTGCGCATGGTCTCGTCACCGCTGATCCAGCGACGGTTGCGGATGCCGCTGCGCTCGTAGATCCACTCGTCGGACGAGTCCATCACCCGGCACAGCTGGTCGTTGCTGATCAGTCGTTTGGGTCGGTATGCACCGATTCCCAGCATCGCAACGTTCGGGTGGCCCGACGGGGTAGCCAGTGTCGCCAAGATTCGTCCGTCCTCATTACTCACTTCCGGCGCTTCGACTGCGCCGGATACTCGGGCGTAATTCTACTTCCGGGCGCTATGTCGCTCGGCACAGGCCGCCGCGGAGCGCGGACCGCTGTTCAGACGATCAGCGGAGTGGTGGTGCCGGTGGCCGGCGCGTCGGCCCGCTTCTCCCGTGCGCCGAGCGTCATCACGCCGCCGACCACCGAGAGGACGCAGGCCATCACGAAGACGAGCCAGAACCCGCCGACCGCGGCGACGAGGCCGGCGCCGAGCATCGGACCGATCAACTGGCCGAGTGCGGCAGTCACATTGACGATGCCGAGGTCGCGGCCGTGGTCCTCCTCGTGCGGCAGCAGATCGGTCGCGAACGCGAGTCCGACCGTCATGAAGGCGCCGTATCCGACGCCCATCAGTGCGGCACCGATCATCGTCATCGTGTACGTGGTGTGCAGGACGATCACCAGGCCCGAGCAGGCCTGGACCATCGCGGCGACCACGGTGAGCATGCGGCGGTGCCCGCGGCGGTCGGAGATCATGCCGAACACGATGGAGCTGCCGACCACGAAGATCGTGTAGACGACGATCAGCAGCAGCAGGTTGTCCTCGGCGGCATCCTTGTCCTGGTGCAGCCCGTACAGCAGGAAGAACAGGAACAGCGACGTGCCGAGCGCGTTGCCGATGTTCGCGACGAGGCGGCCGCCGAGCATCCAGCAGAAGTCGCGGTCGCGCAGGGACGCCCACTTGGGCCGGTCGGTGATGTCCACCGCGAGCTCGCTGCGGGGTACTCGCCGGTCGGGAAGACCGAACGACGCCCACGTGCCGACGACGGCGACCAGGCCGGCGAGCACCAGGTAGCCGGGGAGGACGTCGAGCCCCAGCACGACCACCGTGCCGACGCCGAGGACGATCCCGAGGGCCTGCGACGACCCGATCGACGCCGACGCCGCACCGCGCTGATCAGGTGCCAGCTGGTCGGGGATCATCGCGGTGAAGGCGGCGGATGCGACGGCGACTGCGACCGAGACGCCGACCCAGCACAGCGCCACCAGCCACGGCTGATGAGCGAGCCCGGTCAAGGCGAGGAAGATCGCCATGCCCCAACTGCCGCCGAGCGCCCACACACGACGGCGGCCGCCGAGCCACGACGGGAAGCGCGAACCGTCGGTGCGATCGGACGCGGCGCCGGCGAGCGGGCCCGCGATCACGCCGACCAGCGCGCCGATCCCGAGGATCAGGCCGGACACCACCACGCTGTGGATCCAGCGGTCGCCGTCGTCGGACGTCTGGGAGTCGAGCTGCAGGGGGAGCAGCAGTTGCAGGGGCGTCAGCTGGGCCATCCAGATCACCAGCCAGGCCAGCGTGAACAGCGTCATCCATCGGCGGCCGATGGGGGCGGGCCGGTTCATCGGCGATTTCCGTCGATCACCCGGCGGTACCAGTCGTAGGACGCCTTGGGCGTGCGCTCGGCTGTGTCGAAGTCGACGTGCACCAGACCGAAACGCTGCGTGAATCCGTCCGCCCACTCGAAGTTGTCGAGCAGCGACCAGACCGTGTACTCCTCGACGTCTGCACCACCGTCGATCGCGCGGGCCACCGCGCGGATGTGACCGTCCAGGAACGAGATCCGGTCGGTGTCGTCGACGAAGCCGGCCCTGGCGGGTTCGGGGAACGAGGCGCCGTTCTCACTGACGATCAGCGGCGGCAGTCCGGGGTAGCGCTCGGTGAAGTCGAGCAGCAGGCCGGTGAGGGCTTCGGGCACGATCGGCCACTCCTCACCGAAGCCGGTGACCGGTGCACCCGGGGTGGGCACGATGTCGAACGGGATCGGATTGTCGGCGCCGGTGGGGGCGGTCACGGTGGTCGGGTTGTAGAAGTTGACCGCGTAGAAGTCCGGACGCGCGCCGATCAGTTCGAGGTCACCGTCGCGTACCGGCATCTCGTAGCCGAACGCTGCCAGGTCCGGATACGCGCCGGTCAGGATGGGGTCGGCGAAGATCCGGTTGTGGAGGATGTCGTACGCCTCGAGGGCGGCGCGGTCCGCGTCGTCGTCCCGCAGGGCTCGCACGTGCGTGTGATTGTTCGCGACGCCCACCGCCTCGGCGCCGGCCGAGCGGAGCACGGTCGAGGCGAGTCCGTGTGCCAGCAGCTGGTGGTGGGCGGTCGGGAGGGCGTCGAAGAGCAGGAACTCGCCGGGCGCGAGCGCGCCGACCGCGTAGCCCTGCAGCGTCGTCATCGCGGGCTCGTTGATCGTGTACCAGTTCTTGACGCGGTCTCCGAGGCGATCGACGACGAGCGCGGTGTAGTCGGCGAACCGCGCGGCGGTGTCACGAGAGCACCACCCGCCGGCCTCGTGGACCGGGACCGGCAGGTCCCAGTGGTAGAGCGTCGGGAACGGCGTCACGCCTGCTTCCAGAAGTCCGTCGACCAGACGCGAGTAGTAGTCGAGCCCGGCGCTGTTCGCGCCGCCGGTGCCGTCCGGCTGCACTCGTGTCCACGAGATCGAGAAACGGTAGCGGTCCAGTCCGAGACCCGCGGCCAGTGCCACGTCCTCCGGCCAGCGGTGATAACTGTCGGGCCCGGGCTCGGCGGTCGAGCCGTCGATCACCTTGTCGGGCGTCTCGACCCACTGATCCCATACCGATCGGCCACGACCGTCCGCCGCGCGCGCCCCTTCGATCTGGAATGCCGCGGTCGCGGCGGACCAGCGGATTCGCCGGGGGAGCTCGGGCACGTCCGGCTGGCAGGTGCGGTCGGGCGCGGTCATTCCGATGGGCTCCTTCATGTCCTCAGGTCTTGATCGAACGATCAACTGTGACTGAGCACATCATCGCCGACGGTGGCGGGATGGGGAAGGCCTCGCGCAAATTTGTCCCGGCACGTCCGCGCCTCGCCGGACGGGGCGCGATCGCCGATCACGGAGTAGAACTGCAGACATGGGTACCGCGTCGGGACTCCCGATCATCGATATGGCACTGCTAGACGGCGCTGCGCACGACGTCGCAGAGTTTCGGGAGCGGCTGCGATCGGCGACCCACGACTACGGCTTCTTCTACCTGGTCGGGCACGGTGTCAGCGACGACGCGATCGCCGCGATCTTCGGTGCCGCGAGAGCGTTCTTCGCGCTCGACGACGTGGCCAAGGCAGCGGTCGAGATGACCCGGAGTCCCCAGTTCCGCGGCTACACGAGGTTCGGTGGCGAATACACCCAGGGGCAGATCGACTGGCGCGAGTAGATCGATCTGGCAGCCGAGTACGAGCCGACGGCCGGCAGTGCCGACTACCTTCGCCTGGAGGGACCGAACCTCTGGCCCGCGGACTTGCCGGAGCTCAAGACTGCCGTCCTCGACTGGCAGCGGGACTGCTCGCGGATCGGCATGCGGCTGCTCCATGAGTGGGCGTCCGCCCTCGGCTCCCGCGCCGACCTGTTCGACGAGGCGTTCGCCGACCGTCCGTCGACGCTGATCAAGCTGGTCAAGTATCCGGGCAGGGACGATGACCGGCAGGGAGTCGGTGCGCACAAGGATCCGGGGGTGCTGACCTTGCTGATGATCGAGCCGGGCAAGGCCGGACTCCAGGTGTTGCGCGACGGGGACTGGGTCGACGTGCCTGTCCTGCCCGGGGCGTTCGTCGTCAACATCGGCGAGCTCATGGAGTTCGCGACCGACGGCTATCTGAAGGCCACCATGCACCGCGTGGTCTCACCGCCACCGGGACAGACGCGTCTGTCCATCCCGTTCTTCTTCAACCCGGCGCTGGCATCTTCGATGCCGCATGTCGACCTGCCGGCCGAGTTCCGGGCGGCCGCACCCGGAGTCACCCGAGATCCGGCGAACCCGATCTCGGGGACGTTCGGGGAGAACCTGCTCAAGGCGCGGCTGCGCGCACATCCCGATGTCGCGCGAATCCATCACCCCGACCTGGTCCGAGCGCGGCGGGGTGACGGTCACCAGGCGTGAACGGTGTTCTGCGCGGCTTCGAGACCCTGTTCGACCAGGAGTTCGGCGGCATCGACACCATTGGCGACGAGCAGCTCCACTTCCGCCGCGGCCGAGCCGGGGAAGGGCTTGAGAACGAAGTCTGCCGGGTCCTGGCGACCCGGGGGGCGACCGATCCCGAGACGCACGCGCAGATAGTCGCGCGTCCCGATGGTCTGGGAGATCGAACGCAGGCCGTTGTGCCCGCCTTCACCGCCCCCGAGCTTCAGGCGCACGGCGCCGAAGTCGATGTCGAGCTCGTCGTGCAGGACGATGAGGTCTTGGGGTGCGACGGAATAGTACGACGCCAGCGGGCCGATCTGCCTGCCGGTGACGTTCATGTAGGTCCGTGACTTCGCGACCAGCACCGGCTCTCCGCCGATCCGCACGGTGGCGGTCAGCGCGCCGGAGCGCTTGTGCACGGAGAACTTCTCGCCGTGCGAGGAGACCAGGCCGTCGGCGACCATCGCGCCGACGTTGTGCCTGGTCTTCTCGTAGGCGGGACCGGGATTACCCAGTCCGACAATGAGTTTCACTCAGAGTCCTCTGCGATGCGGATTTACTCCGCAGCTTCCTCGGCGGCCTCGTCGGCTGCGTCGTCGGTGCCCGCGGTCTCGGCGGCGTTCTTGGCGGCCTCGATGCTCACGATCAGCGCTTCGCCGTCGGTGACCAGCTCGACGCCGGCGGGGAGCAACAGGTCGGCGGCGGTGATGTTGGTGCCTGCGGCCAGGTTGTGAACGTCGACGACGATGTTCTCCGGGATGTGCAGGGCCTCGGCCTCGACCTCGACGACGCTCGCGTCCTGGATGGTGAGCGTGCCGCTGGCGGCGACGCCCTCGATCACGATGCCGACCTCGACGTTGACCTTCTCGCCACGCTTGACGATGAGGAGATCGACGTGCTCGATGTAGTTGCGGATCGGGTGGACGTCGACCTGCTTGGTCAGGGCGAGCTGCTTGTCGCCCGCGATGTCCAGCTCGACGACGGCGTTGACGCCGTTGGCGCGCAGGATGGCGGCGAGCTCGCGGTTCGGGAGCAGCAGGTGCTTGGGGTCGGTGCCGTGGCCGTAGAGGACGGCGGGAACCTGGCCGGCGGCGCGGGCGCGACGGGCCGAGCCCTTGCCCTTCTCTTCGCGGGCGGTGGTGGCGAGCTGCGGGGCGGTAGCCATGCGATTCTCCTCGATAGGGGTGTTTCGTGGTGGCGCCTCAGCGTCGCCGCACACGGTCGAGGAGGGACTGGATCAGTCCGAAGAGCTTCAAACCGCCGCGCCGATAACGGTGCTTTCGCACCCTCGCCGAGACAACAGGCCACAGAATACCATCGGGGCATGACCTCACAGAAACCGACGGATCTGGTCCACGCCTTCTTCGCCGATCTCGCGCAGGGACGGGTCGACGCCGCTCTCGAGCGCGTGGACGACGACATCGTGTACACGAACGTCTCGCTGCCGACCGTGCGGGGTAAGCGGCGCTTCGCCAAGGTGATGTACGGGCTCAACGGGGATCGCGTCGGATTCGACGCGCGGATCCTGGCGATCGCGGCGGACGAGGATGGCGTGGTGCTCACCGAGCGGATCGACGAACTGCGGATCGGCCCGCTCCGCATGCAGTTCTGGGTCTGCGGCCGCAATGAGGTGCGTGAAGGGCGGATCGCCGTCTGGCGCGACTACTTCGACTTCTGGAACTGCACGCGCGCTTTCGTCCGCGGCGTCGCCGCGGTCATCGTCCCATCGCTGCACCGCCCGCTGGCCGACCCGGTGAGCGAGTACGCGATCGATGCGGTGGGGTCTCGCTGACGCCACAGTGCTGCGCGTCGGGGCCGGTCGACCGACCCGGGGCGGCCTCGTCTACAGGATCTCGTCGAGCCTGCCGATCGGCCGGGCCAGCCGGGTGCCCTTCTCGGTGACGACGAACGGACGCTCGACCAGCACCGGGTGCGCGACCATGGCGTCGAGGACTTCGTCGTCGGAGGCGTCGGCGAGATTCAGTTCCTTGTAGAGCTTCTCCCGCTTGCGGGCGGCCTGCGCGGGAGTCAGACCGGCCGCGGTGAACATCTCGGAGAGCTGCTCACGCGTCCAGCCGGTGTCGAGGTACTTCACCACTCGCGGGTCCACACCGCCGTCGCGCAGCTTGGCGAGCGCATTGCGGGAGGTCGTGCAGCGGGGATTGTGATAGATCGTCGCGTCCACGATCCCCAGGCTACTGCGGTCGCGGCGGCTGCGGCCGGAGTCCGTCGGCGATCAGCGCGATCGACGCGCGCGCGTGGTCCGACGACTCGCTGACGAACGCGACGCCGGTGAGGGCGCGCAGGATGTCGACCGGGTCCACGTCCTGCCGAACGGTCTCGGTGCGACGCCCCTCGGCGATGAACTCGGCGAGCGCCGAGACGAGATTGTTGCGCGTCTCGGTCCGGAAGTCGGTGTCCGTCGCGAGCAGCGGCTTGATGGCGTCAGGCACCGCCTTGTTGGTGATGAGCATGTCGACGTACATCGACATCCACACCTGCAGCGCCGCGTGCGGCGACGATTCGCTCTCGAGGATCGCAGCCGTGGTGTCGCACAGGGTGATGATCCGGTGCCGATACACCGCCTCCACCAGGTGCGCGCGAGTGGGGAAACGGCGATAGAGGGTGCCGATGCCGACGGAGGCCTCGGCGGCGATCGTGGTGAGCGGCGCGTCCGGTCCCTCGCGCTCGATCACCGTCGTCGCCGCGGCGAGGATGCGGTTGTAATTCGCCTGCGCGTCCGACCGGAGATGTGCGCACGCGTCGGACGCGGTCGTCGTGGTGTCCATCGCGACGTCTCCTCGGGCAGATCTGTTCGGTGCGATTACGACAATAGCCGCTCCGACTTTGCTATCCGGAGGGTCCTCCGGATAGCGTGGCGTTCTGTTGCAACGCGGATGGGTGTGCCCGTTCGCATTTCTGATTACGTGAGGTTGCTGTAGATGCTTGAACACAAGACGGGGACCGCCGCCCCGGAGAAGGTCCCGGCCACCGGCGCGGTCGTCGCGGTGCTGGCGCTCGCCGGAATCGTCGTCTCGCTGATGCAGACGCTGGTGATCCCGATCATCCCGCATCTGCCCGAGTACCTGAATGCGCCGGCATCGGATACCGCATGGGTGATCACCGCGACGCTGCTCGCGGCCGCGGTCGCCACTCCGGTGATGGGCCGCCTCGGCGACATGTTCGGCAAGCGTCGCATGCTGCTGGTCAGCATCGGGGTGATGGTCGTCGGATCGGTGATCGGCGCGCTCAGTTCGACGGTCACCCTGATGATCGTGGGCCGTGCGCTGCAGGGGCTGGCGTCGGGTGTGATCCCGCTGGGAATCAGCGTGATGCGTGACGTACTGCCCAAGGAGAAGCTGGCCGGTGCGGTGGCGACGATGAGCGCCTCGCTCGGTGTCGGCGGCGCCTTCGGTCTGCCAGTCGCCGCGCTGATCGCCGAGTACGCCGACTGGCACTGGCTCTTCTGGGTCTCGGGCATCATGGGCGTGATCGCCGCGATCGCCGTCGTCATCGTGGTTCCGGAGTCGCCGGAGAAGTCCGGCGGCAGCTTCGACTACCTCGGCGCGGTCACCCTTTCCGGCGGTCTCTTCGCGTTGCTGCTCGGCATCTCCAAGGGCGCCGACTGGGGCTGGTCCGCGGGCAGCACGCTCGGCTGCTTCGCCGTGGCGGTCGTGCTGTTCGCCGCCTGGGTGACCTGGGAGCTCCGCAGCTCCGAGCCGATCGTCGACGTCCGCGTCTCGGTCCGGCCGCAGGTGCTGTTCACGAACATCGCCTCGATCGTCTTCGGCTTCGCGATGTTCGCCGCGAGCATGGTGTTCCCGCAGGTGGTCCAGATGCCGGAGGCCACGGGCTACGGTCTGGGACAGTCGATGCTCGTCGCCGGTCTGGTGATGGCGCCGTTCGGCGTCATGCTCCTCTTGGCCGCGCCGCTGTCGTCGTGGCTGACCAACAACTTCGGCCCCAAGATCACCCTGATGGTCGGTGCCGTGGTGGTCGCCGCGGGCTACCTGCTCGGCGTGTTCGCGCTGCACTCGATCTGGCAGCTGGTCATCGTCGGGGTGATCATCGGCTTCGGCACGGGTCTGGCCTACGGCGCGATGCCCGCACTGATCATGGGCGCGGTGCCGCCGTCTCAGACCGGTGCCGCCAACAGCTTCAACACGCTGATGCGATCGCTCGGAACCTCCTTCGCCAGTGCCCTGGCCGGGGTGATCGTCGCGCAGATGACCATGACGCTCGGCGGGCGTGAGCTGCCCACCGAGGGCGCCTTCCAGCTGATCATGGGATTGGCGGCCGGTGCCGCAGTGGCTGCGCTGGTGTTGGCCTTCTTCATCCCGGGCCGCGCCGACGCCGTGGCCGCGGCGCAGATGGCGGCCGAGGAAGTGGTGCCGACCGACGCACCCGCCGCCGCTGCGGCCGTCGACCGGGCGCAGGCGGCCCCCGTCGCAGAGCCGGCTGTCGTCGGAACCGTCACCTCGCCGTCCGGCGAGCCGATCGCCCACGCGTCGATCACCGTGACCGATGCGCACGGCAGGCAGACCGGCCGCGCATCGGTCGCCGACGACGGGTCGTACGCGCTCGCGGGTCTCGAACCGGGGATGTACACCGTGATCGCGACCGCGGCCGATCGCGCGCCGCGGGCGGTCTCGGTCGCGGTTGTCGACGGAGCGGTACTGCGTCGCGACTTCAGCCTCGAGGGCGGCGCGGTGCTTCGCGGCGTCGTCGGCGACGGCGTGCGAAATCTTCCCGCCAGCGTGGTCGTCACCGATCAGCAGGGCGAAGTGGTGGCCCAGACGAAGGCCGGGGCGGACGGTGTGTTCGTGCTGACCGGGCTGTCCGACGGCGAGACCGTCGCGGTCACGGCGACGGCTCCGGGCTATCAGCCGAGTAGTCGACTGGTGACCGTCGACGGCCGGATGACCGGTCCGGTCGAGTTCGGGCTGACGGCGCACGGCAATGTGCAGGGCTACGTCCGTGCGATCGGTGGCGGACTTCTGGCCGGTGCGACGGTCTCGGCGATCGGGCCGGACCAGACGATCGTCGCAGCCGTGCGCACCGATTCGGACGGCTGGTACCGGATCGAGGGCCTCGACGACGCCCGCTACACACTGGTCGCCAGCATGTACGAGCCGCAGGCCCGGCAGGTCAGCGTTGCGGCGGGGGAGCAGAACAACGTCGACATCGAACTCGGGACGGCTGCCGAGACGCTCTAGCTCGACGCGCCGACGTCAGCAGTGTTCGGTGTGACCACCAGGTGGTCATACCGAACACTGCCGATTCGACGCGTGGCGACGAGAGACGCCGTGCCCCGGAAGACCGGGGCACGGCGTCTCGTGGTTCGGCCGGGCGTCAGGCGTTGCCGTCGAACAGGCTGGTGACCGAGCCGTTCTTGAACACCTCGAGAATCGTCTGCGCGAGCAGCGGTGCGATCGAGAGCACCGTGAGGTTCTCGAAGCGCTTCTCCTCGGGGATCGGCAGGGTGTCGGTCGCGATGACCTCCTTGGCGCCGCAGTTCGCCAGGCGCTCGGCGGCCGGGTCGGAGAACACGCCGTGGGTGGTGGCGATGATGACGTCGCCGGCACCGGCGTCCTTCAGCACCGAGACGGCGCCGGCGATGGTGCCGCCGGTGTCGATCATGTCGTCGATCAGCACGCAGGTCTTGCCCGCGACGTCGCCGACCACACGGTTCGACTTGATCTGGTTCGGCACATCGGGATCACGGGTCTTGTGGACGAAGGCCATGGGGGCGCCGTCGAGGGCATCGGCCCACTTCTCGCCGACCTTCACGCGGCCTGCGTCAGGCGACACGACGCAGATGTTGTCCGTGCCGTACTTGTTGCGGACGTACTCGGCCAGCTGGCCCTGGGCGTGCATGTGGTCGACGGGGCCGTCGAAGAAGCCCTGGATCTGGTCGGTGTGCAGGTCGACCGTCACGATGCGGTCGGCGCCCGCGGTCTTGAAGAGATCGGCGATCAGACGAGCGGAGATGGGCTCGCGTCCGCGGTGCTTCTTGTCCTGGCGCGCGTACGGGTAGAACGGGATGATCGCGGTGATGCGCTTGGCGGAGCCGCGCTTCAGGGCGTCGATCATGATGAGGGTCTCCATGACCCACTGGTTCATCGGGTACGGGCAGCTCTGCAGCACGAAGGCGTCACTGCCGCGGACCGACTCCTCGAAGCGGACGAAGATCTCGCCGTTCGCGAAGTCGCGCGCCGTCTGCGGGGTGATGTGAACGCCCAGCTCTTCCGACACGGCCTGCGCCAGTTCCGGGTGTGCCCGTCCGGCGAACAGCATGAGATTCTTCTGGTTGTCGGTCGTCCAAGTCATGGGTGACTCATTCTCTCCTAGGCGGTCGGCTTCTCTACTGGGAGTCTGTGTCGGCATCGCGCTGTTACCGGCGATTCCTTACTTATTCTGCTCGGCGTCACTTATTCTGCTCGGCGTCGCGGGCGGCCTCGGCGGCAGGGGTGCCCGGCCGTTTGGCCACCACCCAGCCCTCGATGTTGCGCTGCGGTCCGGCGGACACCGCGAGGGCACCGGCCGGGACGTCGTCCCGCAGCACGGTACCGGCACCGGTGTAGACGCCGTCGCCGATGGTGAGCGGCGCGACGAACATGTTGTCGCTGCCGGTGCGGCAGTGCGAGCCGATGACGGTCTTGTGCTTGTTCACACCGTCGTAGTTCACGAAGACGCTCGAGGCACCGATGTTGGTCTTCTCGCCGATCTCGGCGTCGCCGACGTAGGTCAGATGCGGCACCTTGGTGCCCGCGCCGATCTGCGCGTTCTTGGTTTCGACGAAGGTGCCGATCTTGCCGGCCTCGCCGAGCACGGTGCCGGGGCGGAGGAACGCGAACGGACCGACGGTGGCGCCCGCGCCGATCTCCGCGCCCCCTCCGTGCGTGCGGATCACCTGTGCGCCCTCGCCGATCACGACGTCGGTGAGGCTGGTGTCCGGGCCGACGACGGCGTCGTCGGCGACGACGGTCCGGCCGTGCAATTGCGTTCCGGGCTCGATGCGCACGTCCTGGCCCAGCTGCACGTCGACGTCGATCCAGGTGGTGGCGGGGTCGACGACGGTGACGCCCGCGAGCATGTGGCGGCGCACGATCCGCCGGTTCAGCTCGGCGCCGAGGTCGGCCAGCTGCGCGCGGTCGTTGCACCCGGCGACGACGTTCGGATCGGCGACGGTCAGGGCGTGGACCGGCCGGCCGGCGTCGCGTGCGATGCCGACGAGGTCGGTGATGTAGTACTCGCCTTGGACGTTGTCGGTCGAGAGGCTCGCCAGTCCGGTGCGGAGCATGTCCGCGGAGAAGGCGTAGATCCCCGCGTTCACCTCGGTGATCGCCCGCTCGGACTCGGTAGCGTCCTTGTGCTCGGTGATCGCCAGCACGTCCGACGCGGCGATGTCCAGACCGGGGCCGCCGGCACGCACGATGCGTCCGTAGCCCGTCGGGTCGTCGGCGATGAAGCTGGTCAGGGTGACCGCGGCGGCGGCGCCGTTGTCGACGCGCAGATGCTCGGCGACCAGGGCCGACAGCGTCTCACCGTCGAGCAGCGGAGCGTCTGCCACGGTGACGAGCACGGTTCCCGCGAAGTCGTCGGGCAGCCCGGTCATGCCGGCGCGAGCCGCGTCGCCGGTGCCCAGCGGCTGGTCCTGCACGGCGATGGTCACCGGGCGGCCGAGGCCGTCGGCGATCTCATCGATCGCCGCGATGACTCGTTCGCGCTCGTGACTGACGACGGCGACCAGATGGTCGGGGTTCAGTGCGGCGGCGCCGTGGAGCGCGTGGCCCACGAGGCTTCGACCGCCGATCTCGTGCAGGATCTTGGGAGTCTTCGACTTCATCCGGGTACCGGCACCTGCCGCCAGCACTATGACGGCGATTTCTCCGTTCGACTGGGCCGGCTGTCCGGTCATCCGAGTCCCTCCGCATCTACGGTCGCGAGCGTCAGTGTCCCCGTCCGAGCTTTCCATCCCGGGGAGGCACGCGGGGGAAATCCTACGCAGGCGGGACGCTCGGGTGGTATTCGACAGGGCTCACAGTGGCAATGGCAACAGTGAGACCTGCGCAAAACGCCCCGTCGGACGAGGAGGACTCCGCCCGAGCGATCTGCGACGCGGTCCCGCCTATCTGTAGTGCGGGTTGTTCATGGTCGGGATCTGGATCGAGATCGGCATCCGGAGCTCGGACATGTAGAGGAGCACGAACTGACGGAGGAACTCGTCGAAGAGCCAATAGGCCTTCGGCGGCATCCCGACGTCGAGCAGTCCCTCTCGGACCTGGATGTACGGACCCCAAGCCGCCTCGAGCATGGGGGACCACACGGGCTCGCGGGGAATGTGGAGCCAATCGGCGACCTGGTCGCCGAGCATGAATCGCGTGAGGGCGCCGAGGACTCCGCGGCTCAGGAGCGTCAGATCCAGGTTCATGCCGAGATCGAGCAGCATGTCGGCGAGCTTGATGCCCTCCGACGTGGGGCCGATGATCGGATCGAGGACCTGCCGGGCCTGCGATTCGGCCGATGCCCAGTCCGCCGGGATGTACTCGTCGCGAATCCCGAGGAAGTGCGCCGTCAGCTGCCATGAGTGCAGAAAGCCCGCGGACTCCGACTCGTCGACCGGCACGCCCCACTTCTTGAACTGCCGCATGGCACTCGTGGGAAGGCTGTGCCAGGTGACCATCATGTCGGCCTGGCTGATCGGCAGCTTCTCGTCGGCCGAGTGCTGCCAGTACGGAGACTTCGGCAGGATGTGCCGAACACCGGAGTGGGCCAGTCGGGTCTTGATGCACGTCACGATGTGCTCCCCGTCGGGCGCGAAGGCGTTCGCGGTGCCGATGTCGTAGCCGAGTTTGGCGGTCTTGGAGATCCGCTCCTTCATCGCGGCGCCGCCCCACGAGTAGTAGACGGCGCGGGCCTCGTGGGGGATCACGGTGCTGAGCATGCCGCTGACGAACCCGTAGATCACGCCCAGGTAGGTGCCGCGCTTCTCATTGAACCGGGCGGCCGCCGCGAGCTTGCTCCGATCGGTCCAGGCCGGCAGCTTCCGCGCCTTCGTGAGGAAGTCGTGCAGATCGTCGGGAAGGCCGGCGGGCAGTGGCTGCTCGTTGTGGATCCACCCCTTGAGCAGCTTGTTGACGCGCGGGATCTCGCCGCGCTCGGCCAGCGAGGCGACGAGCTCGTCGCACTCGGGATCCCACACCTGATGTGGATCGGTGCCCGCGCCCCGACCGGGTACCGACCGTGCGGGCGACCACGTCCAGGGCGTGGCCTGTGCCGCGGTGGTGAGCGCGCCGGCCGCTCCGAGTGCGGCACCGGCTTTCAGGACTGTGCGACGGTTCATCTCTTGCATCTTCGGCTCCCCGCGATCGATCGTGAAACAAATAGTTCGTATGTGTAACATAGCCTCGTGTCGGATCGCTCGTCTCGAGTTCGAGCGATGCCGTAGCGTGAAGTGGTCGGGGTGTCTGCTGAACGAGGAGTTGAACGCGAGTGGTGACCCCTGTGACGGGCCGGTCGGAGGCGACGTTCTTCGAGCGCGCGATGGAACGCGTGGCGACGAACGACGATTCGGCGCCCGACCCGACTCGGACCAAACTGCTCGACGCCGCCTACGAGCAGTTCTGCGAGTCGGGGATCGCTCGGACCTCGATGGAGGAGGTCGCGCGGCGCGCGGGCACCGCGCGGATCACCATCTACCGCAAGTTCGACACGAAAGACGCGCTGGTCGACGCGGTGATGATCCGCGAGTTCGAGAACTACTTCGTGGAGTTCCTGCAGGTCATGGCGCAGGCCCCGACGCCTGCCGACCGTGTGATCGTCGCGTTCGTGACCTCGTTGCGAACGATCGGCGGCAACCCGCTGATCCGAAAGCTCCTCGAGACCGAGCCTGCATTGGTTCCCGGCTTCGTCGGCGGCGGCGACGGTCGTACGCTCACGGCGGTGCGTGACTTCGTCGCGCACCAGATCCTCCGCGAACAGACGGCGGGGAACATTCCCAAGAGGGTGCGCACCATTCCCGCGGCCGACCTGGTGGTACGGATCGCCGGGTCGTTTCTCACCATCCCGAGCGACCTCATGGACTACGACGACCCCGACGAACTCGCCGGCTTCGCTCGCGAATTCCTTCTGCCGGTGCTCGGGCTGAAGTAGTCGGGCCGATTGCCGGATCAAGGCTGTCGTTTGGTGTCACCAGGAGACACCAAACGACAGCCTTAGTCTTTGAGCCTTCTTTCCGGGTCGGTCCAGCAGTCCGCGGTTGATGCGGTCACCTCTTGCCTCGCGCAAACCTCCATGTTACTTTTCCTTCAACTTTGTAACATCGGGCATCCGAGGGACTCGCTTCCTCCGGGATGAGGGGCGACTATGGCGTTTGAACTACCGCAATCGAAGGGGCCGATGCGCGACCTCGCGGTCGAAGCGGGGCACACGTTGGGGTTCGCGCTGCAGGCGATCGGTTCGCTGTTCGTCGCGATCGCGCGGTTTCGGCTCTCGCTCAGCGAGACCCTCAACCAGACCGTCTTCATCGGTCGGGTCAGCACCGGACCGTCGCTGCTCCTGATGATCCCGGTCGGTGTCTTCATCGCGGTGTCGGTCGGTGAGCTCGCCGGCCGGATCGGCGCCGGCGGCTACTCCGGTGCCGTGGTCGCGTTCATCATCGTCGGGCAGGCCTCGTCGCTGGTCTGTGCGTTGATGATGGCCGGAGTCGCCGGGTCGGCGATCTGCACCGACCTCGGGTCGCGCAAGATCCGCGAAGAGATCGACGCGATGGAAGTGATGGGCGTCAACATCCTCGAGCGCCTGGTCGCGCCGCGGATCGCCGCGGCGATCATCGTCGCGCTCGTCCTCTGCTCGCTGATCACCGTGACGGGCGTCGGGGCATGCTTCCTCTACCACGTCTACGTGCAGCATCTGCCCGCCGGATCGTTCATGGCCACCTTCAGCCAGTACGGCCGGATGTCGGACTTCGTGATGGCACTCGTGAAGTCGTCGATCTTCGCACTCCTGGCCACCATCGTCGCCTGTTTCAAAGGGCTGCATGCCCGCGGCGGCCCCAGCGGGGTGGCCGATGCCGTCAACGAGGCCGTGGTGATCGCGTTCGCGCTCGTCTTCGTGTTCAACACCGTGCTCTCGCAGTTGTATGCGGTCATGGTTCCGGCAGTGGGGTCGTACTGATGGTCTCTGCCGACGTCAGCGCTCGAGTGGAGCGCGGTTACCGCAACCGCATGGACACCGCGGTCAGCGGACTGGTCCGCTTCGGCGAGTACGTGACCTTCGTGGTCCGGGCCGTCCGCGCGGTGCCGTTCACCCTGATCCACTACCGCAAGCACGTGATCCGGCAGATCGCCGAGGTCACCTTCGGCAACAAGTCGCTGCTGTCCGGCGGCGGGACCATCGGCATCGTGCTCGCGATGTCGCTCGCGGCGGCCGCGATGCTCGGCATCGAGACCTATCGCGGTCTGCAGCTGGTGGGCATGACGTCGATGTCCGGGATGCTGGCGGCGATCGCCAACACGCGGGAGCTGGCACCGGTCGTCGTGGCGATCGCACTGGCGGCCAAGGTCGGCACCGGCTTCACCGCCCAGATCGGTGCCATGCGGATCTCCGACGAGATCGCCGCGCTCGACGCGATGGCGATCCGGTCGGTGCCGTTCCTGGCAACCACCCGGATGATCGCGGCGATGGTCTGCGTCCTCCCGATCTACATGGTCGGCCTGCTGGCGAGCTACGTCGCCACGCGGCTGGTGGTGGTCTGGTACCACGGCGAATCGTCGGGCACCTACGACTACTTCTTCCACCTCGCGCTCACGCCGACCGACCTGTTGTACTCCGCGACCAAGGCCGTGGTGTTCGCCGCGATCGTCACGCTCGTCCACTGCTCATACGGCTACTTCGCGAGCGGCGGGCCCGAAGGGGTCGGCCAGGCGGCGGGTCGTGCGCTGCGGACGTCCATCCTCTCGATCGGCGTGTTCGACGTGATCCTCACCTTCGGGCTGTGGGGCCTCGTCCCGCAGATTCCGGGAATGGGGATCTGACCGATGACAGTCATGCTGCCGGGCAGGCCCGTGTCCAAGGCGAAGTACATGATGCGCGGTGCGATCGCCGGTGTACTGATTCTGGCGTTCGCGCTGTGGATGGTGGGCCGGAGCACCGGGGTGCTCGACCACGATCCGCAGGTGTACGCCGAGGTCCCGGTGTCCGCCGGCCTCATCGCGACCGGGGCGCCGGTCCGCTTCCACGGCGTCAAGGTCGGCGAGGTCAGCGAGATCGATCCGGGCACCACGTCGTCACGCGTCGAGATGACCGTCGACGAGGCCGCGCTCGGACAGATACCGCGATCGGTGACGGCCCGCATCCTGCCGCGAACCTTCTTCGGCGACATCTACGTTCAGCTGGTCCCGATCAGCGGATCGACATCGTCGGAGGCGCTGTCCGCGGGCGATCGCATCGCGGTCGACGACGGCCCCGACGCGGTGAACCTGTACGACGTCTTCACCAGGATGTCGCGCCTGATCGCCGAGGTGCAGCCGCAAAAGCTCAACGTCGCACTCGCGGCCGTCAACAAGGCGGTCGGCGGACGGGGTGACGAGATCGGTGTGATGATCGACGACTGGTGGGCGGCGTCGAAGGAGCTGGAGTCCTCCGTCGACCGGTTCATCGAGGCGACTCCGCAGTTCCGCGAGGTGACCGAGAGCCTCGAGCGGGCCACCCCGGACATCATCGAGACGATGGGCTCGGTGGCCGACCTGTCACGCGGGATCGCCGAACATCAGGACTCCCTGGCGGGATTCCTCACGGCTGCTTCGGGATTCGTCTCCAGTATCGGATCGTTCGTTGCCCAGGAACGCACCCAGATCATCACGGTGCTGGATGCGACCGGCAAGATCCTCTCGACCATCGCCGAGAATCCCGCCGGAGTCTCTGAGACGGTCGAGGAGGCGCAGAAGTTCGGTCGCGCAGGCGCAGTGCTGTTCTCGTCCGGCAGATTCGACATCACCACGGTGGCGACCTTCTCGAATCCGATGCCGTACACCGCTGCAGACTGTCCGACCTACGGTTCGCTGCACGGCGCGCAGTGCAACGGGACGGGGGCGGAGACCGGCGTCGGCGCCGTCCACCAGCCGGGGGAGGGGCCGGGCCGGGTGCTGAACCCACCGCGTCGCAACGCTGCCCCGGCGAGCAGCACGTCGTCCGAGATCGTCGGCGGCGCAGGCGAAGTGCAACCTCTGGGACTGATGGAGAAGTCGTTGACCGGTGGACGGACAGCTCCGGCGCAACCCAATGCGGCGACGACTCTGATGCTGGGGCCGATGGTGCGCGGCACGGAGGTGACCGTCCGATGAACACGCTGTCGTACCGCACCATCGTGAAGTCCGCGCTGTTCGTGATCGTCGGGGTAGTCGCCGCCGCGCTGGTCATGAACACCCTGCGCGTCCCCGTCCACGGGCCGAGCGACGAATACATCCTGGTCTTCACCGACGCCGAAGGTCTGGTGGACGGCAACCCGGTGAAGATGTCCGGCGTGCGCATCGGCCGCGTCGACGGAGTCTCGCTCGACCCGCAGGACGACGGCACCGCCCTCGCCCGCGTCCGTGTCCGCGTCGAGTCCGGCCATCCGCTGCCCGAGCACGTGCGTGCGTCCATCCGCTACGGCGACATGCTCGGCGCCCGCTACATCGCGATCGACGACGCCGGACCCGACGGCCCCGAGCGTGACGGCAACACCGTCACCGCGGCGGCGACCACACCGCCGGTGAACCTGACCGCATTGATGAACGGATTCCAGCCGCTGTTCGCCTCGCTGGATCCGCAGCAGGTCAACGAACTCGCGCAGGGCTTCGTCGACACCTTCGCGGGACGGACGAAGTCGGTGAACCTGCTGCTCAGCCAGATCGCGAAGATGGGGTCGAACCTCTCGACCAACAGCGCGGTGTTCGCCCGTCTGGTGGCCAACCTCGACACGCTGATGGGCAACGCCGACCAGCGCAGCGGTCAGCTCAAGGAGTTGTTCGCCGGGCTCGGACAGCTGACCACGGCGATCGTCGGCGATCAGGGCCGGCTGACGTCGCTGTTCGACTCGGGCGATCGGGCGATCGCGTCGCTGGCACAGATGATGACCGTCGCGGGCGACGACTTCGCGCGGTCGATCACCGGCCTGCGGGACGTCACGGGTGCGTGGATCCCGCAGACGGAGAAGTTCGAGACCTTCCTGGCGAAGATGCCGGTGATGGCCGACCGCATCAACCATTCGGGGCGCTACGGCGGCTTCATGTCGCTGTACATGTGCAACTTCACGCTCAAGGCGGGCCCCGCGGAAGTCAACTTGTTCGGATCGTCGCACTCGCAGATGTGCAGATAGGGGGCGATGAATGTTTCTGGTCAGATTGATCGACGTCTTCGTCGGGGTACTCGAATTCATCTTCAAACCCGAACGTCGGGGTTCGGGAGCCTCACCCGCGGTGCTCGGCACCGCCGGAATCGTCGTGCTGGTGGTCCTCATGGTCGCGGCCATCGGCGTACCGCAGCTCACCTATCGGTCGGGCACCTCGCCGTATACCGCGGAACTGCACAATGCCGGCGGTCTCACCAAGTCCGACCCGGTGCTGGTTGCCGGCGTCCCGGCCGGCCGGATCGAATCCATCGCACTCGCCGGTGACCGTGTCCGAGTAGGCTTCCGCCTCGACGACGAGCAGCCGCTCGGCAACCGCACGCGGTCGAACGTCCGGCTCCGTACGGTGCTCGGCAAGCGCTATCTGGAGATCATCCCAGGTGGCACCGGCAGGGTCGGGCCCGACGACACCATCCCACTCTCGAGGACCGGCGACTCGTACACGCTCGACGACGTCTCGGCCGACGTGGTGCACACCTCGACAGACATCGATCCGCAGGTGGTCCGCAGCATGATGACGACGATGCGGTCGCTGATCCCCAATGCGGACCGGCTGACCGCGTCGATGGACGGCGTCAGCGGCGCCGCGCTCGCGGTGAGCGGAACCGGACAGCAGCTCGACCGCCTGCTCGGCATGGCCAAACGACTCGCCGGAATCTCGGCGCAGCAGGCCGACTCGATCTCCACGGCGTTCGGCAACGCACAGGCGATCGCCCAGATGCTCGTCGTGCGCCGCGAGATCCTGTCTCGCCTGGCCGACAACCTGCGACTGATCCTCGGCAAGATGGCCGCGACTTTCCCGCAGATCCCGATGGGGCAGTTGACCACGAACGTCGTGTCCGTCACCGACACGCTCAAGCGGAACGTCGGACAGATCGACGCGATCATGGTGGACCTGCCGCCTGCGATGCGGACCATCACCGACGCCACCGGAAACGGCAACTGGGCCGATGTGAACTCGCCCGCCGCCATCCTGCCCGACAGCCTGCTGTGCGTGCTCGGCGTGATGAAGGGATGCCAGTAGATGACCTTCCGTCAGGTACGTGAAGTCCGCCAGCGAAAGCGATACGGCGGCAAGGTGATCGGAGTCCTGATCGTGGTCGCCGCGTTGGTGGCCGGGCTGTGGTACGCCTTCGTCCGGGAACCGGACGTGCGAACCGTCCACGCCGACTTCGCCTTCGTCAACGGCCTCTACGAAGGCTCCAAAGTGACGGTTCTGGGTGTCCCGGTGGGGCGGGTGGACTCCCTCGAGACCAGGGGCGACCACGTCTCGGTCACCATGACCGTCGACGGCGACGTCGCGCTGCCCGCCGACGTCGGAGCGTTCATGCAGAACCCGTCGGTCATCAGCGAACGGCACCTGGAGCTGTCACCCGCCTACACCGACGGCCCGAAGCTGGCCGACGGTGCCACGATTCCATTGCAGCGCACCCACTCTCCGATCAGCTTCGACCAACTGCTGGGCAGCATGAGCACGCTGACCGACGTGCTCAGCCCTGAGGACACGACGCGCTCGACCGATCTCAGCAGCCTGCTGAACAAG
Source organism: Gordonia neofelifaecis NRRL B-59395 (assembly GCF_000192435.1). Taxonomy (GTDB): domain Bacteria; phylum Actinomycetota; class Actinomycetes; order Mycobacteriales; family Mycobacteriaceae; genus Gordonia; species Gordonia neofelifaecis. The sequence continues at coordinate 156,691 of NZ_AEUD01000010.1, forward strand.
ACCGCGACCGCATGGAAGGGCAGTGGGCCGAAGTTCAACAGCGCCATGACCGAACTCGCCTCGGCGAGCAGCGTATTCGGTGCGCGGACCGACGACGTGGAAGGGCTCATCACGAGTCTCGACAAGCTGATGAACTCCTTCCACGCCAAGCAGGTCTCGCTCGACGGACTGGTGCGTTCGATGGGCGTTCTCGCCGACCAATGGCACGACGCGAATCAGGACATCACCACGCCGATCAACGATCTGAAGACGGTCTTCGACCAGATCAACCAGTTCGTGACGGAGCACGGCGACGACGTCGGCATCGTCGCGGCGAACCTGGAGGAACTCGGAGAAGTACTGTCGGCCAATCGATCCGGACTCGCCGAGTTCATGGACCTGGCTCCGCTGATGATGCAGAACCTGTCGAGCACGATCGGACCCGATCGCCGCGGTCGGATCAGGCTCAACGTGTCGACCACGCTCACCCAGTTCAAGACGCTCAAGCCGCTGTGCGACAAGTTCCCGATGCCGATCTGCGTCGGTGCCGGACTGGTCAACCCCATCTCGTTCCCGATCTCCATGTCCGATCCGCTGGGCATCGTCTCCGCCATCAGCGGCGGTGCACTCCCGAACCGAGGGGGACCGCGATGAGCGCCCGGCCGAACCGCCTCCGACGACGCCGTCAGGCGGCGGCGGGCACCGCAGTCGTGCTCTCGATGTCGGTGTCCGGCTGTGCCTACGGACTTCAGGACCTTCCGGTGGGCGGCGGCAACGGCGGCTTCCAGGTGACCGCGGACTTCAAGGTCGCCGACGGCGTGGTGGCCGGAGCCGACGTTCGCACCGGTCAGCAGGTGATCGGCCGCGTCACCGACATCGGTTTGACGGGATCGGGAGCCGAATTGACGCTCAAACTCGAGCCGGACACGGTTTTGCCTGCCAATGTGACTGCGGCGGTGGAGATTCCGTCCGCGCTGGGGACGGCCTTCATTCGGTTGGAGGCGCCGGAGAATCCGGCGGGCCGCCTGACCGACGGCAGCCGGATCGAGGCGGATGAGACATCGGTCGGCCCGCAGGTGGAGGGCACTCTGGCTGCCCTGGGCAATGTCGTCGCCGGCAGTGGTCTCGGTCAGCTCGAATCGATCATGACCAGTCTCAACCGGGCGTTCGCCACCCGCTCGGACAAGGTGGGCGACCTGATCGACACCCTTAACCGGCTGTTGTCGCGGACGTCGCCGTACACCGCAGACTTCAACCGGGCGATGGAGGCGGCGGCGCGCGTGAGCGATGTGTTCGCTGCCGAGCAGGGCAAGGTATCGGAGTTCCTCGAGCAGACACCGAAGGCGGTGTCGGTGCTGTCCGCGCAGCGAGACCGGATCTCGTCGCTGATGGATCAGACCACCGGGCTGGCGAAGAACCTCGATGCCATCACGACGGGCCGCCAGAGCGAACTCGATCAGCTGGTACCCGATGCGGAGAAGCTCGTCGCGGCGCTGTCGTCGTTCAACGGACAGGTCGGCGGGACCCTCACTCAGATGAACGCCTTCATGACGAACTTCTCGAAATCGATTCGCGGAGACTATCTCTCGTTCGACGGCGCCCTCGATGTCCCCGGCAGCATCGACAAGATCCTGACCGGAGGGATGCTCGCGTCGGGCCAGCCGCTTCCGACGCCCGGTGAGCTCGCGGACGTGCTGACCGGTGGGATGAGACCGAAGTCGGCGCGGCGCAAGGATCGCGAGAAGCCCAGTGCCGCACCGAAGTCGAGCACTCCTGCGGAGTCGAGTCCAGCGTCCGAGCCGGCCCGAGGAGGCGCCCGATGAGAGATCGCTTCCCCGCGGGGACCTTCCAGTTCGTGCTGTTCATCGTGGTGGCCGCCGTCGTGATTCCGCTGGGCATCAACTACATCGCCGGTCCCGCCGGATTCGGCTCGAAGCTGCGACTTCACGCGTCGATGCAGGACGCCTTCGGCCTCTCCTCGGGAACGGGAGTCACGTTGCGCGGAGTGAACGTCGGGACGGTCACCTCGTCGACCCTGGCGCCCGGCGCCGAATCCGCGGACGTCGAACTCTCGTTGCGGGGAGACGTGCAGATCCCGAAGGACTCGTACCTGCAGGTGACGATGGGTTCGATGGCGGGCATCCAGACGGTCGACATCATCACCACGGCCTCGGGCGGGCCGTATCTCGGCGACGGAGACCAGATCGCTGCGCCGCCGGACAAGCAACCGATGCAGATGGACGCCATCATCACTCGCGCCGCGCACCTGTTGGAGACTGTGCGTGACGGCTCGGTCGCCACCATCGGGACGGAGCTGTCCGAAGCCTTCGCCGGCGACGGCGAATCGCTCGCGAAGCTGGTCGCCAACGGTTCCGCGATGGCCTCGCTGGTCAGGCGCAACGCACCGCTCCTGAAGGGGCTGCTCGGTGAATGGGTCGACACCCTCGATGCGATGGCCGACAACACCGGCAGTTTCGAATCCGGTATGCGGTCGGCGGCGAGTTTCACCGACCAGCTCGATGCCGCGCAGCCGGTCTTCTTCTACCTGCTCGACCAGTCGCCCGCGTCGCTCACGCGCGCACAGCAGTTGTTCGACGAGTACCGAGGCACGTTCGGCGGCGTGCTCGCGAATCTGGTGACCGTGGAGCCGATCATCGCGAACCGTTCGCCTGCTCTGCGGACCGGACTCAAGACCATTCCGCAGGGGCTGCAGGACCTGCGATCCATCGTGAAGAACAACCGCGCCGACTTCACCCTCATCGCCGCGCAGGGCCCGGTGTGCCTCTTCTACGACGAGCCGCGACGGGCCGTCGGCGACCTGACGCCGTCGCAGCCGAACCTCGCGCGGTACTGCCCACCCGGCAACGGTCACGGACAGCGCGGTGCGGTCAACGCACCTCGTCCCGACGCGCTCGGAACGCAGAACTGGAAGTACCCCGGCGGCGTCGCCGGACCACCCGCCGTCGACGACCCGCTGTTGGTTCCCGACGGCTCCGACCTGCTGCTGATGTGGCGAGACCTCTTGGAAAGGACCCGAAATGGCAAGTGACACCGACGTGATGGAGGTCGGCGCCGACGTCGACCCGGAGCAACTCGACGTCGAGACGGCGGAGGCCGAGACGGCGAGCGGTGCGGCGCCCGAGCGCCCGGTCGCCCGGAAGGTCTCCCCGCTGCGACGGACGGCGACCGTGCGTCGCAGGCCGCCTGCGATCGCAGTGCTCTCGGCGCTGCTCGCCGCGTTCGTCGCCATGACCGTGTTCTTCGGCTACCACTACTTCGCCGACTCGGCAGGCGGCGATTCGGCGACCGGCGACAGGCAGCAGGTGCTCGACGTCGCGAACGACTATGCGACGAAGCTGGCCAGCTTCGACTACCGCGACCTGAACAAGAACCGGGATGCGATCACCGCGATGTCGACGCAGGGGTTCGCGCAGAAGTACGACGAGATGGTGAAGGCCCTGACGGAGATCGTCTCCAACGGTCAGGGCGTCGCCACGGCGAAGGTGGCGAAGTCGGCGGTCGCGTCGATCGACGGAGACAAGGCGACGGCGATTCTGTTCGTCGACCAGAAGGCGACCAACGTCGTCGCCCCGAACGGAAAGGATCAGCCTTACCGCATGGTGCTGACGATGAAGCGCGACGACGGCAAGTGGCTCGTCGACGACGTGCAGACCGTGTGACCCGACCACCTGAGGATTCACCGAGGAGGACTTGACATGACCATCGACTCTCCCACCGAACAGGGACGCGAGATGCCCACTGCTGCGCACCGGGACCAGGACGGAGACTACGACTGGACGAAGTACCACACGAAGTACCTGACGGACCTCGACGTCGCGGTTCCCGAGGTGACCACCGCGCAGACCCGCATCAAGATCTCGACGCGCAAACGCCGGGCGACGAGTGTGCGGAAGCCGCCGGTCGTGCAGGAGGCGCTCGACTTCTGGAGCTTCGCGGGCGCCGCGGCGAACGTCGTGATGCAACTCGGCTGGCCGGAGGTCGGCTACGGCGTGATGGAGAGCAAGGTCGAGACCGGCGCCCTGACCAAGCATCCGTGGAAGCGGGCCCGAACCACCACCCAGTACCTGGCCGTCGCCATTCTCGGATCGCCGGAGGAACAGGAGGCGTTCCGCGAGGCAGTCAACTCGGCGCACCGGCACGTGCGGTCGGATCCCCGCAGCCCGGTGAAGTACAACGCGTTCAACCGTGAGCTGCAACTCTGGGTCGCGGCCTGTCTGTACGTCGGGATCGAGGACTCGCATCAGCTGCTGAGCGGGGTCATGACGGAGGAGGAGGCCGAGACCTTCTACCAGTCGGCGAAGACGCTCGGCACCAGCCTGCAGGTGCCGAACGAGATGTGGCCGCCGACCCGTGTGGAGTTCGATCGATACTGGAACTACGCGTGCCAGCGCGTCGTCATCGACGACACCACGTGCGACTTTCTCAACGACCTCGTCGACCTCAAGATGATCAGTCCGCTGATCCGACTGCCGTTCGTGAACCTGCTGCGGTTCCTCACCATCGGCTTCCTGCCGCCGATGTTCCGGGCGCAGCTCGGACTGGAGTGGACCGAGGACGACCGCAGGCGGTTCGAGCACCTGTTCACGTTCGTCTCGATCGTCAACAAGTTCCTGCCGAAGTCGATCCGGTTCGGCGGATCGCGCTGGCTCATGCGTGACCTGCGACGCCGCATGAAGCACGACAAGGACATGATCTGACAATGGGGCGCAGGTCTCGACCGACGCTGCAGGGCCTGCTCGACGACTCGATCAGCGATCTCCTGTGGCCGCGCGCGGCGCTGATGCAGTTGGCCGATTCGGACGTCGCGCAGACCGAGGTGGACAGCGGTGGATACGGCAACCGGGCAGCGCATCGGTGGTCGGCGACGATGGAGTTCATGCGGATGACTGCCGCGTGCGACGACGAGTCGATGGCGCTGCTGGTCAGGGACGTCAACCGTATTCACGCGACGATCCGGGTGCCGGAGGACGACGAGGGGTGTCCTGCGGCCGGACCCGGCAGACGTCGGCCGGTGTTCGACCCGGCGAATCAACTGTGGGTGGCCGCGACCTGGTGCCACAGCATGATCGAGACCTATCGCCTGCTGGTGGCAGAGATCGACGAGGACGTGCTCGACGTCCTCGTCGCCGACTTCGCGCGGGTCGGAACGCTGCTGCAGATGGACCTCGTCGACTGGCCCGCGGACTACGCCGCACTGCAACGCTGCATTCGTGCGGGGGAGGCGCGGTACCCGATTCCGCTCGCCCGGGCCGCCCCGTGGGATCCGCCGGAGACCGTCCTGCCGGGCGACGTCGGACGGCAGGTGTTCACCACCTACTCGCACCCGAGGCGAGTGGTCCGCCGGATGCCTCGCATCAAACTCTTCACGTGGGGCATGGCGGGGCCGCAGCTTCGCGCCGCCTACGGGATCGATTGGACGGAGCGGCATCAGGAGCGGTTCGAGGCCGAGGTCGCGGCCCGCCGACGGCATGTGATGCTGACGTCTGCCGCCTGGCGCCGACGGGCCGGCCGTAAGCAGCGACGACGCGCCGAGGCACGCCTGCGGAAGCACATGACGATGTCGTACAGCGAGATCCACGCACGCGAGAACAGGGCCCCCGCCTCCTGACGGCACCGAGCGGTGGCTGTGGCAGAATCATCTCCGCAGTAATCCGCCGTGGTGTAATCGGCAACACTCCTGATTTTGGTTCAGGCATTTCAGGTTCGAGTCCTGACGGCGGAGCAGGCGTAGATCGGCCGTCGTACGTTGAGACGGAAGCTCACCGAACGGCGAAACGTGCGCGTTGCGTGAAGGAATACTTCGATTCATGGCACGCGCAATCCTCCCTGAACCCTGGAACTCCGCTCTCGTCGAAGCGGGCTTCGTCGACTCCTATGGTGCTGCGAGTCTTCAACCGCTCGCAGACGAGGTCAGCGTGCATCCCAGCACCCTGTCGAGGGCGATTCGTGGACTCAATGTCCGACCTTCGGGCGCGGTGGTCAAGTCGCTCAGCAACGCCCTCGGGCTCCCGATGTCGACGATCGCCGAATGGATCAGCGCGGCGTACTCGGAGGAGGGGCTGGGCGCGCCCTACCTCGCGCCACGGGGATCGGAGACGCTGACCCAGATTCAACGGAACTCGGTCACCTCCATCATCAACGCCTTCATCGACCAGAACGCTCGCACGCGCCGGCCGTCGATGAACTCGATGGAGGTGGCGATCTTCGCTCGAGAGCTGGGAGTCTCGCGGGGACGGGTCGTCGAGGCGATGGACGTCGTGCAGCAGCAGACGGAGCGATGACCGCCGGCGAGTGTCTCCGACACGATGCAGTTTGCGCGTCGTCCGACAGTGAGGCGGTCGATGTGCCTACGGTTGACGAATGTCGAATGTTCAATCGAAACATCAGACGACGCGCATCTTCCGTGGGGCTGCTGGTCGAGTTGCGGCATTGCGACTCCACACGCTCGCCTCGCTCATCAGACGTAAGCCGCCGCTGACTGAGGAATCGATCACCGTCGTCGACCAGCCGATGCTCAAACGGGCGATCTCGGCCGCAGCGCTCGGCAACATGATGGAGTGGTTCGACTTCGGCGTGTACGGCTATCTGGCCGTGACTCTCGGAAAAGTGTTCTATCCGGAGGCGTCGTCGTCGGCGCAGATCCTCGCGACGTTCGCGACCTTCGCCGCCGCATTCCTGGTTCGACCGCTCGGCGGCTTCTTCTTCGGTCCGCTCGGCGACCGCGTCGGACGGCAGAAGGTCCTCGCGATCACGATGATCATGATGGCGGCCGGAACGTTCGCAGTGGGACTCATTCCGTCGTACGCGTCGATCGGCATCTGGGCGCCGATCCTGCTGCTGTGCGCGCGCATGGTGCAGGGCTTCTCGACGGGTGGGGAGTATGGCGGCGCGACCACCTTCATCGCCGAATACTCGCCGGACCGTCGACGCGGCTTCCTCGGCAGCTGGCTCGATTTCGGCACATTCATCGGCTATTCGCTCGGCTCGCTGCTCGTCACGGTTCTCAACGGTGCGCTCGGCGAGTCGGCGATGGTCGAATGGGGCTGGCGCATCCCGTTCTTCATCGCGGGTCCGATGGGCATCGTCGGCCTGTACCTGCGACTCAAGCTGGAGGACACCCCGGCTTATCGTGCCCAGCTCGATGAGCACGACGCCAAGGTCAAGCAGGCCGAGAGCGCGGGCCGCGAGATCGGCACCATCTTCATCCGGTTCTGGCGGCCGCTGCTCATCTGCATCGGCCTGGTGACGCTCTACAACGTCACGAACTACATGATCACCGCGTATCTGCCGACGTACTTCACCGACGTGATCGGTCGCAGTCAGTTGAGTTCTGACCTGATGGTTCTGCTGTCGATGGTGGTCGTCGTACTCCTGATCGTAGGCATCGGCGCACTGAGCGACCGGGTGGGCCGACGGCCCGTGTTCGCGTTCGGTGCCATCGCACAGATCGTGGTCGCGGTTCCACTCTTCTATCTGCTCGGACTGCAGGGCATCTGGGCGCCGATGCTCGCCTGCGCTGTCTTCGGCGTCATCCTGGCGTGCTTCGCCGCGCCGACCGCGTCGACACTGCCCGCGCTCTTCCCGACGTCGGTCCGGTACGGCGCGCTGTCGATCGGCTTCAACATCGCGGTGTCCGCGTTCGGTGGTACCACTCCGCTGGTGACATCCGCACTGGTCGACGTGACAGACAACAACCTCGTCCCCGGGATCCTGCTCGTGGTGAGCGGGCTGGTCGGGCTGGTCTCGGTGGTCTTCCTGAAAGAGTCGGCTGGGCAGCCGTTGACCGGATCACCGCCGCAGGTCGCCGACGCCGACGAAGCGGCCGCGACCTACGAGGTGGCACGACGAGAGGCCGAAGCTCTCCCGGCGTAAGTCGGTCGGAATCAGCTCCAGACGGACTTCGGCTTGGTCTGGGTATCGACCCACTCGATGTAGCCGGTGCCCGAGATGTCTTGTCCTCGAAGTGAACCCGCGTAGGTGTACGCGCCGACATAGCCGCGTCCGTGTCCGAACCGCCAGGTGCTGTCGGGCACGGCCTCGATGGACAGCAGCGACTCGGCGCCATCGCGGGCGGTCCAGCGGAAGCCGGTCGGGACCCGCATCGCCCGACCCCACTCGTCGACCAACGGATCGTCGTAGCCGAGCACCTCGAACCGGACGTCGTCGAAGACTCGCGTCTCCTCGCCGAGGACGCGGAGGTGAACGAGCAGGCAGGCGTTCCGACCTCGGGCGCTGACGCTGGTCAGCAGCAGTTGCGTCCGCTCGTCGACCTCGATGATCTGATACGTGAAGAAGTCGGCGGGCAACTTCAATCGAGGGGGCAACGCCCTTCTGCTGATCTGCTGGTGGGTGGTCGCCCGCGCGTACTCGAAGGTGCCGAGACCGGAGACCTCGGTGCTGCCGCGGTCGTCGGTGATGGTGCCTTGAAACGGTGCCAGCCGGCTGAGATGGTCGTAGACGGGCGTCTTCACGAAGAACGAGACCTGGTCGGTGATCGACAGTTCGAGGTCGACCGCGAAGTTCGGATAGCGACCGCTGACCCGGGCCGTGTCGCCGTCGACGTCGATGGTCAACTCGTCCGACCAGCGGAGATGCGAACCGTCGGGCGCGAACGTACAGTCCCGGCTCGCGTCGTAGGCCCGGTAGAGATACTGGTCGTCGTGGGCCGTGGAGGTCAGCACCGTGGTCGTATTCCGCACATCGCGCGCGGCCAGCTGGTCGTTGTCGAAGATCTCCACACCGGGCGCACCGATCAGCGTCATCGTGTTCAGATACCGGTACGGGTCCGGGAGTTTGGGAACGAAGACGCCGTAATGAACCATCGACCACCGAGTATTCGCGTTAGGCGTCATCTGCGGCGTTCCGGTGTACGGCACGGTCGACGCGTCGATGCGCGAGTCGACGAGGGGAAGAGCCCCGTCGACGACGAGCCGTGAGAGCGCCGTCGAGATGAACTGTGACATGGGTCGTCGCCTTTCGGTACGAGCTGAGCGTCGACGTCGCAATAAGATGCCGAACGCTTGCAGAATACCTGTAACTCACAGTCACATTCTAGTTGCGAAGGCCGCGCCGACATTGTTCGACAGTCGGTGCCGGCGGCGACATATCGTCACTGTGTCGAATTCGGTTGTCCGAGCAATTCGGGTGATCGACCGGATCGAAGGCGCCCTGCGACGGGCGGGGAAGGTGCGGGAATAGGCGACGCCAGGCTGAATCACGATGCAGTGATTGCCGGACCATCTGGCGTTCACTCTTCTGACCAGGCGATTTGACCATCCGACCGCCGATGCGTAACTTATTCCAGGTCAGAGCGGCCCGGCCGCGAAGACGAAATCCCAACGAACTCACCGCGACGTCGATCGCGGCGGGTGGCGCTGGGGCCGGCCACATCGGCCGGGGGATCGGCGATCAACGGAATTCCACGGAAGACCAGCGATTTGCAGAAGCTCTCGCGGTGGTGTTAGGCTGGTGGGGTTGCTCCGGAGACGGGGTGGCCGCAATATAATTGCAGATGTCTGCTGGAGTTCGGCCTTGGTTTGTTTGGGGTTGGTGCTGGTGGGTGTGTGTTCTTTGAGAACTCGATAGTGTGTTTTGGATTTCCTGTGCCACATTGTTTTTTGTTTTGTGGCATGGAGATTTTTGGACAGATGTGCCGGCCATCCTTGTGGGTGGTTGGTTTTTGGATGAATTTTTTACCATGTCAGTTTTTTG
>NZ_AEUD01000009.1 GCF_000192435.1 Gordonia neofelifaecis NRRL B-59395
AACCCATCGGTGGATCCGGGTTGAGCGAGCGGAGCGAGTCGAAACCACCGTCACCCGGGCTGGTCGCTTCCAGCCCGGGTGACAGGAGTTTCGACTCGCTCCGCTCGCTCAACCTGCGGGGGACGCACACTCAGCCGGCGGAGATGAGCACCCCGTCCATCGCATCGGCGACGGCGCGGCCCATGCGTTCGACGACGGCGTGGGCCTCCGGGCTCAGCAAGGCCATGTTGATGAAACCGTGGATCATCGAACCGGCGCGTTCCACCGTCACCGGCACTCCGGCCTTCTCCAGCGCGTCCGCGTATTCCAGGCCCTCGTCCCGCAGCGGGTCGAAGCCCGCGACCACCACGTGCGCGGGCGCGAGTCCCGACAGATCGTCGGCCAACAGGGGTGAGACCCGCGGGTCCGACAGCTGGTCGCGCGACTCCAGGTAGGTGTCGCAGAAGTAGTCGATCTGCGCTTCGGTGAGGAAGTAGCCCTTCGAGAACTCCTGCATCGAGCCGCGTTTGCGCGACATGTCGACGACCGGATAGATCAGCAGTTGCAGACACGGCACCACATCCTCCCCGCGCACCTGCTGCGCGACGACCGCGCTGAGGTTGCCGCCTGCGGAATCGCCCGCGACCGCGATCCGTCGCGGATCGATGCCCCAGTCCGGCGCCTTCCGAACCGCGAAACGCCAGGCTGCGAGCGAGTCGTCGACCGCAGCGGGGAAGACGTGCTCGGGGGCCAGCCGGTAGTCGACCGACAGGACGTCGGCGCCCGACGCGACCGCGAGGGCACGGACCGCCGAATCGTGGCTGGCCCGGCTGCCCAGCACGAATCCGCCTCCGTGATAGAAGACGATCAGCCCCCGGCCACGACCTTCGACGCTGTACCGCGTCGCGGGGACCGCGCCCGAGTCGGTCTCGATCAGCAGATCCTCTTCCACCGCGAAGTGCTCGAAGGTCTGGGCCATCATCGCGCTGTTGACCTCGATCGCCGCGCGCGAACCGGTCACCGACTCGCCGACCAGGGCGAGCGACGGAATGTACGCCGAGGCCGTCGCCACCAGAGCGAGAGAGGGGTCGAGGCGGTCACCATCACTGTTCACGGCGGTCAGGCGGCTCATCACCCCGCGGACGGGCGCCGGAATCTTGGCGGAACCCTTGAGGATCGACCGCTGGATCTTGATCGGGAGAGGCAGACGGACTGCTGTTGCACGACTCACAGCGCCGAACCTATCACCGCCCGATGGAACGGTCACCCGCCACGCACCACTAATAGACAGTTAACTGTGCAGTTTTCTGTTCTTTTCGCTACGCTGGAGCGATGTCGCAGAACTCTGCCGCCGACGTGGGCGATCATCTCCGCACCACGATCGCCGAGCTCAACCGGAAGCTACGCGCGCATTCGTCGGTGATGGACCTGACCCGGTCGCAGTCGGCGGTGATCAGTAGCCTCGACCGGCTCGGCCCCACCTCGACCGCGGATCTCGCCCGCGCCCACGGCATGCGACAGCAGTCGATGGCCGCGATCGTGTCGGCATTGACCGACGCCGGCGTCGTCGCCGGCTCCCCCGACCCGTCCGACCGGAGACGGATCCTCCTCGACCTGACCGAATCCGCCCGATCCGAACTCACCGTCGGCCGACTCGAACGAGCCGACTGGCTCGCGCACGCGATCACCGAGGCGCTCCGGCCCGACGAGGTCGAACGCCTCGCCGAAGCGGTTCACCTGCTGCAACGCGTCGCCGAACAACCGTGACCACGAACCAACGATTGAAGGAAGTCGCCCTATGACCGTCTCCGCACTCGACACCGGCACCGCCCTGATCGTCATCGACCTCCAGCGCGGACTCGCCGAACGAGACCTCGCACCCTTTGCCTTCTCGGACGTCGTCGCCAACGTCGCAGCACTCTCGGACGCCTTCCATGCCGCCGACCTGCCGGTGGTCATCGTGACCGTCGACGACGTCCCGCCCGGGCGCACCGATCTCTCCGGACCGCGCGCCGCCTTCCCCGACGGCTGGAGCGACGCGGTGAGCCCGTTCGCCGACGACGCCCGCGCACTCCGGGTGACGAAGCAGACCCCGGGTGCGTTCACTGCGACCGGACTCCACGAGAGCCTGCAGGAACGGGGCGTGACCCAGGTGGTCGTCGTCGGAGTCTCGACCTCCGTCGGCGTCGAGATGACGGTACGACAGGCCTTCGAACTCGGCTACAACGTGACCGTCGCACTCGACGGATGCAGCGACAGCGAGGGGACTCGCCACGAGTACAGCGCGACAGCCGTGCTGCCGCGGGTCGCCGAGACCGGCCTGAGCGCCGACGTGCTCGCCGAACTCGCTCGGCGGGCGTGACGACCGAGAGGCAGCATCGGACGCCGAGCCACCCCTTCGGCGTCGCCTTCACCGCGCCCCTCGTCCTGGCCTCAGTCCTCAACCCGATCAACAGTTCGCTCATCGCGACGGCGATGGTCGGGATCGGCGTCGACTTCCACCGCGGACCCGCCGACACCGCCGTCCTGATCTCGGTGCTCTATCTATGCAGCGCCGTCGCCCAACCGACGATGGGCAAACTCGGACCGCTGTTCGGCGAGCGTCGGGTGATGATCGGCGGAATCGTCCTCGTCCTGATCGCCGGAGTGATCGGCACCGCGGGGTGGTCGTTCGGCGCGCTCGTCGCCTCACGCGCTCTACTCGGCATCGGCACCTCGGCCGCCTATCCGATGGCGATGTCCCTCATCCGCCGACGAGCCGACGCCACGCAGAGCGGTGTTCCAAGCCGGATCCTGGGGATCTTCTCGATCACGGCTCAGGTGATCGCCATGGTCGGACTCCCGATCGGCGGCGTCCTGACCGGCGTGTTCGGCTGGCGTGCGGTGTTCTTCATCAACGTGCCCGCCGCGTCGATCGCGCTGGTCCTCGTGGCGATCGGCGTGCCGAAGGACGACGTGTCGATTCCCTCGGACCTCCGACGGACGCTGGCCGCCGTCGATCCGCTGGGGATCGCACTGTTCGCCTCCGCCGTCGTCGCCGCTTTGGAGTTCCTGCGGTCACCGAGCGTCCAGTCGCTCCGGCTCGGGGCGATCGCCCTGGCGCTCACCGCCGCGCTGGTGGTCTGGGAGCGCCGGTTCGCGACTCCGCTCATCGACGTGCGGATGCTCGCCGCCAATCGCCCGCTCGTCCGCACCTACCTGCGTCAAGCGCTCGCCGCGCTCGGGATGTACACCACGATGTACGGCGTCAGCCAGTGGATGGAGCAGTCCGCGGGCTACAGCCCGACCCGGGTCGGCGTCCTGTTGCTGCCGATGTCGGCGGTCAGCATCGTCGTGGCCGCGATCAGCTCCCGGCGCGGCGCGGTCCGCGTCCCGCTGCTGGCGACCGGCGCGGCCTTCGGCGCCGCGGGCCTGGTGATGCTGTTGCTGACGCACGACGCGCCGCTGTGGTCGTTGCTGGCGATGTCGTTGCTCATCGGTCTGGCCAACGGCCTCAACAGCTTCGCCAATCAGGCCGCCCTGTTCATGCAGTCGCCCGCGGACCAGGTCGGCGTCGCCTCCGGCCTGTACCGGACGTTCGCGTACATCGGTGCCATCACCTCGGCGAGCCTGATCGGCGCCGCGTTCGGGGACCACGCCACCGACGCGGGCTTCCACGTCGTCGGATGGGCGACGGTCGGGATCGGCGCCGCCGTGGCGCTGCTGACGGTCACCGATCGCGCGCTGCCGCGCCACGCCTGACCGACCTCATCGAGCCGTAATACCGGACGGCCAGGATCCACGGCACCGCCACGGTGATGAGTGCGTGGAGGATCCGCCAGGCCGGAAACGACCTCGCCGGCGAATCGTCGCCTGCATCACTGTCGTCCCCCATGGCCGCATGTTGCCACAGGCCCGCAGAAACCGCCGGTACTCATCGGTATGGGAAACTCGTGGAATGCCGGAAGCCTCTCGCCTCCCCGTCCGCACGCGCGCGGCGCTCGCCGCCGCCGCCACCGCTCGATGGGCCTCGCGCACCGCTGGTCGCGGCAAGGGCTCGATGATCGGCGGACTCGTCGCCGAGAAGATCGACCCCCGCATCATGTCGCGCCTCGCCGCCGGGAAGTCGGTGGCGCTCATCACCGGAACGAACGGCAAGTCCACCACCACGCGGATGACCGCTGCCGCGCTGGCCGGGCTCGGCGACGTCGCCACCCAGGCCGACGGCGCCAACATGGACGCCGGCATCATAGCGACCCTCAGCCTGCAGCAGGACGCACCGGTCGCCGCCCTCGAGGTCGACGAACTCCACGTCGCGCACGTCGCCGACAACACCGCGCCCCGCGTGTTCACCCTCCTGAACCTCTCGCGCGACCAGCTCGACCGTGTCGGCGAGATCAACATCATCGAGCAGAGCCTTCGCGGCGGCATCGCCCGCCATCCGGACGCGGTGGTCGTGGCGAACTGCGACGACGTGCTCGTGACGTCAGCGGCCTTCGACGCCCCGCACGTCGTGTGGGTCGCGGCTGGTGCGTCATGGGTCGGCGACTCGGTGAGTTGCCCGCGCTCGGGCGAGCCGATCATCCGCAATGGCGACGACTGGTACTCGACCGGTGACGAAGCCTTCCGGCGTCCGACCCCGCAGTGGTGGTTCGACGACGAGAACCTCTACGGACCCGACGGCTTCATCGCACCGATGACCCTGAAGGTCCCTGGACGCGCCAATCGTGGCAACGCCGCGCAGGCGGTCGCGACGGCCGTCGCGATGGGCGCCGACCCGGCCTCCGCGGTCCGAGCCGTCGGCACGGTCGGCGAGGTCGCGGGCCGCTACGGCACAGTGGAGCTGAACGGCCGCCGGATCCGCACTCTGCTCGCCAAGAATCCGGCGGGCTGGCAGGAGGCGCTGTCGATGATCGACGCCACCGCCGACAGCCTGGTGATCGCGGTCAACGGGCAGGTCCCCGACGGCGAGGACCTCTCGTGGCTCTGGGACGTTCGCTTCGAGGCGTTCGAGCAGGTGAAGGTCATCGCGTCCGGCGAACGTGCGGCCGATCTCTCGGTCCGGTTGTTGTACGCCGGCGCCGAACACACCGTGGTGGACGACCCGTTCGCGGCCATCGCCTCCTGCCCGCCGGGCCGCGTGGAAGTGCTGGCCAACTACACCGCGTTCCGAGACCTCGGAGTCGCACTCGAGCGAGCGGGCGCGAAGCCCGTCGAGAAGACCGTGGAGGACAACGCCTGATGAGCGAATCGACCCTGCGCATCGGCCTGGTCCTGCCCGACGTGATGGGCACCTACGGCGACGGCGGCAACGCCCTCATCCTGCGTCAGCGCGCACGCATGCGCGGCATCGACGCCGAGATCGTCTCGATCACCCTGGACGACGAGGTCCCCGAATCACTCGACGTCTACACCCTCGGCGGCGCCGAGGACTATGCGCAGCGCCTGGCGACACGGCATCTACTGCGGCATCCGGGTCTGCAGCGGGCCGCCGAGGCCGGTAGGCCGGTTCTCGCGATCTGCGCGGCCATCCAGGTCCTCGGGCACTGGTACGAGACGGCGGCGGGCGAACGCGTCTCGGGTATCAGCATGCTCGACCTGACCACCTCGCCGCAGGACGCCCGCGCCATCGGTGAGCTCGTGACGGCACCGCTGATCGAGGGCCTCACGCGACCGCTGTCCGGGTTCGAGAACCACCGCGGGGCGACGACTCTCGGACCTGCGGCCCGGCCCCTCGGCCGCGTCCGCAACGGCGTCGGCAACGGTGCAGGCGACCGCGTCGAAGGCGCAGTCCAGGGCAGCGTGGTGTCGACGTACATGCACGGTCCGGTCCTGGCGCGGAATCCGGAGCTGGCCGATTTCCTGCTGGCGAAGGCCACCGGCGCCGAACTCACCCCGCTCGACCTGCCGCAGGTGGATCGACTGCGCAAGGAACGACTCGCCGCAGCGCGGTAGGCGCTGCGAATAGGTCCTCGCCGCGGCGTCATCGAGACCCGCACGCTGTCTGTAAGGAAGGTCCTACATTTCCGCAGGTCACGGCTCCCGTCACAGCCGCTCCCAGGTTGGTCGAGCAGCCCGTGAACGAAGTGAGCGAGCGTGTCGAGACCTGCGTGCGGGATCTGCTAAGGAAGCTCCAGTATTTCCGCAGATCAGGCAAGAACGAAGTGAGTGACGAGATCAAGGCTGTCGTTTGGTGTCGCCTGGTGGCACCGAACGACAGCTTTAGTCCATCAGCGTGCGGATCTGTAAGAAAGATCCTGTATTTCCGCAGGTCACCGCCTCAGGATCGTCGAGTAGCCCCGGCGCGCAAGCGCCGCGGCGTATCGAGGCTCGTGTGCTGACGACGAGGCTCTCGACAACGCTCGCCTACTTCGTTCGCAGGCTGCTCGACGGACCTGGGCGGTGCTGATCGGCAGCTCTGGCATCGGCAGTGTTCGGTGTGACCACCAGATGGTCACGCCGAACACTGCTGATTTGAACTAATCGGAATGCCATGTTTTTCCGCAGGTCACCGCCTCTTTCGTCCAAATCCGTGAGCCGCTCCCAGGTTGGTCGAGCAGCCCGCGAACGAAGTGAGCGAGCGTGTCGAGACCTGCGTGCGGGATCTCGATACGCCGCGGCGCTTGCGGCGGACCTTCACATCATCAGGCGATCACGCGACAGCGAGCGCGTGTGTCGTCGACGGCGAACCAGCCCTCCTCGAACTGCTGCCATCGCGCCAGATGATCGCGATCGGCTTCACCGTCGCGCGCCACCGTGCGACGCAGTCGTTCCGCTGCGGGCGGACCGTCGATCCAGAATCGGCCGGTCAGGCGGTCGGCGGTGCTCCGACGCGCGGAAGTGACGCCCTCGATGATCAGGATCGGCTGCCATCGGATCCAGATCTCCGGCCCGACCTCCGGGGCCCCGTCGACCCACACCCGCGGCCGGTAGAAGTAGTCGTGGTTGCGCTCGTATGCCCGGATGATGTCGTGCTCGAGCTCCGGCCACCACGAGGCGGGATCGTCCCACGTCGCGTAGTCGTCGGTGCTGATGAGCACCGACTGCCGGCCACGATCGCTCAGCGCCCGCACCAGCTCCGCGGCGAAGGTGCTCTTCCCCGCGCCCGACGGACCGTCGATCGCGATGATCCCGTCGGTCAGTCCGCCGCGGACGGCGAGGTCGTCGGCCAGCCACGCCCAGTCGTGCGGGGCCGGATCGGGGTCCATCCGCGAGGCTTCGGCGGGCATCGGTCAGACCAGGACGCGACGGCCCGACAGTGCCCGGCCGAGCGTCAGCTCGTCGGCGAACTCCAGGTCACCACCCATCGGCAGTCCGGACGCCAGACGTGTCACCGACAGTCCGGGGAAATCCTTGAGCATCCGCAGCAGGTAGGTCGCCGTCGCCTCGCCCTCGGTGTTCGGGTCGGTCGCGACGATGATCTCCGACACGTCCTGGCCGTCCGGCTGATCGCCCAGGCGACGCAGCAACTCGCGGATCCGGAGCTGGTCCGGTCCGATTCCGGACAACGGATCGAGGGCGCCGCCGAGCACGTGGTACCGACCGTCGAACTCCTTGGTCCGCTCGATCGCGTAGATGTCCTTCGGCTCCTCGACCACGCAGATCTTGGTGGCGTCCCGACGCGCATCACCGCAGATCCGGCACAGCGTGTCCGCGGCGACGTTGCCGCACTCGGTGCAGAACGTGACGTCGTCGCGCACGTGGCCGAGCGCCGCGATCAACCGGTCGATCTCGACGTTCTCACCGGCCAGCAGGTGAAAGGCGATGCGCTGGGCGCCCTTCGGGCCCAACCCGGGAAGCTTCGCGAGTTGGTCTATCAGATCCTGAATCGGGCCTTCGTACATGGAACGTCCGTCAGCTCAGACCGGGCAGGCCGCCACCGCCGGCCAACGGTCCCATCTTGTCGGCGACGAGTGCGTCACGATTCGCCGCGAAGTCCGCGAAGGCCCCGACCACCAGATCCTGGAGGGTCTCGATGTCCTCGGGGTCGACCACGTCGCGGGAGATCTCGACCGACTTGATCGCGCCGGTTCCGTCACCGGTCAGGGTCACCAGCCCGTTGCCCGCGGTGCCGACCACCGCGGTCGCCGAGATCACCTCATGGGCGGCCTCCATCTGGCTCTGCATCTGCTGAACCTGAGCCATCAGGCCCGCCATCGGGTTCTCGCCGCCGGCTCCGCCACCGAACAATGCACTGGGATCGAATGCGTCAGTCACGGCACCCAGGGTAGTCGGTCCCATCAGCTCAGCAGACGGTCGACGTGCCCGGCGAGTTCGTCCAGCGTGACATCCGCTCCCGCGACCACCAGAAACGAGAGCACGTCGTCGCCGAACAACCGTGCGGCACGCGGCGCCAATGCGAACTCGAATCGATCGGCTCCGACCCGACGCCACTGCGCGACGCCGTCGTACACCGGTGCACTGGCGCCGGTCGTCACGCAGTACTCTCCCGCACGCGGACCGCCCGGCAGGTCCCGTTGAAGCTGAAAGCAGGCGTCGGACTCCTCGTCGAGGAACACGATCGCCTCGCACCCGAGATCCGGATGCCGCTCGTACGAGCCGATGATCGCCATGCCGCGAGGCTACTCGCCACCTCGGACAACCGGACGCCGCCCGGTCAGTGGGACGACCACGCCACCGCGCCCGCTGAGGAGCCCTACTGTCGACCGGGTGACGGCCGTCACTGCGACGGTCCGTGCCCATCCCAGGTATCGAACGGAGTACACATGACCGACTCAGGACGCTTCGCAGGCAAGGTCGCCTTCATCACCGGCGCCGCCCGCGGCCAGGGCCGCGCCGAAGCGGTGAAGTTCGCGTCCGACGGCGCCGACATCATCGCCATCGACGCCTGCACCGACTTCGCCACCACGCCGTACGCCGGCGCCACCGAGGACGATCTCGCCGAGACCGTGCGGCTCGTCGAGGCCACCGGGCGGCGCATCCTCGCGACCAAGGTCGACGTGCGTGACTTCGCCGGCCTGGAGGCCGCACTGAAGGCCGGCGTCGCCGAGTTCGGCCGCCTGGACTTCGTCGTGGCCAATGCCGGCATCTGCTCGGTCGGCATGTCGTGGGAGATCACCGCCGAGCAGTGGCAGGAGGTCATCGACGTGAACCTGACCGGCGTGTTCAACACCGCCAAGGCCGCGGTGCCGATCTTCCTCGAGCAGGGCGAGGGCGGCTCGATCGTCTTCACCAGTTCGCTGTCCGGGCTCAAGGGCACGCCGTTCACCGCACACTATGCGGCCACCAAGCACGGCGTCGTCGGCCTGGCCCGCGTGATGGCCAACGAGCTCGGCATGGACCGAATCCGCGTCAACACCGTCCACCCGGCGGGAGTCGCGACCGGCATGGATCTGGGCGGCGCCATGCAGCCCTACCTCGGTAAGTACGCCGCGACCCTCGGGCCGATCTACATGAACACCCTGCCCGACGAGTGGGCCACGCCCGAAGACATCGCCGACGTGGTCGCGTGGATGAGCTCCGACGAGGCCAAGCACATGACCGGCGCCGAGATGCGCGTCGACATCGGCGCCTCGAACCGCTGATCCGCATCCGACGCCGTCGCTGACGGCGGCCGACGCCGGGACGGTCGCCTTCACCGGCGGCCGTCCCATCGCACGTTCAGCGCACGGAGCGAGGCGATTCGAACGTCCGCTCCCGCCCCGAGAGCGGATCGGTGAACGAGAGCCGATGCGCGACCAGCGCCAGCGGACGGGAGAAGTCCCCGCGGTCCGGGGCTGCGGCGAGGTCGTGGTCGACCTCCGGGTACAGCGGATCACCGATGATCGGCGTCCCCAGTCCCGCCATGTGCATCCGCAGCTGATGCGTGCGGCCGGTCGACGGCAGCAGGCGGTACTCGGCGAGACCCTCTCCGTGCCGGACCGCCAGTTCGATGTCGCTGACCGCGTTCACCTCGCCCGGCACCACCCGCGCGCGAAGATCGCCCGCGGTCTTGACGATCCGGTTCTCGATGCGGACACGCTCGACCAGCGCGTCGTCGGCCCGCGCCAGCGCCCGGTACTCCTTGTGCACCCGGCGCTGCGCGAAGAGCTCCTGATACGCGGCGCGGACCTCGCGGCGTCGCGTGAACAGCAGGACTCCAGCGGTGAGCCGGTCGAGCCGGTGTGCGGGCGCCACCTCGTCGGATCCCAGCTCCCGCCGCAGTCGTACCAGGGCGGTCTCCGCGACATGTGCGCCGCGGGGCATCGTCGCCAGGAAGTGCGGCTTGTCGACCACTGCGAGGTCGTCGTCGAGATGAAGGATCGGCATGTCGAACGGCACGGGGAACTCCTCCGGCGGGTCCCGGTACAGGAACACCGGGACCGGCCGGAGCACCGGCGCGTCGAGATCCACCGGACGACCGTCCGCGTCGACGATCTCCCCGGCCGCCGCCCGCTCAGTCAGATCCTGTGACGTGAGGTCCGCCAACGACGGCGCCACCGACAACGCATCCATCACCGTCCACGCCCCCTCGTCCGGCGGCAGACGCAGAACCACCCGGGTGGCATCGATGCCATCCCGGGCGGCCAGGGGTTTGACGCGTCGGCGTCCTCGACGACTCAGGTCAGCTCTCGAGACGGTTCTTGAGATTGGTGAGCAGCGCCGTCTGAATACGGTTCAGTCCCTTGGGCGCGAACGTCTTCTCGAAGAATCCGCCGATGCCGCCCGCGCCCTTCCAGGTCGTCGTCGTCTCGACCTGCGAGCCGGAGCCTGCCGCGGTGACGCGGTAGGTGGTGACCATCGTCGAATTGCGATCGGTCTCGGTGATGGTGTCGCCGGCCACGGTCACGTCGGCCAGCACATCACGCTGACGCTTCTCGGTGGCCTGCAGGATCCAGTGCACGACGGTGCCCGCCCCGGTGCCGCCCTCGTCGACGCGGTAGTCCCGGTAGTTCTCCGGCAGCAGACCCTCGCGCACGTTCGCGTAGTCGACCAGGGCTGCGGTGACCGCCTCCGGGGCTGCATTGATCTGGATGGCCGCGCTGGCTGTTACCTGTCCCACGTCGGAAGGCTCCTCTTGAACTCGTCTTGGGTCGGAATCACTTCGTCCACCGTACTGGCGATCAGGCTACGGTAGGAATGTGGCTTTGAACGCATTCGAGTACGGCGACGTCGCCTTCAGTCGTGGCAAGCAGAGACTCCTCGACAGCTACCGAGCGATTCCGGACGGAGCCAACGTCCGCTTGGCCAAGAAGACGTCGAATCTGTTCCGGAAGCGGGCCGACACCACCGCCCCTGGACTGGACGTCTCCGAGCTGCATCGCGTCATCTCGGTGGACCCCGAGGAACAGACCGCGCAGGTCGCCGGCATGTGCACCTACGAGGATCTGGTCGACGCGACGCTGCATTACGGCCTTGCGCCCCTTGTGGTTCCGCAGCTGAAGACGATCACCCTCGGTGGGGCGGTCACCGGGCTGGGCATCGAGAGCACGTCGTTCCGCAACGGACTTCCACACGAGTCGGTGCTGGAGATGGAGATCCTCACCGGTTCGGGCGACCTGATCGTCGCGACGCCCGACAACGAACACCGGGACCTGTTCTTCGGATTCCCCAACTCCTATGGGACGCTCGGCTATTCGGTGCGGCTCAAGATCCGGCTGGAGAAGGTTCCGCCGTTCGTCGAGCTGCGGCACGTCCGCGTGCACAGCACCCGTGAACTGCAGGACCTGATGGCTCGCATCGCCGACGACCGCGAGTACCGCGGGGAGCGCGTCGACTACCTCGACGGCGTGGTCTTCACCGCCGACGAGGCGTACGCGGTGCTCGGCCGGCAGACCGACGAGCCCGGCCCGGTCAGCGACTACACCGACGAGCAGATCTACTACCGGTCGATCCAGCACGACGGCGACGAACCGAAACGTGATCGGCTGACCATCCGCGACTACCTCTGGCGCTGGGACACCGACTGGTTCTGGTGCTCCCGCGCGTTCGGTGCCCAGAATCCGCGCATCCGCCGCTTCTGGCCCGCCAAATACCTGCGCAGCAGCTTCTACTGGAAGCTGATCGGCTACGACCAGCGGTGGGACATCGGCGACAAGCTGAACGCCCGCAAGGGCCTCCCGCCCACCGAGCGCGTGGTCCAGGACATCGAGGTCCCGATCGAGCGGACCGCCGACTTCGTCGACTGGTTCCTCGAGGAGATCCCGATCGAGCCCCTCTGGCTGTGCCCGCTGAAGCTGGCCGAGCCGTCGCCGATCGGCGACGACACCACCGCCCAGCCGTGGACGCTGTATCCGCTGCAGCGCGGGAAGTTCTATGTCAATGTCGGTTTCTGGTCCGGTGTGCCCGTCACTCCGAACCGGCCCGGGCACACCAATCGGATCATCGAGCAGAAAGTCAGCGAGCTGGGCGGACACAAGTCGCTCTACTCCGAATCCTTCTACAGCCCAGAAGAATTCGACGACCTGTACGGCGGCGAGGCCTACGACGACCTCAAGCGCCGATACGACCCCCGCGGCCGTCTGCTCGGCCTCTACGAGAAAGCAGTGAAGCGCGCATGAAGCTGGCCCAGATCTTCGAAACCCTCGTCGGCGGCGACCTCGCCGTGCGGATCACTGCCTACGACGGCAGCAGCGCGGGACCCGAAGACGCCGAGTTCGGG
Organism: Gordonia neofelifaecis NRRL B-59395; assembly: GCF_000192435.1. GTDB lineage: Bacteria > Actinomycetota > Actinomycetes > Mycobacteriales > Mycobacteriaceae > Gordonia > Gordonia neofelifaecis. Next base: position 12,560 of record NZ_AEUD01000009.1, read on the forward strand.
CTGAACCTGAAGACGCCGCGCGGCACCACCTACCTGGTGACCGCGCCCGGCGACCTCGGGCTGGCCCGCGCGTACGTCTCGGGCGACCTCGAGCTGATCGGCGCCCACCCGGGCGACCCCTACGGAGCACTGCAAGCGCTGGCCGGCGACCTGAAGTTCACCAAGCCGAGCCCACTCGAACTCGCCCAGGTGGCGCGGGCGATCGGCATCGAGCACTTCAAGCTGATCCCGCCGCCTCCGCAGGAGAGCCTGCCTCGGTGGCGCCGGTTCGCCGAGGGACTGCGGCACAGTCGTGAGCGCGACGCCGAGGTGATCCACTACCACTACGACGTCTCGAACCGCTTCTACGAGTTGGTACTCGGCGAATCGATGACGTACACCTGCGCGGTGTACCCGACCCCCGAGGCCACGCTCGAAGAGGCGCAGGAGAACAAGTACCGACTGATCTTCGACAAGCTCAACCTGCAGCCGGGCGACCGCCTGCTCGACATCGGCTGCGGCTGGGGCGGAATGGTCAGGTACGCCGCCCGACAGGGCGTACACGCGCTGGGCGTGACCCTCTCCAGCGAGCAGGCGCAGTGGGCACAGCAGGCCATCGAGGACGAGGGCCTGTCGAAGTTCGCGGAGGTGCGGTTCAGCGACTACCGCGACGTGACGGAGACGAACTTCGACGCGATCTCGTCGATCGGCCTGACCGAGCACATCGGCGTCGCGAACTACCCTAAGTACTTCGGGTTCATGCGCGACAAGGTCCGTGCGGGCGGGCTCATCCTGAATCACTCGATCACCCGCCCCGACAACCGATCCCGCAGCAAGGCGGGACCGTTCATCGACCGCTACGTGTTCCCCGACGGCGAATTGACCGGCTCGGGAACCATCATCTCCAAGATGCAGGACGTCTCGCGTCTGGAAGTGCTCCACGAGGAGAACTTCCGGCATCACTACGCGATGACGCTGCGCGACTGGAACGCCAATCTGGTGGCGAACTGGGATGAGGCCGTCGCGGAAGTCGGCGAGGGCACCGCGCGCCTGTGGGGTCTGTACATGGCCGGCTGCCGCATCGGTTTCGAGCGCGACATCGTGCAACTGCATCACGTGCTGGCGACCAAGCTGCAGCTCGACGCGACCACCACCCTGCCACTGCGCCCCTGGTGGCAGCCGTAGGTCTCCGCGCTCGTAATTGAATCCCCGATTCCGCTCTATTCGGCCGCCACGGCCGAGTAGCCGCGGTATCGGGGATTCATTTACGTGTGGCTACTCCACCGGACGGGCACCCAGCTCCGACTTCAGCAATTCCAGCGCCACCTGATCGGGGTCCAGCCGGTCGTCCGGCGAACCCGACTGCGCCTGCGCGACCATCTCGTCGCGTTCGGCGTCGGTCAGCTCCTCGTCGGGGACCGGCGGTGCGGGTTCCGGTTCCTCGGGCGGCTCCGGCGGAGCGTCCGGGGTCTCGGCGGGCGCCGCCTGGCCGCCGCGCGGACGGCTGGGCCTGGTGTAGGTCTGCCTGCGCGGTTGCTCGGCCGCCGGGGCAGCCGGAGCACTCGGCGCCGCCGGAGCCGATCCGGGCTGCGCGTGCACGACGCCGACCGTGAAACCGTCGCCGAACACGTCGACGACCGCGGCGGTCAACGCCCGCAGCCCGCGGTCGTCGGAGAGCCGACCGACCAGTGCGGTGTGCGGATGGCCCAGCACGATCTGCGTACCCTCCACCTGGTGCACGAATGCCGCGGAGAGCATCGCCTCGAGGACCGTGCTCTGTTTCCGCACCGCGGCGCGGATGTCGGGCCATCGGGCTGAGACGGCGTCCACCGTGAGACCGGCGGGCTTCTCCGGCTCGGGCTCGGGCGCCGGTTCCGGTGTGCGAGCGGGCGGCCGCGCGTAGCCGTCGTCCGGCGGCGGCAGGTAGTCGGCATCGGTGGGTGGCTCATCCGGCGGCGGGATGTCGTCGTAGACGGGCCGCTGCGCGGGGGAACGACGCTGCTCCGGCGCCGGGCCCGGGCCCGGCGCCTCGGAGTTCGGCACCGCGGTCGCCGCGGCCCCTGCGGGAACAGCGTCCGCGTCACGGCGTGACTCAGTGTCCTCCTGCACGGGCGGTTCCGGTGCACGCGGATCGGAGACGGCCGGCGGATGCGGCGCCGGTTCGGGCGTCGGTTCCGGCGTGCCGGCAGAGGCGGACTCCGCTCGCGCGGGTTCAGCCGGGGGTGCGGGTTCGACCGGGGGCGTCGGCGCTTCGGGAGACGGCTCAGCGCGCACCGGTTCGGGTGTCGCGGCGGGCACCGGTTCCTTGTCGGGTGCGGTCGGGGCGGACTCGGCCACCACCGACGCAGGAGTAGCCGCCGCGGAGGCTTCGACGGTCGCCGGGACCTGCTCGGCGGCCTTGCGCTGGGACGGTCGGACGAAGCGGGGTGCGGGCTCGTCGACCGCGGGGGCCGACGGAGCCGGGGGCACCGCGGCGCCGGTCGGCGCCCCGCTGCCCGCGGGTCGTCGTTCAAGGATCTCGATCCGCTGCAGCAGTGCGGCGTCGTCGGCGGATGCCGCCGGAAGCAGGAGGCGCGCGCACATGACCTCGAGCAGCAGCCGCGGTGAGGTGGTTCCGCGCATCTCGCCGAGAGCGGTGTGCGCCACCTCGGCGAAGCGGGTCAGCGTGGCCGGGCCCAGCTTGGCGGCGGCGTCGTGCATGCTCGCCAGCTGATCGTCCGGCGCCTCGACCAGTCCGCGTTCGGTGGCGTCCGGGACGGCCTGCACCAGGATGAGGTCGCGGAACCGATCGAGCAGGTCGATGGCGAACCGGCGGGGATCGTGACCGGCGTCGACGACGCGTTCGACGACGTTGAACAGCGCCGACCCGTCGCCCGCGCCCAGCGCGTCGACCGCCGCGTCGATCAGGGCGGAGTCGGTGACGCCGAGCAGCGAGAGCGCGCGGTCGTAGGTGACGCCCTCGTCGCCCGCGCCGGCGAGCAACTGGTCGAGGATGCTGAGACTGTCGCGTGGGGAGCCGCCTCCCGCCCGGATCACCAGCGGGTACACCTCGGGCGCGACCACGACGTGCTCCTTGGCGCAGATGCCTTCGAGCAGACCGCGCATCACGGGCGGCGCCAGCAGCCGGAACGGATAGTGGTGCGTGCGCGACTTGATGGTCGTCAGCACCTTCTCCGGCTCGGTGGTCGCGAAGATGAAGATCAGGTGCTCCGGCGGTTCCTCGACGATCTTGAGCAGCGCATTGAAGCCCGCCGACGAGACCATGTGCGCCTCGTCGATGATGAACACCCGATAGCGCGACTCGGCGGGCGCGTAGAACGCGCGGTCGCGCAGATCGCGGGTGTCGTCGACGCCGCCGTGGCTGGCCGCGTCGAGTTCCACGACGTCGAGATTGCCCGGACCGCCGGGGCCCAGGGACACGCACGACGAGCAGGTTCCGCACGGCGTCGACGTCGGCCCCTGCTCACAGTTGAGCGACCGTGCCAGGATGCGGGCCGACGACGTCTTGCCGCAGCCGCGCGGGCCGGAGAAGAGGTACGCGTGGTTGATGCGGCCGGTATCGAGAGCTCGGCTCAGGGGCGCGGTGACGTGCTCCTGGCCGACGACTTCGGCGAAGGTTGCCGGACGATAGGTGCGATAGAGGGCCACGGACGCAAGACTACCGGCGGCCTCCGACAGCCGCGCCGGGGAGTTCAGTCCCCGACATCACCGGACTCCGCCGATACGCCACGATCGTCACCACCGACGTCACCACCAGGATCAAGGTGAACGGCTGCGTGGTGAACCAGTCGAACGTCGCCGGGTGCTTGAAGAACAGACCGGTGAGATATGCCTCTTCCACGCTGCGGTTGGCGTACCACATGGGGAACGCGAAGTGCGTCCGCCAGGCGACTGCCGACGCGACCCCGCCCACCGTGAGCAGGATCAGCCCGATCCGACGCCACCCCGACAGTTTCTCGGCGATCAGGTGGATCGCCACCACCAGGAGCGGAACCATCCACACCCAGTGGTGCGACCATGCGACCGGCGACACCGCGCAGGACGTCATACCGACGATCGAGAGCGCGAGCAGTTCCTGACCGTGCCGGTGCGCGAACACCGCGGCCGTCCCGGTGAGTGCGACCAGCAGCGCCGACAGCAGGAGCCACAGCAGCGTGCTCGGATAATCGGTGTGCCCGAAGTTCGCGATGGCGCCGCGGATGGACTGATTCCCGTAGGTCTGCGGCGAGGAGACACGGTCGGAATCGAACAGGGTGCCCAGCCAGAAGCTGGCCGACCCCGACGGCATGAGCAGGAATCCGACGGCCACCGATCCGGCGAATCCGGCCGCCATGCCCGCAGCGGCTCGCCACTGCCGGATCGCCAGCAGATATGCGCCGAACATCAGGGGTGTCAGTTTGATCCCCGCGGCCACTCCCGCGGCGACGCCGCGCAGCCTGCTGTTCTCCGGACGCACCAGATCCGCGACCACCAGAAGCATGAGGAAGACGTTGATCTGACCGAACCAGATCGTCGACCGAACCGGCTCGAGCAGGGCGCTCATCGCGACGACCGCCAGCGCGATCGTCCGCAGCCGCCACGTCACGTCGTGGCCGAGGCTCCGGAAGCCGAGTATCACGACCAGGTACAGGGCGACGAAGATGCCGATCGTCCACAGCAGGTGCGCCAGGCCCGCGGACATCCACGCGAAGGGCGCGAACAGCACCACCGAGAGCGGTGCGTAGGTGAAGTCCATCTGGCCGAGGAGCTTGGCGTCGTAGAGGTCGCCGCCGTCGAGTGCGACCTGCGCACCGGCACGGTAGACGTCGAGGTCCAGGAAGTTCTGGAACAGTCCCCAGTACGGCTCGGTGAACGGGATCAGGGAGTGCTGGAACCAGATCGCCAGCAGTCCGGCGACGACGAATCCGACGACCGCGGGGGTCGACCGCTCGAGCTTCATCGCGCCGTCTATCCGTCCAGCAGCACCTCGGTCGCGGCGAGCAGCGCGCAGGTGGCGACGCCGTCCATGGCGGTCGCGAGCTCGTCGATCGACGGGAAGGTCGGCGCGAGGCGAATGTTCTCGTCTCGGGGGTCGTTCTTGTACGGATATGTGGAGCCGGCGGCAGTGAGCGCGATGCCGGCTTCCTTCGCGAGCGCGATGGTCCGCTTCGCGGCGCCGTCGATCACGTCGAGGCTGATGAAGTACCCACCCTCGGGATGAGTCCAGGACGCGATCTTGCTGTCGGCGAGGCGCTCCTCCAGGATCTCGAGGACCTTCGCGAACTTGGGCGCGATCAGCGCGCGGTGACGGGCCATGAGCTCGCGCACGCCGTCGGCGTCGCGCAGGAACATCAGGTGCCGCAGCTGGTTCAGCTTGTCGGGTCCGATGGTCGAGACGCCGACGTTCTTGACGTACCAGTCGAGGTTGTCCTTCGACGACGCGAAGAACGCGACGCCGGCGCCGGCGAAGGTGATCTTGCTGGTGGAACCGAAGACGTAGACACGGTCGGGGTGGCCCGCCTCCGCCGCGAAGTCGAGGATCGGCAGCGGCTCGGGCTCCCGCTCGACGAGCGTGTGCACGGCGTAGGCGTTGTCCCAGTAGATGCGGAAGTCGTCGGCGGCAGGCATCGCGACGAGCTTGCGCGCGACCTCCTCGGACACCGAGTAGCCGGTGGGGTTCGAGTAGGTCGGGACGAGCCACATGCCCTTGATCGACGGGTCGGCGGCGGTCAGGGCCGCGCAGGCCTCGACGTCGGGGCCGTCGGGGTTCATCGGGACGGTGATCATCTCGATGCCGTAGCGCTCGGTGATCCCGAAGTGGCGGTCGTAGCCGGGGGCGGGGCACAGGAACTTGATCGGCTCTGCGGACCACGGCTGTGCGGAGTCAGGAGTGCCGCTCAGCAGTGCGTGCACGGTGATGTCGTGCATGATCTGCAGGCTCGCGTTGCCGAGCGCGATGGTGCGATCGGCGCCGGTGCCGAGGAGTTCGCCGAAGATCTCGCGCAGGCCCGGCAGTCCGGTGACGCCGCCGTAGTTGCGGCAGTCGGTGCCGTCGGGACTGGTGTGGACCTCGCCCGGCAGCGACAGCATCTCGTTCGAGAGGTCAAGCTGGTCGGGGGCGGGCTTGCCGCGGGTCAGATCGAGTTTCAGGCCGGCGGCCTGGAGAATCTCGTAGCGCTTTCGCAGATCGTCTTGGGTGGTGCGAAGTTGGTCGACACTCATCGAGTGAAAGTTCAACGTGGAACCTCTCCCACAGACCCTGCCTTGCGGCGGCTGCAGATGTAACGCTTGAAAAAAGTTAAGCGGACCCCGCGCACCCGAGAGAGCCCGTTGACCCTTGCTGCCTTCCGGCCCTGGGGGAGTTCACAGGATGCACGCCGCGCGGGATCCGTAGATCAGTGTAGCGGGTCGTTTTGGGTTCCATGCACCCCACCCGCTACCATCGTTCTGCCTGGAGGATTCGCCTAGTGGCCTATGGCGCTCGCCTGGAACGCGGGTTGGGTTAACAGCCCTCAGGGGTTCGAATCCCCTATCCTCCGCAAATGGAAGATCCCCCCGCCCCCGAGGAACTCGGCGGCGGGGGGATCTTTCGTTTGCACTCGAACAGAGCGGATTCGGGAGGAGTCGAGCGATGGAGTCCCCTATCCGGCGGCGACGAGCAGACCCGATCCGGCAGCAGCGAACCGACGGTTCCCCTTATTCGGTCGCACGTCCCCCACCTCCCACTACCCTCACCCTCATGCCCGACACCGTCCCCGCCCTCCTAGCCGAACTGCGCGCCCTCGACGACCCGCGAACGCGTGCGATCAACGAGCGGCACGGCGACGACCACGGTGTGAACCTGACCAAGCTGCGCGCAATCGCGAAGCGGCTCAAGGCACAACCCGACCTCGCCCGCGGCCTGTGGGCGACGGACGATACGGCCGCACGACTGCTCGCGATTCTGATCAGCCGGCCACGTGACTACTCCGCCGCGGAACTGGACGCGATGCTGCGCGAGGCGCACACACCGAAGGTCCACGACTGGCTGCTGGCGAACCTGGTCAAGAAGAGTCGGCACTGCGAGGAACTACGTCTGACGTGGATCGACGACGCCGACCCCGTCGTGGCGAGCGCCGGCTGGCATCTGACGAGCGTTCGGGTCGCGAAGGCCTCCGACGACCTCGATCTGCCCGGGCTGCTCGATACCGTCGAAGCCGAGATGAAAGACGCACCGGCTCGCCTGCAGTGGTCGATGAACGAGACGCTCGCACAGATCGGCATCGCGCACCCCGACCTGCGGCCCCGAGCGATCGACATCGGCGAGCGCCTCGAGGTGCTGAAGGACTACCCGACGCCGCCGAACTGCACCTCGCCCTACGCGCCGATCTGGATCGCCGAAATGGTGCGGCGCAAGCAGGAGTGACCGACCCTCCACTCGTCGCCCACAGACTGTCGAGTCATCGCTCAGAGGGAACGACGATTCGACAGACCGCGACCGGGCGCCGTTAGAACAACCGCTTGAGCAGGTTGGTCTCGGCGAGGTCGACCAACTCGTCCCCGCGACCCGACATCACGGTCCGCAGCGCGTACAACGCGAATCCCTTCGCCTGCGCCGCGGAGACGGCGGGCGGAATCGACAGTTCCTGCCTGGCGGTGGTCACGTCGAGGAGCGCCGGACCGTCGTGCGCGAGGAAGTCGCGGAGCGCCGCCGGCAGAGCCGAGGCGTCGGTGACCCGGCGGCCCCAGATGCCGATGGATTCGGCGAGCGCCGCGAAGTCCGGGTTCTCCAGGTCGGTGCCGAAGGTGACGAATCCCGCGGCCTTCATCTCGAGCTCGACGAAGTTGAGCGACGAGTTGTCGAAGACGACGACCTTCACCGGCAAGGAGTTCTGCACGAGGGTGAGCAGTTCCCCCAGCAGCATCGCGAGTCCGCCGTCGCCTGCCATCGCGATCACCTGCCGATCCGGGTCCACGGCAGACACGCCCACGCTCTGCGACACGGCGTTGGCCATGGACCCGTGGCTGAATGAGCCGATGAGGCGGCGCCTGCCGTTCATCCGCAGGTACCGCGCGGCCCAGACGACCGGCGAGCCGACGTCGGGCACGAAGACGGCGTCGTCAGCCGCCGCCTCCGAGAGGAGCTTGGTCAGATACTGCGGGTGAATCGGATCCCCGTCGCGCGAGGGTGTCGCGAGATCATCGAGTCCCGCACGAGTCCGCGCGTAGTGCTCCCGTGCCGCGGTGAGGTGCTCGTCGCTGCGCCCCTCGGTCACGAGAGCGGTCAGCAGCGGCAGGGTGTCGACCGCGGTGCCGAGGAGCGGCAGGTCGACTCGGCAGCGACGCCCGATCTGACTGCCCCGGATGTCGAGCTGGATCGTATACGCCTCCGAAGGCAGGAACTGCGGGTACGGGAAGTCGGTGCCGATCATCAACAGGGTGTCGCAGTGCTCGATGGCACGGTAGCCCGACGAGAATCCCAGCAGCCCGGTCATACCGACGTCGTAGGGATTGTCGAACTCGACGAACTCCTTTCCTCGCAGCGCATGCACGACAGGCGCCTGCAGCGCTGCGGCGAGCTCGACGAGTTGATCATGTGCACCGTCGACGCCTGCCCCGGCGAGGATCGTCACGCGCTTGCACTCATTCAGCCGGACCGCGGCCAAGTGCAGCGACTCGTCGTCGGGATGCATCACCGTCTGGGCGGCCCGGATCCGGGACACGCGGGCGGGCCGCTCGACCTTCTGCAGGAACAACTCCCCCGGGATCACCAATACCGCGACGTCCCGCTGTTCCACCGCGGTTCGGATGGCGATGTCGAGCAGGTGAGGCAATTGGTCGACGGTGGTCAGCGTCTCGCAGAAGGCACTGCACTCGGCGAAGATCTGCTCCGGGTGCGTTTCTTGGAAGTAGGTGGTCCCGACGTTGGCGGCCGGAATCTGCGCTGCGACGGCGAGTACCGGCACCCGCGACCGGTGAGCGTCGTAGAGTCCGTTGACCAGATGGAGGTTGCCCGGGCCGCAGCTGCCCGCGCACACGGCCAGTCCGCCGGTGATCGCGGCGTCTCCGGACGCCGCGAATGCCGCGCCTTCCTCGTGTCTCACGTGCATCCATGACAGGTTCGTCGACGTCCGCAGCGCGTCGGTGAAACCGTTGAGTGAATCGCCCGGGATGCCGTAGATCCGGCGGACCCCGGCCGCCTCGATGGTGTCGACGATGAGATCGGCGACGGTGTAGCTCATGAAGTCTCCTCTCCTGGTAAGTCGACGGGTTCTTCGACGAACTCGTCCTGATCTGCGCCCTCGGCCGGCCGATAAGTGATCGCGGTGTTCGCGAACGCCAGCACCGGCACGGCGAGCAGACCGCCGACGATGCCTGCGACCATCAGGCCGATGGCGATCACCAGGATCACTGCCACCGGATGCAGCTTCACCGACCGGCCGAGCAGGAACGGCTGCAGCACATGGCCTTCCACCTGCATCACGACGATCAGCACGACCACCACCAGCACCGCGGTGAACCACCCGTGCGTCGCGAGCGCGACGAGGACCGCGAGGGATCCGGCGGCCACCGATCCGACGATCGGGATGAACGCGCCGAGGAAGATGAGCGCCATCAGCGGCATCACCATCGGAACGCGCAGGATGGCCAGGCCGATCCCGATGAAGACCGCGTCGATGAACGCGACGAGCACCGTGGCGCGCACGTACGACTGCAGCGTGCGGTAGCCGGCGTCGCCGGCGCCACGCACGTGGACGCGATGCGCCGACGGCACGATCTTCGTGACGAAGTCCCAGATCCGATGCCCGTCGTACAGGAAGAAGATCAGCAGGAAGATGGTCAGCAGGGCGGCCGTCACCAGCTTGGTGGCCACCGTCGCGGTGTCGAGCGCCCCCGTCGCGATGCTGGCCTCGTGTTCCTTGAGCCAGGTGATCATGTCGTTGCTGACGTTGCGCAGGCTGTCGGAGTCGAGGTGCAGCCGTCCGGTCTCGAGCCACCGTCGGGCCTTCGCGATGGAGGCGGCGACGTCGCCGGACATCCGCGGGACGCCGACGATCAGCTGCTGGACGACGAAGGTGAGTCCGGCGGCGATGATCGCGAACGTCAGCACGACCGCCGACAGGACGCCGGCCGACCGTGGTACCCGGTGCCGCTGCAGCCATGCGACCAGCGGCGACAGCAGCGCCGACAGCAGGATGGCGATCGCAACCGGGACGAACACCTCCTCCGCGTACAGGAAGAGCTTGCCGAGGGCATACAGTCCCGCGGCGATGATCAGCAGCCGCCACGTCCACGCGGCCGCCGCCCGCACGCCCGGATGCACCTGGGCTGCAGCCCAGGTCGGATCGTTCGGGGTCGGGCCGTCGCCCGGTTCGCCGGTCACACGGCGAGCTTACTTCGACCCGCCGACACACGAGTGGGGTCGCAGGACGGGGTCGAATCCGCGACGGGTCAGAAGCGGAGCGTGATCGGCGACGCCGCACCCAGCGACAGCGCCGCCAGCGCGGCCGGGGAGATCCCGGAACGGAACTGCGTGGCGATGCCGGCCACGTCCTCGCTGCGCGACAGCCGATCGACCTCGGCCCGGGTCAGGTCGAGATCGGCGATGTCGACCCGGCGCAGCGCGTCGTCGCCGTTCATGTCCGTGGTGGAGGTCCGCAGGCTGAGGACGGCCCGGTTCCCGTCGATGCGGATGATCGGGTCGGCGAGCGCGATCTCGAGGAGATGGAACTTGGTCGCCGCGACGACCGTGCCCCGATATCGCAGTTCGCCGTTCCCGTCACGGACGGTGTTCGCGATCAGCGCGAACGACATCCGCCCGGCGTCGTCGACGCCCGCTCCCTCACTGCCGGACAATGCTCCCGCGGTCGTGGTGCGCACCGTGTCCGCGAAGTTCGGCGAGTACGGCCACACGAGATTCCGCGGCGCGGGCTTCGGGGTGTTCGGGCCCGGCTGCGTCGAATAGTTCAACGGCACCGCGAGTTCCTGGGCGGCGTTCACCGCATCGGCGGCGCCGAACGTGTAGATACCCCAACGGCCGTCGGCTCGGACGTCCTTGGGCGTCGCCAGCGTGATCCGCGCGGTGAACTCGCCGGTCCGGCTCAGTGGCACCCATTGCTGACGGACGGTGCGGCGCATGTCGAACGGTGCGTCGGGAACCCGGTTCAGGGCCCCCGGCGAAAGCGCCCACTTGGTCTGTGCCCGAACGGTGGTGCGCGACGACTCGGGCGCCCCCTTCGACGGCTGCCACTTCGGCGCGAACGCACCGAAGGTGATGAACGTGCCGTGCGGAACGCCCGGCGGAACCGGAACCGGGAGACCCGCGGTGTTCGACGCCGGGTCGAAGCCCGAGCCCTTCACGACCACTCGGTCGCCCGGGCGGAGCACAGTGCCCGCGACCGGGGTGACGCCGTCCGCGAGGAACACCTCGATCGCCGGCTTCCAACTCGCCGCCGCGGCGGTCGGGACAGAAGTCGCGGTCAGCGCTGCGGCCGTCATACCGGCTACCAGCACCGAGACGAGGCGAAGGAGCATTCTCATAAGCCGAGCCTAACCTATCTCGCATTCGCGGCGAATGGGACCAAACCCCTCCACCCGGCCCGACGGTGCCGATTTCTTCAAGAATCGTCTGCCGCACACCCCGACACTGGAGTCATGAACGAGAGAAAAGACACCAACATCTGGGCAGGCATCACCTCCGACGAGCCGATCGCGCTGCGCAACTGGCTCGAGAGCATCGGCTTCACGCCGGGCATCCTCGTCGAGGGAGACGGTGACGGGGAGGTGATGCACTCGGAGATGCTGTGGCCCGACGGCGGCCGCGTCATGATCCACTCCGCGAACAAGACGGACAAGACCTTCCACACGCCGGTCGGATCCGGCAACCTCTACGTAGTGGTGACCGACCCGGACGCCGTCTACGCCAGGGCATCGGAGCTCGGCGCACGGGTGGTCCGGGACATGGCCGAAGAGGACTATGGATCGCGAGGCTTCTCCATCGCAGATCCGGAGGGCAACGTATGGAGCTTCGGAACGTACGCAGGCTGACCGGCGTCGGGATCACCCCGTACGACGTGGTCGCCGACGGCCCCGGCGAGCATCTGGGGCTCCCCGGTTCGACGGCGACGCTCGTCGTCGATCTCGCGGACGGACTCGTCCTCAGCGCCGAGAATCGCACCGGGAGAACGACTTTCCGCTGTTGTATCGCGGGCATTCATTTGCGGCCGGTGACCATCCACCACAACGGTCTGCAACGCGGCGTCCAGCTCGACCTCTCGCCGACCGCGGTCCACGCGATCTTCGGCATGCCCGCGAGCGAGATCTCCAGCGACATGGTCGAGCTCGCACAGGTCGACACCGCATTCGCTCGAGACCTGCATGAACGGCTCGCCGAAACGCCGCCGGACGACCGGGCAGTCGTCTGCGCCGACATGCTCGCGGGGATCGAAGCCGACGCCGAGATCCCCTACGACGCCCACGCCGCATGGGAGACGATCGCCCGCCGACGCGGCGACATCACGGTGTCGGAACTGGTCGAGCTGTCCGGGTGGTCGGCCCGCCATCTCACCAAGTTGTTCACCGCGGAGTTCGGCATCGGCCCCAAGCAGGCGGCGCGGCTGATCAGGTTCGACACCGCCCGCGAACTGCTGGAAGCCGGGCGCAACGCAGGCGACGTCGCCGCCGAGTGCGGCTACGCCGACCAATCGCACATGTCACGTGAGTTCACCGAGCTCACCGGCTACTCGCCGCGCGGTCTCATGAAGCGGAGGTCGGAGGAGTTCGGGTAGCTACTCCACCCGGTTCCCGTCCTCGTCCCAGTGCTCGGCGACCATCTTGCTCGGCTGGACTCGCGGCGGCTCGCCCGGCATCTTGGGGTAACTCGGTGGATAGACCATGTCGCCGAGTCCGGCGGCCTCGTCGCGTTCGACCATCTCCAGCAGCTTCTCCAGCCCCGACCGCTGATCGTCGATGTCGGCCCACGGATCGCCGCGCCTGTCGACCAACGACGGGACCGTGGCGATCGTCAAGTCTTCCGGGTCGACATCGACCAGCTCATCCCAGGTCACCGGCGTCGAGACCCGTGCGCGGGGCGACTTGCGCGCCGAGTACGGCGACGCCATCGACCGGTCACGCGCGTTCTGGTTGTAGTCGATGAAGATCCGGTCGCCGCGCTCCTCCTTCCACCACGACGTGGTGACCGCGGCGGGATCGCGGCGCTCCAGCTCGCGGCCCAGCGCGATCACCGCACGCCGCGTCGCGATGAAGTCCCACTCCGGCCGGATCGGCACGAACACATGAATGCCGCGACTGCCCGACGTCTTCGCGAATCCGGTCATCCCGACTTCGTCGAGGAAGGGCCTCACGAGGTCCAGCGCGACCCTGCGCACATCGTCGAAACTCTTACCGTCCGGCGGATCGAGATCGATCCTCAGCTGATCCGGATGGTCGTTGTCCTCGCTGTGCGTCGGCCACGTATGGAATGTGAAGGTACCCAGGTTCGCCGCCCACACGACGTCCGCCGGGAGACGAGGACAGAACGCCTGGCCGGATCGCTTGGACGGGAAGACGATTCGCGTCGACTCGACATGATCCGGGTGGTACTTGGGCAGATGCTTCTGATAGATCTGCTCGCCGTCGACGCCGTCGGGGAAACGCTGTAGGAAGGTCGGCCGGCCTGCGATCGCGGTGAGCAGGGGCCCGGCGAGCGCGATCGTCCGGTAGTAGTCGACGAGGTCGCCCTTACGACCGCCGTTCTCGCCCAGCTCGGGGAAGTAGATCTTGTCGGGGTTGGTCAGCTTCACCTCGACGCCGTCGACGTCGAGCATCACCGGTTTGGGCTTAGGAGGCATCGCTGCTCTTTCCGTCGCTGCTGCCTGATTCGAGGACGTCGAAGATGTCGTAGGTGAGCGGCACTTCGAGCTGGTCGTAGCCGCAGCTCGACGGTTCGCGGTCCGGACGCCAGCGCAGGAACTTCACCGTGTGCCGGAACCGCCGACTCTCCATCTGGTCGTAGGCGAACTCGGCGACGAGTTCGGGCCGGATCGGAATCCACTCCGCACTGCCCGCCGACCGCCAACGGCTCAGCTCGCCCTGTGCGACGTTGTCGGGATCCAGCCGCATCGGCTCGAACATCGTCTGCAGCTCGATCCGCTTCTTGTCGGAGAACGCGCTGGACCCGCCGACCATCCGCAGCTCGCCGTCGGCGTAGAGACCGAGCAGCATCGATCCGAGGCCGGTGCCCGACTTGTGGACGCGGTACCCGATGACGACGCAGTCGGCGGTGCGCTTGTGCTTGATCTTGACCATCTCGCGCTTACCCGGCACGTACACGCCGTCGAGGCGCTTGCCGACGACGCCGTCGAGTCCCGCGCCCTCGAACTCGGTGAACCACGCCTCGGCCTGTCCCGGGTCCCGGGTCACCCGGCTGACCTGGATGCGGTCGTCGCCCGTGTCGGCCGCCGCGTCGACCAGCGCCCGCCGGCGCACGTCGAAGGTCGCATCGGTGAGGTCGACCGATCCGCTGGCGAGCGCGTCGAATCCGATGAACACCGCGGGCGTCTCGGCGGCGAGCTTCGCCACTCGCGAGGCCGCCGGATGGATGCGCTGCGACAGCGAGTCCCAGTCGAGCCTGCTGACACCGCCGACCGGCCGAGCTACGGCGACTTCGCCGTCGAGCACCACACGGTCGGGCAGCGATGTGCGCGCGGCGTCGACCAGCTCGGGAAAGTACCGCGCGAGGTCCTTACCGCCACGCGAGGCCATCACCACCTCGTCGCCGTCGCGGAAGATCAAGGCGCGGAAGCCGTCCCACTTCGGCTCGTAGGACCACACCGGGCCGTCCTCGGGCTGGTCGGGCACGGCGGCGACCGCCTTGGCGAGCATCGGTTGCACTGGCGGGGTGACCGGAAGATCCACGGGGTTCATCGTTCCCGAGTGGACGGCCGCCCGCAACGATCTCCGCTCGATCGGCTGCCGCTACGCGCTGTCCGCCTGCGACTCCGTCTCACGATCGGCGTCCAGCGCCCGACGCACGAACGCAGCACTGGCACGGACGGCCTCCTTCGTGTGCGGTGATCCCGGCACGGCGGCGGGGAAGGCGTGGATCTGACCGCGGAACAGGTGGATCTCGTTCGGGACTCCGGCTCGGTCCAGCGAGGACCGCAGGTCCATGGCGTCCTTCTCCAGCGCTTCCCCGCTCGCACAGACCACCACCGCGGGAGGGAACACCACGGCGACGGCGTCGCCGGTCGCGTCGAGCGGGCCGTCGAGAGGCACCGGGCCGCGCTCATAGAACGGACGGAGCTTCTCGATCTTCCGGATCGGCAGCATGGCGTCGCGTCGACTGCTGCGATCCGCGCTCGGAGCCAGATTGAGCAGCGGCGAGAAACCGATGTACGCGTCGGGCCGGTCGAGCCCGTCCCGTGCCGCGTACTCGACCACCTTGGCCGCGATGTAGCCGCCCGCCGAGTCGCCCGCGACCACGATGGCGTCGAACTCACCCGAGTCCCGCATCGCGCGGTACACGCTGTAACCGTCATGGACCGACGTGCCGACGCCCGCCTCCGGACACTGCCGGTACTGGACGTTGACCACCGTCGCGCCGAGCTCACGTGCGACCGCCGCGGCGACGGCCCGATGCGAGTCCAGCCCGCACGCGAAGAAGGCGCCGCCATGCAGGTACAGCACGGCGGTTCGCGGATCGTCGAGACGTTCGGGGGTGATCCGCTCGACGGGGGCACCCGCGATCACGGCCTTCTCGACTCGCGCACCCCGAACCGGTCGCGCGTCTCTGGCTGCCCATTCGTCGACGATCTTGATCCGCCCCAACGACGCGTCGCTGACCGGGATCACTCGCATCAGGGTCTTGAGGACGATCCTGCAGATCCAGAACAGCACGAACGACCGGACGTCCCGCGCATCGTGTTCAACCACCGACATGCCCTCATCCTGCACCGCCGCCGCGCTGCGCGGTCGACCGCCCCCACCCGGTCCCCTTCGCCATCTCCGCGAGCGCGGGAGCCGTCCGGTGCGGCAGCGGCGCGGTCAACGTCAGCCAGGTGGTCGAGTGGATGACGCCCGCGAAACTCACGATCCCCTCGATCAGCTCCAGCAGTTCCGGTTGCGTCGCGGTCGCGACCCGCACCAGCAGGTCCTCACGCCCGGTGACGGTGTGCACCTCGATCACCTGCGGAATCCGGGTCACCGCCTCGGCGATCGTCGTCAGACTCCCCTGCTCGGTCTCCAGCGCAAGGAACGCCTGGACCACCAGCCCCGCCTTCGCGAGGTCGACCTGCGGGCGGTAGCCCGCGATGAGTCCACCCTCCTCGAGCCGCCGGATCCGCGACTGCACCGTGTTCCGCGAGATGCCCAGCGTCGTCGACAGACTCGCCACGCCTTGCCGCGCATCCCGTTCGAGCAGCTTCAACAGTTCGACGTCGAGCTCGTCAATGCTGAGCATTCTCGTCACCTCTCATCGACATTCCAAGCAGTTACTGATCAGAATGATCAGCTGTCGGGTTATCAATTGACCACCTTGTACCCCACGACCACCATCTAAGCATCACAGCCGGTGATCCGCCTCACAGAGACGGACCGACAGATTGGTGGGACTCATGACCTCCGTCGTAGAACCGACGTCAGCCGCGTTCGATCTGGCCGACAAGTACCGGCCTGAATCCGGCCCGGTCCTGCTGACCGGAGTCCAGGCCGTCGCCCGCATGCTCGTGGAGAACCACGAGCGGGAACGCCGCGCCGGCCGCAACGTCGCCGCCTTCGTCTCCGGGTACCAGGGCAGCCCGCTCGCCGCCGTCGACAAGGTCTTCGGCGAAGTGCCGGATCTCGACGCCCACGGCATCAGCTTCGTGCCGGGACTCAACGAAGAGCTCGGCGCGACCGCCGTCTGGGGCAGCCAGCAGGAACTCCCCAAGGGAACACGCACCCACGACGGCGTCGTCGGCGTCTGGTTCGGCAAGGGCCCCGGACTCGACCGCGCCAGTGACGCCTTCCGGCACGCCGCGATGTACGGCGCGCACCCGAAGGGCGGTGCCCTCGCGCTGGTCGGCGACGATCCGGCGGCGAAGTCGTCGACCGTGCCCGCCGCGAGCGAGCGATCGCTGGCCGCCCTGTCGATGCCAGTCCTGTTCCCCCGCAACGCCGAAGAGGTGATCGCGTTCGGAATGTTCGGTATCGAGCTCTCCCGGGCGTCCGGCTGCTGGCCGGCGATGAAGCTGGTCGCCGACGTCTGCGACGGGCTGTGGACGCTGAACCGCGACTTCACCGACCTCGACATCGAGGTCCCCGACCTCGAGTGGGAGGGACGGCCGTGGACCTACCGCCAGCGCGTCATGGCCGCCCCGCCCGACAGTGTCCTCGCCGAGGCCGACCTCTACGGACCGCGCTGGGCGATGGTCGAGAAGATGACCGCCGCGAACGACATCGACCGCATCGAGGTCGACCCGGCGCAGGCCTGGCTCGGCATCGTCGCCGTCGGCACCGCCTACGACTCGCTCCGCCAAGCGCTCGCCGAGCTCGGGCTCACCGACGACGACCTCCGCCGTGCGGGCATCCGCATCCTCCGCGTCGGCATGCCCTACCCGCTCGGGTCGGAGAAGGTCCGCGCGCTGGCCGACGGCGTCGAGACCGTCCTGGTGGTCGAGGACAAGACGTCCTTCGTCGAGTCCCAGGTGCTCGACGTCCTGTACGGCACCGCCGACGCCCCTCGCGTCCTCGGCAAACGCGACGCCGACCGCCGGCCGCTGATCCCCGCCGACGGCGAACTCACCGCCGCCCGCCTCCTCGGGCCCCTGCGCCGCGTGCTCGACGGCCGCGTCACGATCACCGTGCCGAAGCCCGCGCCGCCGAAGCTGACCCTCCTGGACACCAAGCGCACCGCGTACTTCTGCTCCGGCTGCCCGCACAACCGCTCGACCGCGGTGCCCGACGGCTCGCTCGCCGGCGGCGGCATCGGCTGCCACACCCTGGTCACGATGAGCTCGCGCACCGACTCCCAGGTCACCGGACTCACGCAGATGGGCGGCGAAGGAGCTCAGTGGATCGGGCAGGCGCCGTACACCGACGTGCCGCACATCTTCCAGAACGTCGGCGACGGCACCTACTTCCACTCCGGCCAGCTCGCCGTGCAGGCGTGTGTCGCCGCCGGCGTCAACATCACCTACAAGGTCCTGTTCAACGCCGCCGTCGCCATGACCGGCGCACAGGACGCCGAGGGCGGGCTCACTGTTCCCCGACTGACACACAAGCTGACCGCCGAGGGCGTCGCCAAGATCATCGTCTGCGCCGAGGACCCGTCGCGACACCCGAAGGGCTCGCTCGCCGCGGGCACCCTGCTGTGGGATCGTGATCGGCTCGACGAGGCGCAGCGACTGCTCCGCGACGTCGAAGGCGTGACGGTCCTCATCTACGACCAGCAGTGCGCCGCCGAGGCCCGCCGCAAGCGCAAGCGCGGCACCCTGCCCACCCGGCGCACCCGCGTCGTCATCAACGAGGCCGTCTGCGAGGGCTGCGGCGACTGCGGTGTGAAGTCGAACTGCCTGTCCGTTCAGTCGGTGGAGACCGAGTTCGGCCGCAAGACCCGCATCGACCAGACCAGCTGCAACACCGACTACAGCTGCCTCGACGGCGACTGCCCGTCGTTCGTCACCGTCGAACTGCCCGAGGACGGCGCCGGTGGAAATCGGCCCGCTCGCTCCGCTCCCGGCGCCGGTGGAAATCGGCCCGCTCGCTCCGCTCCCGGCGCCGAGCTGCCGCCCAGGCAGACCCCGACGCCGCCGACCGTCGACGATCCGGAGATCCCCGCGCCGACCGGCGCCCACAACGTCTTCCTGGCGGGCATCGGTGGCACCGGCATCGTCACCGTCAATCAGGTGCTCGGAACCGCAGCGCTGCGCGCCGGCCTGCATGTGGAGGGGCTGGATCAGACGGGACTGAGCCAGAAGGCCGGCCCGGTCACCTCGCATCTGCGGATGAGTGTCGAGGCTCAGTCCGCTTCCAACCGCATCAGCCCGGCCTCCGCCGACTGCGTGCTGGCGTTCGATCTGCTGACCGCCGCCGAACCGCGACCGGCGAGATGGTCTACGACCGCAACGTCGCCTACCCCGAGGACCGCGCTCTCCTCAGCCGAGTCGCGGACCGAGCTCGCCAGGTGGTCTCGCTCGATGCCGCCGACGCCGCGGAGGCGATCTTCGGCCACACCGCCGCCGCCAACTTCCTGCTGGTCGGCGCCGCTTATCAAGCCGGTGCGCTGCCGATCCCGGCAGCCTCGATCGAAGAGGCCATCGCGGTCAACGGCGTCGCGGTGAAGGCCAACCAGGCCGCCTTCCGCTGGGGCCGGGTGGCCGTCGCCGATCCGGCCGCCTTCGCGGACGCCACGGCTGCGGCGACCGTCGCCTCCCGCAGCGACACCGTGGTCCCGACCCATCTGTTCACCGGATCGCCGCTGACCGGCACCGTCCGCGAATCAGTGGAACGTCGGGCCGCCCAGTTGCTCGCGCATTCGGGCGAGCGCGCGGCGGCGAGCTACGTCCGCGAGGTCGAGACGGTGTGGCGGCGTGAGCGCGCGGTCACCGACAGCACGGAGCTGTCGGAGGCGGTCGCCGACAACCTGCACCGACTCACCGCGTACAAGGACGAGTACGAGGTCGCCCGCATGCTCACCGACAAGGCGTTCATCCAGTCGGTGGCCGCGGAGGTCCCCGGCGCCGGGAATCTGACCTACAAGCTGCATCCGCCGGTGCTGCGCGCCATGGGCCGCGACAGGAAGATCGGCTTCGGCCCGCGCTCGCACATCGCGCTCCGAGTGCTCGCAAAGGGAAAGTTCCTGCGTGGCACCAGGTTTGATCCGTTCGGTCGGGCGGAGGTCCGCAAGGTGGAGCGCCGTCTGCTCGCCCACTACCGCGACCTGGTCGCTGAGCGTCTGTCGGACCTCACCGCCGAAGGCTACGCCGCGACAGTCGACGTCGCCCGCGCTCCCGAGCTCGTCGTCGGCTACGAGGACGTGAAGCTCCGCAACGTCGACCGGTACCGAGCCCGCCTCAGCGAGCTCGGCGTCGACACCACCCCCATTCGCTGAACACCGTTTCATCTCAGACAACTCTCGGAGGAATCAGACATGACCATCGCGCACTCGCAGTCGTCGGACGCCAGCGTCTTCTCACACCCCGACATGACCATCGACCCGCCGCACGAGCAGGTCGTCTTCTGCCGCGACGCCGCCACCGGGCTGCGGGCGATCATCGCGATCCACAACACCGCCCTCGGCCCCGCACTCGGCGGCACCCGCTTCTACCCCTACGCCGCCGAAGCCGACGCCGTCGGCGACGTCCTGCGGCTCTCGCGCGGGATGACCTTCAAGTCCGCCGCCGCCGGACTCGATCTGGGCGGCGGCAAGGCCGTCATCATCGGCGATCCCGACGTCGACAAGACGCCCGAGTTGCTGCGCGCCTACGGCCGGTTCGTGGACACCCTCGGCGGCCGCTACATCACCGCGGGCGACGTCGGCACCACCTCCGACGACATGGACCTCATCGGCCAGGGCACCCGCTACGTCGCGTCGAAGACCGTCGCCAACGGCGGTTGCGGCGACACCGCGCCGATGACCGCGCTCGGCGTGTTCAGCTCACTGCTCGCCGCGGCCGAACGAGTCTGGGGCTCAGCCGATCTCAGCGGGCGGGTGGTCGGCGTCGAAGGAGTCGGCAAGGTCGGCACCCACCTGGCCGGGCTGCTCGTCGACGCCGGCGCCGTCGTCCTCGCCGCCGACCCCCACGCCCTCGCCCGCGAGGCCTTCGCCGCCCGCTTCCCACAGGCGAAGATCGTCGACGACGTCCGCTCCGCCGACCTCGACGTGTACGCGCCGTGCGCGATGGGCGGGACCGTCACCGCCGATCTCGCAGGCGAGACCGCCGCCGCGATCGTCTGCGGCGCCGCCAACAACCAGCTCACCACGCCGCAGGTCGAACAGGTGCTCGGCTCACGCGGCGTCGTCTGGGTCCCCGACTACATCGCGAACGCGGGTGGCGTCATCCAGGCGTTCAGCGAGCAGCAGACGTGGACCTTCGACCAGATGCAGCAGAAGGTCGAGGACCTTCGGGGCCGCGCCGGCCACGTGCTCGACACCGCCGCTTCCAAGGGCATCACCAGCGGTGACGCCGCCCGCCTGATCGTCGCCGAGCGACTGTCCGCGGCGCGGTAGAAATCCGCGGACCGGTCAGGACCGGACGAACCCTCAACGAATTCTGTCGAGCTATGCGCCCTGGAGACACATAGCTCGACAGATTTCGTCTGTTCTGCGAGCGCTCACCGGGCGACCGATGCGTTCGGCGTTGACTCGCTCCCGCCATCGCCATATAGTCCATATGGACTAGTTGAATTGGAGTAATCGATGTCGACCAAGCAACCGCGGCTCACGCCGCTCGGCGTGATGGTTCTCGCGCTGTTGCGCGAGGGCGACATGCATCCGTACGAGATGGTCCGACTGCTGAAGACACGGCGCGACGACCGGATGGTCTCGGTGACCAACGGCACGCTGTATCACACCGTCGACCGCCTCAACCAGCACGAACTCGTCGCCGAGGTGGGAGTCGACCGGGACGGGAATCGACCCGAGCGCACCACCTACACGCTCACCGACGCCGGCCGCGACGCCGTCGTCGACTGGGTTCGGGCAGAGCTCCCGCAGAACGACCGCCCGGCGCAGTTCCGCGTCGCCCTCGCCGAGGCGCACAACCTCGAACGCGAGGAGACCATCGAACTCCTGAGCCGACGGCGCGACGCCCTCGCCGCCGACCTGGAAGGACACCGGAACGGTCTCCGGGATGCCGCGGGCCGCGGCGTCCAGGACCAGTTCATGGTCGAGGTCGATCGGCAGGCGGATCTGATCGAGGTCGACCTCCGCTGGACCGAACGCCTCCTCCAGCGACTCGCCGACCCCGCCTATCTCTGGGGCATGGAGGCCGCGCTCGCGGCGAAGCATCCCCGCCGCTCTGAAACGAAGGACTCGAAATGACCACATCGCCTGCCGCATCGGGCGCCGGTGACACGCAGCGGAGTCCATGGCCCGCACTGTGGGCGCTGGTGATCGGCTTCTTCATGGTGCTCGTCGATACGACGATCGTCTCGGTGGCGAACCCCGCCATCAAGGAAGCACTCGATCCCGACACCAACAACCTCGACAACGTGGTGTGGGTGACCAGCGCATACCTGCTCGCATACGCGGTGCCGCTGTTGATCACCGGACGACTCGGCGACCGCTTCGGCCCCCGCAACCTCTATCTCATCGGCATCACCGTCTTCACCCTGTCGTCGCTCGGCTGCGGCCTGTCGAACACGCTGACGATGCTGATCGCCTTCCGCGCCGTCCAGGGCCTCGGCGCCGCGATGGTCACCCCGCAGACCATGGCCGTCATCACCCGGACGTTCCCGCCGCATCAGCGCGGCGCGGCGATGGGCTTGTGGGGCTCGGTCGCGGGCATCGCCATGCTCGTCGGCCCACTGGCCGGCGGTCTGCTCGTCGACCACGCCGGATGGGAGTGGATCTTCTTCGTCAACGTGCCCGTCGGCATCATCGGGTTCGCCGCCGCGTGGAAGCTCGTGCCGAAGCTGGAGACGCATCCGCATCGCTTCGACCTCGTCGGCGTCGCGATCAGCACCATCGGACTGTTCCTGATCGTCTTCGGGCTCCAAGAGGGCCAGAAGTACGACTGGGCCGCGTGGGTCTGGGTGATGGTGATCGGCGGCGTCGCGATCATGGCCCTGTTCCTCTGGCAGCAGTCGCGCACCTCGAGCGAACCGCTGGTCCCGCTCGAGTTGTTCCGCGACCGGAACTTCTCGATCTCGAACATCGGCATCGCAGTCGTCGGCTTCGCCGTCACCAGCATGACGCTGCCGATGATGTTCTTCATCCAGGTGGCGCGCGGCCTGAGCCCGACGAAGTCGGCATTGTTGCTGATCCCCATGGCGGTGCTGGCCGGCATCCTGGCGCCGCTCGCAGGCAAGCTGCTCGACCGCACCGACCCGCGCTTCCTGCTGGTCCCCGGCATCGGCCTCTACAGCGTGTCGTTGTTCTGGTACGCGTCGATGATGAACGCCGACACCCCGATTCCGATGTTCCTGCTGCCCGCGGCGCTGATGGGCATCGCGAACGCCGGGATGTGGGGACCTCTCGCGACCACCGCGACGCGCAATCTCCCGCCTCGCCAGGCCGGGGCCGGGGCGGGCATCTACAACACCACGCGCCAGATCGGTTCGGTGATCGGTTCCGCCGCCATCGCGGCCGCGATGCAGGGCCGGCTGCAGGCCAACGTCCCCGGGGCCACCGGCACAGACAGCGTCGGCACCGGTTCCCTGCCCGACTTCCTCGTCGCGCCGTTCTCGACGGCGATGGCGCAGTCGATGCTGCTCCCCGCGGCGGTGCTGCTGATCGGCGTGGTCGCCGTGGCGTTCATGAAACGTCCCGAGAGCACCAAGCCGGAGTTCCGCGCATCGTTGAAGGCCGGCGCCGGCACTACCGTGTAGGCATGTCGACTCCTGCGGGCCGCTTCGCGCCGTCTCCGTCCGGCGACCTGCACATCGGGAATCTCCGAACCGCGGTCCTGGCCTGGCTCTTCGCCCGGGCCACGGACCGCGGTTTCCTGATCCGGATGGAGGACCTCGACCGCGTCCGTCCCGGCGCCGACGTGCGGCAGCTCGACGATCTGAAGGCGCTCGG
Organism: Gordonia neofelifaecis NRRL B-59395; assembly: GCF_000192435.1. Classification (GTDB taxonomy): domain Bacteria; phylum Actinomycetota; class Actinomycetes; order Mycobacteriales; family Mycobacteriaceae; genus Gordonia; species Gordonia neofelifaecis. The sequence goes on from NZ_AEUD01000009.1 coordinate 36,219, forward strand.
CCTCGACTGGGACGAGCCGCTGATCAGACAGTCCGATCGGCTCGACGCATACCGGGCGGTCGTCGCCGAGATGGTCGACGCGGGAACCACTTTCGAGTGCTTCTGCACTCGCCGCGAGATCCTCGACGCGCCCAGCGCGCCGCACGCTCCGCAGGGCGCGTACCCGGGCACGTGCCGCGACCTGACCGAGGCCGAGCGGAACCGACGGCGCGCGGAACGCCCGGCGGCGATCCGGCTCCGCGCCGACATCGCCTCGTTCACCGTGCACGACGTGCTGCACGGTGAGTTCACCGGCGACGTCGACGACTTCGTCCTCGTCCGCAACGACGGCACGCCCGCCTACAACCTGGCGGTCGTCGTCGACGACGCCGCGTCCGGCATCGACCAGGTGGTGCGTGGGGACGATCTGCTCAGCTCCGCGCCGCGTCAGGCGTATCTCGCGACACTGCTGGGTCATCGTCCACCCGAGTACGCCCATGTGCCGATGGTGCTCAGCGAGCGGGGCACCCGGCTCGCCAAACGGGACGGCGCGGTCACCCTGACCGATCTCGCGGCTCACGGCGTCGACGCGGCCGCGGCCCTGTCGTCGATCGCCCGGTCGCTGGGTATGGCCGCGCCGAGCGAACCGGTGACACTGGAGACGATGGCCCGGCGATTCGACCCGGCGGCCCTGCCGCGCGAGCCGTGGGTGTTCGTCCCGCCGGAGTAGCCGCGGTCGGCCCCGCGACGCCGCCCGCTCGACACACGACGAGGCCCGACCGGATCGTTCCGGTCGGGCCTCGTCGTCGATCGTGAGGTGTCAGCTCAGGCGCGTGCGCAGCTGTGCCAGCTGGTCGGCCAGCTCTGCGGGCAGCTTGCCCTTGCCGTCGTCGACGAACTGGAACCACTCGTCGATGGTCGGGAGCTCGTCACGCCACTCGTCGGCGTTGACGGCCAACGCCTCGGCGAGGTCTGCCTCCGCAACGTCCAGACCGGTCAGGTCCAGCTCGCTCGGTGCGGCGACGGTGCCGATCGGGGTCTCGACGCCCTCGACGCGACCCTCGATGCGATCGACCATCCACTTGAGGACACGGCTGTTCTCGCCGAAGCCCGGCCACAGGAAGCGGCCGTCCTCGCCGCGGCGGAACCAGTTGACGTAGAACACGGCGGGGAGCTGAGCGCCCTCCTTGTTGCCGATGTTCAGCCAGTGCTGCATGTAGTCACCGACGTGGTAACCCATGAACGGCAGCATCGCCATCGGGTCGCGGCGGACGGTGCCCACCTTGCCCTCGGCGGCGGCGGTCTGCTCCGAGCCGACGGTCGCACCCATGAACACGGCATGCTCCCAGTCGCGGGCCTGGGTCACCAGCGGCACGGTGGTCTTGCGACGTCCGCCGAACAGGATCGCCGAGATCGGCACACCCTGCGGGTCGTCCCACTCCGGAGCCAGGGTCGGGCACTGCGCCATCGGGGTGCAGTACCGCGAGTTCGGGTGCGCGGCCTTCTCCCCGGATTCGGGCGTCCAGTCGTTGCCCTTCCAGTCGATCAGGTGAGCCGGGGCGTCGCCGTCGATGCCCTCCCACCAGACGTCGCCGTCGTCGGTGCGCGCGACGTTGGTGTAGATGGTGTTGCCCGCATCGACGGTCTTCATCGCGGTCGGGTTCGAGTCGTAGCTCGTGCCCGGCGCGACGCCGAAGAAGCCGAACTCCGGGTTCACGGCGTACAGGCGGCCGTCCTCACCGAAACGCATCCAGGCGATGTCGTCGCCGACGGTCTCGGCCTTCCAGCCTTCGAGGGTCGGATCGATCATCGCGAGGTTGGTCTTACCGCAGGCCGACGGGAACGCGGCTGCGACGAAGTAGACCTTGTTCTCGGGGCTGGTGAGCTTGAGGATGAGCATGTGCTCGGCCATCCAGCCCTCGTCGTGAGCCATCGCCGAGGCGATGCGGAGCGCGTAGCACTTCTTGCCCAGCAGCGCGTTGCCGCCGTAGCCCGAACCGTACGACCAGATCACCCGGTCCTCGGGGAAGTGCACGATGTACTTGTCGGTGTTGCACGGCCACGGCACGTCGGCCTGGCCCGGCTCGAGCGGAGCGCCGACCGAATGCAGGCCCTGGACGAAGAAGCCGTCCTCGCCGAGCGCCTCGAGAACCTTCGGGCCGACACGGGTCATCACGCGCATCGACAGCACGACGTACTCGGAGTCGGTGAGCTCGATGCCGAGTTTCGGATCGTCCGATCCCAGGGGACCCATGCAGAACGGGATGACGTACATGGTGCGTCCACGCATCGAACCGCGGTACAGCTCGGTCATCGTCGCGCGCATCTCGGCGGGCTCGACCCAGTTGTTGGTGGGGCCGGCAGCCTCTTCGGTCTTGCTGCAGATGAAGGTGCGCGACTCGACGCGAGCCACGTCAGCCGGGTCGGAGAGCGCCAGGTACGAATTGGGCTTGCGCTCGTCGTTCAGCTTGGTGATGGTTCCCGACTCCACCAGCTGCGCGGTGAGCCGATCCCACTCCTCGTCGCTGCCGTCCGACCAGACAACCCGGTCGGGCTGCGTCAATTCGGCAACCTCGGCCACCCAGGCGATCAGCCCGGCGTGCTTGGTGGGGGCGCTCCCGGGCTCGACACCCGGAATTGTCGCAGCGGTCATGCGGATCTCCTCATCGAAACTCACGGTGGTGTGCGCGCAGTGGCTGTGCGAACGCATACTGTCCCGAGGATACGCCCGTTTCCGCTTTACCCGAACCCCCGGGCATCGCTACGTCCACTCAATGCAGTCTGCCCAGCGTCGTCGGATTCCACCCCTCGTCGGTTCCATCGATCGATGCGACGCTGACCTGCCCGTCTGCGTGCAGAATCGACAGCCGATCCACCCGAGCATCACCGTCGGCGTCGGAGACGATCGCCGTCGACCCGTCGACTTCGCAGGTCAGCGAGTCTCGTACCCCGTCTCCGTCGGCGTCGAACTCCGCGGGCCCCAGATCCCAGAGTGTGCCGTCGGAGTAGCAGATCAGATGTTCGTGAAGGTCTGCACTCACCGCATCGACAGTGTCGCCCGACACAGTCCAGGCGTCCCAGTGGTCGGTCCCACTCGGAGTCGAGATGAGACCATCTTCACTATCTCGGGGGTCCTCGATCGCGCCGTCCATCGGTTCCATCATCCGTGCGCGACTCGCGTTCGGCTCCAGATCTCCCGGGTGAACTGCGCCTCGGCCGCCCCGGCTCGCGCTGCGATGCGATGTTCCAGCCGCCCACGGCGGGCCGCGATGAACTCAGCCGCCCAGCGCTCCAGGCGGGCCCGTTCGGCCGCCGAGCGGCGGACGGTCACCACCCAGCCGGCCAAGGCGATCCCGGCCAGCAGCGCGAGCACCGTTCCGACCGCCCCCAGGCCGACCCACTGCAGCGCCGGAGTGATCACCATGCGCCCGACCCCGAACCCCATGGACGCTCCGACCAGCAGAACCATCGCGTCCTCCGGCCGGCGGCGGGCCTGCGGATGCGGAACATCCGGTCCACCGCGACTCTCCTCCCCCAGTGCCTGCGGCGCCGGGTTCCGGGACAGTCCGCAGATCGCCGCCGACCGAACCTGATCGAGCCGCTGCCCGAAGGAGGCGGCCGCGCGGCGCTCGAGTCCGTCGAGCACCGCGGGCAGCCAGGTCGTGAACTCCGGAGCCGTGCACGCCTCCGGCACCGACCTGCCCAGCTCGGTGACCGCGGCCCGGATCGCTTCGACGGCTTCGGCCCGCGCCGAGACGATGCCCGCACGCATCCCCGCGAGTCGATCGGCGCGGACCGCCGCCAACGGTTCCGACCGAGGCTCCTCCCGATGCACGACCGCCCGACGCGCCGGGACCGCGGCCGCCGGCCGCTCCCGACACCACTGCACGAGGGCAGGCACCCCCGACGACGCACTCTGGACCTCCGCGAGCACGGCCGCCGTCGCGAACACCGGCAGTCGCCGATCCGGGTCGAGTCGGGCCCGACTGGCTGCGAGCACTTTGGGCCATCCGGGGAAGGCGTCGACGCGGCAGGCGGCGAGGGCCGTCGGGACCTCGGCGTCGGCGAGCGCGGCCAACAGCACGTCCTCTTCATCACCGGCGGGCATGGACGAATCGATCGCCAGCACAGCCACCGCGACCTCGCCCGACACCGCGTCGACCTCGGCGACCGTCGTCGCCACCACCACCCGTTCGGTCCATCCGGCCGTCGCAACCGCCGCCGCCAGCCCGGCCGGATCCGCGCCGGCCATCCCCGCGATCAGCATCGTCACCGGACCGACTCCAGAATCAATCGACTCTCGACGGCTTCTCGATCGAAGCCGCGGGCCGCGTGGAGGCGGAGGCCCGACAGTCTGCGCGCCCGGCGCCCGCGCGCGATCTGCTCCGCCGACGCCGCGATCGGTGCGACGAGGGCGTCCACCCCACTCATCGACCGGAGCGCAGCGGTCACCGCTGCCGCCGACAGGTCCGGGGTCTCGCCGACCACCCGGAGGGCCGCCACGAGTCCGGCTCGTCCGATGCCGGCGATGAATCGGGCCCTGATCTGCTGTTCCGCTGCCGACGTCGGCCGTCCCTCGTCGCCGAGCGCGGCGAATTCGGCGGCGCTGGTCGGGACGGCCACTCCGGCGGCGCTCCAGGCTCGGAGGACGCCGAGATCGTCCTCATCCAGATGCGCCGCGGCGAGCAGCCCCGACACCGTGACCACCGGACGGCCCAGCTCCCGGCCCGCCACGTCCGCGAGCCGCGCGGCGTCGGGCCGGGTGTCCGCCTTGCCCGCGACCACGACGACCGGTATGTCCACAGAGCCGATCGCCGTCCGATCGGCCTCCCGGACTTGGGCACCGATCGTCCTTATCAGCAGGTCCGGCGGATCGCCGTCGGGCTCGCGCCCCGGAACTCTCGCGACGACGCCGAATCGGGCAGCGAGCGCCGCCGCCAACGTCGAGCTTCCGGCGCCCGGGCAGCCCGTGACATCGATGACCAGCAGTGTCGAATCGGCCGGTTTCGCGGCTCGCAGCAGTTGATCCACCCCGTCCACCTCCCCCAAGGTGTTTGTGTGAACTGAACCTACCCCGCAGGTCCGACAATGTTCTGCGGTCGCCGAAATCGGACCCGCGATGTGGCTGTTTCGGGGTGTCCGTTGTGAGGGAGCACGGAAAATAGGACACCATGGACGTGTGAACACCGACGCCGCCGATGGATCGGCGCCCGACACCGACCGCTCCCGCCTCTACCCGAGGGTGACCAGTTTCCGGTTCCGTCGCGGAACGCTGACCACCGGGCAGCAGCGCAACTGGGAGAGCCTGTGGCCGCAGCTGGGACGCGATCTGCGCACCGGTCCCGACCGCGCGGACGAGCCGCCGCTGGCGCCCGCCGAGTGGTTCGGCCGCGACGCACCGCTGATCATCGAGGTCGGCAGCGGCACCGGCATCTCGACCGCCGCGATGGCCGAGGCCGAGCCGGATGCGAACGTCGTGGCCGTCGAGGTGTATCAGCCCGGACTCGCCCAGCTGGTGGGCCTCGTGGACCGTGCGGGCGTGAACAACGTGCGAATGATCCGCGGGGACGCGACCGTCGTCCTGTCCGAGCTCGTCGAGACCGACTCGCTGACCGGGGTGCGCGTGTTCTTCCCGGACCCGTGGCCGAAGTCGCGTCATCACAAGCGCCGCTTCCTGCAGTCGGGAACCATCGAGCTGATCGCCGATCGGCTGAAGCCCGGCGGAGTGCTGCACATCGCGACCGACCACGCCGACTACGCCCTGTGGATCGCCGAACTGCTGGCGACCCAGCGACCGGACCGACCGCATGTGGTTCCGCTGACCTTCGACTCACCGATTCTGCTCGACCGCCCGACCACGAAGTTCGAGGGTCGCGCGCAGGAGGAGGGACGCGAGGTCAACGAGTTCGTGTACGTCAAGCCCCATCCCAAGCCGGCCCGCGGCGAGACGAGTGAGGACAACGAATGACCCCCGAGTTCGCCGAGTCGATCTCCGGCGAGGGCACCACCCGTCGACTGCTCCTGGTCTGGGATGCCCCCAACATGGACATGGGCCTCGGCGGCATCCTCGGCGGACGGCCGACCGCCGCCCATCGGCCGCGCTTCGACGCTCTCGGCCGGTGGATCCTCAAACGCAACGCCGCTCTCGGCGCGACGCTCCACGCCGAGGTCGAGCCCGAGGCCACGGTCTTCACGAACATCGTCCCGGGCAGCGCCGACGTGGTGCGGCCCTGGGTCGAGGCGCTGCGGAATGTGGGCTACGCGGTCTTCGCGAAGCCGAAGCTGACCGAGGACAGCGACGTCGACGCCGACATGCTCGATCACATCCAGGTGCGACGTCACACACCCGGACTCGCCGGGGTGATCGTCGCCTCAGCCGATGGGCAGGCCTTCCGCGAGCCGCTGCTCGAACTCGCCGCCGAGGGGGTTCCGGTCACCGTCATCGGCTTCCGCGAACACGCGAGCTGGGCGCTGACCTGCGATGAGATCGAGTTCATCGACCTCGAGGAGATCCCCGGCGTGTTCCGTGAACCGCTGCCGCGTATCAGCCTCGACTCGCTGCCGGACGACGGCGCCTGGCTCACGCCGTTCCGCCCGCTCAGCGCTCTGCTCAAGTAGACAGGTCCGCACAACCTGAAACGGAACGCACGTTTTCTCAGTTAAGGCTGCGACAATCGCACTTTCGGGTACCCGCAAGTAGGAAGGACACCGGCGTGTTCGGATCCATCGGCTCATTCGTCTACCGAATGCGCTACACCGTCATCGCCGTCCTCGTCGCACTGATGGGCGGTCTGGGACTGTACGGCATCAACCTGTCGCAGTACCTGTCCCAGAGCGGGTGGTTCGATCCGCACTCGGAGTCCGCCGTCGGCTCGGTGATCGCCGATACCGCGCTCGGGCGCGATCACAAGTCCGATGTGATCCTGTTGATAACGCCCCCCGAGGGCACCAAGGTCGACGATCCGGCATTCGGCGCCAAGATCGAGAACATCGTCAACAACCTGGTCAAGCAGTACCCCGACATCGTCAGCCGGGACAGTTCCGACGGGCACGCCGGCCTCATCGACCCCTTCGAGCCCGCCGACGCCGGCGCCGGTCAGACCGCCGCCGAGATGAAGCAGTCCCGGATGTGGACGCCGGACCGAAAACACGCGTTCATCTCCATCGGTGTCGCGGGTGACGACGACACCACGATCCTGAACAACTACAAGACGATCGAACCGTTCTTCGACGGGCTCGCGGAGAGATACGACCTGCCGGGAACGCAGTTCCAGCTGGCGGGTCTGCAACCGATAGCCGCCGCCATGAGCAAGGGCATGGAGGACGACATCTCGCGCGCCGAGGTGATCGCACTCCCCGTTGTCGCTCTCATGCTGCTGTTCGTCTTCGGCGGGGTGGTGGCCGCGGTACTGCCGGTGTTCATCGGCGGCATCACCATCGCCGGCTCGCTCGGCATCATGAAGATCCTGGCGCAGATCACCGAGCTGAACATCTTCGCCCAATCGGTCGTCACGCTGATCGGTCTGGGCATCGCGATCGACTACGGCCTGTTCATCGTCAGCAGATTCAGAGAAGAGCTGGCCGAGGGGTACACGGTCAAGGCCGCGGTCCGAAGAACCGTGATGACCGCCGGCCAGACGGTCGTCTTCTCGGCGACCATCATCGTCGCCGCGCTCGCCTGCCTGCTGATGTTCCCGCAGGCGTTCCTGAAGTCCGTCGCCTACGGCGCCATCGCCTCGGTCGGCCTCGCCGCGGTGCTGTCGATCACGGTGCTGCCCGCGATCCTGGCGATCCTGGGCACTCGGATCGACGCCCTGAGCCTGCCGTTCCTGAACCGCAGCAAGACGCGCGAAGAGGTCGAAGAGGGCTTCTGGGGCCGTCTCGCCGGATGGGTGATGCAGAACCCGGTCAAGACCGCGGTGCCCACCGTGCTGCTGCTCCTGGCGCTGATCATCCCGTTCGGCAACATCCAGTTCGGCGGCATGACGGAGGCCTACCTGCCGCCGGACAACGCGAACCGGATCGCGCAGGAGGACTTCGACAAGTACTTCCCGACCGAGCGCACCGAAGATCTCAAGCTGATCGTGACCTACGACCAGAACACCGAGGACGCGGCGGGCAAGATCCAGCGGATCGCCGACGAGGCCAACCAGATCCCCGGCTTCACCAAGCAGTTCTCGCCGACCGCCGACGGCGGCGCCCTCGAGGGCATCTACGGCGACGAGGAGACCGGCCTGGGCGTCACGCAGATGTCCGCGGGCCTGGTGGATCGCAACACCGCGCCCGAGGCGATCAAGAAACTCCGTGAGATCGACGACCAGGGCATGACCGTTTACGTCGCGGGCACGCCGACACTGACCCAGGACTCCATCGACTCGCTGATCAAGCTGCTGCCGTGGATGGCGATCCTGCTGGTCCTGGTCACCGGTCTGCTGATGTTCCTGGCCTTCGGTTCGGTGATCCTGCCGATCAAGGCCGCGCTGATGACCGCGCTGGGCCTCGGCGCGACACTCGGCATCCTGACGTGGATCTTCATCGACGGCCACGGCTCGTCGATCGCGAACTTCACGCCCGGCCCGCTGTTCGCTCCGGTCCTGGTGCTGATCATCGCGATCATCTACGGGCTCTCGACGGACTACGAGATATTCCTGCTCTCCCGGATGGTCGAGGCCAGACAGCAGGGTGCGTCGACCACCGAGGCGATCCGGACGGGCACCGCCCACACCGGCCGCATCATCACCGCGGCCGCCGCGATCCTGGTGGTCGTGACCGGCGCGTTCGGTCTGTCGGACATCGTGATGATGAAGTACATCGCCTACGGCATGATCGCGGCGCTGATCCTCGACGCCACGGTGATCCGCATGCTGCTGGTTCCCTCGATCATGAAGCTCCTCGGCGACGACTGCTGGTGGTCGCCGCGCTGGATGCAGCGTCTGCAGCAGAAGATCGGTCTCGGCGAAGCGATCCTCGAGGACGACCCGAGCCAGAAGCGTCCCGACTACTTCGAGGCAGTGGCCGCGGGCACCTCCGGCGGCGTGGTCGCCGCAGCCGAGGCCCCGACCACCGCCATGCGGGTTCCCGAGCGGACGGCTCCCCGTCAGGTCGCCGGACGCGCGGAGCCGACCGGCCGACGGCGCACCCTGTCCCGCCAGGACGCCCACCGGACCGGCGCCGACAGCGGTCCGCAGCCGACCGCGGACAGCACGCTCGACGAGTTGGTCGACGACAAGACCGCGTCCGCACCGGCCAAGCGCCCCGACCGTCGGGACTCCGGCCCGGACACCGGCTCGTGGAAGCTCGGCCTCGGCGGTGTGCGCCAGACCAGTCCCGACCAGCGGCCTCGACCGCAGCCGCAGCCGCAGGCGACGGTCGGCCGACCGGGCCCGTCGCGGGGTCCGGTGAGCCCGGCTACCAGCGGCTCGCTGCCCGTGGTCGGACGATCACCCGCCGACGGCCTGGCGCCCGCACCAGGAGGTCCGGCTCCGAGCACCGGGCGACGGCCGATCGGTGCACCGCCGGTGCCGCCGCGCCGCGTCCCGCCTCGTCAGGTGGTGCCGGATCAGCCGGCGCCGCAGCCACCGGCACGACCGCAGCGGACCGCACCGGCGCCGCGACCGGTCCAGCCGCAGGCGCAGACTCCGGCACCTGCGGCGCAGGCTCCGGCGCCTCAGCCGAAGCCGGTCCCGAAGCCTGCGCCCACGCCACCGGCTCGGCCGGCCCCGCAGTCCGCCGAGCCGCAGGCCGACGCCGAGTCGCCGGCACCCGCGCGCGAACTTCGACCGGATCGCGGCGACTCCGGGAATCAGATCAGCGTGCAGGATCTGCTTCGACGGAGCCGCTCCCAGCAGTCGGACGAGGAATAGGTAGCGCGAAACCCGGCGGTTAGGCTGGAACGCATGCCCAACGACGACGCCGACCACGTCGCCGCGGATCAGCCGCGGAACAGTGCGTCACAGACCAAGTGGCGTCGTCGGCTCCGCTGGATCCTGATCGTCGTGGTGATCACGATCCTGACGGTCGAAGGCGTGATCATCTGGCCGCAACTCGCCCAGGCGTGGGCCCGGATCGGCGACCTCCGCTGGCAGTGGGTGCTGCTGTCGATCGTGGCCGCGATGCTGTCGATGGACAGCTACGCGCAGGTCCAGCGCGTGCTGATGCGCTCGGCCGGTGTCCGGGTCCGACAACGCGAGTCGCTCGCGGTGATCCTGGCCTCGAACTCGGTCTCCCAGACCATGCCGGGCGGACAGGTGCTCGCCCCCGCCTTCATCTACCGGGAGAGTCGCCGGTGGGGGGCGACCCCGGTCGTCGCCTCATGGCAGCTGGTGATGTCCGGTCTCCTCGCCGGTGCCGGTCTGGCACTTCTCGGTCTCGGCGGCGCCCTGCTCGCCGGCGCCAAGACCAGCCCGTTCTCAGTGATCTTCAGCGTCTCCGCGTTCGTCGTCTTCGTGGCGATCGTGCAGTACATGGCCAGTCATCCGCAGGTGCTGGAGACCATCGCCGCGCGGATCCTGGGCTGGTTCAACCGGCTGCGCGATCGCCCCGCCGAATACGGGACCGACAAGCTGCACCAGATCATCACCCAGCTGCAGGCGGTCAAGCTGGACCGCCGGAACGCCATCGAGGCGTTCGGCTGGAGCCTCTTCAACTGGGTCGCGGACGTCGTCTGTCTGGCGGCGGCCTGCTATGCCGTCGACGCGCACCCGTCCATCTCCGGCCTGATGGTGGCCTACGCGGCGGGCAAGGCCGTCGGCACCGCAGTCCCGCTGCTGCCCGCCGGTCTCGGCGTCGTCGACGGCGTGCTGGTCGCGGCACTGGTGTCGGCGGGCATGCCGACCGCCGACGCGATCACCGCGGTGGTGATCTACCGGATCGTGAGCTACGTGCTCGTCTCGATCGTCGGCTGGGCGGTCATCGCGATCCGGTACCGCGGCGCCTTCAAATCCCGGAAGAGCCTGGACGAGGAGATCGCCGAGGACACCACCCAGAAGAATCCCGCGATCGACCCGCGCCGCCTCGGGCCCGGACCCGACCGCCGCGGACCCGGCCCCGGCCCTGGCGAGACGCCGGACACAGGCGGGCGCTGAACCGAGCTCCGCTGACTACCGTGGAGGTCATGAGTACCCTCGCCCCGGTCGCGTCCGCTCAACGACGCCTCGCGCTCCCCGCCGTCGCCGATGTCGTAGCCCTCTGCGTCTTCGTCGCGATCGGCCGCAGCAGCCATGATGAGGCGGGTTCGCTGACCGGATTCGTGACCACGCTCTGGCCGTTCCTGTGCGGCGCGATCGTCGGCTGGGCGGCGACCGCCGCGCTGCGCCGGGGTCGCAGCTTCACTCCCGCGGCGCTCTGGCCCGCCGGGGTGATCGTGTGGGTCTCGACGGTCGTGGTCGGCATGGTCTTGCGCGTGGTGTCCGGACAGGGCACGGCGCTCTCGTTCTGCATCGTCGCCTCGATCGCCACCGCGGTACTGCTGCTCGGTTGGCGAGCCGTCGCTGCCGCGGTGGGTCGCCGCCGGATCAGCGCGTCGTGAAGTACTTCTGCGCGACCTGCAGCGCCGCGGTTCCGGACTTCTCGCCCTCGCAGTAGATCACGATCACTTCGCCGCCCTGTGAGCCGACGAACCAGCCCGGCCCCTGAGGTCCGTTGGTGCCGACCAGCGCGCGCAGTCCGGGCGCCTTCGTCAGGTCGCTGGCGTCGCCGGTCTTCGCGGTCGTCTCCATGCTTGCGCGGATCTGCCGGACGACGGCGTCGTCGAGCTTGCCCATCTCGCCACCGGTGACCTTGGTCTTCGACCCCTTGATCACGTACGGCTGCGCCGGATCGTTGTCGCCGGACCGTTCCAGCGCCACGCCCAGCGCCGCCATGTTCAGCATCGACGCCGTGTAGTCGGTCGGGTGGTACGCGGCGGACGAGACCTTGGGCGTCGTCCCGCTCGGCAGGCTCATACCCGGCACGGTGAACGTCAGGCCGAGGCCCAGCGAGTGGAGCACCGGCTCGGCGCTCTTCTGGTCGCTGCCCTTGCCCGCCGCGTCGACCGCGTCGAACACCGGGTTCAGGGTGGTGCCGACCGGATACGCGACGCCCGCCTCGATGTTCCGCGCCGCGGCCGCGTCGTTCTGCGCCATCGCCCGGATCGCCCCCGTCGAGGCGTCGACCGTCATCATCGTCGCGGGCTGCGCCACCTCGACCACGGCGTCGCCGAGGGTGAGCTGCTCATTGGGGTCCACCGTGGTCTGCACATCGGGCCCGGCACCGCCCTGGTGGCCGGCGAGCTGCTGCGGCGGCGCTCCCGGCGCGACGAGCTGGACCTGCCAGCCCGCGGTGGCATCCCGGATGGCGTTCCAGTAGTTGGTGAGCCCCGAGCTCAGCGGGGTCGACAACCGTCGGTCGCTCATCACGAGCATGCCCGACTTGTTGACATTCACCCCGGCGATGCGCGACGGATCGGAGTCGAGCTGCTGCATGTCGGCGTCGCGGAGGGTCACCGCGACGACCGGCTGTCCCTGCGACGCGACCAGCTTGTCGTTGATCGCCTTGGCGGTCACCATCGGTGCGACGGGCGCGACGGCCGCGACGAGCGCGCGCACCGACTTCTCGAGGTCCTTCGTCGCCGCCGGATCGATGGTGATCTCGTTGACCGGTTCCATCTGCATGAGCGGCTTGCCCGCGGCGGTCCGGACGGTCGGCGCGGGGGTGGCATCGGTCCGGATCTCCTGGAGTCGACCGTCGGCGGTGAGCCCGGTGTACAGCAGGCCCGGATCCCACTGCACCTTCCATCCCGACGACAGCTGACGGGCCGAACCGGAGGTCTTGGTCTCGAAGGTCCGGTCGCCGGCCCATTTCCACGTGGTCTTGAGGGTGAAGGAGGCGCTGCCGTCGCTGTACTCGACCAGCCTGCCGGTGTCGACCGAGACGTCCTTCGGGTGCATGCCTGCGAAGGTGACACCCAGCGATTCCGCGGCCTGACTCGGCGACGTCGTGAGATCGGCGGCGGCCTGCGTGTCCTGACGGCTGACCGCGTCCGCGAAGTCCTTGACGGCCCGCGAGGCGTCGGAATCGTCTCCTGAGGAGCAGGATGCCATGGCGAGAACCATGGCCAGCGCAGTGATGACGGCGAGCAGCGCTCTTCCAGTCCGCGAAACCATAGTCTCAATTATCACTTCATTCCCATCCGTTTCTCTGGCCACATGCTCGCATTCCGGGAACTATGTGGTCACAATCGCACAACGCGACGCTCGGGGCATCCGTTCCGGCCGACCGAGGACAATGGACTCTATGACCAGGTCCATCCTCCGCTCGGCCGAGCGCGCCCGCACGACGACCGACTGGCTCGAGTCCGCCCATTCGTTCTCGTTCGGCGACAATTACGACCCGGCGAACACTCACCACGGCGTGCTGCTGGTCCAGAACGAGGACGTGATCCGGCCCGGGCAGGGCTTCGACACCCACCCGCACGCGGACACCGAGATCATCACCTGGGTGCTGTCCGGTTCGCTGGTGCACCAGGACTCCGAGGGGCACAGCGGCGTGATCTATCCGGGGCTGGCCCAGCGCATGAGCGCGGGCACCGGCATCCGGCACTCCGAACGCAACGACGACGCCGAGTCCGGCGACCGGCCCGTACACCTGATCCAGATGTGGGTGATGCCGGACGAGTACGGGATCGATCCCGGCTACGAGCAGCTCGACATCGCAGGCGAACTCCAGCCGGGGCGCCTGGTCGCCGTCGCGTCGGGTTCACCGCGTCACGATTCGGCGATCCGCATCGCCAATCGCGGCGCGACGCTGTCGGCCGCCAGACTCGCGCCGGGGCAGCAGATCGTCGTGCCGACGTCGCGTTTCACCCACCTGTTCGTCACCGGCGGAGAAATCGAGGTCGACGGCGAGCGGCTCGGCGGGTCGGACGCCCTGCGCGCCGACGACTTCGGCGGCTCCACGGTCCGGGCGATCACTGACGCCGAGGTGCTGGTGTGGTCCATGGACACCCGCCTCGGGGAATAATCGCGGCGCCGATGTCACTATGGAGAGCGTGACTATCGAGCAGACCTCCGGGCTCGACCTCGAGTGGGTCGAGAACTCCGTACGCGCCGCAGACGACCTTTTCACGCACGTCAACGGGAAGTGGCTGGTGAGCCATGAGATCCCCGACGACCGCAGCATCGACGGCGCCTTCCACGTGTTGCGCGACAACGCCGAAGCCGACGTCCGGACCATCGTCGAGGAATGCGCCGACGGTGCGCCCGAGCCGGGGACCCCGGCCGCCAAGATCGGCGATCTGTACGCGTCGTTCATGGACACCGACCGCGTCGAGGAACTCGGCATCGAGCCGATCGCCGACCGGTTGCGGGAGATCGCCGCGATCGCCGACACCGGCGAACTGGCGGCGCTGCTGGGACGGATGCAGCGCGAGGGCGTCGGCGGCCTGTTCGGCTTCTACGTCGACACCGACGCGCGTCAGTCCGACCGCTACCTGGTCCACCTCACGCAGAGCGGGCTGGGTCTGCCCGACGAGTCGTACTACCGCGAGGAGAACCACGCGGCCACGCGGGAGGCGTACCGCACGCACGTAGCGGCGATGCTGGCCCTGGCCGGCGCGGCCGACGCCACCGAGCAGGCCGCGGCGATCTTCGACCTCGAGACCGCGATCGCCGCGCACCACTGGGACGTGGTCCGACGCCGCGACGCCGAGGCCTCGTACAACCTCCGGACTCTCGCCGAGTTCACCGACCTCGCAGCCGGATTCGACGTACCCAGCTGGCTGGGCGGCCTCGACGCGGGCGAGACGTTCGGCGAGGTGATCGTCGGACAGCCGTCGTTCATCGAAGGCGCCGCGGCGCTCGTCGAGTCCGCGCCGCTGGAGTCGTGGAAGAGCTGGCTCACGTGGCGGTTGCTGCGCACCGTCGCGCCGTATCTGTCCAGCGCGTTCGTCGATGAGAATTTCGCCTTCTACGGCAAGACTCTCACCGGCGCAGAAGTGATCCGGGACCGCTGGAAGCGCGGCGTCGGATTCGTCGAGCAGGCGGCCGGGTTCGCCGTCGGCGAGGTGTACGTGGAGCGGCATTTCCCGCCGGAGGCCAAGGCCCGGATGGACGAGTTGATCGCGAACCTCGTCGAGGCCTACCGCCGCAACATCAGCGACCTGCCGTGGATGACGCCCGCGACGCGCGCCAAGGCGCTCGCCAAGCTCGACAAGTTCACCCCCAAGATCGGCTACCCGGCCTCCTGGATCGACTACTCGACACTCGAGGTCGATCGGGGCGATCTCATCGGCAACTCGCGGCGCGCGGCGGTATTCGAGAACGCTCGCGAGCTCCGCAAGATCGGCGGACCCGTCGACCGCGACGA
Source organism: Gordonia neofelifaecis NRRL B-59395 (assembly GCF_000192435.1). Lineage (GTDB taxonomy): Bacteria > Actinomycetota > Actinomycetes > Mycobacteriales > Mycobacteriaceae > Gordonia > Gordonia neofelifaecis. The sequence continues at coordinate 51,540 of NZ_AEUD01000009.1, forward strand.
GTGGTTCATGACCCCGCAGACGGTCAACGCCTACTACAACCCGGGCATGAACGAGATCGTGTTCCCGGCGGCCATCCTGCAGCCGCCGTTCTTCGATCCCGACGCCGACGATGCGGCCAACTACGGCGGCATCGGCGCGGTGATCGGCCACGAGATCGGTCACGGCTTCGACGACCAGGGCGCCAAGTACGACGGCGACGGCAATCTCGTCGACTGGTGGACCGACGACGACCGCACGGAGTTCGGCAAGCGGACGTCCGCGCTGGCCGCGCAGTACAGCGAGTTCACGCCCGAGGGTCTGGACGAGAAGTACAAGGTCAACGGTGAGTTCACCCTTGGCGAGAACATCGGCGATCTCGGCGGGCTGTCGATCGCGCTGGTCGCGTACGGCGTCGCGCTCGAGAAGTCGGGAGTCGACGCGCCGATCATCGACGACCTCACCGGCATTCAGCGCGTCTTCTTCAACTGGGCGCAGATCTGGCGGACCAAGACGCGCGACGAGGAGGCGATCCGTCGCCTGTCGATCGACCCGCACTCGCCGCCCGAGTTCCGCTGCAACGGAGTGGTCCGAAACGTGGACGCGTTCTACGAGGCCTTCGACGTCGCCCCCGGTGACGCCCTCTACCTGGCCGAGGAGGAACGAGTCCGGATCTGGTGACGCGGACTCGCCGGAGGCGCGATACCGGACCGATCGTGTAGACACGATGGCATGGCCCCTCGGCGAATCGTCCGCGTCGTCCTGCCCGCCGCAATCGTCCTGATCTGGCTCGTCATCGGCGGGCTCACCGGGCCGTTGTCCGGCAAGCTGTCGACGGTCACGACCGACGACGCGAGCGCCTTCCTTCCGCAGTCCGCGGAGTCGACACGCGTCGCCGAGGAGTTGCCCGCGTTCACCGACACCGGGTACTTCCCCGCGATCGTCGTCGCCGAGAAGAGCACCCCGATGACGGACGCCGACCGCGACTTCGTGGTCGGCGCCGTCGCACCGCTGGCGGGGACCGAGGGCTTCGGCGGGCAGTTCTCGCCCGCCCTTCCGTCCGCCGACGGCGAGGCGGTCCAGCTGTTCGTTCCGGTGTCGACCGAGGCGAAACCGAAGGACCAGATCGCCGAGCTCACGGATGCACTCGCGAATCCGCCGCCCGGGGTCAGCGTGGCGATCACCGGGCCTGCGGCACAGGCCGCCGACCTCTCGAACGCCTTCGCGGGGATCGACGGCATCCTGCTGTTGGTCGCGGGCGCGGTGGTGCTGCTGATTCTGATCGTCGTGTACCGCTCGCCGATCCTGCCGTTCGTCGTCCTGCTCTCGGCGATCTTCGCGCTCGCCCTCGCCTCCGGAGTGGTCTACGGTCTCGCGAAGGCCGGCGTCCTCGAGCTCAACGGTCAGAGCCAGGGCATCCTGTTCATCCTGGTCTTCGGCGCGGCGACCGACTACGCGCTGCTGCTGGTCGCGCGCTACCGGGAGGCGCTCGCCGACGAGCCCGATGCCCGCGACGCGCTGCGGACGGCGTGGCGCGCGACGATCCCGCCGATCACCGCTTCGGCCGCGACCGTGATCCTTGGTGTGCTGTGCCTGCTGTTGTCGGACCTGAACTCGAACCGGAGCCTCGGCCCGATCGCGGCGCTGGGCATCGCCGCGTCGTTCCTGGCGTCGATCACTTTCCTGCCCGCGATGCTCGCGCTCATCGGCCGGTCGGCGTTCTGGCCCCGAGTCCCGGACACCGAGGGCGGTTCTGCTCACCGCATCTGGCAGCGGGTGGCCGCGTTCGTCGCGCGGTCGCCGCGCCGGGTGTGGGCGGGAACGCTGGTGGTGCTGGTGATCGGTGCGGCGTTCGCCCCCGCCTTCCGGTCCGACGGCGTCTCGACCGACGACTTCTTCCTCGGTGAGGCGGCCTCGGTGACGGGGTCGGAGATGCACGCACGGCACTTCGACGCGGGCTCCGGGACGCCGACCTGGGTGACCGTGAACCAGGACTCGGCGACGACCGTGGCCGACCAGATACGAGCGGTCGACGGCGTCGCCGCCGCCGAGGTCCTCGCCGACGACCGAGGACCGGTGACGCACGACGGCCGTCGGGCCGTTCAGGTGACACTGTCCGACGATCCGGACTCGCTGGCCGCCCAGGACACGATCGTCGACATCCGTTCGACGGCGCATGCGGTGCCGGGCGCCGACGCACTGGTCGGCGGTGGCACGGCCGTCGACCTCGACACCCGGATCAGCGCCCGCCACGATCGCAATCTGATCATCCCGGTGGTGCTGCTCGTCGTCCTGGCCGTGTTGATCGTCCTACTGCGCAGCCTGCTCGCCCCGTTGATGCTGTTGGCGACCACGGTGCTGTCGTTCGGGACCGCGCTCGGAGTGGCCGCTCTCCTGTTCAACGGCCCGTTCGGCTTCCCGGGCGCCGATCCGGTGGTGCCGCTGTTCGCCTTCGTCTTCCTGGTCGCGCTGGGGATCGACTACAACATCTTCCTGATGACCCGAGCACGCGAGGAGGCTCAGCGGCACGGCACACGCGACGGCATGCTCCGCGCACTGACGAGCACGGGCGGCGTCATCAGCGCCGCTGGTCTGGTGCTCGCCGCGACGTTCAGCGCGCTGGCGGTGATCCCGCTGCTGTTCCTCGCGCAGGTCGCGTTCCTCGTCGCGTTCGGCGTCCTGGTCGACACGCTGGTCGTGCGGTCGTTGCTGGTGCCCGCGCTGACTCTGGACGTCGGGCCGCGCATCTGGTGGCCTGGGCGGCCGGACGCGTCGTCGCCCGGCGGTCCGTCGGCCGATCAGCCCGCCCGGTAGTGCAGATACGCGGTGTCGCCGAAGGTCCGGTGTTCGACGAGCCGGAGGTCGAGCCGAGCGTCGTCGGGCAGCGCGCGCAACCCGCCGCCGACGATCTTCGGCACCACGAAGAAGCGGTAGTCGTCCACCATCCCCGCGCGGATCGCCGCGGCGGCGGTCGTGGGACCGAAGATCTCCACCTCGCCCGAGGCGTCCCGGACGATGCCCGCCAGCTCCGAAATGCTCAGGTGCGGAATCAGCCGGGTCCCCGACCCGAGGTCGTCGTCGATCAGCGTCGACGACACGACCACCCGCTCGATCGCCTGCCAGCGCCGGGCGAACTCACGCTCCTCCGAACTCCACGAACCGTCGGCCGGCTCGTTCTCCCAGTACGTCATCAGGAGGTACGTGTTGCGGCCGAGGATCTCCGTCGACACCGGCCCCATGCGTTCGACGTGGAAGGCGAACACCTCGTCGCCCGGCGCCGACCACTGGAAGTCGCCGCTCGCGTCGGCGACGTAGCCGTCGAGCGAGACGGTCGCCGTGTAGGTCAGTGTTCCCATGATGTGTCCGATCTGCGGTGAGGTCGTCGAGATGCCTGCGTCCTTCACGCTATCGGCGCCCTCGACCGACGTCGAGCCCGCGCAGTCGCGCCAATCCCCTTCCGACCGCACCGCAACGAACTAGCGTCACGACTATCCATCGGATCGACTTCGGAAGTGATTCATCGTGACTGCGACATCTTCAGAATCGGCCGCGCGCCAAGGATTCACCTCGCTCCGGGCGGGCGGGATGAACTGGCAGTCGTTCCCGCTCCGACTGTTCACCAAGGGCAACGCGAAGACCTGGGACCCGGCCTCGATCGACTTCTCGCAGGACGCTCTCGACTGGGCCGGCCTGACCGACGATCAGCGCCGGAGCGCCACCTACCTGGTCTCGCAGTTCGTCGCGGGTGAGGAGGCGGTCACCGAGGACATCCGCCCGTTCATGAACGCGATGTCCGCCGAGGACAGGTTCGGCGACGAGATGTACCTGGCGCAGTTCTGCCTCGACGAGGCCAAACACGCGCAGGGGTTCCGCCTGTGGATGGACGCGGTGGGCCTCACCGAGGACCTCCACCCCTACGTCGCCGAGAACCCCTTCTATCGCGAGCTGTTCTACGAGCAGCTGCCGCAGGCGCTGCGCATCCTGAACACCGACCCGTCGCCGGTGAACCAGGTCCGCGCAAGCGTCACCTACAACCACGTGATCGAGGGCAGCCTCGCGCTCACCGGGTACTACGCGTGGCGCCGGATCTGCGTCGAGTCGGAGATCCTGCCGGGGATGCAGCAGTTGATCGGCAGCATCGCCGAGGACGAGACCCGGCACATGGCGTGGGGGACGTTCACCTGCCGCCGACACGTCGCCGCCGACGACTCCCTGTGGCAGGTGGTCACCGACCGTTTCGGCGAGCTGGTCCCCCTGGCGATGGGGATGATCAAGTGGGTCGACGGGCAGTTCGACGAGGCGCCGTTCGGCATCGACAACGACGTCTTCCTGACGTATGCCGCCGATCGCGCGCAGCGGAGACTGCACGCGATCGAATCCGCGCGCGGTCGCCCGGTCGAGGAGATCGACGTCGACTACAGCCCCGTGACCTTGGAGGAGCACTTCAACGCGGAGGACGAGGCGTCGCTCGGCAACTGATCGACCAGACGAGAGAAGTGTCGAGCAATCGACCCCGAGGATCGATTGCTCGACACTTTCTTCGAGGGCGGGACGCCGCCTACGCGTTGCCCGCCTTCCACTGGTCCCAGGTGAGTTCCCAGTCGCCGTAGGTGTCCCACACCGGCAGCGGCGGGCCGCCGGAGTTGGTGATCTCGACGACGTCGCCGAGACCGAAGTGGTCGAACATCCACTGCGAATCGGCGGGGCTGAGGTTCACGCAGCCGTGCGAGACGTTCGAGGAGCCCTGCTGTCCCACCGACCACGGCGCCGAGTGCACGAACTCGCCGTCGTTCGAGATCCGCAGGTCGTTGTAGACGGTCTCCTTGTAGTAGCCGGGATCGCCCTGGCAGACACCGAAGGTGCACGAGTCCATCACGGTCACGGCGGCCTTCTCGGAGATGACATGGGGACCGGTGTGCGACGGGTTGTTCGGCTCGCCGAGGCTCATCGGCATCTGCTTGACCTGCTCTCCGTTGTGGAACACGGTCAGCAGTTCGGTGGCACCGTCGGCCTTCGCGACCCAGGAGTCGTGAACGGTGTAGTCGACGGCGTTGTCCTCGGCGCCGTACACGCCGTCGCCCAGATCGACGCCGTAGACGTCGGCCTCCATGTGGATCTTGGTCCCGGGCTTCCAGTACTCGGGGCCGCGGTAATGCACGTTCTGGTCGTCGACCCAGTACCAGGCGCCGGGCTGCGCCGGCGTGGTGGTGACCTTGAGGTGCTTCTCCACCTCGGCCTTGTTCTGCACGGGCTTGGTGAACTGGAAGACGAGCGGCTGGCCGACGCCGATCCCCACATCGGAGACCACGTCGGGCGACGGGACGACGTTGGCGTACGCGGTGTCGTCCGGGCTGATGGTGGTGACGGTGAAGGACTTGGTGGTCGGCTTCTTGTCACTGTTCACCGCAGTCGCGGCGACGGTGTACGTCCCGCCGTAGCCGAGGTCCTCGGATGTGGTCCAGTGCGTCGCGTTCGCGTCGAGCTTGCCGTCGACCTTCTTGCCGCCCGCGTTGGTCACCGTCACGGTGGTGAGCGTGCCGCCGGTCGCGTCGACGACGATCGGCGTCGTCGGATTGATCGGCTTGCCGTTGGCCACCGGGACCGCCACTGCGGCCGGAGGCGCCGGCGGCGCCGATTCGGTGCCGCTGCAGGCCGCGATCACCATCGCCACGCCGATCAGGCATGACACCAGGATCGCGGAGTTACGTCGAATCACTGTCTATCCCCTCGAGTGCCAGAGAGCGGCGCCCGTGCACCACTCGACAATTCTCCACCGAGTTCCTGTGAATCAGCGCGACGATTTATCAGCGAGGGCCAGTGCCGCGGCAGTCGTACCCGCGGCGGCACCCGTCACGACCAGCACGGACGGCCATGCACCGAGCTTCTTCGCGAGGGGATGTGAGATTCCGAACGCACCGAGGTACGTCACAGACAAGGCACTCGTAACGACCGGACCACGTCGCAGCCAGCTGCGGCCGGCCCCGATGCCCGCCGCCGCGAGAACGGCGCCGCCGGCCGGGCGGACTCCGGAATAGCGGGCGGTGGCGAAGCCGCCGATCAGACCTGCGGTGACGAGTGGAACTGAGACATCGATCTTCACGCTCACCAGGATACGACTATCCATAAACTAGAACACGTTCTATTGTGGTCGGCATGGACGTGACTTACGAGGGAACCAAGCGCGAGATCAGCACCGACGAGGGCGTCATCCGCTACCACGAGGCCGGCGAGCACAACGACGACGTGCTGATCCTGCTGCACGGTTCGGGTCCCGGGGTCAACGGCTGGCGCAACTACCGCGGCAATCTCGGGTACTTCGCCGAGACGCATCACTGCTACATCGTCGAGTTCCCCGGCTTCGGCGTCTCCGATCCGGTCGACGGCCACCCGGTGCTCACCGCGGGCGCCGCGGTCATCCGGTTCATGGACGCCCTCGGGATCTCATCGGCCGCGATGATCGGCAACTCGATGGGCGGCGTGGTCGGCGTCAATCTCGCGATCAAGCACCCCGATCGCGTCGAGAAGCTGGTGACCATCGGCGGCGTGGGCCCGAACGTCTTCAGCTCCAGTCCCTCCGAGGGCATCCGGTTGCTGCAGGAGTTCACCGACGCCCCCGACCGTGACAAGTTGGTCCGCTGGCTGAACTCGATGGTCTACGACCGCGCCCTCGTCACCGAGGAACTCATCGAGGAGCGGTGGGCGGCGGCGAGCGACCCGGCCGCACAGAAGACGGCGGCGATGATGTACGGCTCCAAGGCATTCGAGATGATGCAGCAGTTCATGGCCAACTCGGACACTCCGCCCTACTGGTCGCTCATGCACCTGGTGAAGTGCCCGACCCTGCTGACGTGGGGACGCGACGATCGCGTGAGCCCGCCGGACATGTCGATGGTCCCGATGCGCCTGATCCCCGACGCCGAACTCCACGTGTTCCCGAAGTGCGGTCACTGGGTGATGATCGAGGCGAAGGACGCCTTCGAATCATCCGTCCGCGCCTTCCTGTCTCGGTAGCTCGCAGGCGGTCTCATCCCCGCGCCGCGATGACCGCGGGGGCGAGGACCGACGCGAGGTCGTCGGCGACGTCGGAGTCGGCGTCCGCGTCGGGCGGCATGGCGACGTAGCTGAGCGCCATGCGGGTGATCATCCGCGCGATACGACCGGCGGTCGCCTGATCGACGGCGACCCAGGACTCGACGAGGATCACTTCCAGCCGGGCGCTGGCAGCGCTGATGATCGGCGCGGCATCGGTGGTGATGAGCTTGAGCAGATCGGGTTTCGCCTCGCCCGACAGCAGCGACTGGATCAGCGGATCGTCCGCGGCACTGGCGAAGAAGGCCGCGAACCCCGACCGCAGCGCACCGGTCACGTCGTCGACGTTCGCGTCGATCGCGATGCCGATCTCGGTCGTGAACTCGTCGGCGAGGCGCAGCGCGTACGCCTGCGACAGTCCGGCCCGCGACGCGAACTCGTTGTAGACGGTCTGCCTGCTGACCCCCGCCTGCTTGGCGACGTCGGCCATCGTCACCCGCGCCCAGTCCTTCTCCCGCAGAAGGGTCCGCAGGCCGTCGAGCAGCGTCGTGCGAAGCAGTTGCTTGCTCGCTTCGGCGAAGCTCGGCGTGGACTGGGCGGGGGCACTCACACCGTCGAGCCTAGCGCTGCCGCGATCTCCGCACGGCAGTCCCGAGCCGCCGCGGCCCGGCCCACGGTCACCGCTCCCACCAGCTCGCCGTCGACGACGGTGCGGACCGTCGCGTCACCGTCGGCGATCGAACCGTCGACGATCACCTCGCCGTCGACTGTGGGCCAGCCGACCATCTGGATGTTGACGCCGTACTGCATGGTCCAGGCCCGCGGGACCTCGACGAACGGCGCGGCCGGCTCTCCGGCGAACGACGCGAGCACCGACTTCGCGACCGCCTTGCCCTGGTCGGTGGCACCGAACCAGTGCTCGCCGCGCGCGGGCTCGCCGGTCCGCAGATCCGGCAGCGCCGCGGCGTCGCCCGCCGCGAAGATCCCGGGGACGTCGGTGGCGAGCGCATGGTCGACGACGACGCCCGCCGCACAGGTCGACGCACCCGCGGCGGCGGCCAGCGCGATGTCGGGGGCCGCCCCGATCGCGGCGACCACCGTGCCCACCAGCTGCGCACCGTCCGAGAGCTGCACGCGCCGCGCGGTGGCCGAGTCCGCGGGCGACTCCGTGCGGAGCCAGACTCCGTTCGCCGTGTGCAGGGTCGCGAGATAGTCGGAGACCACGGGCGGCACCACCCGCGCGGCGACTCGGTGGCCGGCTTCGACCACCGTTGCGAGCAGACCGTGCGAGGCGGCGGACGCGGCCAGCTCGAGTCCGATCAGTCCCCCGCCGATCACGACGAGCCGCTGCGACTCGGTCACGCCGTCGCGGATCGCGAGGGCGTCGTCTCGGGTCCGCAACGTCGGCACCTGATCGTCGAGCCAGGCCGGCCGCACCGGCTGTCCGCCGGTCGCGAGGATCAGCGCCCGATAGTCGAGGACGTCGCCGTCGTCGAGCTCGACCGTCCGGTCCTCGGGGTCCACTGCGATGACGCGGACGCCGACTCGGACGTCGATGCTCTTCGCTTCCCAGAAGTCCGGCTTCTGGAGGGCGATCCGCGGTTCCGACAGATCGGCGGCCAGCAGGTCCTTCGACAACGCGGTCCGACGGTACGGCAGGCCGGGCTCGGCTCCGATCAGCGTGACCGGACCGTCGAACCCCTCGGCTCGCAGCGTCGCCGCCGCGGTCGTTCCGGCGGTCCCGGTGCCGACGATGACCACTCCCGCGCCGCGCCCGGCCTCCCCGGTCATGAGCGCGCGACCTCGACCATCTCGAAATCGGCCTTGGCGGCACCGCAGTCGGGGCAGCTCCAGTCGTCGGGGATGTCGTCCCAGCGGGTGCCGGGTTCGATGCCGTCCTCCGGCCAGCCCTCGGCTTCGTCGTACTCGAATCCGCACTGCATGCAGCGGAAGAGTCTGTAGTCGGCGGTGGTCATGTCATCGTCCAATCAGTTCGAAGTCGATCTTCTCGCGGACCCCGCAGTCGGGGCAGGCCCAGTCGTCGGGGATGTCGGTCCAGGCAGTGCCGGCAGGGAATCCCTCGCGTGGGGCTCCCGTCGCCTCGTCGTACACGTAGTCGCACACCTCGCAGCGGTAGGAGCTCATGCCGCAGCCTCCTCGTACTTGGCGAGCAGCTTGGCTTCCTTACCCGGCTGCAGGTTGGCCCGGGTGAGGTCGCCGTCGTAGTGGGCGATGACCCGCTTGTCCATCACGCGACGCCAGATCGGCGGGAAGTAGGCCAGGGTGATCATGCTGGCGTAGCCGCTGGGCAGGTTCGGCGCGTCGTCGAAGCTCCGAAGTGTCTGATAGCGGCGGGTGGGGTTCGCGTGGTGATCGCTGTGCCGCTGCAGGTGGTACAGGAAGATGTTGGTGCAGATGTGGTCGGAGTTCCAGCTGTGCTGCGGCGTGCAGCGCTCGTACCGCCCGCGGTCGTTCTTCTTCCTGCGCAGTCCGTAATGCTCGAGGTAGTTGACGGTCTCCAGCAGCGAGAATCCGTAGATCGCCTGGATGGCGACGAAGGGCAGGATCTGCCAGCCGAAGATCGCCGTCAGCGCGCCCCACAGGACGATGGACATGACCCAGGCGTTGAGGACGTCGTTGCTCGGGTGGAAGACCGGGCGGTCGAGGCGCTTCATGCGGGTGGCCTCGAGTTCCCACGCCGACTTCAGGCTGCCGAACACGCTGCGGGGCAGGAAGGTCCAGAAGGTCTCACCGAATCGCGAACTCGCCGGATCCTCCGGGGTGGCGACGCGGACGTGATGGCCGCGGTTGTGCTCGATGTAGAAGTGGCCGTAGAAGGTCTGCGCGAGGGTGATCTTGGAGAGCCACCGCTCCAGACTGACCTTCTTGTGACCGAGTTCGTGCGCGGTGTTGATGCCGATGCCGCCCATCGCACCGATCGACAGGGCCACCCCGATCTTCGCCGCGAGGCCGAGTCCGCCGTCGACGCCGAGCCACGACAGGTCGCTCGCGGTCCACAGGTAGCACGCGAAGACGACGCTGACCAGCTGGAACGGGATGTAGGCATAGGTGCAGTAGCGGTAGTACCGGTCCGCCTCCAGCTGTTCCATCAGCTCCTCGGGCGGGTTCTGACCATCGGGGCCGAAGAACACGTCGAGGATCGGAAGCAAGACGTAGATCAGGATCGGACCGATCCACCACCACACCGGCGAGACCGCGGAGATCCAGCTCCAGCCGAGGGCGTCGGACGCCCGATTGAAGAGCGCCACCAGGCCGGTCGCGATGAAGATCGCAGTCGGCGGGATCAGGCCGAGCATCCACAGGTGTCGCTTCTTGTCGCGCCAGGCCACCGCTTCCGCGGGGCTCTGATCGATCGTCGGGTTCGCCATGTCTTCCTCCTCGTCCGGCGGGCCGTTCGAGTTTGACAGTAGACCTATACCCGTCCTCTGTCTAGATATTTGAATTGATTTGTAAACCACGCCGATGCCGCCGGCCCCTTCAACGGGAATATGATCTTCGACATGGATTACTCACGGTTCGTCGCAATCGGGGACTCCCAGACCGAAGGCATGTGCGACGGTGACGCCAGGACCGGCTACCGAGGGTGGGCCGATCGACTCGCCGAGCAACTGACCGTGATGAATCCCGATCTCCGATACGCCAACCTCGCCGTCCGCGGGAAGAACACCCGAAACACGCGCGACGAGCAACTGGAACCCGCACTGGCCCTGGATCCCGATCTGATCGCCGCACCCCTCGGCATGAACGACGTGATCGGCCGGATCGACCTCGCCGTCGTTCATGCCGACCTCGACTACATCTATCGGCGACTCGCGGAATCCGGTGCGACCGTGGTGATCTCGACATTCCCCGACGTCGCGCAGACCATTCCGTTCGGCACACGGATCGAGCAGCGACTCGCGGCGATGAACCAGATGATGCGGGACTTCGCCGAGACGTACGGCTTCGTCCTCGTCGACCTGTACTCCGCCCCGGTGCTCTCGGACCTGCGGTCGTGGTCTCCCGACCGCCTGCACGCCTCCCCCTCCGGCCACGACCGGTTCGCCGCGGGCGCCGCGTTCGCACTCGGACTGCCCGGCAGTTCGGCGGATTGGGGCCGCCCTCTGCCGCCGGCCGGCGATCCGAATCGCGTCTCCCGAGCGCTCGACGACGCACGCTGGTTCGTCGCCTTCTTCACCCCCTGGCTCATCCGCAAGATCCGCGGACGGTCGCTCGGCGACGGCCGGACCCCGAAACGACCCGAGCTGCTGCCGGTCGTCGTACCGGGGACCTGACGCACCAAAGGCGCGGTTCGCCACACACCCGCCGATTCGGACCGGGCTACAATCTGCCTCGCCGCAGAGCGTTCTGACGGCCGCCACTCGGTTCCGCGTCGTCGGGTTCAGCGCCTGCGGAAAGCACACGCTCAACGTGATTCCGGTGATGGCCGGAGTCCTGCTCGGCGCCCTGACCAAACCGCTCGGCCTCGACGACCCCGGCGTCGTCTGGGCGATCATGTTCGGCACCTGTCTGGCACCGATCGCCGGACCCTTCAGAGTTCTGTGGGGTCTGTTGGCGGGATTCCTGCACGTCTCCGTCGCCCAGGTCGCGGGGGGCGCTGACGATAGGACTGAATCTGTATGGCAACGGTTTCGCGGCCGGCATGGTCGCCGCGGTCGTCACCCCGGTCGCGCTAGTCTTCAGCAAACGCCACGCCACCGATCGGCCGGACGACCCCGTCGCGGTGCCGATGGCCGAGCGTCGGTCCGGCGAGATCTCGCGTCTGCCTCAGGCGCGGTAGCCAGAAGGCTTTGCGGCACCACCCCCCGAAAACGCTTATGCCGTATTCCGTTACCCGAATCGGGTAACGGAATACGGCACAAGCGATACGACGCGGCTAGCGAGTCGCTACTTGACGAGGTTCTCGTTCGTCAGCTTCTCGATGCCGGAGTCGGCCTTCTCGACGAGCGAGGCCGGGGGCTCGAAGTGGCTGCCGTACTTCGACGCCAGATCGCGAGCGCGGTCGACGAAGCCCTTCAGGCCGCCCTCGTACTGGTTGATGTACTGGACGACACCGCCGGTCCAGGCCGGGAATCCGATGCCGAAGATCGAACCGATGTTGGCGTCCTCGACGGAGGTGAGCACACCCTCGTCGAAGCACTTCACGGTCTCGAGCGCCTCGGCGAAGAGCATGCGCTCCTTCATGTCCTCGAGCGGGATCTCGGCGGTGCCCGAGCCGAAGTTCTCGCGCACGCCCGGCCAGATCAGGCTGCGCTTGCCGTCCGCGTAGTCGTAGAAGCCGGCGTTGTCCTTCTTGCCCGTCCGACCCAGCTCGACCATCTTGTCGATGACCGCGTACGAACCGTGCTGCGGCGGCTCCTGGCCGGCCGCACGGATGGCCGCTTCGGTCTCCTTGCGGATCTTCTGCGGCAGGGTCAGAGTCAGCTCGTCCATCAGCTGCAGCGGCGGAGCCGGGTATCCGGCCTGGCTGCCGGCCTGCTCGATGAACGCCGGCTCGACGCCCTCACCGACGGCGGCGACGGCCTCGTTGATGAAGGTGCCGATGACGCGCGAGGTGAAGAAGCCGCGGCTGTCGTTCACGACGATCGGCGTCTTGCGGATCTGCAGCGTGTAGTCGATGACCTTCGCCAGCACGGCGTCCGAGGTCTTGGCACCCTTGATGATCTCCACCAGCGGCATCTTGTCGACCGGCGAGAAGAAGTGGATGCCGATGAAGTCCTCGGCCCGCTTGACGCCCTCGGCCAGGATGGTGATCGGCAGGGTCGAGGTGTTCGAGCCGAGCACGGCGTCCGGCTCGACGATGTCCTCGATCTCCTGGAACACCTTGTTCTTGACCTCGACCGACTCGAATGCGGCCTCGATCACCAGGTCCACGCCCTTGAAGTCGGCGGGGTCGACGGTCGGGGTGATCCGGGCGAGCAGAGCGTCGCTCTTCTCCTGCGTGGTCTTGCCGCGCGAGAGGGCCTTCTCCTCGAGCTTCTCCGAGTACGCCTTGCCGCGCTTGGCAGCGTCGAGGTCGATGTCCTTCAGGACGACCTCGATGCCGGCCTTGGCCGACACGTATGCGATTGCGGCGCCCATCATGCCCGCGCCGATGACACCGACCTTCTTGGCCTGGTACTTGTCGTAGCCCTCCGGGCGCGAGCCGCCGCCGTTGATGTGCTGGAGGTCGAAGAAGAACGCCTTGATCATGTTCTGCGCGACCTGACCGGTCACGAGCGACACGAAGTAGCGGGTCTCCACCTGGTCGGCGGTGTCGACGTCGACGTACGCGCCTTCGATGGCCGCGGCCAGGATGGCGCGCGGTGCGGGCATGTTGGTGCCCTTGATCTGCTTGCGCAGGAGTGCCGGGAAGGCGGGCAGGTTCGCCGCGACGGCCGGGTTGGTCGGCGCGCCACCGGGCATCTTGTAGCCCTTGACGTCGAACGGCTGCTGCGCCTCCGGGTTGGCGGCGATCCAGGCCTTGGCGGCGGGGATCAGCTCGTCGATCGAGCCGACGACCTCGTTGACCAGACCGATCTCCTTGGCCTTGGCCGGCTTCAGGCGCGGGCCCTGGAGGAGGACGCCCATGAGCGCCTGCTGGAAGCCGAGAAGACGGACGGTGCGGACCACGCCGCCGCCACCGGGGAGCAGGCCGAGGGTGACCTCGGGCAGACCCAGCTGGTTGCCCTTGACGTCGGCTGCGATGCGGTAGTGGCAGTGCAGTGCGATCTCCAGGCCACCGCCGAGCGCGGCGCCGTTGATGGCGGCGACGACCGGCTTGCCGAGGGTCTCCAGACGACGCAGCACGGCCTTCATGCCGTTGGTGCGGTTGGTGATCTCGGTGGCGATCTCCTCCTTGGACTTGTCACCGCGGCCCGCGGTCATGTCCTTGAGGTCGCCGCCCGCGAAGAAGGTCTTCTTCGCCGAGGTCAGCACGACACCGGCGATGTCGTCCTTCTCCGCCTCGAGGCGATCGACGGTGGCCGACATCGAGCTGATGTAGGTCTCGTTCATCGTGTTGGCGCCCTGGTTGGGGTCATCCATGGTGAGGATGACGACGCCGTCGGCGTCCTTCTCCCACGTGATCATGTTGTCAGTCATGAGATTAAGTCTTTTCCTTCTAGTCCGGGGCGATCAGAGGCGCTCGATGACGGTTGCGACGCCCATGCCGCCGCCGATGCAGAGGGTGGCCAGGCCGTAGCGGCCGCCGGTGCGCTCGAGCTCGTCGACGACGGTGCCCAGAATCATCGCGCCGGTGGCGCCGAGCGGGTGGCCGAGAGCGATGGCGCCACCGTGGATGTTGACCTTCTCGTGCGGGATCTTGAGGTCCTTCATCCACTTCATGACGACCGAGGCGAAGGCCTCGTTCAGCTCGAAGACGTCGATGTCGTCGACGGTCAGGCCGGCGCGCTTCAGCGCGAGCTCGGTCGACGGGGTCGGGCCGGTGAGCATGATCGAGGGCTCCGAGCCGATCTCGCCGTACGAGACGATGCGAGCGCGCGGGGTCAGGCCGTTGCGCTTGCCCGCCTCTTCGGAGCCGACCAGGACCAGGCCCGAACCGTCGACGATGCCGGAGCTGTTGCCACCGGTGTGAACGTGGTTGACCTGCTCGACGTTCGGGTACTTCTGCATGACGACGTCGTCGAAGCCCGCCATGGCCGCGAGGCCCGCGAATGCGGGCTTCAGCTTGCCGAGGCTCTCGGCGGTGGTGCCGGGGCGACGGTGCTCGTCGTTGTCGAGCAGGGTGACACCGTTGATGTCCTTGACCGGGATGATCGACTTCGAGAAGTAGCCCTTGTCCCAGGCCTCGGCGGCGCGGCGCTGCGACTCGGCGGCGTACGCGTCGACGTCCTCACGCGAGAAGCCCTCGATGGTGGCGATCAGGTCGGCGCCGATGCCCTGCGGGGCGATGTAGTTGTCGTACGCGGTGGCCGGGTCCATGAAGAGCGCTCCGCCGTCGCTGCCCATCGGCACGCGCGACATCGACTCGACGCCGCCGGCCAGCACCAGGTCGTCGAATCCCGACTTGACCTTGGCCGCGGCCAGGTTCACGGCCTCCAGACCCGAAGCACAGAAACGGTTGATCTGCGTGCCCGGGACGGTCTCGCCGAGGCCCGAGGTGAGAGCCGCGGTACGTGCGATGACCGCGCCCTGCTCGCCGACCGGCGACACGACACCGAGGACGACGTCGTTGATGTCCTTCGGGTCGAGGTCGCTGTGGCGCGCCAGCAGTCCGTCGATCAGTCCGGAGACCAGGTCGATCGGCTTGACGCTGTGCAGCGAGCCGCCGCGCTGCTTGCCACGGGGCGTACGGACCGCCTCGTAGATGAATGCTTCGTCGGACACAGGTGTTCCTTTCACACGAACCGAGAGTGGTTACCTTCGTAGGCTAACCCTCAATAACGTTTTTGACCATACCTGGTGGTCAAGTCGTTCATATTCAGCCATCAATCGGCTATGGTCGGTTCATCATGACAACCACCAAGGCGACGCGGCGCCCGCGGTCGACAGACCGCCGCAGGCAGCTCATCGAAGCAGCGACCGTGCTGTTCGCCGAGCGTGGATACCCGCATGTGTCGGTCGCCGACATCGCCCGCCGGGCCGGTGTGAGCGCCCCCACTGTGTACCGGCACTTCGCCGACAAGCAGGCGCTGCTGCTGGCCGCCGTGCAGACTCGCGTCGACGAGCTCGAGGTCAGCACCGACGGCGCCGGGCTCGACAGCGACCCCGAGCCATCCGATGCACTAGCCACCAGCGTCACCGCCCTGAGCATCTCGAACCCGCACGCCACCTCGCTGTGGCGGTGGTCGGGCCAGCATCTGAGCGCCGACGAGAACGCCGATGTGGTGCGCCGGACGCGCACGGTGCTGCGGCAGTGGGCCGCCGCGATCCGCGCCGACCGCCCCGAGCTCACCGAGCGGGAGTCGATGTACCTGGCAGGCGCGGTCCTCAGC
The DNA here is from genome assembly GCF_000192435.1 of Gordonia neofelifaecis NRRL B-59395. Classification (GTDB taxonomy): domain Bacteria; phylum Actinomycetota; class Actinomycetes; order Mycobacteriales; family Mycobacteriaceae; genus Gordonia; species Gordonia neofelifaecis. The sequence continues at coordinate 67,503 of NZ_AEUD01000009.1, forward strand.
GTCGCCGGCAGCGGCGCCGGTCGGGCCGTGCGCGGGAGCGCGGGGGACGTCGAAGACCTTCTCCTCGGTCTCGTTCGGCGCACCATCGCGCTCTCGCCCAGCGAGGCGGCATCCCCGCACGACTCGGTCGGCCTGGGCGACGACCTGCCGACGCGGCGCGACGAGATCCTCGACGCGGCCGCCCGGCTGTTCGCCGATCAGGGTTTCGCAGGCACCGGGATGGACGAGATCGGGGCGGCCGTCGGCATCACCGGACCCAGCGTCTACAAGCACTTCCCATCCAAGCTGGCGATCCTGGTCGGCATCAGCCGGCGCAGCGCGATGCGGCTGGAGGCCGGTGCGATGGCGGCGTACGCGATCACCGCCGACCCGGCCGGACGATTGAATGCACTCGTCGACAGCTACGTCGATGCGGTGACCTCCACCCCCGACCTGCTCGTCGGATTCACCAGTGCATATGTGCTGGCCGGAGAGCCGCAGGCGGCGGAACTGCTGGCGGTCCAGCGGCGCTACGTGGCACGCTGGATCCAGTTGCTCACCGAGATCGACCCGGATCGGTCCGCGGAGTCGGCTGTCCTCGCCGTGCACGCCGCCCTGGCGATCGTCAACGACGCGGTCCGGCTGCCCCGCAGCACACCGCGTCCCGAGTTCGCCGCCCGAATGGCCTATCTGATGAAAGGTGTGATGGGTGTCTGACGTTCCGCTCGAGTACTCGCGCGACGAGCTGATCGCCGCGCTGCAACTCGATCCGGCGTACGCCCGACGATTCTGGAACGCCTTCGGTTTCGCGCAGGGAGCCGATGGAGACGGCCAGCGCTTCTCGAAGGCCGATCTCGCCGCCCTCAGCGTGTTCGCGGGCAACGACCAGGCCATGGACTCCACCGCCCAGTTGGCCGCCGCACGCGCGATCGGGCAGGCGACGGCCCGGCTCGCGCAGTGGCAGGCGGAGGAGATCACCCGTCTGGCCGCCGACCCGAACGTCGAGGCCACGACGGAGCAGATGGTCGAAGCCCTCGCGCGAGTGCAGGACATGGTGTGGCGCAGGCATCTCGCGGCCGGACTGACCGACGCGGGCCGCGACAGCGAGCACACCGAGGTGGTCGTCGGATTCGCCGACATCGTCGGATACACCTCGATGTCGCGTCGACTCGGGATGACTGAGCTCGAGAGCCTGCTGGAGACCTTCGAATCCGCCGCGCACGCGATCATCACCGGTCACGGCGGACAGATCATCAAGACGATCGGCGACGCGGTGATGTTCACCGTCTCGGATCCGACTGCCGCCGCGGAGATCGCGATCGACCTGCACGGACTGACGGCCGACGGCGAACTGCCGAGCCTGCGGATCGGGATGGCGCGCGGCGACGTCCTGATGCGGATGGGCGACGCATTCGGCGAGCCGGTCAACATCGCGGCCCGGCTGGCGAGTTCCGCACGGTCGACCACCACCCTGATCGACGACGACCTCGCCTCGGCGCTGCGCGACCTGGAACCGCTGCACGTGTCCCCGATCTCCTCTCTGTCGGTGCGCGGATATCGGAAGCTGCGCGCATTCAAGCTGGTGCGCGATCGGAACTGGAAGCGCTGAGCGCCGCCCGATCTCCGCGACATTAGGCTGATGGCATGAGGACGCACCGATCCCTGTCGCGCCGCAGCGCCGTCGCGGCGCTCACCGCGTTCCTCGCCGCGAGTGCACTGTCCGGCTGCTCCGACGCCTCCGCGGACAGATCCATCACCGTCTCCGCACCGCAGTCGCTGCAAGCCGTCCTCGCCACCATCGCGACCACCTTCGAGCAGCAGCATCCCGGTGCCCGGGTGACCATCGCGCGGTCGGGCACCACTCCCGCCGACGTCGTCGCCACCGACGACGAGGCGGCCATGGACCGGCTGGGCGAGCGCGTCATCGATCCCCGCCGCTTCGCGTCGAACTCGCTGATCATCGTGACCCCGCTCGGGAATCCCGGGCAGCTGCGCGGATTCGCCGATCTCGCGCGGCCAGGTCTACGGGTCGCCACCTGCGCGGTCCGACTGCCGTGCGGCTCGGCCGTGGCTCGCCTCGAGAAGATCACCGGGGTCGGACTGTCCGATCCCATTCACGTCGACTCCGGCGAGGCCGCCGTCTCGGCAGTCGCGTCCGGGCGCGCCGACGCGGCGCTCGCCTACCAGACGCAGACGCGTCGTGGTCTGGGCGTGACCGTCGACGTGGTCGACGATCCGGTATTCGCGAAGGTGATCAACCGCTACCCGATCGCGGTGAGCCGTACCAGCGACGACAACGCCACCGCCGAGGATTTCGTGAAGACCGTGATCGGGCCCATCGGCGGCGCCGCACTGGCGACGGCGGGCTTCGGACCGCCGTCCGGGTAGCAGGGCGCGGTCAGGCCGTGTACGACAGCGCGTCGAGCGGATCGGCGTAGATCGCGTCGAGCGCCACCGCACCCGCCGCCTTCTGCTGCACGGTGATCGCCGACCGCGCGACGCGGACGTCGCGCTTGGTGATGACCGTGGTCGCACGGAGTGCCTTGCTGACCGCGGGCAGCGCCTCGGGATAGTCGGTGAACGCCTGCCCGCCCAGGATCACGTGGTCCGGGTTGAAGATGTCGGAGATCAATGCCACCGTCCGGCCCAGCACCTCGCCGCGCTCGATGAGGATCTCGTTCGCGACGGTGTCGCCCGTGCGAGCGAGAGTCCGCAGTTCGTCGACGGAGTCGACCTCGAGTCCGGCGGTCTGCGCCGCGTAGACCACGCCCGAATCACTGACCGTCTGTTCGAGGCGTCCGGTGCGATCCGGGTCCAGGAGCTTGGTGGCTCCGGTCGGGAAATGCCCGATCGTCGGCGGGCCGGCCGCCGGAGTGTGGACGGTGCCGTCGACGCTGAAGGCGATGCCGACCATCTCGCGGGCGTAGAAGTAGAGGAAGTTCTGGCTCTGGTCGGCCGGGTTCACCACCTGTTCGGCGGCGGCCATCGCCTCGACGTGTGAGGCGACCGACACCGGGAGACCCAGTGCCTCCGCGACGAGACGCCCGACGGGCACGCCCTCCCAACCCAGTCGCGGATGGTCGACGTATCCGCCGTCGGCCACGCGACCACCGATCGCGACGCCGGCCCACAGCAGCCGCTTGCCGACCCAGCGGTCGGCGAAGCGTCGCGCGCTGGCACCGATCTGGGCGACGACCTCTTCCGGATCGTCGGCCTGCGGCGTCGGGATGGCGATCGCGCCGGCGACGCGGTGCTCGAGGTCGTGGGTGGTGATCGAGGTGACCTTGTAGCCGATGTGGATGCCGACGGCGAGGAAGCCGTCGGTGTTCACCTCGAACGGCACGCGCGGACGTCCGACGGCGCCGGGTGGCGTGAGGTCGGCCCGCTCGCGGATCAGACCGGCCTTGAGCAGCGCGCTGACCTGACGATTGACGGTGGAGATGGACAGCCCGGTGAGAGCGGCGGCGTCGTCGCGGAACACCGGTCCCGACACCCGCGCGGTGCGCAGCACCAGGGCGGCGGCCTTGGTCGAGAGCTGGAGTTTCGCGGTGGTCACGTGTGCGGCGGCGGGCTTGGCCGCGGGCTTCGCCGCCGAGGGGCGTCGGGTGACCGGGCGGACGACGACGCCGACCGGAGCGGCGTTCGACAGAATCGGGCGATCGAGTGCAGAAGTCATTTCTGGTGAGGGTCCTGTTGCCTGGGCGGGACCGACAGAGGGGTCACGCCGCGAATGGATCCCGCGCGGACAGCGCGAGGCGGAGCTGGGTCAACGCATTCGGCGACAACAAAGGACCCGAGCCAGCGGCAGACGGCACCCCAGAGCGGTGGTCACGTAGGTGACCTCCGGGACGGCGAAGAGCTGACTGGTCATGATCGCCAAAAGTAGCAAGCACCCACGCGGCGTGCAAGTGAGGTGGGCCGTCTAAGTTGAGAATGTGACGACCGACTCCGACGTCGCGACGCGGAGCACGGCGATGCCGACCCGGCCCACGCACTCGGGCCATGACCCTGCAGCGAGGAATCAGTGGGAGTTCTCTACATCGTCCGGCACGGCCAGGCACCTGCGCACGCGTACGGCCCGGACGCCGACACCGTCGGCGGCCCCGGCTTGACCGAGCTCGGCTTCGCCCAGGCGCGGGCGACCGGCGAGGCCCTGGCCGCGCAGGTCCCGCAGTTCGACGCGATGTTCTGCGGGGATCTGCCCCGGCAGCAGGCGACGATGGCCGGGATCCTGGAGGCGTTTCCCGACGCCGGTGCACCCACGATCGATCCCGACTGGAACGAGTACACGACCCCCGCACTGCCCGAGGCCGACGACATCTATCGCGGCGGCGGCAAGCCCTTCCAGGACGCCATCACCCGGGCGCTGCACGAGTGGGTGGACGGCGCCGACACCGGCCCCGAGACGTACGCGGCGTACGCTGCGCGCACCCGGGCCGCCGCCGATCGTGCCGCGGCCGCGGCCGGATCGGGCAAGACCGTACTCGTGGTGTCGTCGGCCGGATCGATCACCCAGCTGGTCGCCCAGCTCTGGGACGTCCCCGGACGGTCGTGGCCGCAGATGTCACGGACCTTCGTCAACACGTCCGTCACCAAGGTGCTGGCGGGCGGGCGCGGTATGACGCTGGTGTCCTTGAACGCCCACGACCACGTCTCCGCGCTCGGTTCAGAGCTGATGTCGTACCGGTAGCGAACCCTTCGGGAACGGACGCTCAGCCGGCGGACGCGGCCAACGCCCGCAGTCCGGCGGCGACGAACGCGCCGGTGGCCTCGGCCGCGCGCTCCGCCCCGGCAGCGCCCGACGAACCGCCGGCCAGCGCCCGATGCGTGATGCCTTCGGCGATCACACCGAGTTTGAGATTCGCCAAGCCCAGGTAGAAGGGCCAGTCGCCCAAGTCCGCACCGGTCGCCTCGACGTAGCGCTGCGCCAGACCGTCCGCGTCCGGATATCGATCGCTGGTCCAGGCGGCGTCGAACCCGAGCACCGACGAGAACACCGGTTCGCGGTACACGCACATCAGCGCGATGTCCGCGATCGGGTCACCGAGCGCAGCCATCTCCCAATCCACCACCGCGGCAACGGTGCCCGGATCGTTCGGCGCCAGGATCGTGTTGTCGATACGGAAGTCGCCGTGCACGATCGCGTTGCGCGCCTGCGACGGCACACGCTCGGTCAACGCCGAGGCGAGACGATCGACGTCGTCCAGCTCGCGCGTCTTGACGATGCCCCACTGGCGAGCCCACAGCTTCACCTGCCTCGCGGCGAACCCGTCCGGCCTGCCGAAGTCGCCGAGGCCCACCGCCTCATAGTCCACCGCATGGAGGTCGGCCAGCGTGCGCACCAATGCGTCCGCGCTCGCCGTGACCTCGGCATCGCTCAGTTCGGCCAGGTCCTCGACGGACCGGATCACCCGGCCGTCGACGAATTCGACGACCGTGCACGGCGCGCCGATGAACTCGCCGTCGCGATCGATCGCCACGGTCGGCGGCACTGGGACACCGGTCTGCACGAGTGCGGAGGTCACGTTCCATTCGCGGTTCATGTCGTGCGCCGACGGTGTCAGCCCGCCCATCGGCGGCCGCCGCACCACCCAGTGACTGCGGTCGTCGCGGACATCGAAGGTCAGATTCGCCCCCCCGCCGCTGATCAGGTCGATCCGCAGTTCACCGGCGACGTCGATTTCATTGGCCGCCAACAGTTTCCGCAGATCGTCGCCGCTCAGTCCGGGATGGGATGCCACGTGCTTCTCCTGGCCGTCGTTCTCGGTCACTGTGCCTCGCGCGCCTTGCGCGCACGTCCGACGGCACGCTTGGCGATGGCCCAGCGATGCACTTCGCTGGGGCCGTCGTAGATGCGGAACGGACGCAGTTCGGCCGCGAGGCGGGCGAGCGGGAGGTCCTCGGAGACGCCGAGTCCGCCGCACATCTGCATCGCGCGGTCGGCGACCCGCGAGAACGCCTCGGCGCCGAACGTCTTCGCGATCGACGTCGAGTCGGACGCGTGCTCTCCCAGGTCGAGTTCGTAGCAGGCCCGAACCAGCAGTGCCCGCGCCGCGGCCAGGTCGATCTCGTTGTCGGCGATCATCTGCTGCATCATGCCCAGGTCGGCGAGGCGGCCGCCGAAGCCCTCACGCTGCTCCACGTAGTCGACCGCGATCCGGTGGGCGCGCACCGCGCTGCCCATCCACCGCATCACGTGCGTCATTCGCGCCGGGCCGAGTCGCACCTGCGCGTAGCGGTAGCCCTCGTGCGGGGCGCCGAGGACGTCCTCGTCGGGGACGAAGACATCGGTGAAGCTGACCTCGCAGTGCCCACCGATCATCGACTTGTCGGTGGTGTGGATGTGCCGGTCGACGCTGATGCCCGCGGTCTCGGCCGGCGCCAGGAACATGGTGGCACCGCCTCGATCGCCGCGCTGCCCGACCGTCCGCGCCATGATGATGAAGAACGCGGCACCGTCGGCGCCGGTGATGAATCGCTTGAGTCCGTTGATCTTCCAGCCGCCGTCGACCTTCTCGGCCGTCGTCGACAGCGCATTCGGATCGGCGCCGGCGCCGGGCGAGGGCTCGGTCATCGCGAACGCGCTGCGCACCGCGCCCGTGGCCAGCGGAGCGAGGTACTTCTGCTTCTGCTCCGCCGTCGCGATGTGCGCCAGCATGTGGATGTTGCCCTCGTCCGGGGCACCGATGTGCAGTGCGACGGGCCCGAACGTCGACGCGCCGGCCGCCTCGAACACCGGCGCACGGTCGGACATGTTCAGTCCCAGGCCGCCGAACTCGATCGGAGCGTGGGGAGCGAACACTCCTGCGGCCTTGGCCTTGTCGTTGAGTTCACGGCGGAGCTCGTCACCACCGGCTGCGGTGATGTCGCCCGCGAAGCGGATCTCGATCGGCAGCACTTCGTCGGCGATGAATGCCGACGTGCGTTCGACGAGATCGCGCACCTGCGCGCTGTATGCGAGATCGACAGCCATCTGACCCTCCGGGTTCGAACCGAACGAGCGCTCGGTCAGGGTTAGGGTGCCACGACTCCGACCTGACCGTCAAGCACTCGCGCCCGCGACGACGTCCGCGGTCAGCGTGGCACGAAGCCGACGATCGACCGAGCGAATCGAAGGTTCTGCGCGATCAGATCGTCGGCGCTCATCGGGCCGTCCACGCGGTACCAGGTCGAGACCCCGACGCACATCGTCGCGACGGCACGTGCGGCTCCCTTCGGCGCGTCCGTGGTGAACGAACCCCCGGCCACCCCGGCGTCCACGACATCATCGACCATCCGCTGCTGCCGGATGCGATGCCCGATGTAGACGGGGTGATAGTCGGCGTCGAGGCTGCGGATCTCGGTGGACCCGACGAATGCCTGCTCGCGCCGGTACATATGGAATCGCAGCAGCGATTCGACCACCGCGTCGAACCGGTCGACGGGATCGTCCCCGGCGGCCGCAAGGGCCTCCTCCGAGCGCCGGAGAAGATCGGACATCGTCAGCTCGAGGAGCCCCTGGAGCAGCGACTGCTTGGACGGATAGTGGTGGTACAGACCGGGAACCGAGAGCCCGGCGCGCGCCGCGATGTCGCGGACCGACGTGCCGTGGTAACCGTGCTCGACGAAGGCGTCGAGAGCCGCGGCCAACGGCGCCGGGAGATCGGGTTCACCGTAGTCGCGCCAGTTCGTCATGCACTCAACTTAGCCGGGCGGCCGGCGAATCCGCGGCCCGACTCTCGGGAAGAAGCATCTGCACGCAGATGTCGACGAGCGCGGTCCGGTCCAGATCGATCAGCCCCTCCGTCCACGACGCGAGCAGCCTGCCGAGTCCCCCGACCTGGAAGTGCGCGGCCGCCAGCGTCTGCTGACCACCGCTGACGTTCGCCACCTCCGGTGCGCTCTGGAACGTGAGATCGGTGAAGACCTGCAGCATCTCGGTCCGCTTGACGGCGAGCACCGGACTCCTCAGCGTGTCGGAGAAGATCACCCTCCCCTTCCGCGGGTCGCCCTGGATCACGTCGACGATCGCCTCGACGGCGCCGACCACCTTCCCGCGCGCGCTCGACCCCGCGTTGAAACCGGCCAGGGCGCGCTCGGCGATCTCCCCGATGATCATGTCGAACGTCGCGCCGACCAGGACGTCCGCATTCTCGAAGCTCTCGTAGAAGTAGCGCGGCGTCAACGACGCGCGAGCGCAGATGCCGCGGACGGTGACCGCTCCGGGTTCCGGCTCGGCGAGCATGTCGAGGGCCGCGTCGATCAGCGCGGTCCGCCGCCGGGCGATGCGCGCGCCGCCCGATTCGCCGCCGTAATCGCGCAGTTCGCCAGTCGAGTCCGCGGAGTCAGTCACAACTGACATCTTGACACCTCGCCCGCTCCGGGCGTTGAATCAAAGAGGAAACACTTGTTATCAGTTAACCGGAGACGGGGAGTCCGACATGACCGCAGAAGCACTTGATCCTTCAGTCGCAGAACGACATTCGCGACGGGACGAGCTGGACGGTCAGACGGTCGACGACCTCGGAATGCTCGGACTGGCACTTCTGGGCGGCCCCGCGAACGTCATCATGCAGCTCGCCGTCCCCGCCGTCGGATACGGCGTCTACGAGAGCAAGGTCGAGTCGGGCAACCTCTTCAAGGTCCCCGCCAAACGGACGCGGACCACGCTCAGCTATCTGGCGGTCGCCGCCATGGGCAGCGCGGAGGATCGCCGCAGGTACCGCCAGGCCGTGAACCGCGCACATGTGCAGGTGCGGTCCGGCGACGACAGCCCGGTGAAGTACAACGCCTTCGACCCGAAACTGCAGCTGTGGGTCGCCGCCTGTCTGTACCGCGGATGGGAGGACACGCAGCGGTTCTTCGGCGATCCGTCGGCGATCACCGAGGAGGCGTACCGGCAGGGCGCGGTCATGGGCACCACGCTGCAGATGCCGCCGGAGATGTGGCCCGCCACGCGCGCCGACTTCGAGGTCTATTGGAACGAGACCGTCGACGACCTCGAGATCGACGACACCATCCGCGACTACCTGATGAAGATCGTGCGCATGGACTTCCTCCCGCGGCCGGTCTCGCTGACCATGGGCTGGTGGTCGGAGGCGATGACGCTCGGCTTCCTGCCGCCGGAGTTCCGCGACAAGATGGGCGTCACCATGACGCGGCGTCAGGAGTTCCTGTTCAACACCCACAACGCGATCGCGCGCCGCGTCCTCCGCGTCCTGCCACGCCAGTTGCGAGTGTTCCCGTTCAATCTCCTGCTCGCCGACGTCCGGTGGCGGATGCGGACCGGCCGCCCGCTGGTCTGAGTGACCGGTCCGGTGCCGACGTCAGAGTCGCTTGAGCGCCGTCCGATCCAGATCGGCGACGTCGCGATGGCCTGACAGCCCCAGGGTCAGGTCGAGCTCGCCGATGATGTTCGCGACCGCGTCGCGCGCGCCGTCGGTGCCGTCGAGGGCGAGTCCGTACATGTGCGGCCGGCCGATGCAGACCGCGTCGGCGCCCAGCGCGAGACCCTTGAACACGTCCGAACCGGTGTAGAAACCGGAGTCCACCAGGATCTTCGCCTGCCCGTCGACGGCGTCCACCACGTCGACCAGCGCATCCGCCGACGAGATGGACCCGTCCACCTGACGACCGCCGTGATTCGACACGATGAGGCCGTCGACGCCCTGATCGACGGCCTGGCGGGCGTCGTCGGGGTGGAGGATGCCCTTGAGCACGATCGGCAGGGACGTCCGGTCGCGCAGGGTGGCGATGTCGTCCCAGTTCAGCGACGGTCGCGAGTAGATGTCGAGGAAGGTCTGCACCGCGGCGCGCGGTTCAGGCGCGGTCAGGTTGGCGCGGAAGTCGCCGGGCACGTTCCGGGCGATCGAGATCAACGTCTTGACGGCGCCCAGCGAGATGTCCGGCTTCTCGGCAGTCGCGGACTTGATCCGTTCGGCAACGATCTCCCAGAACGACGGATCGGACGTGTACTGCGAAATGCCCTCGGCACGCGCGAACGGCAGGGACCCCAGGTTGAGGTCCTGCGGGCGCCAGCCCAACATCGTGGTGTCGAGTGTGACGACGAGCGCCGCGGCACCCATCCGCTCCGCGCGGTCGATGAGGCTCGTCACCAGCCGATCGTCGGTGGACCAGTACAGCTGGAACCAGCGCGGCGCGCCCGGCTTGACCGTCTCCATCGCCGCCGCGACGTCCTCCATCGGCGCACAGCCCTGATTGGAGAAGATGTACGGAACACCGAGCTGGGCTGCGGCCTCGCCGATGTGCACGTCAGCGTTCGGATGCGCCAGGGCGCCCGCGCCGACCGGCGAGAACAGGATCGGCGCGTCGAGCTTCTGCCCGAAGAGTTCGATCTCCAGATTCCGCTGGGAGGTGTCGCGGAGCATTCGCGGGACGATCGCCCACCGGTCCAGCGCGGCACGGTTGGCCTCCATCGTGCGCCCCTCGCCGGCTCCGCCCGCGATGTACGCCCACCCGCGGCGGCTCATCACCGCCTTCGCGCGGCGCTCGAGCTCCGCGAAATCAGCTGGGACGGTGGGCTTCCGCCCATGAACCCCTGCCGTGTAGATGTCGTTCTGCCGAGCCCTGCCGAAGCCGATCGAAACCATGCGCCCATTGTGTCCCACAGGTCGGACATCTCCCAGTGCCGGAGGGCCGATTCACGCAAACCCTGATAGTTGCCTTAACCTAACCTAACTATGACTGGCCTCACCATCGTCGCAGCGTCTGCCGGCGGCACCACGCCTCCGCTCCGGCAGATTCTGACCGTCTTCGCGTACTTCCTCGCGCTCGCACTGGCGACCGGACTGACGCTCGCGCTGTCGTATCTGCTGCCGAAGAATGCCCGCGGGAGTCGTATCGACCATCGTCTGCGGTCGTTCGCGCTGCCGATCGGCGTGCTGGTCCTGGTCGCCGGGTACTTCCAGTACGTCAACCGCATCGTCAAGGCCGATATCGGCTACACCTGGGCGCAGGCGGTGTGGCCGACGCACCTGCTCGAGTTCCTCCGCATCCCCCGCGGCGAGGACATGTGGGCATCGGCCGGAGTCATGGGCACCGTCCAACTGCTGTCGTTCCTGGCGCTGGCGGTGATCCTCTTCCGGACCGGCTCGACGTCGGGCCGCGGCCTGCCGATCGCCGGATTCTGGGTGGCGATCTTCGCCGCCGCGTGCCCGAGCCTCACACTGGCCTCGCTGGATCTGGACACCATCGCCAACCGCGAACTCAAGCTCGTGCACATCCTGGCCGGCATGATCTGGGTCGGCGGGATCCTGGTCCTCGCCAGCGCCAGCCTGCTCGCGCTGCGCGGGCCGGCGACCGACGACCACGACGTCGACGCCGCCGGGGCGTGGGACCACATGTGGTCGAAGTTCAGCGTCTGGGCGATGGGCACGGTCATCGGGGTCACACTGTCCGGACTGTGGCTGGCCTGGGTGCATCTCGGCTCGTTCGGCCAGTTCGTGACGACACCCTACGGACGCTTCCTACTGGTGAAGCTGCTGCTGGTGGCCTACATGGTGGCGGCCGGAGCCTACAACGCCCTGGTCCTCATTCCAGGCCTGCGCCGGGCCCGCCTCGCGGGCGACGATCGCCGGTACACCCAGCTCGCACTGGCGAAGTTCCCGCGCATCGTCGTCGGCGAGGCGCTTGCCGCCGTCGCGATTCTGGTGATCGTGCCATTCCTGTCCGGCTCGGCGCGCAAGCAGGCGGGCGGCGCCGCGGCGGGCCCGTTCGACTGGGGCACCTTCGGCCTCGGCCTGACCCTGCTGATTCTCGCCGTCCTCACCTTCACCACGACAGTGCGCAGCATCGAGCGCCGCGACGGTCATCCGGCGGGGGCTGCGGCGTAGACGCCCGCCCGGCTACTCCCGGACGAGGAAGAAGTAGAAGTGCCGGTCGCGCACCAGCGAGGTCTTTCCGTTCATGATCCCCATGAGTGTCCGGTCGTCGACCCGCTTGAAGTGGTCGATCACCGGCTGCCCGTCGTACACCATCGACGCCGTCGACTCGCCCCGGAACTCGACCATCCAGGCGCTGGCCTCACCCTTGCCGATCTCCTTGTTGGAGTAAAGCCTGCCGTCGTCGTCGACGCAGACCATCGGCTTCACGTCGTACCACGACTCGAAGGTCTTACCGTGCCATTTCACGACCGCCAGCTGTCCGTCCATGGCGTGACCGGACGGGAGCTCACCTCCACGCCAGGAACCGAGGAGTTCCTCCACGCGGACGATCGGCAGCGCGGCCCAGATCGCGTCCAGATCCGCAGGTGCGCTGACCTCCTGTGACTCGGCACGGCGGAAGAAGTCGGCGACGGCGTCGTCGCGCAGAAGTTGAGACATATTGTCACAGTACGTCTCAAAGGCCTGGCCGGATAGCCCCTACGCGAATGTCATCTCCTCGGTGACGTCGTATTTGCGGGCGTCGATCGCGTCGAGGATGAGATTGTGCCGCACCTGCCAGGGTGCGCGGTCACCCGCCTTCGGCAGTCGTGAACCCGCCCGCTTCACATATCCGGAGTCGAGTTCGAGGAGCGGGTGAGTCTTGGGAGTCGCACCGTGCAGCGACGGGACGGCCCGGGTGTATCCGCCCGCTCGCATGTAGCGGATCAGCTCACCCACCGCCTGGCTGGTCAGGTCGACCCGCAGCGTCCACGACGCGTTGGTGTACCCCACCGACCACGCCATGTTCGGGACATCGTTGAGCATGTAGCCGCGGTAGGCGTACTTCTCGCCGGCCTCGAAGTGCTCACCGTCGACGGACAGCGCCGCGCCGCCGAAGGTCACCAGGTCCAGTCCGGTGGCGGTCACGATGATGTCCGCCTCGAGATGCCGGCCCGAGGTCAGGTCGATGCCGGTCGGCGTGATCCGCTCGACGGTGTCGGTCACCACGTCCGCGGTGCCCGCCTTCACCGCACGGTAGAAGTCCCCGTCGGGGATGACGCACAGCCGCTGATCCCACGGCTCGTACTTGGGATTGAAGTGCGTGTCGACGTCGAAGCCCTTGGGCAGCATCGCTTTCGCGATCCGCCGCATGCTGCGACGAGACAGCTTCGGGAACGTCCGGCAGTAGAGATAGACCCCCATGGTGACGAGGGCGTTGCGCCAGCGGATGACGTTGTGCGACCACTGAGCGGGCAGCACGCGCTGCAGCAGTTTGGTCATCCCGTCCTCCCACGGATACGGGAGCATGTACGTGGGCGACCGCTGGAGCATCGTCACGCTCCCCGCCGTGGGCGCCATCGACGGGATCAGGGTGACCGCGGTGGCTCCGGAACCGATCACCACGACGTTCTTGCCCGCGTAGTCCAAGTCCTCCGGCCAGAACTGCGGATGTACGAAGGTCCCGGTGAAGTCCTTCTCGCCCGGGAAATCGGGGCGGTAGGGCGCTTCGTATCGGTAGTAGCCGGTGCACATGTAGAGGAATCGGGTGACGACGGTGGTGGGCACCCCTTCGACCAGCGCGTCAACCGTCCACAGATCCGTCGTCGTGTCGAAGTCGGCGCCCGCCACGTCGACGTCGAACGTGATGTGGTCGTAGATGCCGAAGTCGCGGGCCGTCTTCTCGAGGTACTCCCGGATCTCGTCGCCTTCGGCGATCGTCCGCTCACCGCGCCAGGGGTTCCACGGGAAACTCAGCGTGAAGATGTCCGAGTCGGATCGCACACCGGGATAGCGGAACAGGTCCCAGGTGCCGCCGATTCTGCTGCGACGCTCCAGGATCCGGTAGTCCAGCCCGGGGTTTCGCTCGCGCAGCCGGTACGCCGCGTCGATGCCCGACAGCCCCGCTCCGACGATCAGTACGTCGAGCGGTTCTTCCCTGGTCCCCCGCTGCTGCGCATCCGTCATGCTCGCCGATCCTCCTGACGCCACCGATCGATATGATGTGGATCACTGTACAGACAGATCGGAATCCGCCGCCGCGCGCCGACCCGCCAGATCTTTGGGTCATGGAGCGGGCTCTGACGCCGCTTCATGACCCGAAGATTCTCAGCCCGCGGCACGCCGCGGCGCGGCCTTCTTCGCGGCCTTCTTCTTCGCCGTCTTCTTGGCCGCGGGCTTCTCCTCCGTATCGTCGTCGACGTCGCGGCCCCGACCCTTGACCGACGCCCGCAGCGCCGCCAGCAGATCGGCGACCTCCGAATCGTCGTCGGCGGGTTCCTCCTCGGACTCCGAGAATGCCTGCGAGCCATCGGCTCTCGCCTCGATGAGCTTGCCGAGCTCTACCTGGTAGGTGTCCTCGAACTGACTGGGATCGAAGTCGGAGGCCATCGTCTCGATGAGCGAGGCCGCCATGTCGAGTTCCTGGTCGCGGATCTCGACGTCACTGCTCAGGAAGTCGAAATCGGGGACGCGCACCTCGTCCGGCCAGAGCAGCGTCTGCAGGGTCATCACTCCGTCGATCACGCGCAGCGCGGCCAGTCGCGTACGACTGCGCAGGGTGAAATTCGCGATCGCGAGCCGTTCGGTGGTCTCCAGCGCCTTCGCGAGCAGCACGTACGCCTTGGCCGACTTAGACGCCGGTTCCAGGTAGTAGGGCTTGTCGAAGTAGATCGGATCCACCTGGTCGATCGGCACGAACTCGAGGATGGAGATCTCCGGGCTCTTATTGACCGGGAGCATCGCCAGGTCGTCCTTGGTGAGGACCACCCGCTCGCCGCTCTCGGACTCGTAGGCGTTGGCGATCTTCGAGAACTCGACTTCGGTGTCCGTGCCCTCCCGAACGCGGCGGTACCGGATCCGCGCGCCGTCGGCCGAGTCGACCTGATGCGAACTGCGGTCGTGACTCTCCGTCGCGGAGTAGACCTTGACCGGCACGTTCACCAGGCCAAAGCTCAGATCGCCTCTCCAGATCGAGCGCATGTGGGCCATTCTGCCAGCCCAGCGAGGACAATTCACTTCCATGGCACGATCGCACCTGGACGTGGACGGGCGGCGGATTCCGCTCACCAACCTCGACAAAGTGCTGTACCCGGAGACCGGGACGCGCAAGTTCGACGTCGTCGACTACTACATCCGGATCGCCGACGCGATGCTGCCGCATATGGCGTCCCGGCCGGTGACCCGCAAACGCTGGCCCGGCGGAGTCGAGTCGGCACCGTTCTTCGAGAAGACGCTGCCCGCAGGCACACCCGAGTGGATCGCACGGTTCACCATCGAGCACTCCGAGCGACGAACGGTGTACCCGGTGGTCCGTTCCGCAGCCGATCTGGTGTGGCTCGCACAGGTCGCCGCGCTCGAACTGCATGTGCCGCAGTGGCGGATCGACCTCTCGAACGAGCACGACCGCCTCACCGACCGCATCGTCCTCGACCTGGATCCCGGGCCGGAGGTCACCCTCGACGACTGCGCGAAGGTGGCGCTCGACATCCGCGACATGCTGGACGACGCAGGGCTGCCGTCTTTCCCGGTCACCAGCGGCAGCAAGGGGATTCACGTCTACGCCCGACTCGGAGCGCCGGTGCGATCGGAGTCGGCGCGCACCGTCGCCAAGCAGATCGCGACCACGCTGGCGCAGTCGTACCCGAAGTCGGTGACGGCGACGATGGCGAAGTCCGAGCGCGACCGCCGCGTGTTCATCGACTGGAGTCAGAACACCGCGGCGAAGACGACCCTGGCGCCGTACTCCCTGCGCGGCAGACCGCAGCCCTGGGTCGCGGCCCCGCGCTCCTGGGCCGAGCTAGCCGAACCCGGGCTGCAGCATCTGCTGCTGTCGGAGGTGCTCGACCGCTTCGAGTCCGACGGCGATCTGCTCGCCGGGTTGTCGACCGCGGTGCCCGCCGGCCACGACGATTCGGTGATCGACCTCGGCGAGTACCGGAAGAAGCGCTCCGGGCGGTCCCGCCCCGAGGCCACGCCGGCGCCCGCACGACAGCCTGCGCCCCGACCGCCACGCGAGGACCCCGAAGCACTGCCCGACCTGGTCGCACTCCGCCCGATGCTCGCCACCGACGACCCGATCGACGGGCTGGCCGACGAATGGGCCTACGAGGGCAAGTGGGACGGATTCCGCGCGTTGGTCCGCGTGATCGACGGCCGGGTCCGGCTGGTCTCACGCACCGGCAACGACCTCACCGGCGACTTCCCCGAGCTCGAGGTGTTCGGCGAATGCCTGACCGCGGACGGCGAACCCGTCGACGCCGTGCTCGACGGCGAGATCGTCGCCCTCAACGACGCCGGGCTCACCGATTTCTCACTGCTCGCCTCCCGCAGGCGCACTCGCGAGCCGCATCGGCTCCGCATGTACCTGTTCGACGTCCTCTATCTCGACGGCGTCCGACTCTGGGAGCAGCCGTGGGAGGTGCGCCGCGAGGTCCTCGAGTCGCTGACCCACTTCGACGACGAGCCGCTGATCGAGATCCCGGCTCTGCTGCCCGGGCCCGCGGACGCCGCCGTGCGCGCCGCACGCGACCGCGGCTGGGAGGGAGTGGTCGCGAAACGACGCGCCGCGTCGTACGGCAGCGGTCGACGCAGCGCCGACTGGCGCAAGCAGAAGAATTGGAACGACATCGAAGTGGTGATCGGCGGCTACCGACCCGGGCGCGGGTCCGACTCGAGGATCGGGTCGCTGCTGGTCGGCCTCCCCGCCGAGCGCGGCCTGCGCTATCTCGGCCGCGTCGGCACCGGCTTCACCGACGCCGAGCTCGACGCCCTGCTCGAGGAATTGCGGCCGCTGCAGATCAGCAGGTGTCCGTTCATCGGCGACATCGACCGTCCGGTCGCGGGCAGCGCCACCTGGGTGCTCCCGAAACTGGTGGCCGACGTCCAGTTCATGGACTGGACGTCGACCGGTCACCTCCGGCATCCGAGCTGGCGGGGGATCCGCCGCGACAAGCTGCCGGGAGACCTGTGATCTCGCACTACTGACGCGTATAACGGCCCGACCCCACGGAATGTCCGATTCTCAAGGCCGAACCGTGGTGACGGGGCGACATCACTCCAGGACGAAGACCGGGATCTGGCGGGTGGTCTTCTCCTGGTACTCCGCATAGGGCGGGTAGGCGGCGACCGCCAGCTCCCACCAGTGCGCACGCTCGTCGCCGGAGATCTCGCGGGCCGTCATGGTCTTGACGACGTCGCCGTCCTGCACTGTCACCTGCGGGTTGGCCTTGACGTTGAAGTACCACAGCGGATGCGTCGGGGCGCCGCCCTTCGAGGCGACCATCGCGTATTTGCCGTCCTCCTCGACGCGCATGAGCGGGACATACCGTTCCTTGCCGGACTTCGCGCCGGTGGTCGTGAACAGCACGACCTTCATGCCCATCAGGTCGATCGCTTCGGTGGTGCCCGCCGCCAGAATCTTCTCGGTCTGGTTGCGGACCCAGTCGGTGGGGCTCAGTTCGGGGGATTCGCTCATGGCCTCGATGGTAAGTCGGCCGCTCCACGGTCGGCCACCGTTCGCCTACTCTGGCCGGATGGTCCGGATGTCTCGCGCGCGCATCTTCGTCATCGCGCTCGCCGTCGTGGTCGTGATGCTCGGCGGCGCGTCCGCCGTCGCGGTTCATCTCGGGGCGGTCGGCTTCGTCACCACCTGGTGGAACAACCGCGACCGCGCGTACCCCGACCTCGACACCGCGTCGCTCACCCCGACGCAACGCCGGATCGTCGACGTGACCCGCGCCGAGTTCGACGCGCAGCCCGACGGCACCAAGTACTCCGAGGGCGTCGATGAGGAATGGTGCGCCGACTTCGTCAGCTGGGTGCTGAAGGAGTCCGGGGCGCCGCTGTCGAATCCGTTCTCCGGACACTGGCGGATCCCGGGCGTCTACACGCTGACCGAGTACTTCCAGAGCCGGCACCGGTTCCGGTCGGCCGACTCCGGCTACCGGCCGAAACTCGGCGACGTGATGCTGTACTCCACCAAGAGCTTCTTCCGGCAGCACACCAACATGGTGCTCGACTACTCCGACGGTCAGGTCACGACCATCGGCGGCAACGAGTGGGGCGGCCACGTGCGGGTCAATCGGTTCGAGATCGGCGGCTACGTCGGCCTCGTCGGTTACGGCGTGCTGACCGACTGAACGACTCCGAGCGCAGTGACCGAATAGTGGTCACTGCGCTCGGAGGAGACTGCGTTCGGCCAGATCGTTCAGGCCAGATCGTTCAGCTCAGATGGTGCACGTCCTGGAGTCCGTAGACGGGCGTGTCCAGCCCCTCGAACCGGGCCTTGAGCTGCAGTGCCAGGTACAGCGAGTAATGGCGTGACTGGTGCAGGTTGCCGCCGTGGAACCACAGACCCGGCTGCTGGGTCGGCTTCCACATGTTCCGCTGCTCGCCCTCCCACGGCCCCGGATCCTTGGCGGTGTCGGAGCCGAGCCCCCACACCTTGCCGACCCGGTCGGCCACCTCCTGCCCCATCAGGTCGGCCGCCCAGCCGTTCATCGAGCCGTAGCCGGTGGCGTAGACGACGACGTCGGCCGGGAGCTCGGTGCCGTCGTCGAGCACCACCGAGTTCTCGGTGAGGTGGTCGACGCCGCCGTGGGCAAGCTTGATGGTGCCGTCGGCGACGAGCTCGCAGGCGCCGACGTCGATGTAGTAGCCCGACCCGCGCCGCAGGTACTTCATGAACAGACCCGAGTCGTCGTCGCCGAAGTCCAACAGGAAGCCGGCCTTCTCGAGGCGGTCGTAATACTCCTTGTCCTGCTTGCGGATCTGGTCGTACACCGGGATCTGGAACTGGTGCATGATCTTGTACGGCAGCGACGCGAACGTCATGTCGGCCTTCTTGGTCGTCATGCCGGACGCGACGGCCTCCTCGCTGTACAGACCGCCGAGGGCGATCTTCATCAGCGACGCCGACTTCACGACGTGCGTCGACGACCGCTGCACCATGGTGGTGTCGACGCCGTTCTCGACCAGCGCCTTGCAGATGTCGTGCGCGGAGTTGTTCGCGCCGATGACGACGACCTTCTTACCGACATAGCCGTCCGGCCCGGGGTGCTGAGACGAATGGTGCTGCTCGCCGGCGAACACGTCCTGGCCTGTGAAACTCGGGACGTTCGCCTTGCCCGACATGCCGGTGGCCAGCACCAGCTGCGTCGGATGCAGGGTCATCTGCTCGCCGTCGCGGACCAGTTCGACCGTCCAGCGGCCGGACGCCTCGTCGTAGTTCGCCGACGTGCACTCGGTCCTGGTCCAGTACGGCACCTCCATCACCTTGGTGTAGAACTCCAGCCAGTCGCCGATCTTGTCCTTGGGCGCGAACACCGGCCAGTTCGACGGGAACGGCAGGTACGGAAGGTGGTCGTACCAGACGGGATCGTGCAGGCACAGGGTCTTGTAGCGGCCGCGCCACTGGTCGCCGGGGCGGTCGTGCTTGTCGACGACGATCGACGGCACCCCGAGCTGCCGCAGTCGCGCGCCGAGGGCGATGCCGCCCTGGCCGCCGCCGATGACGAGCACGTACGGCTGCACCGCCCGACCGAGCTCGGCCTCCTCGTCCTCCATCTTCTCCGCCCACGACCGGCGGTCGGGATCGCTGCCGTGCACCGCACCCATCGGCCGATTGAAGCCGCCGCGCTCCTCGTGGCCTTTCAGCTCCTGCAGCGTGGTCAGCAGCGTCCAGGCGCGGTCGACGCCGTCGTCGTCCTCACGGATCCTCAGGTGCCCGTCGCCCCGGCCCACCCGGGTCTCGAACTCGATGAACGCCTCCACGACCCCGCCGGTCTCACTCGCCTCCTCGCTGCGCGCGAACCCGCCCGCGGCCGTGTCCGACTGCCGGTCGGTGAGCATGGCGATGATCTCCTCGCGCCCCTCGACGGTCTTCAGATTCCACGTGAACGCCACGAGATCGCGCCAGTAGGACTCTTCGACGAACAGCGCCGCGACCTGTGCCGGGTCCCCGGAGGCGAGTGCCTCGTCGAAGCTCGCGAGCCAGGCGTCGACGCGGTCGGAGGGTGTGCTCCGTCCGGTGTCTGCCGGGCGGTCGATGGTCTGCGTCATGGCGGTGTTCCTTTCACTGCAGCCTTCTTGTTCTGTGATACACAGCACACTCCGGGCTGCCGATGCGGACAAGCGTTGCAGGGGGTTGCAAGGCGCTTGACCCGCCGGGCGCGCAGCGTCAGGCTGGAGTGCATCGTGTGATGCCCGACACATTCGAGGAGCCTGCAGCATGTCTCTGCCCCCGGCCCGATCGCCCCTGGAACCCGCGATCGTCCCCGGCGACGACCCCCGCGAGTTCGCCGCGGTGCTGCACGCGGTCTACGACGCGGCGCGGTCGGGCGACCGGCTGCCCGCGCGACCGAGGTCGGTGATCGGCGAATCGTGGGAGCGGGCCGCCACGGCAGGTGTCGACCCGGAGCACGGCTCGGTGGACGAACCGCTCGGCGCATCGGACGTGGAACAGCGACGGACCGAGTCCGGCCTGGCCGACGTCCTGGAATCGATCACCGGGAACCTCGATGTCCTCGTGTCGGGCAGCGACAACGTCCTCATCGTCGCCGACGCCTCCGGGCATGTGCTCTGGCGGGCCGGAGGCTCGCACGTCCTGCGCCGCGCCGACCACCTCGGGTTCACCGAAGGCGCATCGTGGGCCGAGCGCAACGTCGGCACCAACGCGATCGGCACCGCCCTGGCGTCGCGTCAGGCGGTGCAGGTCTTCTCCGCCGAGCACTTCGTCCGGACCCATCACGCGTGGACCTGCACCGGTGCACCCATCCGCGACCCGCGGACCGGAGACGTCCTCGGCGTGGTCGACGTCAGCGGGCCGGCGCCGTCGATCCATCCCGCGACCCTGGCCCTCGTCGACTCGGTGGCGCGACTGACCGAGGCCCAGCTCCGTGACGCCCACCGCATCCGGCTCGACCTGTTGCGCAGCGTCGCCGCGCCGATTCTGGCCCGCAGCGGTTCCCCGGCGGTGGCCGTCGACCCGCACGGGTGGGTGGCCGCCGTCGATCGAGTCTCCCCGCGCACCCGCGTGTCGTTGCCGCGCGACTTCAGCGCGGGGCGGTCGTACATCGGCGATCTCGGTCCCTGCGATGTCGAACCGCTGCCGGGAGGATGGCTGCTGCGCGTCACCCGACCGGACGAGACCGCCGTGACCACACATGTCGACCTCGTCGAAGCGGCCGACGGGACCGCCGTCGTGCAGGTCGACTCAGCGAGCGGTTCGTGGGTGCTGCGCCCGTCACCGCGGCATTTCCAGATCCTCGGCCTGCTCGCCGCCAACCCCGCCGGACTGACGGCCGCCGAGTTGTCGGCGCACCTGTTCGGCTCCGCCGACCGGACGGTCACGGTGCGCGCGGAGATGTCACGGCTGCGTCGCCGCCTCGGCGGGCTGATGGCCGCCTCGCCGTATCGCTTCGCAGACGGCGTCAGCGTCGGGGTGCCGCCCGCCGCAGCGTGATCTGACGGCGGTGCAGCGGTCGTCTAGCCTGGATCAGGAAACGGCCGATGTCCCAAAGGAGACGCATGTTCGTCATCGCGCAGATCAGCGATCTCCACTTCGACGGTGGGCCCGACCACCGCAGGCGCGTCGCGGCCGTGATGGACTACCTCAACGGACGTTGCGGCGGCCCGCGGAACATCGATGCGCTGCTCGTGACCGGTGACGTCGCCGACGAAGGCCTGCCCGAGGAGTACCGAGAGGCGCTCGACGCCCTGTCCACGGACATCCCGATGCTGATGACCCTCGGCAACCACGATGAGCGGGCCGCGTACAGCGCGGTCGTCCGCGGCGACGAGTGCAGTGAGCCGGTGAACTCCGCGCTTCACCTGTCGGGACTGCTGATCCTCGCGCTCGACTCGTCGATTCCCGGTCGGTCGGACGGCTACATCGCCCGCGCCACCCTCGACTGGGCGCGCGCACAGATCGCGGAGTCCGGTCCCGACACCGACGTGCTGGTCTCGTTCCACCACCCCGCCGTACCGGTGGGCATCCCGTTCATCGACGACCGAAGGCAGCTCGACCCCGATCTGCTCGCCGAGTTCGTGGCCGAGCATCCGAACATCGTCGGCTGCGTCGCAGGCCACGCCCATACGCCCGCGACCACCACCTTCGCCGGAAGGCCGCACGTGATCGCACCCGGCGTCGCCTCGACCCTGAATCTCCCGTTCGAGGGCACCGATATCGTGAACGCGGCACAGCAGCCCGGCGTCGCGTTCCATCTCATCGACGACGATCACCGCCTCACCACCCACTTCCGCGGCGTCCCGGCGTAGGACGGCGCGGCCGCGCGAACGTCCGCCCCGGCCTCGCCCCCAGGTTGCACTCTCCGCATTGCGTGACGGGCTGCGCGCCTAGGCCACTCGACAGGCCTGAGGCGGTGACCTGCGGAGAAACACGGCCTTCCGATCAGTTCAAATCAGCAGTGTTCGGCGTGACCATCTGGTGGTCACGCCGAACACTGCCGATGCCAGAGCTGCCGATCAGTACCGCCCAGGTCCGTCGAGCAGCCCGCGAACGAAGTAAGCGAGCGTTGTCGGGACCCTCGTCGTCAGCACACGAGCCTCGATACGCCGCGGCGCTTGCGCGCCGGGGCTACTCGACAATCCTGAAGCGGTGACCTGCGGAAATACAGGACCTTCCTTATAGACCCCGCACGCAGGTCTCGACACGCTCGACCAACCTGGGAGGAACTCACAGCTTTACGTTACGGAGCAGTGATCAGCGGAAACACTGGCCTTCCCTAGAGACTCGCGCACTCGTCAGGCGGACAGCGATCAGTCGTTCAGCTCGAACGCCAGCTGATTCAGCCCGGGATGCTCCGGATCGAGCCGAAGCCCCTCCCCGATCAGCTCCCACGCTCGGGCACGACCCGCGTCGTCCCCGGTCTCCAACGCGATCAGGGCCTGCAGGTTCAGACCGTTCACCGCGAGCGGGAGCCAGTCGGCGGCCCGCGACCGTTCCACCACCGACCTCAGCAGCGTGACCGCCTCCTCCGGTGCGGAGGTGCGGAGGATGTCGGCGCGCGCGAGTTCGAGGCGAGTCCGTTCGAAGTCGACGGGGCCCTCGACGCTCAGTTCGTCGTAGACGCGATCGGCGCGGTCGAGAAAGCCCTGGGCGGTGCCGTCGTCGCCGCCGAAATGCGCCGCGAGCGCGGCGGATCGGTACACCTCGCCGAGGTCGTACTGCGCACCGATCTCGGCGAAGAGTTCCGCGGCGCTGTCGAAGTCGGCCATCGCCTCGGGATGCCTGCCGAGATCCATCAGCTCGCCCGCACGAGCCTGATGAAGCTGCGCGAGATAGCCGGGGTACTCGTCGTCCGCAGCGCCGTCGAGCACGCGGGAGAACGAGACGACGGCGTCGTCGGGCATCCTGGCCGCCACTTGCGCGCGACCGAGCACGACCAGCCCGGCGGCGACGGATTCATCGTCGTCGCGCTCGGACATCCGGTCGATCACCGGGCGGACCGTCTCGATGATCGACCGCGCATCGTCACCTCTGGTGAGCTGGATTCGCGCGAGGTCGAGGAGCGCGGCGTCGGCCTGATGATCGAGCCCCTCCACCATCCAGACGGCGATGGCCTGCTCCTGATCGGTCACCGCACCGTCGAGGTCGTCGGATGCGGTGATCCGCAGCTCCGCACGCTGCGCAAGCAGCGGCGCGCGCTGGGCGTATCGCGAGTTGTCGACTGCCGCATCCATCAGACGCAGGGCCGCGTGCTCGTCCGTCATCGACTGCAGTTGAGCCGCGAATCCGAGGACACCCGCCAACTGGGCGTGCGCCTCGAGCCGTTGGTCGGACGTCGAGGCCACCTCGACCATCCGGCGAGCGGCGACGAGCGCGTCGTCGATGTCGGCGTCGGGCGAGAACCCCGCCGACGCGCGCATGGACGCCGCCATGATGTGCAGTGCCGCCGCGATCGACTGAGCGTCGGCCTCCACGGCACCCGGCCGGTCCGCGACCTGGTCCTCGACCAGTGGGATCTCCCCGGACAGACCGCGCCGGAGAGTGTCGAGCCCGGCGACGACCGCCTGGCCCGCACGTTCGGCGTCGAGCGGTTCGCTCGCGACGGCCACGAAACGCCAGTAGTGGGCCTGTGAGAGCGCCGACCACGACGGATCCGGGTCGGGCGCCTGCAGCAGCAGCTGCGGATCGAGCAGTCCCTGCGCCGCGGCTTCGGCGTCCGCCATCAACTCGGCCTGCGCGGCCAACGCCGGGAAGTCCGGACGAGCGGCCGCAGCGGCCTCCCGGAGCGCCGTCACCGCTGCGGGACGATCGGTGCGACGCAGATCGGACGCGAGCATGATCCGGGCCCGCGCGAGGGTTCGCCCGGACAGGTCGCCGATCCGCTCCGCGAGCGCCTCCGCGCAGGCCTGGGCACGGCGACTCGAGACGATCGAGAACACCGACATGCCCGTCATGAGTTCTTCTGCGGACCGC
Organism: Gordonia neofelifaecis NRRL B-59395; assembly: GCF_000192435.1. Taxonomy (GTDB): domain Bacteria; phylum Actinomycetota; class Actinomycetes; order Mycobacteriales; family Mycobacteriaceae; genus Gordonia; species Gordonia neofelifaecis. Next base: position 91,782 of record NZ_AEUD01000009.1, read on the forward strand.
TCCGACACCGGTTTCACGCCCTCGTCCGGCGTCCCCGCCGCGCGCAGTCCGAGAGTCTCCTCGATCTCGCCGGACACCGCGTCGCTCGCGTTCCGGACGTCGAACTGCCTGGCGATGTCCCGCGCGACATCGGCGAGCTCGACGGCGAGATCGGCCGCCGGCCGGGCCTGGGCGGGACGGTTGCGGTCGACGCGCTGGGCGACCACGGCATCGGAGTCGACCGCGGCGACCGACGCGAACACCGCGGACAGCGCGGCCGCGAGCCGAGCCCGGTCGAGCGGAGTGAAGCAGCGGTCGAGGTGCGGCAGTCGTTCGACGGCGAGTTCCCGCGCACGTCGGAGTTCACCGACTCGCAGCAGTGCTCGGATGGCTGCGGCATGACTCGTCGCGCCGGGGAACTCGCCGTAGATCCGGTCGATGAACTCGGCACCGCGCACCACGTCCTCGCGGCGCCCCGCATCGGCGTACGCGCCGATCAGGGCGACATACGTCTCAGCGGGGAAGAAGCCGCAGCGGTCGCCGTCGTCGACCAGGTCAGGCTCCGACAGTTCCAGCGCCCGCGCATGGTCGCCACACCGGCTGTACAGCGCCGCGAACATCGCCCGAGCGCCTTCCTCGCAGGTGCCCGACGGCGGCGCGAAGTCCCGGCAGCCGTCGAGCAGCCGACGAGCCTCATCGACGTCGCCTCGGTGCAGGGCGATCTTCGCTCGGACGACGGTGACCAGCGCCTCCGACTCGTAGCGCGAGCCGCGCACCCGGCGAACCCAGTCGTCGAGCAGATGCTGCGCCTGGTCGAGCGAGAGTTCCGGCAGGTCGGCGACCGATTCCAAGAAGTCGACGAGCGTGGTGCTGAACTGCTCCATCTGCGTCGGCTCGAGGTCGAGGCTCGCGGCCTGGCGGTCGTGGGCGCGGAGCATCCACGCGAGCAGCGTCAGCACATCGGACCCGGTGCCCGACCACAGGCCCGCGTATGCCGCTTCCAACCGGACGACGAATCGCCAGTAGTCGTCGCCGAGTTCGTCGGCGCGCGCGATCAACGCCGGAAACGGCCCGAAGTCCTCGTGCCCGAACCGGGGATCGCCGTATCGCGCGTGCCACAGATCGTTGACGAACGTCTCCAGTCGCGGATCGTGGATGGGCTGCTCGGTCATCGGTCGCCTGTCCGAGTCGCGAGATCCGCCAGCAGCATGATCGCCGCGTCCACATCGCGCGCGGCATCGGCGGACAGCGATCGATGTGCGCGCACCAGCGCCTGGCTGTAGACAGTCCGGACTAGCGCTCCGGCGATCGTCGGATCGGTGATCGACGGAAGTCTCCCGACGAGCGTGTTCGTCACGTTGAGCACCAGCACCGGCCGACTGGGCACCTGCTGGTCCTGGGCGTCGACCGCCGCGACAGCGGCCAGCCACGCGTCGGCGTCCCCTGCCACCTCCGACAGCATCTCCCGGCGGTCCCCGGCGAGCTTGGCGGAGTCGTCGGTCAACAACAGACCGGACAGCTCCCCCGGCTCGATCGCCGTGAGGTCGACGTCGCAGCCGTACGGCGCCAGCGCCGTAGTCGCCAACGCGAGGGCCGCGGCGAACCTGGTGCGTTCGCTGTCGGGCACGTCGCCGAGCGCGGTCAACAGCACCTCCTGCGTGACGTACTCGCCTGCGATGCCGGGGTCGGCGGCCATCAGCGCCCGAATCACGCCGGTCTCGAACGCATAGCCCGCGTTGACCAGCCCGTATCCGCGTCCGCCGAGAATGTCGCCGAGCACCCGGAAGTCGTCGACGCTGCCCGTGTAACGCAGGTCGCCGAATCGGGCGCGGAAGGTCGCCAGCGGCATCGGACCGTAGTTGGTCTCGAAGACGCAGTGCCGGTCGACGAAGCCGAGGAGTTCGGGCCGGTGCGCAGCCAGCGCCTTGATTCCCTGCTCGTGGACATTGAGGAACTTGGCGCGGGTGGCGGGCCGCTGTTCCAGTCCCGCGAGCCAGGTGAGCACCTGGTCGCCGAGCGACTCGACCACGCTCTGGAAGAGGTCGTCGCGGACCACGCTCTCCCGCGACGCCGTCGGCGTCAGCTCCGTGGAGTCGACGACGATCCGCACGAAATAGGCCCACTCGGGCAGCAGCTCGGCCAGGTCCCCCACCAGCAGACTCTTCACATACACGCGGTGTTCGGCGCGGGCGACGAGGTCGCCGCCGCTGGGCCGGACGAACGCGACACCGCGCAGCCCCGCCTCGGGGACCTCCACCTGGAAGGTGTCGAGCGGGGTGAAGCCCAGCTCGTCCTGGCAGTATGCGACCTGCGCGGCGACCCGCCGCCCCGTGTCGTCCGCGAACAGCTCGGCCGGTGGATTCACCCGGCGGCCGTTCACCGCGACCGGCGTCGGATGGACCGCGGTGTAACGTGCGGCGAGCGCGGCGACCCGCTCCGCGTCGAGCCATCGCTCGAAACCCGGGCGTGCGACGATCCGGACGGTGGTGCCGATCTCCCGCCGGTCGCCCGGCCCGGTCTCCACGGTCCCTCCGGCGTCGCCGATCCAGTGCACCGGGTCATGGCCGTCGGCCTTCGACGACACCTCGATGCGGTCCCCGGCCAGGAATCCGCTCAGCAGGCCGACCCCGAACTGGCCGATGGTCGCCTGCTCGGAGAAGCCGAGTTCGTCGCGCTTCGAGCTCCGGCCGATGGTGCCCAGAAGCTCGGCGATCTGACCGGAATGCATCCCGACACCGCTGTCGGAGATGGTGAACTCGGTGCCGTCAGCGGTGACCTCGACGGTCGTCTCCGCCGTTCCCCGTACGGTCTGCGCATCGATGGCGTTCTGAAGCAGCTCGCGGACGAAGACGCCCGGATTGGTATACAGATTGTTCCCCAGCACATCGATGAGACCGCGCAGGTCGACATCGAAGACCCCTCTTTGCTCCATGCCTGTCGATGGTAGGGGCCGACGCGGACATCGTCGTTCCGCAGTCCGGTCGGTGGGAGCCTGTGGACGAAGGGCGTCTCGACAGATTGATCTAGAGCGTACCCTCGACGCATGACCTCTACAGCACCCGAACCCGATGACCGACGTGAGACTCGCACCCGGCTGCTCGAGTCTGCGGCTGGTTTGTTCAGCCGGCAGGGCTACGGCGGCACGGGGATCAAGACCGTCCTCGCCGATGCCCAAGCGCCGTACGGCTCCCTCTACCATTTCTTTCCGGGCGGCAAGGAAGAGCTCGGCGCCGCCGCGCTGAAGTACGGCGCCGACAAGCACCGCGAGGACATCGAGCGTTTCCATCCGCCGGGCTCGGACGCGGTCGAGGCCACACGCATCTCGTTCGAGCACACGGCGGAGATCATGACCACCTCCGACTACACGCACGCGTGCCCGGTGGCGACAGTGGCGCTGGAGACATCGAGCACGCACGAGCGGCTCCGCGAGGCCGCGGCGACGGCGTTCGCCTCGTGGATCGATGTGCTGCAGACCCGCTACGCAGAGGCCGGGATGTCCGATGAGGTGGCACACGAAGTGGCGATCCAGTGCTTCTGCCTGATGGAAGGCGCCCTGCTGCTGGCGAGGACATCCAAGTCGGTCGAACCGCTGCACGTCGCAGGTAGGGCGGCGGTAGGCCTGATCACCGACGCGCTCGCAGACAGCTGATCAGCCGGGTGTGCGCTGCCGAGGGCACGAGCACGACCTTCGACTCATCGAGTTCTGCACAGACGGCAGAACCCCCGTCCGGAGGCGGGGGTTCTGCCGTCTGTCGTCGAACTTCGCCGCGTCGGCTACAGTGCCGCGATGATGTCCTCGACGCGATCCTTCGCGTCGCCGAACAGCATCTGCGTGTTGTCCCGGAAGAACAGCGGATTCTGGACACCGGCGTAACCGGCGGCCATCGAACGCTTGAAGACGATGACGTCCTTGGCGTTCCACACCTCGAGGACCGGCATGCCGGCGATCGGCGAGCCCGGATCCTCGGCAGCAGCCGGGTTGACCGTGTCATTGGCACCGATGACCAGCACCACGTCGGTCTCGGCGAGGTCGTCGTTGATCTCGTCGAGCTCCAACACGATGTCGTACGGCACCTTGGCCTCGGCCAGCAGCACGTTCATGTGGCCGGGCAGACGACCGGCGACCGGGTGGATGCCGAAGCGGACGTCGATGCCCTTGGCGCGCAGCTTCGAGGTCAGATCGGCGACCGGGTACTGAGCCTGCGCCACGGCCATGCCGTAGCCCGGGGTGATGACGACCGACGACGCGCCGGCCAGGAGCTCGGCGGCCGCGTCGGCCTGGATCTCCCGATGCTCGCCGTAGTCGGTGTCGTCGGCCGGCCCCGCTTCGATGCCGAAGCCGCCGGCGATCACCGAGATGAACGAGCGGTTCATCGCCTTGCACATGATGTAGCTCAGGTACGCACCCGAGGAGCCGACCAGCGCACCGGTGACGATCAGGAGGTCGTTGCCGAGCAGGAAGCCCGAGGCGGCTGCGGCCCAACCGGAGTACGAGTTCAGCATCGAGATGACGACCGGCATGTCGCCGCCGCCGATCGATGCGACCAGGTGCCAGCCGAGGAACAGCGCGAGCGCCGTGATGACCGCGAGCATGATGTACGACGCGGTCTGGTTGGCGTGCGTGTCCATCGCGACGTAGAAGCCGGTGAGGACGAAGAAGACCACCAGCGAGCCGACATTGATGAAGTTCTTGCCCGGCAGCATCAGCGGTGCAGACTTGATCTTGGCCGACAGCTTCAGGTTGGCGACGATCGAACCGGTCAGAGTGACCGCACCGATGAAGATGCCGATCGCGATCTCGGCCTCGTGGATGTTGGTCAGCGACCGGATGTTCTCCGGCAGGACGCCCGCGGCGTCGAAGCCCTCGATCGCACCGTTCCAGCCGATCAGCACGGCCGCCAGGCCGACGAACGAGTGCAGCAGCGCGATGAGCTCGGGCATGCCCGTCATCTCGACGATCTTGGCGCGCCACAGACCGACCGCGGCACCGATGACGATCGCCGCGAACATCAGGACGATCGGGACCCACTTCAGGTCCAGCGAATCCAGGTCGAAGATGGTCTTCAGCACCAGGACGACGGTGGCGACCAGGGCGATCGCCATGCCGACGATGCCGTAGGTCAGGCCGCTCTTGGCCGACTCATGCTTCGACAGCCCGGCCAGCGAGAGAATGAACAGCAGCGATGCGATGACATACGCCGCGACGGTGATTGCAGTGATACTCATGAGACGTCATGCCCCCTTGCTGAACATGGCGAGCATGCGACGGGTCACCGCGAAGCCACCGAAGATGTTGATCGAGGCCACCAGGATCGCGATCGCCGACAGGACCTGAACGGTCACGTTGTCGGAGGCGATCTGCAGCAGCGCACCGACCACCACGACGCCCGAGATGGCGTTGGTGACCGACATCAGCGGCGTATGCAGCGCGTGCGCCACCTTGCCGATGACGTAGTAACCGATCACGATCGCCAGCATCAGCACGGTGAAGTGCTGCGGGATCGGCGGCGGCGAGAACGCCACGATCAGGCCGAAGATCACGATGCCCACCAGGGACAGAGCGACCTTCTTGCTCGGAGACATCGGCTCCTTGGGCTCTTCGACGGGAGCGGGTGCGGCGGCGGCCTGCGGCGCCGCGGACACCTGCACCGGCGGCGGGGGCCACATGCCGACGCCGTCCCGGGTCACCGTGATGCCGCGCTGGACGATGTCGTCCAGGTCGAGCGTCAGCTCCCCGTCCTTCTCCGGCGTCAGCAGCTTCAACAGGTTGACGATGTTGGTGCCGTACAGCTGCGAGGTCTGCGCGGCCAGGCGACCGGCCAGATCGGTGTAACCGAGGATGGTCACGCCGTTCTCGGTAACGGTCTTCTCGTCGGCGACGGTGCCTGCGGCGTTACCGCCGTTGGCGGCCGCCATGTCGACGATCACCGAGCCGTTCTTCATTCCTGCGACGGTCTCGGGGCTCAGCAGCTTCGGCGCCGGGCGGCCCGGGATCAGCGCGGTCGTGATGACGATGTCGGCGGCGCGCGCCTCCTCGTCGTACATCGACGCGGTCGCCGCCTCCTGTTCGGCGGTCATCTCCTTGGCGTAGCCGTCCGCGGACTTCTCGGCCTCGAAGTCGACCTTGACGAACTCGGCGCCCATCGACTCGACCTGCTCGGCCACCTCGGGCCGGACGTCGAAGGCGCGGACGACCGCACCCATCGCCGAAGCGGCACCGATCGCGGCCAGACCGGCCACACCGGCACCGACCACGAAGACGCGGGCCGGCGGGATCTTGCCCGCAGCGGTCACCTGACCGGTGAACATCCGGCCGAACTCGTGAGCCGCCTCGACCACCGCGCGGTAACCCGCGACGTTGGCCATCGACGACAGCACGTCCATCGACTGCGCCCGCGAGATACGCGGCACCGCATCCATCGCGAGCGCCGTGACGCCCGCGTTCTGCAGCTTCTCGAGCAGTTCCGGATTGCGGCCCGGAGCCATCATCGAGATCAGCACGGCGCCGCGGCGCATGCGCGCGATCTCATCGTCCGTCGGGGCGTTGACCTTGACGACCACATCGGCCGCCCACACCTGGTCGGCCGAGCCGACGCGGGTGCCCGCATCCGCGAACGCCGTGTCCGGCTGCTCGGCGCGCGCACCGGCGCCCGCTTCGACGATCACGTCGTAGCCGAGCTGCTGCAGCTGCGCCACCGTCTTGGCGGTCGCGGCGACGAGGGTCTCGCCTGCCTTTGATTCCCGGGGGATACCGATCAGCATTTCACTGCCTCTCCCACACTCATATTCAGCTTCACCTTGTCTTACAGAACATGGCGCTCGAAGATTCGACCCCACGCTGAAGACGACAGGCGGCAGCCCAACGGGATGTACGGGCGTCTAAGCCTGCGCCGGCCAGTGCTTCATCGAACTCGCGCGACACGCCGCAGGAAGTCCGCGGACCGACCCTGCTGATGGAAAACGTGGCATGAACTTAGCACGGCCTGTCTAGTGGTCCAGGAGACGGTTAGCTAGGTCACTTTCCCTGCGATGGCTTCATTTCGGACGCGCGCCGATCGCGCGGCGTGACGACCTGCACGGCGTCCGAAGTAGGACCCCTCGCCCAGCTGGGTGCCGCTGGCGTAGCCCTTTCCGTCCTGCGCGAGGTTCGCCGCGCAGGCGCCCGCGGCGTACAGACCAGCGATGACCGAACCCGCCTCGGACAGCACCTGACCGTCGACCGACGTAGCCATGCCTCCGACGGTGAATCCGGCGTAAAGCGCCTTGCCAAGGCTCATGTCGAACGCTGCCCACGGCCCGTTGTCCTGGGCCGCGAGGAACTCGGCGCTCTTGTGGAAGTCGGGGTCCTCGCCCTTGGCCGCGTACTCGTTGTACCGGTCGAGCGTCGCCTGCAGGGTGTCGCGGTCGAGCCCGAGCCCGTCGGCCATCTCCGCGACCGTCTCCCAGCCGTCGATGAACGGCGCAAGCGGGAACTCGGGACGCTCCATGTGCGCCTCGTCGACGATGAGGTAGGCGGCGCGATCGGTCTGGTCCATCACGAATCCCGACGTGCGGGAGTGATAAGAATCCTCCGCGACGAAGCGCTTCGCCTCCTTGTTCACCACCAAACCGGTCAGCAGAACCGACGGCGGATACACCGGCGCGGTGATGAACGCCTGATCCATGTGCTTGAGTCCGGCACCCACCGAGGCGCCCATCCGGATGCCGAGCCCGTCGTCGTAGGTGCTGCCGAGGGTGAACGGCTTCTCGGCGAGCTGCGGAACGTACTCGGCGACCATGTCGGGGTTCATGACGAAGCCACCCGCCGCGATCACCACCGATGAGGCGCGGATGAATCCCTCCTCCTTGCCCGCCTTCCACGACGCGCCGACCACATCGCCGTCTCGATCCACGACGAGTCGCCGGGCCCCGACCTCGTACCGGATCGGTACGTTCAGCTCGCCGAGCCGCTTCACCAGGAGTTCGATCACCATGCCCGCGCCGCCGGTGTCGCCGGGCACCGGGACCTTGTGTCCGCGGGGCGCCGGAACGGCCTGCTCCTTGAACGGCCACACCTTCTCGTTGCCGGTGAACATGAGGCCCTGCGTCTGCGGCTGGATGACCGCCTTCTCCGGGTAGTAGGAGCGTTCGAACTGAAAGCCCAGCGACTCGAGCCAGTCGAAGTGCTCGACGCTGTCGTCGCAGTAGGCCTTGATCTTCTCCGGCTCGGGCTCCAGCGACACCGCGGTGATGTACTTGGCCATCTCCTCGGCACTGTCGGCGTGGCCGGTCGCCTGCTGGACTGCCGTTCCGCCACCGAGATAGAAGTGTCCGCCGGCCATGCAGGTGGTCCCGCCCGCTGCGGCCGACCGCTCGAGCACCAGCACCGAGGCGCCCGCGGCCGCCGCTTCGACCGCCGCGCAGCAGCCGCCGATTCCGGCGCCGATCACCAGGACGTCGACGGTGTCGCTGTACTCGGCGATGTCGGAGGCATTGACAATTTCGGGGAGGTCGAGTCCGCTCATGGGGACAGACTAGACCAGAAGTAGAACGTGTTCTAGATGGATGGCCTCGTGTCGATCGCCCGCAGCTCCGACTTCTGGATCTTCCCGGTCGCCGTCTTCGGCAGTTCTCCGAAGACGATGGCGGCCGGCACCTTGAAGTGGGCGATGCGATCGCGCAGCCAGTCGATCAGCTCGTGGTCGGACACGACCGCCCCGTCCCGCAGCGCGACGTGGGCAACCGGCACCTCTCCCCACTTCGGGTGCGCTCGCGCGACCACGGCCGACTCCCGCACCGCCGGATGGTCGGCCAGCGCGTTCTCGACCTCGATCGACGAGATGTTCTCGCCGCCGCTGATGATGACGTCCTTGATCCGGTCCCGGATCTCGATGTAGCCGTCGGGATGACGAACGGCCGCGTCGCCGGTGTGCAGCCAGCCTCCCGCGAACGCCCGCGCCGTCGCCTCGAGATCGTCGAGATAGTGCGAGATCACCGTGTTGGAGCGGATAGCCAGCTCCCCGGGGGTCTCGCCGTCCGCGGGCACGTCTCGCAGGTCGCCCGTCACCACCCGCGCCGACTCGACGCTGAGGGTGCGGACGCCCTGCCGTGACACCTTGCGAGCGAGCGCGGACGCGTCCAGCTCGGCCCACTCCGGCCGGAGTTCGCACACCAATGACGGTCCGTACGTCTCGGTCATGCCGTAGAGGTGGACGATCTCGACGCCGATCTCGCGCATCTCGGCGATGGCCGCGGGAGTCGGCGGCGCGCCCCCCACCGCGAAGGTCACCTCGGCGCCGAGCTCCGCAGTTCGCCTCCGGCTCGCCTCGACCAGTCCGTTGAGCACGACGGGCGCCCCACACAGATGCGTCACGTCGTATCTGCCGATCAGATCCAGCACTCGATCCGGATCGACCTTGCGCAGCGCGACGTGCCGAGCACCCACGGCGGTGACCGCCCAGGTGAAGCACCATCCGCTGCAATGGAACATCGGCAGCGTCCACAGGTATGTGGAGTCGGCGCGGAGATTCATCGCCACCACCTGACTCATCGCGTTCAGATAGCAGCCGCGATGGGTGTAGACAGCACCCTTGGGCCCGGCGGTGGTGCCCGAGGTGAAATTGATCGCCAGCGGCGCGCGCTCGTCGTCGGGCAGACGCAACGGCACCGCCTGCGCCGCCGCGAGCCAGGCCTCGTACCCGTCGGGCCGGTCGGCGACGGTCACGACGCAGCGAAGTCCGTCGATTCCGGCGATCACCGGTTCGACGCGGTCGGCGAGCGCCTCGTCGACGATCAGCACCCGCACGTCCGATCGCCGCAGCAGATCGGCGTACTCCGCGAGCGACAGTCGGGTGTTGAGCGCCACCAGCACGGCGCCGGCCCCGGGCACGCCGTAGTGTGCCTCCAGAAGCGGCGCGTCGTTCGGCGCCAGAACGGCCACGCGCTCGCCGTCCCGCACCCCGGCGGCGCGCAGGGCGCCCGCCAGCCGCTCGGCGCGGTCCAGGAGATCGGCCCAGGTGAGCACCCGACCGGAGTCGGTGACGAGTGCCTCGTCGTCCCCCTTGATCTCCGCCATGCGGAGCAGGAAGCTGAGCGGACTCAGTGGGACGTCGTTGGCCTGCGGCTCGCCCGCCTGCCGGTTCGTCTGTCGCATCGATCGATTCCCTTCCTCAGACGACGGCGATCGGCCGGATCGGCGACCCGGTCCCGCCGCGGATCGTCAACGGCAGTGCGACGAACAGGAACGTCGATACCGAGTCCGACGCCAGCTCTTCGCAGTTCACCCATTCGAGGATGTGGATGCCGCATTCCTTCAACAGGTGCAGGTGCGCCGGCAGCGGATTGCCCGGCACCCGGGAGGGCCGGACCTCGAACGACATCGTGTCCGCACCCGTATGTGCGACGCCCCGCGCCGACAGCCACCGCGCACCGTCCAGGTCCACTCCGCTACCGGCGCACTCGCGCGCGATCCGGTCGACGTCCGGCCAGTACCGCATCTGGCCGGTGCGGACCAGGACGATGTCGCCCGCCCCCACGGTCACACCTGCTGCATCCGCGGCTCCGGCCAGATGCTCCGCACCGATAGCGAAGCCCGGCGGGAGCACATCCAGCCCGAGGAAACCGGGGATGTCGAGCAGCACGCCGCGGCCGATGATCGGCGGCAGCTCCGCCGCATCGGCTCGCAGCGGCCCGTGATCACCGACCGCATCGGATGCCGAGGTTCCGCCGTTCCACTCGTCCCGAGTCCCGCCGGTGACGTGGCTGAGCGCGTCGATGTGTGTGCCGGTGTGCAGGCTTCCGGAGATCAGCTCGGAGACGTACCCGAACTCGACGTCGTTGGGCGAGCCGTCGAAGGGGAATCGCCCCTCGACGCGCTCGCCGGCCGGCGAGTTGTACGTCACCACCTCGAACCGCGGGTATCCGTCGAAGTTCGGCATGTGTCGCCACCAGCCGGACGACAGGTCGTACATGCGCCCTGCTTCTGCCAGCTGCAGACACCTCAGCAAGTCGGTCGGCCCCGAGTTCGCGGTCATGGTCGGCATCCTCTCCGTCCACCGAGCGGCATCGCCCGATCGTTGTCCCAAATTAAGTACACTTAACTAACTCCCGCCTGTCGCGAATCCGGCGCGTCACTCGCTCGACGACTTCGATACTCGGAAATAAGACGTCTCAATTCCGGCATGCCGTCGCCTCCATTGAGTACACTGAAACGGTTGCCATGCACTATGCTCTCCGGAATGGCGGGTGAAGAACATGCCGGTGCCGGAACTACGACGCGCGGCAAACAGCGGATGGCGGAGACGGTCGCCGACCGGATCGAGCAGGACATCCTGGCGCAGGGCTGGGATACCGGTTCGATCCTGGGCTCCGAGGCTCAGCTGATCGAACGTTACGGTGTCAGCCGCGCAGTGTTCCGCGAGGCCGTCCGGCTGGTCGAGCACCATCAGATGGCGCGGATGCGTCGGGGCCCCGGCGGCGGGCTCGTCGTCACCGAACCCGATCCGGGCGCCGTGCGGCAGGCGGCGCGTGTGTACCTGCGACGGGCCGACGTCACCCGGCAGCAGTTGTTCGACGCGCGCGCCGCCCTCGAACTGGCCGGCGTGGTCACCGCGACCGAGCAGCTCACCGAGGACGGAATCGCGCAACTCACCGAAGCCCTCCGCGTCGAGGCCGAGCTGGTGGAGCAGGGTGTCACGACCGGCCACGCCCGCAACGTCCACAGCGTGATCGCGGACATGACCGGCAACCCCGCGATCAGCCTGTTCATCGAAGTGCTCGCCCAGCTCGACGAGGACATGGTCCAGCAGGGCTGGATCTCGCGCGATGATCCGACCGACCGCGCCGCGCTCGCCGAGGCATCGCACGCCGCGCACGAGGCGATCGTGGCGGCGATCGTGGCCGGCGACGCCCCACTGGCCCAGCATCGGATGCGCAGGCACCTGCAGGCCATCGCGGACCTCCTCACCGACGACGTTCGCGCCGACTGATCGGCCCGCCGGGCATGGGGTCATCCCGCCGCCTCCAGACCGAGTGCCCGGCGCGCGATCAGTCCGCGCATCACCTCGGAGGTGCCGCCGCCGATGGTCTCCAGAATTGCCTGACGCCAGAGGAATTCGACGTCGGTGCCGGACACCAGCGCCTCGGGCGAACCGAACTCCATGGCGGCCCGGCCGATGTCCTGGCAGGCCAGAGTCCCGGCCAGCTTGTGGTAGGCCGCTGCGACCGCCGACGGCTCCCCGGCGTCGATCTCGTCGAGCAGCGCCAGCGACAGCGCCTGCACCTCCAGTACCTTCGATCCCAGTTCTGCCAATCGCTGCCGCACTGAGGGCTGCTCGTCGAGCCCCACGGCGTGCACCCAGGCGATCAGATCCTCGAGATCGCGTCGGACGCGCTTGGGCGGAAACTGTACGTGGCGTTCCACGGCGAGCGCTGAGCTCACCACCTCCCAGCCACGGTTCTCCGCACCGACGCGGTTCGCGGCGGGCACTTCGACACCGTCGAAACGCACCTCGTTGAGGCGGCCGCCGTCGAATGTCGGGATGGGTGAGACGGTAACGCCGGGGGTGTCGAGCGGAACGATGAACACGCTGAGCCCCCTGGACCGGTCGCTGAGCTCCCCGGTCCGTGCCAGCAGCCAGACGTCGTCGGCCCAGTGGGCGTTCGACGTCCAGCACTTGGCTCCGTCGATCCGGTACCGGTCGTCCTGCACGACGGCACGGGTCCGGACCCCGCCGAGATCCGACCCGGCCTCCGGCTCGGAGTAGCCGAGACAGAAGTTGCGGGTCCCCGCCCGCAGGGCAGGGAGGAATCGCTCGATCTGGTCCGGGGAGCCGTGTGCCATGAGCGCCTTCGCCACCAGACCGGAACCCATCGGCGGGCGCGCCACCCGGGCGTAGGCCATCTCGTCCCACAGGATGAACTCGTACACCGGCGGCAGCCCCGCGCCGCCGAACTCCGTCGGCCACGACAGCGACAGCCAGCCCCGCGCCCCCAGCTCCCGATAGACCTCCTTCAGCGTCCGCCACGCGTCGACGCCCCGATGGAAGTAGCCGTCCGAGCCGCGGTAGTCGTCGAGAAAGGCCAGGACCTCCCGGCGGAAGTCCTGTGCCTCGGCGGAGAATCCGAAGTCCATCTCACTTCTCCGGACGTGCCACGGTGGTCCACTGCGGTTCACGGCGCTCACTGAAGGCGCGCGGCCCCTCCTTCGAGTCCGGGTGCGCCCAGTGCATCCGAAGCAGGGACCAGCCGTACTCGCACGCCTGCGAGTAGCCCGCCTCCAGCGAGTTCCAGACGGCCTGCTTCGACAGCGAGACCGCGGCGGGCGAGTTCGCGGCGATGCTGCGGGCGATCTGCTCGGCGGTCTCCATCAACTCACCCGGCGCGACGAGCTCGTCCACCAGACCGAGCTGATACGCCCGTTCGGCGGGCAGCCGGTAGTCACGTCCCATCAGGGTCATCCGCAGCGCGGTGCCGAGCGGGAGCCGCTTGGCCAAGCCGATGTTCTCCATCGCGCCGACCAATCCGACGTTCACGTGGGTGTCCATGAAGGCGGCGTGATCGGCGGCGACGACGATGTCCGCGTCGACCACGAAGTGCAGTCCGGCTCCCGCGACCAATCCGTTCACGGCGCTGATGACGGGTTTCCACACCCGGTTCTGGTGCGGTGACCAGTACACCTCGTCGGTCAGCGGCCCGGTTCCGGTGCTCATACCGCCCCGCAAGGCGACGGCGTCGACGTCCGCGCCGGTGCAGAAGTGCTTCTCACCCGCGCCGGTGACGATAGCCGCGCGGATGTCCGGATCATCGCGCACCTCGCCCCAGACGTCCTTCATCATCGGCATCATCGCGCCGGTGAGGGAGTTCCCCTTGTGGGGGCGGTTCAAGGTGATGTAGGCGATGTGGTCGCGCTTCTCGAACAGCACCTCCGGCGCCGTCTGGTCCCCTGCTGCGTCGGTTCCGGTCATCGTGTGCTGGCCTCTCTGCTGAAGATGGTGGTGACGTGATGTTGAAGGTCGGCGCTGTTCGCGGCCCCGAGCGAGAGCTGCCGGATGCGACGGGTGAGGTGGGCCAGTGGCCCCTCGATCGTGTAACCGATCGCACCCATCGCCTGATGGGCGGTGAAGGCTGCGCTCAGCGCGGCGCGGGACGCCGACAGTCGGGCGCCGGCCGCCAGGCCCGCGCCGTCTGGATGCTTCGCATCGAGCGCATTGGCCGCGACCACCGTGAGCCGCCGGGCGGACTCCAGCCCGGTGCTCGCATCGGCGAGTGGGTGCGCCACCGCCTGAAACGATCCGATCGGCCTCCCGAACTGCTCGCGGGTGCGCGCATGCTCCACCGCGGTGTCCAGCATGCGTTCGCCCGCGCCCACCAGGTAGCCGGCGGTCGCGAGATCGGCGAGCCGGCCGGCCGCCGCAGACCGCGCCAGCGGCCGTTCACGGGCCAGCCTCACCCGCGCCCACGGCTCGCCGCCGAGGGTCTCGACCGGTTCGACGGCGCCGGCCGGCCGGGCGGTCCAGGCGTCGTCGCCGCAGCGGTCGATGAAGACGTCGGCCACCGCGGCCCACGGCACCAGGGGCGGCGTGCCGACCGCGACGATCGCGCGGCCGTCGATCACGTCGGCCGCCTCGGCGGTCGGCAGCGCGTGTGCGGCGAAGAACGTCGCCGCAACCGGTCCGGGCGCAGCGACGGCGCCGAGCTCCAAGCAGGCGGCGACGATGCCGCCCGCCGCCGGGTCCTCGCCGGGTACGGCCATCGCGAACACACCCAGGTCACCGGCCAGACCGATCCAGAACTCGTTCGGGAAGGCGGTGACCGGAGTCCGCTGGATCTCCTCGGTGCAGTTCGCGCGGCAGTAGCCCCGCACCGCCTCCGCGAGCGCCCGGTGGTCCTCGTGCAGGACCGAGGGACGGTTCATCGCCGATCCCCGCCCCAGCGGGCGGCGGTCAGCGCGCGCCGATGCCCCGCCACGCCGTCCAGTTCCGTACGGAGCGACTGAAGGCGCAGCGTGTACAGGTGCAGGTCGTGCTCGCGGGTGAGCCCGATTGCTCCCATGAGCTGGTGCGTCTCGCGGGTCACCCGGCCGATCGCACCGGCCGCGTGCGCCGCGGCCGCCGCGGCCGCTTCGGTGGGCGCACCGAGGAACGCCGCTTCGTACGTGAGCCACCGCGCCCCGGTCACCAGAACCGACAGTTCGGCGAGCCGATGAGCCAGTGCCTGGAACGAACCGATCGGCCGGCGGAACGCGGTGCGGTCCTTCGCGTACCGCACCGCGATGTCGACGGCGCTCTGCATCATCCCGACCGCTTCCGCCGCCAGTCCCACCCGCCACCAGTCGGTCATCGTGGCTGCGCTTCCCGCTGCCTGCGCGACACCGCCCGCGGCGGCGGCGTCGGCGTCGATCCGGCCGAGCGCGAAGCCGTAGGCGGACGGCGCGGCGCCGGAGGGCAGCGCGGGATGCAGCACCGCGTGGTCGTCGCCCGCCACCAGCACGGCCGCGGCCTCGCCGCCGAACCGTATCGGCGAGGCGTCTGCGGTACGCATCAGCGCCACCGCACCGTCCACGGCTTCCAGGCCCAGCGCGGGCAGGACCAGCAGGTGCGCTGCGGCCGAGATCGTTCCGAGGTGTGCACCGATGCGTTCGACGGCCAGTGCGGCCCCGGCCGGACCGACGCTGGGCTCGTCGAAGAGGTCGAAGAAGCCGCCCGTCCGGAGTTCGGCATCGAGCGCGTGATCGTAGCCCTCGACACCGTCGAGCTTGCGGCAGCGCTGCGGGCCCGCGTACCGGATCAGCAGCGTGTCGAGCGCATCGGTCACCGACCGTTGCGTGGCTGAGAGATCGAAATCCATGTCTTTGTCACTCCTTCGGCAGTTCCAGGACCAGCCTGGCGATCAGATTGAGCTGCACCTCGTAACTTCCGGCGGCGATCCCCGCCCCCAGCGAGTTGCGGAACTGCGCGTCGCCCAGCGAGTCGGCGACGAGCGCTTCGGGACCCATGACGTCGAGCGCCAGGTCCCCGACGGCCCGCTCGGCCTGCACCATCGCGGCGCGGGCCTGGTAGGCGTGGGGGGTGGGCTCCATGTCCTTGGCCCGTTCGTCGATGACCCGATAGACCAGAATCCGTGCCGCTTCGCACAGTGCCCGCGCGTGTCCGAATCGCTCGGCGACCGAGGAGTCCGCCAACAGTCCGCGCGCGGCGGCCCAGTCCGCCAGACCGTCGAGCACGAGCGCCGCCCGCGCGTACCGGGGGGCGCCCACCCGCTCGTAGGCCAGAGTCCGCCGGACGATGCTCCAACCGCGATTCTCCTCGCCGAGCATCGCCGTCGCGGGCACCCTGACATCGGTGAGGAAGACCTCGTTGAAGGAGTCGTCGCCGACCACGCCGTCGATCCGGCGCACCTCCACCCCCGGCGTGCGCATCGGCAGCAGAAAGACCGAGATCCCGTCGCGCCCGGAGGCAGCGGTGCCGGTACGTGCCAGCAGGAAGCAGTAGTCGGCACCGTGGGCGTACGACGTCCAGATCTTCTGCCCGGTGATCACGTAGTCGTCACCGTCACGGACCGCTCGGGTCTGCAGCGACGCGAGGTCGGTTCCGGCCTCCGGTTCGGAGAAGCCCTGGCACCACTGCACCTCGCCCCTGGCGATGGGCGGCAGTAGCTCGGCCCGCTGCTCGGGCGTGCCGTACTTGATGATCGCCGGTCCGACCCAGTTGACGTTCATGTACTGCGGCCCGCGCGGTTCGCCGCGCTTCCACAGTTCCTCACCGAGCACGAAGTGCTGCCACGCTCCCCGGCCTCCGCCGCCGTACTCCTTCGGCCAGTGAGGCGTGAGGTGCCCTCTGCTCGCCAGTCGCTTCACGAAGGTGCGGGAGAAGTCGGTGTACACGGCACTGCCCAAGCCGGTGCCGTCCGCGCGATCCCACCCGTCGGTCAGCTCCCGGTTCAGGAAGCCGATCAGTTCGTCCTGGAACGCGGCATCGGCATCCGCCAGCGCGAACTCCATATTGAGTGCTCCTAACTCCGTTTGCGGCAACATAAAAAGTGTACTTAATTGAGGTCGCCAATCAAGACTGTTGCGGAGATCGGGTGATCATCGGTCGATCAACGCAGGTAGACTCCCATATCACTCCCCGAGAAGCGGCCGCCCTCCCACATTCCTAACCGAAACCCCTTCCCGAGTACCGACCATATAAGTACACTCTTCATTCATCGACATGTGGCGTGGGACACCGTCGCGACGGCCCGCGGCCCCGACCCCGCCCGAGAGGAGACGACCGTGCAGGACCTCGCACTGCCGATGTGGCTCACCGCTGCAGGCGCGCAACGTCACGGAGCCCACCGCATCGCGATGCGCGACGAGAACGGATCGATGACGTACGCCGAACTCGCCGAAGCGATGGCCGGCGTCGGCGCCGGACTGCTCGAGACCGGACTGCGGCCGGGCGATGTGGTGGTGACGGCGATGGAACCGTCGATCCCCCATGTCGTCGCCCTGCTCGGTGCGATGCGCGCGGGCATGATCGCCGCGCCCCTCGGCACCCGACTGACCTCGAGTGAGGCGGTCGCCTACCTCGAACACCTGCAGCCGGCGGCGGTAGTCACCGACCACGCCCATGCCGATCTCGCCCACACGCTCGGACACCGGGTGATCGACCTGCCCGAGGCCGACGCGTCGACTGGAGATCGACTCGCCCCGCTGCGCCGCGCGCCGGTCGACCTTCCGGCGCCTGGCGAGAACGATCCGGCGATCATCTTCCCGACCGGTGGGACCACCGGTGCGCCGAAGGGCGCGGTGCACACGCACCGGACACTCTGGTTGTGGTTGAACACCTGCGCGCACGGCAATCCCCGGGTGCCGACCGACGTCGAACTGTGCTTCTCACCCTTCTTCCACATCACCCTCGGCACCAATCTGTTCACACCGCTCCTCGCCGGCGGTGAGGTATGGATTCAGCGTCGATTCGACGCGGGCGCGGCACTCGAGGCGATCGACCGCGGTGCCACCCGGCTGATGGGCGCGCCGACCATGTTCACCGCGCTCCGCGCGCACCCGCAGTTCGACTCAGTCGATCGCAGCGGCGTCACGGCGATCAGATACGGTTCCACGCCGTCCACCGGAGAGTTCATCCACGACCTCATGCGCGACTTCCCGAACGCGCGCATCCGCGCCGGCTTCGGTGCCACTGAGTTCGGCTCGGTGATCGGCTTCGATCACGAGGACCTCCTCGCCGGACGAGTCTCCGGCATCGGCCGGCCGCTCCCCGGCGTCACCGTACGAGTGCTGACCGGGGACGGCCAGGAGGCCGGACCCGGAGAGGTCGGCGAGCTGGTGGTGTCGTGCCCGTGGCAGACGATCGGCTACTACGGCCGCCGCGAGGACACCGCCGAGACCTACCGATGCGACGGTGTCCATGTCGGCGACCTCGCGACCCGGGACGCGGACGGGTGGCTCTCGATCGTCGGCCGGTCCAAGGAGATGATCATCAGCGGCGGCGAGAACGTCTTCCCCCGCGAGGTGGAGACCGTCCTGCTCGATCATCCGGCCGTCGCCGACGTCATCGTGTACGGCGTGCCCGACGAGTTCTGGGGCGAGCGCGTCGAAGCCGCGGTGGTCCCCGCCGGGGGCGCCATCGTCGAGGCGGAGCAGCTCCGCGATCACTGCCGGGCCCGCCTGGCGGGCTTCAAGATCCCGAAGGCCGTGCGCACGATCGAATCGATTCCGCTGACTCCCAACAACAAACCCGATCGGCGCGCGGTGCGTGCCGCCGCGCTCACCGTGACCGGCTGACTCCCGGACGCTGCCCCAACGGGGACGGCAACACTCGACCCCTTCGCTTCCCACTCCACCGGCGACCGCTTCGGCCGCCATGTCCGCATGCCCTCGACCACCCAGATCGGACGGATCCCATGGACACCGACTCCCCCACTCCCGACGCAGGCGTCGCGACTCCCGACACCGTGCCCGACACGCCTGCTCCCGACGACGGCTGGACGCCGCGCCTGGTCGCGTCGCTCATCGCGATCGTGCTGACGCTCGAGATGCTCGCCGTCAGTTACATGATGATCTCCATCGCGCTGCCGCACATCGCCACCCACTTCCACACCGATCAGGGTGCCTGGCTGCTGACCGCTTTCCTCCTCGTCGGCGCGGTCTCGGCGCCGCTCGTCGGGCGCCTGGCCGACCTGTACGGCAAGCGGCGTCTGCTGCTCGCCTGCATGATCGGCGCCGCCTCGGGCTCGCTCCTGTCCGCGCTCGCCGGGTCGTACGCGCTGCTCCTCGCCGGCCGCGCCCTCACCGGGCTGCTGACACCGTGCCTGTTCCTCAGCTACTCGCTGATCCGCGACGTATACCCGGCGCGGACCGTTCCGCTCGCCGTGAGCATCGCGACCAGCGGCATGGGCGTCATCACGGTCGCCGCACCGTTCCTCACCGGATGGCTCATCGACGACTTCGGGTTCCGCAGCATCTTCTGGTTCGCGGTGATCCTCCTGCTCGTTCTGGCCGTCGTACTGGTCTGGACCACCGACGAATCGCCGGTCCGGGCCCGGGCCCGTCTCGATGTGGTCGGCGCGTCGTTGATCGGCGGCGGCCTGGCTTGCGTCCTGGTCGGGATCAGCTTCGGTCCGACGTGGGGCTGGACCGCGGGCTCGACTCTCACGTGGCTCGTCGTCGGGGTCGCCCTGCTGGCCTGTTGGCTGTGGTCCGCGACGGTGATCCGCCAGCCATTGATCGACCTGCGGATCCTCCGTCGACGGTCCGTCGCGCTGACCACGGCGGGCGCCGGCGCCTGCTACGGAGCCGGCGTCGTGTACTCGCTGGTCCTGCCGATCATGTGCATGACCCCGGCCTCGCTGGGCCTCGGTTACGGATTCGGCGTCGACGCCACCGGGTTCGCGCTGTTCCAGGCCCCGTTCGGCGCGGGCACGCTGATCGGCGGCATCGTCGTGGGTCTGACGGTGCCGCGGCTGCGAGCCCGCGACCTGATGGCGGCGGGCCTGTTCATCGAGACCGCCGCCGCGCTCGCCTCGGCAGGCATGCACGACCACCGCGGCGCGCTCATCGCGTTCATCGCGGTCTTCGGATTCGGGCAGGGTCTGATCTACGCCGCTATTCCGAACCTCGTGATCGCGGCGGTGGCCCCGCAACTGCAGGCGACCGCCGCGAGCCTGGTCGGTGTCTCCCAGAGCCTGGTCTCGGCGATCGTCCCGGTCGTCGCCTTCGCGCTACTGAACTCGCACGTCGCGACGGTGGTCGACGGCGGTGTCTTCTACACCGACGGCGGGATCACCGCTGTCTTCTGGCTCTCGTCGGGCCTCGCCCTGGCCGGCGCCGTGGCGGCCATGGCGCTGCCTCGCGTGATCCGGCCGCTCTCGTTGACGGCCGACGACGAGGAGGCACGCGCCTCCGCGACGGCCGTGCCCGCCGCCTGACCGACACCCGCACCAGATCCAATCGAAAGGAGCCATCACCGTGCCCGATTCCACGCCCGACATTCGCGAACTCGGAAAGAAGGTCAGCAACTGGGGTCGCTGGGGCCCCGACGACGAGCTCGGCACCACCAATCTGATCACCCCGGAGCGAGTGGCCGCGGCCGCGCCGCTGATCCGGACCGGCGAGGTCTTCGATCTCGGCATCCCCCTCGATGAGAACGGCCCCCAGCCCGGCGGCTACCGCATCAATCCGGTGCGGCTGATGTCCGACACCGGACAGGAGCAGCTGTTTCCGGGCGGCTTCAAGTACGCCGACGATTACGTCTTCATGCCCCTGCAAGCGGCGTCGCAGTACGACTCGCTGGCCCACGTCCACTACGACGGCTTCCTCTACAACGGCCACCCCGATTCGGGTCTGACCGTCAAAGGCGCGAGCCGGTGCGGCATCGACACGCAGGCCAAGGGAATCGCCGGTCGCGGCGTACTGCTCGACGTCGCGCGATTCCGCGGCATCGACTGGCTCGAGGGCGGCACCGCGATCGGCGCCGAGGAACTCACCGATGTGGCCGCCGCCCAAGAGGTCGACGTCCGCCCGGGCGACATCGTCCTGATCCGCACCGGATGGCGGAAGAAGTTCGTCACCGACAACGACGCCGTCGAATTCACCTCGAGCGAACCCGGTTTGGCGCTGGAGTGCGCTACCTGGCTCCGCGACCGCGACGTCGCCGTCGTCGGCTCGGACAATTTCGGCATCGAGGTGTTTCCGGGGGAGAATCCGGACGCACTGATGGAACTGCACATGGTGCTGATCCGCGACATGGGGATGACCCTCGCCGAAATGCTCGACCTCGAGGAGCTCGCGCACGCCTGCGCCGCCGACGGCCGGTACGAGTTCTTCTACGCCGGTCCGCCCCTCAAGTTCACCCGCGGCGTCGGCTCGCCGATCAATCCCCTCGCCATCCGATGACTGCGGCCGCAGACTCCGCTCACCTGCGCCGGGTCGCGCTGTCGGGCCTGCTCGGCACCGTGATCGAGTACTACGACTTCCTGCTCTAGGAGCACCATGGCGGCACTCGTCTTCGGCGATGCCTTCTTCCCATCGGAGAGCGCCGCCCTGTCGACGATCGCCGCGTTCGGTACCTTGGCGGCGGGCTACGTCGCACGCCCGTTGGGCGGACTGATTCTTCGGCCACTTCGGCGACCTGGCGGGCAGCGAGTCGATAGTCGTGATCACCATGGTGATGATGGGTGCGGCGAGCTTCTTGATCGGCGTCGTACGCACCTATGCCGCCATCGGCGCCGGATTCGCTCCGCTCGCGGCCACGAGTCTAGTGACCGCAGCCGGCCGCTGAGCCTCATCATCATCGCCGGCGCCGCAGTCACGATCGTCTCGATCCGGCAGGTGGCCGAGACCCGGGGCCGAGACTTGAATCGCCGGCCACCGCGGCACCCGGCAACCCCGACCGACGCGATGAGCATGGCCGACGGCTAGCCGAAACGCATCACGGTCCGGCCACCCGCTTCCGGGTGCCGGACCGTGATGCGGTCGTGCGCGGGGGCTCTCTACGCTCCCGCCGATGCCAGTTCGGCGTCCATCCGAAGGAGGCCGGAGCCGTCCTCGTTGACCAGGTGCAGACGGCCGACGATCTCGCTGACCGTGGCCTCCTCCTCGATCTGCTCGGACACGAACCAGTCGATGGTCGGACGCGAGTCGATGTCGCCCTGTTCCTGCGCCAGTCGGTACAGCGCGCGGATCGCCTCCGAGATGTCCTTCTCGGCGTCCAGCGCGATCTCGAAGATCTCGGTGACGGTGTCGGCCTTGATCGAGGGGATGGCGATGTCGCCGATGACCGGGCGATTCTCGCGGTTGGTCATGTGCTGCACGAGCCGGTCCGCGTGGCCGAGCTCTTCCGAGGAGTGATTGCGCATCCACGACGCCATTCCGGGCAGGTCGCGCAACTCCAGTTCCACAGCCAACTGACGGTAGAGCATCGCGGATTCGAATTCACGGGTGATCTGCTTGCCGAACTCGACTTCGAGTTCCTCATTCATTTTCATATCCACTCCCCTGTATATGAATTCACCGGCGATGTCTTCGCCGCGATGTCTCCACCGTAAGCAGAAAAACCAATTCTGACCAGCGAGGAAAGGGTTACCGAAATCAATTCAGGTATGGGATACCTAAGTAATAGAGTGTCCGTCGATTGGCATTCAGCACTTCCTCTCCTACCCGCTGATCGGCCATCGGCGCGTCAGCTCCGGCGCGACCGGAATCGACGCAGCCGGAGACTATTCGCGACCACGAACACCGACGAGAAGGCCATCGCGAGACCGGCCATCATCGGGTTCAGCAGGGCGGCCGCCGCCAGCGGCAGCGCCGCAACGTTGTAGGCGAACGCCCAGAACAGATTCCCCTTGATGGTGGCGAGCGTCTTGCGCGACAGCGCGATGGCGTCGACCACCGCCCAGAGGTCACCACTGACCAGCGTCAGATCCCCGGCCTCGATCGCCACGTCGGTACCGGTGCCCATCGCCAGCCCGAGGTCGGCGGAGGCGAGGGCGGCCGCGTCGTTGACGCCGTCGCCGACCATCGCGACCACGCGGCCGGAGTCCTGCAACCGCCTCACCTCGTCGACCTTGCCGTCCGGGGTGACGTCGGCGATCACCTCGTGGATGCCGACCTGTTCCGCGACGTGCCGCGCCGCGCCGTCGTTGTCGCCGGTCAGCAGGACCGGTCGCAGACCCATTCGCTTGAGTTCGGCGATCGCCGCCGCAGACGTGGGTTTGACCGTGTCGGCCACGACGATGACGCCGGCCACCGCGTCGAGGTAGGTCACCACGACGGGCGTCGCGCCTTCCGCCGAGGCCGCGGCGATCTTCTCACGCATCGCCTCGTCGAGCGGGACGGGAACGTCTCGCGGCCCGGTGACGGTGACGCGCAGTCCGTCGATGAACGCCGTGACACCGGCTCCCGCGAGATTGCGGAAGTCGCCGGTCCCCGGAAGGTCGATACCGAGATCCGCAGCACGCCGGACCACCGCACGCCCGATGGGGTGCTCCGAGTTCGCTTCGACGGCGGCGGCCCGCGCCAGCAGATCCGCCTCTTCGACACCGTCGGCGGTGATGACGTCGCGGACGGCCATCTCACCGGTGGTGACGGTGCCGGTCTTGTCGAGCACCACGGTGTCCACACGCCGGGTCGACTCCAGCACCTCCGGTCCCTTCAGCAGGATGCCCAGTTGCGCGCCGCGCCCGGTGCCGACCATCAGCGCGGTCGGCGTCGCCAGTCCGAGCGCGCACGGGCAGGCGATCACGAGCACCGACACCGCAGCGGTGAGCGCCAGCGTGACGCCGCCGCCGACGCCGAGCCAGAATCCGAGGACGCCGACCGCGATCGCGATGACCACCGGGACGAAGTACGCCGAGATTCGGTCCGCGAGCCGCTGCACCTGCGCTTTGCCGGCCTGCGCATCGGCGACCATCTTCGCCATGTGCGACAGCGCGGTATCCGCCCCGATCGCCGACGCCTGCACTTCGAGTCGACCGTGGGCGTTGACGGTGCCGCCGACCACCTTGTCGCCCACGGCGACCTCCACCGGGATCGACTCGCCGGTGAGCATCGACTGATCGACCGCGGAGGCTCCCGCGACCACTCGACCGTCGGTCGCGATCTTCTCTCCGGGACGGACGACGAAGCGCTCGTCGACCTTCAGCTCGCCGATCGGAACAGTGATCTCACGGCCGTCGCGCAGCACCGTCACGTCCTTGGCGCCCACCTCGGCCAGCGCACGCAATGCGTCTCCGGCGCGGAGCTTGGCCCGCTTCTCGAAGTATCGGCCGGCCAGCAGGAACGTGGTCACGCCCGCGGCCGCTTCGAGGTAGATGTTCGACGAGCCGTCGCCGCGTGAGGCGATCAGGTCGAACCCGTGCGTCATGCCCGGCACACCGGCGTCGCCCCAGAAGAGAGCGTAGACCGACCATCCGAAGGCGGCGAGCGTGCCGACCGAGACGAGGGTGTCCATCGTGGTGGTGCCGTGCCGGGCGCCCGCGAGGGCCGCCCGATGGAACGGCAGCGCGCCCCACACCACGACCGGGGCGGCGAGGGTCAGCGACAGCCACTGCCAGTAGGTGAACTGCCAGGCAGGCACCATCGCCAGCGCGATCACCGGAACGGTGAGGACGGCGGACACGATCAGCCGGTGCCGCAGCGCGGAGAGCTCGGTCTCGGCGCGCGACGGCCGCAGGTCCTCGTCGGCAGGTCCCGCAGCTGCGGTGACCTGCCGGACCGGCGACGCGTCGTACCCGGCGGCCCGAACCGCCTCGATCAGATCGTCGGCGGTGACGTCGGCGTCGTATTCGACGTGGGCCTGCTCGGTCGCGTAGTTGACCGTCGCCGTCACACCGTCGAGCTTGTTCAGTTTGCGTTCGATCCGGTTGGCGCACGAGGCACACGTCATCCCGATGAGTTCGAGGTCGAGTTCCCGATCGACGGTGATCGACTGTGTCATCAGTGCATTCCCTCCTGATCGTGCTGCATCACGGTGCCGTGCGACGGTTGCGGATCGGTGTCCCACGGTCCGACGGCCCGGCCGATGCCGAACGTCGCTCCGAAGACGACCGCGAGGCCGGCGGCGAATGCGGCGATCCGCACGCCCGGCCTCGACGGCGCGGTCACTGGACCCGGTAGCCGGCTTCGGCGACAGCTGCGCCGACGGCGGCCGGATCGAGCGGAGCGTCGCTGGTGATGTCCACGCGACCGCTGGCGACATCGACATCCACCTGCTGGACGCCAGCCAGTTCCGAGATCTCCTCGCGGACCGACGCGGCGCAGTGCCCGCAGGTCATTCCGGTGACGGTGACGGTGGTGGTGGCGCTCATGGTTTCGCTCCTAGGTTTCGATCAGTGGTTGTCGATCAGCGGGGTTCGGGAGGTCCGGTCAGGACTTGACGAGCCGGGTGATGGCCTTCATGGCCTCATCGACCTTGGCCTCCGCGGCGGCATCGCTTTCGCGGGCGGCTTCGACCACGCAGTGGTTCATGTGCTCGTGCAGCAGGCCGAGGCCGACGGACTCGAGGGCCTTGGTCATCGCCGACACCTGCGTGAGGATGTCGATGCAGTAGGCCTCCTCGTCCACCATTCGCTGCAGACCGCGGGCCTGACCCTCGATCAGCTTGAGCCGACGGATGAACTTGTCCTTCTCCGGCAGATATCCATGGCCTGCGTGACCGTGGGCGGTCGCCGCGTCATCGGTGGTCATCCCGACTCCCTTCGATACCCCCATTGGGTATCTTGATTACAGTTCTACACCTCATTCTGCATTACGTCTACCCCCTAGGGGTATCAGCTCTGGACACGTCTGGGGACCAGCGGGGTTCGAGAGATGAGACGGGCGGTCCCGGAAGCGGAACAGGCGCCGGGTCAGCGCGGCTTCAGCACGTCGGCGAGCCGTCCGAGCGACTTCGCGACGTCGTGCAGCGCAGCCGAGACCTCTCCGTCGTCACGCGCCTCGGGAAGTGAGCGCACGTGCGCGGCCACATCCTCGACGACAGCGGTGACCGACCAGACATCGGTGCTGCCGGGCAGCGGGCGGCGCGCCATCGGGACGCCCATCCGCACCGGATCCCAGCTCGACGAGATCACCTCGACCATCGGTGTCGTCAGCACGGCCGCGGCACCCGGTCGGACCTGAAGCATCGAGCGATCGACGACCACCTCGGCCGCCGCATCCGCATCGGCAGGCTCCTCCGCCGCACGATGGCGACTGCGTCTGACCGCGGGCTCGACCGCTTCCTCACCGACAGTCACCTCGGTGACGGGCTCGTCGCGGTCCTTCCTGCGACGACCGCGCTTCGGCTCCGGCGCCTGCGGCATCTCGACCGGCTCGACGTCGATCACCGGCTCGAAACGCGACGGACCGGAGACCACGGTCTCCTGTTCGGCGAAACCGGCGGGGTGATGCTCGGCGACATAATCGCCCGGCGACTGCGGCCACGCGGGGGCCGCCGGGTGGAAACTGCTCTCCGGGAAGGCGAGCAGGTCGGTCTGTGGCAGATTCTTGAGGCTGGGCATGCCCGCGAAGAGATCGTCGAGCGCCGACACCGTCAAACCACTGTTCTCCGGCGGAAGCGGCGGCGGGAGCTGAGGCGACGGCTCGGCGGTCGGCCGCTGTTCCGCCGGACGTTGCGGCTGCGCCGCACTCGCCAGACCGGCTCGCACCGCCCAGGCCGGCGGCGGCGCGGAATCGAGCGGCGACCGGGCCTGGTGCGGCGGCCCCGTCTGCGGACCCGCGGCGCGCCGAGGCTCCGCCGGGCTCACCGGAGGCGTCTGGTGACGACCGCGGTCAGGACCCGACGGAGGCCGAGCCCCGGTGTCCTCGCTCGCCGGGAAGTCCCGACCGAGCGGTGCCGCGTACCGGTGCGGACCGCCGTGACCGGCGAAGAACAGGCACGGCGCACCGTCGAGCGCCTGCGCCGGGCATTCGAACTCGTTCGCCAGATTCTGGGCGCCGCGCGCGTAGTCGTCCCACAGGAGCCACTGACGACGACCGGAATGATTCTGAGCACCGTCGGAGCCGTGCACGCCGGCATGCCCGGCGGGCAGAACGCAGGCGACCAGCCAGTCGTGCGCGGGTGTCAGGCGGAGCGAGGCACGTTCATCCAGGGTGGCGACGATCGAGGACCAGCAACCACCACCGCGCATTGCACAACACCTTCCCGTGAGTCTTTCTGCGACGAGTCTACGGAGCGCCCCCGACACTGACCATAGGCCCAGCGTCCCCGGCACGAACTGTCGCCATCCCCAACGCCGCCACTTCCACAAGTCGGTCGTCCGCACGACAGAATCGCCGCGGCGCGGCTTGCCGAGCGGCCCACGGGAAGTCGGCCCGATAATGGCACCCGCGCGACTCCTCGCGAGCGAGAGCGGCCGCGACCACCGCCCGGGCCGTGAGAGTCAGATTCGCGTCTTCGATGTCCGCGACCGTGTCGAGGGCGCGCATCGGCGCGGCGTCCAGCAGCGCCGCCAGTCGAGTGAGCCCCTCCGCCGTCCGGTCCAGTGCCGCCGCCCCCGACATGGCGTCCTGCAGCACGGTGCGATCGCACGCCGGGAGCGCGGTCAACGCAGGCACCTCCGGATACGACGGCGCCGTATGCGCGAGGGCCGCGGCGGACCGCGCCGCCACTCCGCCCATCACCAGGCCTTCGAGCAGGCTGTTCGACGCGAGCCTATTCCCACCGTGCAGGCCGGTACGGGCCACCTCGCCTGCGGCCAGCAGTCCCGGAACACTCGTGCGGGCGCCACCGTCGGTCACCACTCCGCCGCACAGGTAGTGCGCACCTGGGACCACCGGCAGCCGCTCGCCCACGATGTCCAGGCCCGATGCCCGGACTCCGGCGGTCACGGTCGGGAATCGTCCCTCGAAGTCGTCGATCGCCGAGATGTCGAGCCAGACATGCGGCGAGCCGGTGCGCCGCATCGCCGCGGTCACCGCCCGCGCGACGACGTCCCGCGGAGCGAGGTCGCCCAGCGGATGGACGCCGGCGGTGACCGACCGGCCGTCGGCGTCGACGAGCACGCCGCCCTCGCCGCGAACCGCTTCACTGACCAGCGTCCGCCGACCGCGGGCTCCGGGCACGTACAGCATCGTCGGGTGGAACTGCACGAACTCCAGGTCCGCCACCTCGGCGCCGGCGCGCAGCGCGAGCGCGATGCCGTCGCCGGTGGATCCCGACGGATTCGTGGTCGCCGAGTAGACGTGACCGAGTCCACCCGTCGCGAGGAGCACCGACGACGCCCACAGCGCAGCACGGACGCCGGACCGGACGTACTCCAGCCCGGCGGCACGACCGCCGGCGGTGAGGATCTGCGTGACGGTCGCGTGGTCGATCACCCGGACCGATGACTGCGCGACGGCGGCGGCGAGTGCCTCCTGCACGCGCGCGCCGGTCGCGTCGCCGCCGGCGTGGATGATCCGGCGGACGCTGTGCCCGCCCTCACGGGTCCGCAGGAACCGGCCCGCCGCGTCGATGTCGAACTCGGCTCCCCAGCGGACCAACTGGTCGACCGCCTCCCAGCCGGCGGCCAGAATCGGTTCCGTCGCAACCGGATCCGTGAGGCCGGCGCCCGCAGCGAGGGTGTCCGACAGATGCAGCGCCACCGAGTCGTCGACGTCGCCGGGATCCACGACGGCGATCCCGCCCTGCGCGTAGAACGTGGACGTCGAGTGCTCCGCGCCGGGCGGCGCCCAGGCCCAGCCCTTCGTCAGCACCGTGACCGACAGCCCGTGGCTCGCCGCCACGAGCGCAGCCGTCAGACCGGCGACGCCTGCGCCGACCACCACCAGGTCGACGTGGATCTGCTCGCTCATGCTTCACTCCCGCCGAGTTATCGACTGACAATCGAAAACGTGGTGCCGAGCGTACGCCGACGTGAGCCGGAGCACTACCCCGGGTTCGCCGCGAGGGCACCACCACCCCGGCGGCGCGAGCAGCGTGGTCGAATCCTGTTCGCCCACTACACTTGGCTGATTGTGATGACCAACCAGGAAGCGCCCAGCGCGCCGGCCCGCCATCGGCTGCCCGGCGTCTCCGCGGTCACCGAGGTCACCCGATTCACCACGACCGCCGGACACGCGGCCTTCGGAGTCGGTCGTCTGGTCGCCGATTCCGTCGCCGGACTCGCACGCGGCCGACGCCCGGGTACCGCGACGGTCGCGCACGAGGTGCGGCGGACGTTCGAGCACCTCGGCCCCACCTACGTGAAGCTCGGCCAGTTGATCGCGTCCAGCCCCGGCGTCTTCGGCACGACCATGGCCGACGAGTTCGCGACGCTGCTCGACCAGGTGCGGCCGGCCGAC
Organism: Gordonia neofelifaecis NRRL B-59395; assembly: GCF_000192435.1. GTDB lineage: Bacteria > Actinomycetota > Actinomycetes > Mycobacteriales > Mycobacteriaceae > Gordonia > Gordonia neofelifaecis. The sequence continues at coordinate 121,021 of NZ_AEUD01000009.1, forward strand.
GCCGAAGCCGTCCGCCGGGTGTTCGTCGAAGATCTCGGCGCCCAGCCCGAGGACGTCTTCGCCGAGTTCGACATGGAGCCGATCGCCTCCGCCTCCATCGCGCAGGTGCACACCGCCACGTTGAAGAGCGGCGAGGAGGTCGTGGTCAAGATCCAGCGGCCCGGCATCGCCGACCGGCTCGCCCCCGACGTCGCGATCCTGGAGCGGCTCGCCGGTCTGATCGAGATGTCCGAATACGGGCGGATGCTCAGCGCCCGCCACGTCGTGCAGGACTTCGCCGACGGCCTCGACTCCGAACTCGACTTCCGCAATGAGGCTGCGACCATGGCCGAATGGTTCGACTGCCTCCAGCCGGGCCCGTTCGGCGACCGGGTCCGCGTACCTGCGGTGTACGACGACCTCACCACCGCGCGCGTACTCACCATGGAACGCATCTACGCCACCCGGATCGACGACGTCCGCGCCGTGCGGGCCGCCGGACACGACGGCGAGACGCTGTGCCGCAATCTGCTGCTGTCCCTGCTCGACTCGGCGTTCCACGGCGGACTCTTCCACGGCGATCTGCACGCGGGCAACGTTCTGGTGGACGCGGACGGAAAGCTGGTGATGCTCGACTTCGGCATCGTCGGCCGCTTCGACGCTCGGACGCGGCGGATTCTGCGTCAGCTGGTGGTCGACCTCGTCGTCAAGCAGGACTACGACTCAGCCGGGCGGGCGATCTTCCTGCTCGGAGCCGTGCACAATCCCGGGTCGACGTCGAAGGGCGCCGCCGATCTGCAGAGGGTGACCGCGCCCCTGTCGACCACCGAGATGGCCGCGATGTCGTACACCGACCTCGGACGTCAGCTGGCGGCCGTCGCGAAAGCCCACGACGCGCGACTTCCCCGAGAATTGGTGCTCGTCGGCAAACAACTGTTGTATGTAGAGAAATACATGAAGCTGCTGGCTCCGCGCTGGAAGGCGATCTCCGATCGCGAGATCTACGGCTACATGGCCGGAATCATGAAGGAAGCCGAACGCGACCGCCGCGCTCGCACACCGGCGTCCGGCACGACGAACCGACCGACCACACGCTGATCGAGAAGATACAGAGGAGACGAGAAGGATATGAAACGTGCCGCGCTGGCATTGCTTGCCTTCCTCGGCGTCGCGTGCATCGTCGCGGCCATCGCCATCCCCACCTACCTGGTGCCGAAGCTGAAGGTGGTGCCGCTCGACCTCGACATCACGTCAGTCGCGAGCACCGTCTCGGCCGACGGCGACGCGGGCGACCGCTTCCCCGCCACCATCTTCGACCGATGCTCGCTCACCAAGTCCAAGGCGGCGACGCTCGACGCCAATCTGACGCAGCAGCGCCGGTCGGTCATCGTCGATCCGTCCGACAAGAATCAGGCGACGCTCCAGTCCGGCCAGACCGTCCAGATCGACCGCGTGCGTGATTCCTCCGGTAAGGAGCGCGACCTCACGATGGCGTCCAGCGACGCCGATCGCAAGTGCGACGACGCGCTGCTCAACGCCACCGTCGACCGCGTGTCGGTCAATCGTGAGACCTCGGCGCCGAACGGCAACGTCAGCGAACTCCAGGTGGAGCCGATCCCCGAGGGCGGAACAGTTGAAGAGGCCTCGGTGAAGCTGGAGGACCGCAAGGGCTTCCAGTACAAGTTCGGCTTCGACGTGCAGAAGCGCGATTACTACTACTACGACACCACCACGCGGCAGGACGCGACCGCGAAGTTCGTCGAAGAGAAGACGATCGACGGTGTCAAGACGTATCACTTCGTCGCCGACGTGCCCGAGACCGACCTCTCGAACCTCCCCGATCCGCAGGGCGACGCCTCGCTCGGCACCATGCTCGACATGCCCGCCAAGTGGTGGGGCATCAAGGGCCGGGGTGTGAAGCCGAACGACGTCATCACGATGCACCGCTACGCCAAGGCCACGCGCAACGTGTACGTCGAGCCGACCACCGGCACGATCATCTACGGCGAAGAGGATCAGGAGCAGTACTTCAAGTCGCCCGACGACAGCGCGGACTCGCCCGCGGCCGTCCGCGACTTCCGGATGGATGCACTGAAGGGCCGCTTCAAGTGGTCGGACGCGACCGTCTCGCAGCAGGCCGATCGTGCGCAGGGATACCTGAACCAGCTCCGCTGGGGCGGCACCATCGTGCCCATCATCCTCGGCGTCCTCGGCGTCCTGCTGCTGCTCGCCTGGGCGCTGCTCGTCTGGTTCGGCCGGAAGCGCGGCGGCGAGCCCACCGACGACGGCCTCGCCGGAGAGCCGACCCCGGACGGCGACGGCGGTTCCGAGGCGGCGACCCCCGAGGAGCAGACCACGGTGATCCCGGGACCGGTCGCCGCGCCCTACGGGCAGTACGCGGCGGATGACACCACGGTGCTGCCGGCTACCCCGGACGAGTCGTCGACGCAGGCCATTCCCGCCTACGATCCGCTCACGTCACCGATGGACACCTCACAGACGGAGGCCTTCAGCGCCCCGGCCGACGGCTTCGGGCCGATTCCGCAGTCGGACGAGCAGCCGTCCGGGTACCCGTACCCGTACGCCGATCCGACCCGCCCGATGCCCGACGTCGAGCAGTATCGGCAGGACCCCGACGACGAGGAGCACCCCGGCCGTCACGAGCGCTGACGATCGGCGCTGGCCCGCCGGTTGAGCCGTCCGGAGCGCAGCGAAGGACGAGTCGAAACCCCGCGACACGGGCCGGATCACAGCTGAGACCCAGCTCGTGCGACATCGGTTTCGACTCGCTCCGCTCGCTCAACCAACGGGGGGGAGACGCCCCCGCTCAACCAACGGAGGCGACCACCCCACCCCACCCCACGCTGGTTGAGCCGTCCGGAGCGCAGCGAAGGACGAGTCGAAACCCCGCGACACGGGCCGGGTCGCAGCCGAGACCCAGCCCGCGCCACCCAGGTTTCGACTCGCTCCGCTCGCTCAACCAACGGAAGGGGACGCCCCCGGCTCAACGAGCGGAAGGGGACGACTCCACCCCGCTCAACCAACGGGGGACCAACCAGCGGAAGGGCAGACCCCGTCAGCCGGTCGTGCGCGACCGTCGTGCGACGGCGCGGCCCGCGGCGCGGCCGGAGAAGATGCAGCCGCCGAGGAAGGTTCCCTCGAGCGCGTTGTATCCGTGCACGCCACCGCCGCCGAAGCCGGCGACCTCACCCGCGGCGTACAGGCCGTCGAAGGCACTGCCGTCGGGGCGCATCACCTGGGAGTCGAGGTTGGTCTCCAGCCCGCCGAGCGTCTTGCGGGTGAGGATGTTGAGCCGCACGGCGATCAGCGGACCGTGTTCGGGGTCGAGCAGCCGGTGCGGCTTCGCGACGCGGACCACCTTGTCTCCCAGATAGTTCCGCGCATTGTGGACCGCCATCATCTGGGCGTCCTTGCTGTAGGCGTTGTCCACCTGCGAATCGCGCGCGGAGATCAACCGCTCCAGCGTCTGCAGGTCGACGTGACCGCCGCGGCCGATCTCGTTCATCCCGGCGACCAGATCGGCGAGGTTGTCGCGCACCACGAAGTCGACGCCATGCTTCGTGAACGCCTCCACCGGCCCCGGCATCCCCTTGGCCAGCCTGCTCTTGGCCGCGGTCTTCAGAGACTTCTCGGTGATGTCGGGGTTCTGCTCTGAGCCGGAGAGCGCGAACTCCTTCTCGATGATCGACTTCGTGAGCACGAACCACGAGTAGTCGTAGCCGGTGTCGAGGATCGCCTTCATCGTGGCGTTGGTGTCGAAGCCGGGAAAGTTGGGCGCGGGCAGCCGATTGCCGTTCGCGTCGAGCCACAGCGACGACGGCCCGGGGATGATGCGGATGGCGTGGTCGGACCAGATCGGATTCCAGTTCTGGATGCCCTCGGTGTAGTGCCACATCCGGTCGCGGTTCACGATGTTGCCGCCCGCGGCCTCGGTGATCCCGAGCATCCGGCCGTCGACGTAGTCCGGCACACCGGCGATCATGAACTCCGGAGCGGGCCCGAGGCGCTCCGTGGGCCAGTTCTCGCGCACCAGATCGTGGTTGTGCCCGATTCCGCCCGAGGTCACGACGACTGCGCCGGCGCGAAGCTCGAAGTCCTTGACCTCCGTTCGCGAGGTCGGCACACCGCGCTCGGCGTCGGTCGGCTCCAGGACCCGGCCGCGCACGCCGACGACCGTCCCGTCCTCCACGACCAGCTCATCGACGCGGCGGCGGAAGGCGAATGTGACGAGCCCGCGCTTCTCCGCTTCGAGCACCGGCTCGGCGAAGATCCGGACCACCTCCGGTCCGGTCCCCCAGGTGAGGTGGAATCGCGGCACCGAGTTGCCGTGACCGTCGGCGAACCCGCCACCGCGCTCGGCCCAGCCGACCACCGGCGTGAACCGAAGTCCGAGGTCGTGCAGGTACTGCCGCTTGATGGTCGACGCGAACTCGACGTAGGCGCGCGCCCACTGACGCGGCCAGTAGTCCTCGTCGTCGCGGTCGAATCCCGCCGACCCCATCCAGTCCTGCAGCGCGAGCTCCGGCGAGTCCTTGACGCCGAGCCGCCGCTGCTCCGGACTGTCGACGAGGAAGAGACCACCGAGCGACCAGAACGCCTGACCGCCGAGGTTCTGCCGGTTCTCCTGATCGACGACGATCACTGTGCGTCCCGCCTGGGTCAGCTCATAGGTGGCGACCAGTCCCGCCAGTCCCGAGCCCACAACGATGGCGTCCGCCGCCTGCGCTTGCTCCGACACCCCGACCAACCTCTCCGCGAAGTCCTGTGGCCCATCGCACAGGGCCGTCGGCTCCGACACTACCCGTGCGTACCCCGGCCGCAGAGGTGGCGGAAGTCCCGCCGCCGAATCGTGGATCGACGTGCTCGGCCAACTCCCAGCGACGACGACGGCGCCGCCCGATACTTGAGACGCAACCAACGAACCATCTCAGGAGGCACCGTGACCGCATCCACCGCGACCGCCCACCCGACCGCCGCGACTCCCGTCACCTGGTCGTCGATGGCACGCGGCGTACTCGGCCTGCTGCGCGACGTCCCCCTGCTGGCCCGCCAGCGACCGTCGTTGATCCACGTCAACGAGCATCGCAAGTGGAGCGTGGGCAAGGCGTTCGCCGACGCGGCCGCTCGGCATCCAGACAGTCTGTTCCTCCGCACCGGACAAGTGGTGCACAGCTACGGCGAGTGCAATCGACGGGCCAACCGCTGGGCCGCAGTCCTGGCCGCGCACGGCGTGCGCCGTGGCGACGTGGTCGCGGTGATGGCGCACAACAGCCCCGAATGCGTGATCGCGATGCTGGCGATCGTGAAGCTCGGCGCGGTGACCGGGATGGTGAACTACAACCAGCCCGGCGACGCCCTGAACCACAGCTTCGGCGTGCTCGTCGACGCGAATCGCGACGGCGCGCCGCTGGTGGTGATCCACGACGACGAGTGCGGCGAACTCCTGGCCGGCCTGGGCGACGTCGAGACCGAGCCGATCGGACTGGCGGCGATGGACGCCGAGGGTGCCGCGCTCACCGCGGCCGACCCGACCGCCGAAGCGAACCCGGCCGCCGCCGACGAGGTCCGTGCGAGCGATCCCGCGTACTACATCTTCACCTCTGGGACCACCGGCTGGCCCAAGGCGAGCGTGATGAGCCACGGACGTTGGCAGGTGGCGATGAACGGCTTCTCGATGGGTCTGCGCCTGCGGCCCGACGACGTGCTGTTCGTGACGCTGCCCTTCTATCACAACAACGCGCTGACGGTGTGTGTCGCGACAGCGGTCGCGGCGGGGGCGTGTCTGGCGGTGAGCCCGAAGTTCTCGGCCAGCAGATTCTGGGACGAGGCGATCGAGAACGAGGCGACGGCGTTCTGCTACATCGGCGAACTGTGCCGCTACCTGCTCGCCCAGCCCCCGAAGCCCACCGACCGCGCGCACTCCATCCGGCTCGCGGCGGGCAACGGGCTGCGTCCGGAGATCTGGGACGAGTTCGTCGACCGCTTCGGAATCGAACGGATCGTCGAGTTCTACGCGGCCAGCGAGTCGAACATCGGCTTCGTCAACATCCTCGATCAGCGGAAGACCGTCGGCTTCTGTCCGCTGCCGTACGTCGTGGTGGCGGCCGACGAGGATTCCGGCCTGCCGATTCGCGGAGCCGACGGCCGCGTCACGAGGGTCGAGAAGGGCCGCCCCGGGCTGCTTCTCGGCAAGATCAGCCCGCTCGCCCGGATCGACGGCTACACCGACCCTGCCGCGACCGAGAAGAAGATCGTCCGCGACGCGTTCAAGGACGGGGACTCGTACTTCAACACCGGCGACCTGGTCACCGAACTCGGGTTCCGGCACATCGCCTTCGTCGACCGGCTCGGCGACACCTTCCGGTGGAAGGGCGAGAATGTGGCGACCACCGAGGTGGAGGCCACCCTCAATGGGGCGCCGGGGATCGTCGAATCGGTGGTCTACGGCGTCCGGGTGCCGGGCGCCGACGGTCGTGCGGGGATGGCCGCGATCGTCGTCGAGGACGGGTTCGACGCCGCCGCACTCGCGGCGGAACTGCGCGCACGACTGCCGCACTACGCCGTCCCGCTGTATCTGCGGGTGGTTTCGGAGCTGGCGCGGACGTCGACCTTCAAGAACCAGCGAGTGGCCCTGCGAGAGGAGGGCTACGGCGACGTCGGTCAGGATCCGGTGTACGAGTTGACCGACGACGGCTACGTCCCGATGGCCTGATCCGGACCCGACCCGCACAGCGGATCTCGGTTTACCGATTTGTGACCTGACCGCCGCAAACAGGTTCCAAAACGGCCACGACCAGCAGGAAATCCCCCGCTTGCCTTTGCGGCGGCGGCCCGAGTCCGTTAATCTCACCACTCGTGCGGGGGTAGCGCGGGTCGATCGGCCCGCGGTACATCGGGCCGATCGGCCCGCGGGTCGCGATCAGGCTCCGCCTGCGTCCGGCCCGATGACTGGACCAGTCGCGCCCCGCGACCGAACACACGAAGGATTCATATGCGTAAGAGCGTTGGCAAGCGCTTGACGATCGCGGTCGCCGCACTGGCGACCCTCGTCGGCACCGCAGTCACCGTCACGCCGCAGGCTCAGGCCGCAGGCACCACCGAGTACGTCTACTCGAACGCGATGCACCGCAATGTGCCGGTTCGCATCGTCGACGGCGGCGGCAGTGGCCCCAAGCCGACGCTCTACCTGCTCGACGGCCTGCGCGCCCCGAACAACACCAGCGGATGGCTGCAGAACACCCGCGTCGACAGCTGGATGGTCGGCAAGGGCACCAACGTCGCGATCCCGTTCGGCGGCGGCGGCAGCTTCTACACGGACTGGGAGCAGCGCGACCCGAAGCTCGGCGTCAACAAGTGGGAGACCTTCCTGACGCGTGAGCTGCCCGCGTACATGAAGAAGCGCCACAACAGCGACAACCGCCGCAACGGCATCGCCGGTCTGTCGATGTCGGGCACCGCGGCCCTGAACCTGGCGTCGCGTCACCCGAACTTCTACAAGGCCGTCGCGTCGTACAGCGGCTACCCGACCGTCACCATGCCGGGCTTCACCCAGGGCATCCAGGCCTCGGTGGCCGAGATGGGCGGCAACCCCAACAACATGTGGGGCTTCTACCCCGCCGGTGAGTGGTTCGCCAACGATCCGTTCCTGTCGGCGGGCAACCTCGCCGGCCACTACGTGTACGTCTCGTCGGGCACCGGCGTCGGCAGCAAGTACGACTCGAGCCTGACCCCGGGCAGCGCCAACTTCAACCCGATGAAGTTCGCGCAGATGGTGCCGCTCGAGGTCGCCGCATCGACCAGCTCGCAGCTGTACATCGCACGCATGGCCACTGTGCCCGGCGTCCGCCTCACCACCCACATCAGCCCCGACGGCGCGCACTGGTGGGACTACTGGCAGGACCGCTTCAAGCAGTCGTGGGCGACCACCTTCCGCCCGGCGTTCTTCTGATCGCCTGACCGCAGACTTCGAAGGCCGGCACCCCGTTCGGGTGCCGGCCTTCGGCGTTCTGCGAATGCGAGTCTCCGCGGCGCACCTGGCTTCTCGTCCGAAAGATGTCCGATCGTCGGGCTAGGCTGAGATCGTGCCAACGCCTCAGACAATCCTCACTCGTAAGACCTCGGCGGCCGTCTTCCTCGTCCTGACGATCAACGACGGCGGCGAGGACGCGGTTCGTGACGCCCTGGGCGAGCTCCCCGGGCTGGTCACGGCGGTCGGGTCGCGGGCGCCGGAGGCGGCGCTGACCGCGGTCGCCGGAATCGGCTCGGCTGCGTGGGATCGGCTCTACTCCGGGCCGCGGCCGGCGTCACTGCGGCCGTTCACCGAGCTCGTCGGCGCGGTCCACACCGCGCCCGCGACGCCCGGCGACCTCCTGCTCCACATCAAGGCCGACCGGGCAGACCTGTGCTTCGAGGTCGGGCACCGCTGGACGGCGCTGCTGGGCGGCTCCGTCACCACCGTCGACGAGGTGCACGGCTTCCGCTACTTCGACCTCCGCGACATCATCGGATTCGTCGACGGCACCGAGAACCCGACCGGGCAGGACGCGATCGACACCATCACGGTCGGCGACGAGGACCCCGACTTCGTGGGCGGCAGTTACGTCGTGGTGCAGCGCTACGTCACCGACCTCGGGGCATGGGACGCGTTGAAGGTCGAAGACCAGGAGAACGCCATCGGCCGCACCAAGCTCGAGAACATCGAGATGGACGACGCAACGAAGCCGATCAACTCACACATCGCGCTCAACGTCGTCACCGACGACGACGGCGAGGAGATCGATGTGGTGCGCGACAACATGCCGTACGGCGACATCTCGGGCAGCGGCGAGAAGGGCACGTTCTACATCGCCTACTCGAGCGCCCCGGACGTCAGCGAAGAGATGCTCCGCCACATGTTCATCGGCGAACCCGAAGGCAACTACGACCGCCTGCTCGACTTCACGACGGCGGTCACCGGCGCGCAGTTCTTCGCGCCGACCGCCGACTTCCTCCAGGATCCGCCCGCTGCTCCCGAACCCGGGTCCGCAGATTCGCCTGCCCCCGAAGCCGCGCCCGGCGACGGCTCCCTGGGCATCGGATCACTCAGATAACTTCTCGGCACGACGACCGCACGACATCACGAGTTAGGAATCGAAGATGAACAACCTGCACCGCGAACTCGCTCCGATCTCCTCCGCCGCCTGGGCGGAGATCGAAGAGGAGGCCTCACGCTCGTTCAAGCGGAACATCGCGGGTCGGCGGCTCGTCGACGTGAAGGGACCGCTCGGCCTCGACACCGACTCCGTCACCCGCGGGCACCGCACCAAGATCGACTCGCCGTCCGACGGCATTCAGGCGTTCCTCCGACACACGCAGCCGCTCGTCGAGTTGAAGGTGCCGTTCACCGTGACCCGCGAGGCGATCGACAACGTCGACCGCGGTGCCTCCGATTCCGACTGGGACCCCGTGGTCCGCGCGGCGCGCGAGCTGGCGCTGGCCGAGGACCGCGCGATCTTCGAGGGCTACCAGGCCGCCCAGATCACCGGTATCGCACGCGAGTCGGGGGTCAACTCAATCGCCCTGCCCGACGACGTGCGCGACTACCCCGAGGCCATCAGCCAGGCGATCAGCAAGTTGCGGCTCGCCTCCGTCGACGGCCCGTACTCCCTCGCCCTCTCCGCCGATCACTACACGCAGGTCAATGAGACGTCCGACCACGGCAACCCGGTGCGCGACCATCTGCGCCGCATCCTCGTCGACGGCGAGATCGTCTGGGCGCCTGCCGTCTCAAGCGGGGTTCTGCTGAGCACCCGGGGCGGCGACTTCGAGTTGTCGATCGGCCAGGACGTGTCGATCGGCTACGACTCGCACGACGCCGACTCGGTGAACCTCTACTTCTTCGAGTCCTTCACCTACCTCACGTACACGCCCGAAGCCGCGGTAGTGCTGACCTAGTGTCAGCCGACGGACGACGGGCGGCCGCCCGCCCCTGACCGGCGTTGTTTCGGCGTCGGTCAGGCGGCGGTGAGGCGGGCAGGTAGGCCTCGTCGCGGGAGTCCTCGGCGTCATCTGAACGATCGAGCAGCGCTCCCCCCGCTCCGGGCGGAGGTTCGCCGCCGAATCTCCGTCGCGCGTGTCACACCCCGCACGTAATGTGGACACGTGCTCACACGCCTACTGCGGACATACGTCCTCCGTTACCGCGGTGCCGTCGCCGCGGTGGTCTGCCTCCAGCTGGTGGCGACCGCCGCGATGCTGTACCTGCCCACACTCAACGCGGACATCATCGACATCGGTGTCGCGAACGGCGACACTGGCTACATCCTGTCCACCGGTGGCTGGATGCTGCTGGTCTCGTTCGCGCAGATCATCTGCTCTGTCGCCGCGATGTACTTCGGCGCGCAGGCCGCTCTCGGCGGCGGGCGTGACATCCGGCACGACCTACTGCACCGGGTCAACGACTTCTCGACGCGCGAGGTGGGCGAGTTCGGCGCGCCGTCGCTGATCACCCGGACCACCAACGACGTCCAACAGGTTCAGCTGCTCGCGGTGATGGCGATGTCGATCCTCGTCACCGCGCCGATCATGGGCATCGGCGGCATCGTGATGGGTGTGCGCGTCGCGGCGCCGATCTCGTGGGTGCTGGTGATCGCGGTGCCGATTCTGGGCCTGGTGATGGGCCTGATCATCTCCCGCATGATCCCGGGATTCCGCGCGATGCAGACTCGCATCGATCACGTGAACCGCATCATGCGGGAGCAGGTGACCGGCATCCGCGTGGTGCGGGCATTCGTCCGAGAACGCCATGAGGCCGAGCGTTTCGGCAAGGCGAACGACGATCTGGCCGAGTCGTCGCTCCGCGTCGGCCGGATGATGGCGCTGATGTTCCCGGCCGTCATGCTGATCACCAACCTGACGCTCGTGGCCGTGCTCTGGTTCGGCTCGCACGCCGTCGACGACGGGTCGGTGGAGATCGGCGCGCTCACGGCGATGATCAGCTATGTCATGCAGATCATGATGTCGGTCATGATGGCGTCGTTCCTAGCGATGATGGCTCCTCGCGCAGGCGTCTGCGCCGACCGCATCTGCGAGGTCCTCGACACCGAGACGACCGTGACCGCGCCGGCTAATCCGCAGCCGATCGTCGGCGATCCCGCGGTCCTCACGCTCGACGACGTCGAGTTCCGCTACCCCGGCGCCGACGAGCCGGTGCTCAGCGGGATCTCGTTCGAGACCGCTCCCGGCACCACCACGGCGATCGTCGGATCCACCGGCTCGGGCAAGACCACCCTGATCAATCTGCTGCCCCGCATGCTCGACGTGACCGGCGGCTCGATCAAGATCGGCGACATCGACCTGCGCGATGCCGACCCCGATCTGCTCCGACAGCACTACGGACTGGTGCCGCAGCGTCCCTACCTGTTCTCGGGAACCATCGCCAGCAACCTGCGCCACGGCGATCCCGACGCCACCGAAGAGCAGATGTGGGAGGCGCTGACCATCGCCCAGGCGGCAGACTTCGTCCGAGCGATGCCGGACGGCCTGCAGACACCGATCGCCCAGGGCGGCACCACCGTGTCCGGCGGGCAACGTCAGCGCCTGGCGATCGCCCGGGCCCTGATCCGCAAACCGTCGGTGTACCTGTTCGACGACTCGTTCTCCGCACTCGATCTGACGACCGACTCCCGGCTGCGCGAGGCGCTGGTCCCGGCCACGCGCGATGCCGCGATGGTCGTCGTCGCACAGCGCATCTCCACCATCACCTCGGCCGATCAGATCGTGGTCCTCGACCGCGGCACCGTCGTCGGGCTCGGGACGCACTCCGATCTTCTGGAGTCGTGTCCGACCTACGCGGAGATCGCCGAATCCCAACTCTCGATCGGAGCAGGCGCATGACGCGCGGCGGACCTCCCGGAGCCGCTCCCACGCTGGAGAAGGCGAAGTCGTTCAAGCCGTCGCTGAAGCGACTCGTCGCCCAACTGGGCGACCATCGCGGGAAGATGACGGTGGTCGTCGGATCGATCGTCGGCTCCGTGGCCCTCACCGCATACGCGCCCCGCGTTCTCGGCGACGCGACCGACGAGCTGTTCGCCGGCGTCGTCGGTGCCCGCCTGCCGTCGGGGATCACCAAGGAGCAGGCCGTCGAAGGGCTGCGAGCGAAGGGCGACGGCACCTACGCCGACATGGTCTCGTCGATGAACGTGATCCCCGGCCAGGGCGTCGACTTCGGTGCGGTCGGACGGATCCTGGCGACCGTGCTGATCCTGTACGTGGCCTCGGCAGTCCTCGGCTGGCTCGGCGCATACCTGCTCAACAAGGTCGTCGTCGGCACCGTGACGAAACTCCGCGGTCAGGTCGAGGACAAGATCCACCGTCTGCCGCTGTCGTTCTACGACGCATCGGCACGCGGCGACCTGCTCAGCCGTGTCACCAACGACCTGGACAATCTGTCGCAGTCACTGCAGCAGACGATCAGCCAGCTGCTGAACTCGCTGCTGATGGTCGTCGCGATCCTGATCATGATGCTCACCATCTCGCCGCTGCTCTCGCTGATCGCGCTGGCGACGGTCCCGATCGCGGCGATCGCGACGGCGATGATCGCCAAACGATCGAAACCCCATTTCATCAGCCAGTGGACCTCCACCGGTGCGCTCAACGCCCAGATCGAAGAGGCTTTCACCGGACACGAGCTGGTGACCGCGTTCGGTCGTCGTGCCGAGGTCCAGACCGAGTTCGACGACCGCAACGAGAAGCTGTTCTCGTCGTCGTGGCGGGCTCAGTTCATCTCCGGCATCGTGATGCCGACGATCATGTTCCTGGGCAACCTCAACTACGTCGCAGTGGCGGTCGTCGGCGGTCTGCGGGTCGCGTCGGGTCAGCTCAGTCTGGGCGAGGTGCAGGCGTTCATTCAGTACTCACGCCAGTTCACGCAGCCGCTCACTCAGATCGGCTCGATGTTCAACCTCATGCAGAGCGGTGTCGCCTCCGCCGAGCGGATCTTCGACGTGCTCGACGAGGACGAGGAGCAGCCCGACCCGGCCTCCCCGAAGAAGCCCGCGGTCGACAGGGGCCACATCGTCTTCGACGACGTCTCGTTCCGCTACACCGAGGACCGCCCGCTGATCGAGAATCTGTCGCTCGAGGCCGAGCCGGGCGACATGATCGCCATCGTCGGCCCCACCGGTGCAGGTAAGACGACGCTCGTGAACCTGATCATGCGGTTCTACGAGCTGGACGAGGGCGCGATCTTCGTCGACGGCGTCGACGCGTCCGAGATGACGCGGGACGACCTGCGCGAACGCACCGGGATGGTGCTCCAGGACTCCTGGCTGTTCGGCGGGACCATCTACGAGAACATCGCCTACGGCGACCCGACCGCGAGTCGCGAGGACGTGATGGAGGCGGCCTGGATCAGCCACGTCGACCACTTCGTCCGCACCCTCCCCGAGGGCTACGACACGATCATCGACGACGAGGGCGGCGGCGTCAGCGCCGGCGAGCGACAGCTCATCACGATCGCCCGCGCCTTCCTAGCGAAGCCGACGATCCTGATCCTCGACGAGGCGACCAGCTCGGTCGACACCCGCACCGAGCTGCTGATCGGCAAGGCGATGGCGAATCTCCGCAAGGACCGCACCAGTTTCGTGATCGCCCACCGCCTCTCGACGATCCGCAATGCGGATCTCATCGTCGTGATGGAGGACGGGCACATCGTCGAGCAGGGCGACCACGACACCCTCCTGGAACGTCGGGGCGCCTACTTCCGCCTCTACAACGCGCAGTTCTCGGCGCCGATCGAGGATGTCGACGCGCCGGTGTGATTCCCGGCAGCCAGGCGGTCGAGTATCCGCAGGCGCGCAGCGCCGCGGCGTCATCGAGACCCCGCACGCTGTCTCGACACGCTCGCTCACTCCGTTCGCGGGCTGCTCGACCAACCTGGGGGCGGCTCACAGCTCTTGCGTGACGGGAGCCGGACCCTCCTTACAGACGACGCCCCGTGTCTCCCATTGACCTGAGCGTCCCCGTGGCCGCGGCTCGTGGCCTATTGTCCAGCAAGTGCCGTCACGGGGACGCTACGGACAACCACGCCGCGCGGCTCACAACGTCCCTGGGAACTACACCCAGCTCAGGGATTCAGCCCTCACCCGTCCCGCAGCTTCCTCGCCGCGCTCGTGGCCAGGGTGTCGGCGATCTCGTTGTACTTGTCGCCCGCATGGCCCTTCACCCAGCGCCACTCCACAGTGTGGACGTCTTCGGCGGCGATCAGGTCCTGCCACAGGTCGGCGTTCTTGACGGGCTGCTTGCTCGCGGTCTTCCAGCCGTTGCGCTGCCAGCCCGCGACCCACTTCGTGATGCCGTTCCGCACGTAGCTGGAGTCGGTGTAGAGGATCACCGTCGACGGTCGCGTCAACGCCCGGAGCGCCTCGATGGCCGCCGTGAGCTCCATCCGATTGTTGGTGGTGTCGGCCTCGCTGCCGGAGATCTCCTTCTCCACGTCCCCGTATCGGAGAACCGCACCCCAGCCGCCGGGACCCGGGTTTCCCAGGCACGCACCATCAGTCGAGATCTCCACTACCTTCGAAGTGGTTCCGGCGTCGCTCATGACGTCCAACGCTACCGGGTGAGGAGATATCCATGACCGCTGGCCGCGTCGTCTTGATCCGCGCGGTGAACGTCGGAGGCGCGAAGCTCCCGATGGCACGACTGCGCGAGATCGCCGCAGAGCTCGGCGCCGCCGACGTCAGCACCTACATCGCGTCGGGCAACCTGCTGTGCACACCGCCGGACGATCCGGACGCCTTCGATCGTGCCCTCGAGCAGGCGATCTCCGACGAGTTCGGGTACTTCCGGGAGGTCATCAGCCGGACACCGGCCGAACTGTCCCAGGCCCTGACCGACTATCCGTTCGGCGAGGCGCCGAGCGGCCACATCTACTTCCTGACCGGCGAGCCGAGCGCCGAAGCCGCATCCGATTTCTGTTCACGAGACTTCGGGAACGGTGAGAGACTTCAGGTGATCGGGCGCGACCTGCACATCGACTATCCGGCGGGCGCCGGGACCACCAAGATCACGGCGGCAGGAATTGCGAAGGGTCTCGGGGTCACCGGGACCGGACGCAATCTTCGGACCACCGCGAAACTCATCGAATTGGCCGAGTGAGGAGTCGACACCGCGATGACCGACAACGACCCCGCCTCGTCCACCCCGCCGCCGAAGCCGACTCCGCCCGACGAGGTTCCACCCGGTGCCGCCGATGCGCGGTTCACCCTCGCTGCCGAACGCACCATGCTGGCCTGGCTGCGGACAGCGCTCGGCCTGATCGCGGCAGGCGTGGCCGTCATCCACGTGGTCGGTGACTTCAACGCGAGCGGTGCACGCATATCCCTCGGGGTGGCCCTCGTCGTTCTCGGATCGGCGACGGCCCTGATCGGCGCCTGGCGCTGGCAGAAGGTGACTCACATCCTGGAGAACGGCGGCAAGATGCCCGGGCCCGCCGCGGTCTGGGCGGTCACCATCGCCATGGTCGTGCTCGCTGTCGGGTTCGTCGTCTTCGGCTGAGCAGGCGGATCACACTTCGATCGGCGGGAACAACTGCTCCATCGTGTACTGGCGATTCCGTCTCGCCGCCCACGAACTGATGGCGAGCGCACCCACCGCGACCCCGGCGAGAACCGCTACGGAGATCCACAGTCGGTGGTCGACGCCGCCGCTGATCAGCTGGCGCAGTCCGGTGACGGCATAGCTCATCGGATCGTACGGATGGAACCATTGCGCGGGTGTCGCCGTCGTCTCCACCGGATAGATGCCGCCGGACGCGACGATCTGCACCATCAGGAAAGCCAGCGACACCACCC
Source organism: Gordonia neofelifaecis NRRL B-59395 (assembly GCF_000192435.1). Lineage (GTDB taxonomy): Bacteria > Actinomycetota > Actinomycetes > Mycobacteriales > Mycobacteriaceae > Gordonia > Gordonia neofelifaecis. The sequence goes on from NZ_AEUD01000009.1 coordinate 136,854, forward strand.
GTCCGACCGCGACTCCCAGCACCGCGTTGAACATCTGTATCAGCGCCAGGAACGCCCCCGACACCAGCAGCATGAAGCCGAGCATGCCGAGCGGGTGGACCGCGTCCAGGCCGACCGCGAAGTGCGCGACGGCGAACATCACGACCACCTGCGCGACCGCGATCAGCACCGCGGGCCAGTACGACGCCAGCACCGAGCGCAGACCGCCGAGTCCGCCGATCACCGGCCTCGACTGCAGGGGCTTGAGCATCATCCAGATGATGATGGTGCCGATGAACATGGCGAGCGGCAGGAAGAACGGCGCGAAGCCGGTGCCGAACGTCGGCGCGCGGTTCTCGGTGAAGGAGCTCAGCTCGACCGGCTGCGACAGGTTCGCCGCCGTCTTCTGACGCTGCGCGTCGTCGCCGAAGTTCGGGATCTGCTTGACGCCGTCGTCCAGCCCGGCCGCGAGCTCGTCGGCACCCGCCGACAGCTGCGTGGTTCCATCGGCCAGCTGCCCCGCGCCGGTGGCGAGCTGCTCGCTGCCGTCGGTGAGCTGGATCAGCCCGGAATGCAGCGCCGCCGCGCCGGTCTCGAGTTGGCCTGCGCCGTCGCGCAATTGGGTGACCTTGTCCTGCAGTCCACCGCTCTCGAGCATGGTGAGCGTGCTGCGCAGCGGCGAGTTCTTGTCCCCGAGCTGGGCCGACAACGTCTCCGACTGCTTTGCGAGGTCATTGACCCGAGCGGTGGTCGACGGGTCGACGCCCTGCGTCCGCAAGAAGTTCTGCACCGGCGCCAACGCGCCGGCGAGGGCGCGCATGTTCGGGTCCGGGCTGGACCGGAGGCCGGCGATCACCTGCGACACGGTCTTCTCCGCCTGTGACTGCCCCGCGCCGGCGGCGCCGATCACGTTGAGCACGCCGGACAGGTCCGACGACAGCCGTGCCGCGTCGCCCGCATACTGCGACGGCTTGATCCCCGACGACTGCACGCTGTTGAGCAGGCTCGTGAGCGGTGCGGTCGCCGCGTTGATGCCGGAGGCGAGCTGTGCGGTTCCGTCGGCCAACTGGGCCGAGCCGTCCCGGGCCGTGACCATGTTGGTCGCGAGTTCGTGTGAGCCCGACGCCAGCTCGTGGGCGCCGTCGTTCGCGGTGTGGAGCCCGTCGGCGAGCTGGGCAGAGCCGTCGGCCGCCTTCTTGATCCCGTCGCCTGCGGTGGTGAGGCCGACCAGGACCTGGTCGACGGCCTGCGCCCCGATGGTGTTGTTCATCGCCTGGGTGACCTGTGCGGCCGCGCTCTGGCCGATGACCCCCGCGAGGTAGTTGTTGGCGTCGTTGAACGTGAACTCGATCTTCGCCTTGTGCGGGTTCGGGGTGAGGGCCGAGGTGATCGAGGACGTGAAGTCCTCGGGGATGGTGATGGTGAAGTAGTACTTGCCGTGCGCGAGTCCGTCGGCCGCCTGGTCCGCGGTGACCGGATGCAGGTCGAGCTGACCCGACGAGAGCAGTTCCTCCTGCACCTGATCGCCCGCGTTGATCTCCACGGGACCGGACTTCACGCCCTGGTCCTCGTTGACCAGCGCGACCGGGACCTTGGAGACCTCGTCGAACGGATTCCAGAACACCCATAAGTACATCGCGCCGTAGAGCAGCGGCATCAGCACCACCGTGAGCATCGCGATGCGCGGCATCGCCCCCTTGGAATAGCGCTTCAGCTCGGTGCCGAGCGACATGCCCGCCAGCATCAGATGTCCCCCTCCGCGTGAGCGCCGCCGGGCGCATGGAATGTCTTGTCGGTCAGCATCGACGGCACTTCGACGAGGGCACGGTGCCCCAGCCCCGGGTCGACTCGATTGACCGTCGTCGTCACGACCGTCTGCGCCGCACCCAGCGCGGCCAGTCGCGACACCAGGATCCGATGGTCGTCGTCGCTGGAGACCTGGTCGATGTTCCCGACCACCAGCAGCGGCAGTTGCTTGGTGTTCGCCAATGCGACGCGCAACAGCAGCCCGTCCAGCTCCGACAACTCTTCGACGTAGTCGCCGAGACCGGGCAGCGGAAGGTCGCCGAACACCGGTCGGCAGATCCGCTCGAGGTCCTCGTCAGTGGCCTTGCCGATCAACCGGAACCAGCGCGCGTCCCAGCGCATCTTCTCGGTCAGCAGGTCGACGACCCGCACCGACGCGTACACGTCGTCGAGTGCCGGGACCGCGGCGAGCGAGGCGACCTTGAAGATCGCCCGCGGCCGGGTGCGCCCGAACACGTCGAGACTTCCGGCCTTCGGCTTCATCCGCCCGGCGAGAGTCATCTGCAATGCGGTACGGCCTGCTCCGGGCTCGGCTCGGAGGATGGTGAGTCCGCCCCTCGGGATATCGAGGTCGAGCGGCCCGTACACCTGTCCCCACGGCCCCTTCTGGGTGAGTCCGCGCGCGACGACGGCCATCGGATCCGGTGCCGTCTCGGGGTGATCGGTCATGAACCAGCAGCGTAGTCGGGATGACGGACATCGCCGGTCCCCACGCGGGCGAGAGTGTGCAAACGCACGTTATCAGATGGTGGTGTGGCCGAGGCCACGCATCGGTGGGCGATCGAAGACGGACCGCCGACCACCGCAATCTCCTTGCAATCGAACTATTTAGCACTAAACTAAATGCGGAACACTCGATCCGGAGGTACATCTCGTGACCGTCAGCGTCTCACCCCAGCACCCCTACAGCCCGGCGTTCCGCGCCGGTGACACCGTCTACGTCTCCGGCGCACTGTCGGTCGACGACGCGTATCAACCCGTCCCCGGACGCGACGACGCCCTCGACGCCGCCGTCGCCCGGATGACCGAGCGACTCGCAACCGCCGGGGCCGGCCTGTCGGACGTCGTTAAGCTGACGTACTACGTGACCGACCTGTCCCTTCGCGAAGAGGCGAACCGACAGTTCGAGCGACTGTTCGCCGTCCCACGGCCGGCCCGCACCTTCCTGGAGGTCAGCGGCCTGCCCTACGGCGCAACTGTCGAGATCGACGCCGTCGCTCATGTGGCGCAGGACAACTGACCTCACCGGGCACCAGCCGCCGGAGGTCGACAGAAGGGAGGCACGGCATGAAGCAGGGCGAGGAGCGTGACGCTGTCGACGAGATCGTCGAGCAGTGGGGCGTCGAGCGACCGGACATGGACGTCTCGGCGCTCCAGGTGTTCGGTCGTCTGCATCGCAGCTACCTGCTCTATCAGACGTCGCTGGGCGGACTGTTCGCCGAGTACGGCTTGAACATGGCCTCATTCGACGTGCTCGCCTCGCTCCGCCGTGCCGGCCCGCCCTATCGCATGACCTCCGGCGAGCTCGCCAAGACGATGCTGGTGACCACCGGCGGTGTCACGCTGCGTGTCGACCGCCTGGAGAAGACCGGTCTGGTCGAACGCAAGCGCGACCCGGACGACCGCCGGATCGTCTACGTCTGTCTGACCACGACCGGACTTCGGGTGATCGATCAGGCTGCGAACGCACACTTCTCGAACGAGCTCCGCCTGCTCGAGAGCCTCTCGGACGAGGACCGGAACTCCTTGTCGCAACTGCTTCGCCGACTCGAATCGTCCATCCTGGACGCCGAATCGGACGACGAAGCACAGCCCTTCGCCGGTTGAGCACGCGCCACCCCACCGACGGTTGAGCGAGCGCCGCCTTCCGATGGTTGAGCGAGCGCAGCGAGTCGAAACCCCCAGCACCACACACCAGGTTTCGACACGCCCTCCGCTCCGGCCGGCTCAACCAGCGAATGGGCACCGCCCCTCCTCAACCAGCGAGTGGGGCACCGACCACAGCGGAACGCCCCCGCCCGGGATCTCCGGGCGGGGGCGTTCGCCGTCGCACGTCAGGCGTCGGCCAGCAGCTTGGCCTGCTCCTCGGCCTGCGCGCGGTACATGCGGCGCAGCCGGATCACACCGAGGTCATGCTGATAGAGGTTCTCGGCCTGGTCCGCGTCGGGGGCCATGCCCTCGAGCATCACGCGATCCTGTTCCAGCACCGCCCAGTGCCGCTCCTCCAGCGTCGTCCGATAGAGGAAGCGCCACACATCGCGCTCCCAGCCGGTGACGCGGCGGTACCGCCAGAAGAAGATCGCCGTGGTTCCCGCATCGATCGGGGTCGCCATCCCGGCGATGCCGAACGGACCTCCGGGACCCGCGGTGGCGGGGTACGGGATCTCCAGGTCCACCCAGTCGACGCCCTCCCGGCGGAACTCGACCCAGTCGAAGTTGACGCCGCGCTGGTCGGTCTTCTCGAAGAAGAAGCCCTGGTCGGTCTCGCGAATGCGGAAGCGCGCGGTCTGCGCGCCGCCGAACATCGAGTGCGACTCGTGGTGGAGGAACGCGCCGTGCATCGGGTCGAGCAGGTTCTCGACCGCGAAACGCCACGGCGCCTCCCACTCGGTGTAGCAGAGGAACTCCGAAACGCCTTCGTCGGCAAGCGGTCCCGGCACGGTGAGAGCAGCGGGCTCGGCCTCGGTGTCGATCCCGAACCACGCCAGGATCGCGCCGCCGACCTCCTGAACCGGCAGTGAACGGACCAGCTGCTTGCCCTCCAGGTTGCAGCCGGGCATGCCCGGAACCGCGAGGACCGTGCCGTCTCCGCCGACCTGCACGCCGTGATACTTGCAGGCGATCCGGTCGCCCAGATGCATGCCGTGCGACAGCGGTGCACCGCGGTGCGGGCAGCGGTCGGCGAGCATGCGAACGGTCCCGTCCGACTGCCGGTACAGCACCCAGTCCTCGTTCAGCCTGCGGAGCTTGCGGATCTCCCCGCGCTTCACCCAGTCGGACGGACACACCGCGTGCCACTGATCGCGCATGCCGGTCGCGAAGATCTCATCGGCCGAGAGCGACCCTCGGCTGTAGACGCGCGCCATCTACTCGCCTCCCAATCGATGGATCTCGGCCTGGAACGACTCGGTCGTCCACGCCTGCCCGTCGGGCGCGAAGACGCCGACGGCGTTGAGGCCGTCGACGAGGCCCTCGAGGGTGTGCTCACCGCCGCCGAACACCTCCTCGATGGCGCCCGCGAGCTGCCGTTCGTAGGGCGTCGGGTCACCTGTGCGCGTTTGGATCGGCACCGTGTACAGACTCATCGCGTCTCCTCCTAGAGATCCAGTACTAGTTCGTCTGTCTTCGCCCGCGAAACGCAGATCATCATCGTTTCGCCGGAGTCCTGTTCGGCCGAGGAGAGGACATAGTCCCGATGGTCCGGAACCCCTCTGAGCACTCGGGTCTCGCAACTGCCGCACATGCCTTCGCGGCAGGAGTTCGGCACGTCGACGCCTGCCGTTTCCAGGGCGTCGAGGATCGCTTCGCCGGGCGCCACCTCGACGGTGGTCCCCGAGCTCTCACAGTGGACGGAGATCGGCTTCTCCGCCGGCTCCTCCTCGTTCTCTGCGCGCGTCTTCGGCTTGAACCGCTCCAGCCGGATCGTCTCGTCGGCCCAGCCGCCGCCCCGCTCCTCGACGGCCGCGAGGAGCCCCTCCGGACCGCACGTGTAAACCAGGGTGTCCGGCCGCGACTCGCCCAGCAGCGCGTCGAGGTCGAGGACGCCTTCGCGGTCCTCGCTCACCACGCTGACCCGGTCGCCATACGCGCGGAGCGCATCGACGAAGGCCATCGTGTCGCGACTCCGGCCGCCGTAGTGGAGCTCCCACTCGGCCCCGGACCGCTCGGCCTGCGCGATCATCGGGAGCATCGGCGTGATGCCGATGCCGCCGGCGATGAACACGTACTTCGGCGACGAGAGCAGTTCGAAGTTGTTCCGCGGCTCACTGACGGAGACGACATGCCCCGGTCGCAGGCTCTCATGAACGTACTTGGAACCACCGCGGGTCGACGGGTCGCGCAGCACCGCGATCCGGTACGCCGTCTTGTCATCGGCGTCGCCGCACAGGGAGTACTGGCGGACGATGCCCTTGCCGAGGTGGATGTCGATGTGGGCGCCCGGCTGCCAGTCGGGCAGCGCGGCCCCACCCTGGTCTTCGAGGCGAACGGCGATCACGCCGTCGGCCTCCCAGCGCATTTCACGGACCACCAGTTCAACGGTCCCCGTCTCGAGGTTCATCACTCAAACCCTTCCAGCCAGGCTCAATTGCTTTAGTGGTTAATAGTTTACCACTAAGTTGTTGTGCGCGTCACATACTTTCTTCGCTGCGGCTCTGATCACTTCGGAACGGTCACCGGCGGGGTGAACGGCGACGGCATCGGACCGTACGACGCGAGGTCGACCTCGACGATCACCGGCGCGCGCTTGTCCACGGCCGCCTTCAGCGCCGGCTCCGCATCCGCTGCGGTCTCGATGCGCAGGTAGTCGAGTCCGATCGACGATGCGAGCTGCGCGAAGTCCGGCGTGGCCAGATCGACGGCGTAGGTCGGTCCGGTCGCCGCCTGCATGTTGCGCAGCACGCCGTAGCCTGCGTCGTTGAAGACCATCACGACCAGCCACGGCTTCTCCTGCGCGACGGTGAGCAGTTCGCCTAGATGCACCGCCAGTCCGCCGTCGCCCGCGATGGCGAGCGTCGGATGCGACTCGTCGGCGAGGGTGGCCCCGATCGCCATGCCGAGCCCCTGCCCGATGCCGCCGCCGCGGGGGAAGATGTTGGTTCGCGGATCACTGAACGGGAGCAGCCGATTGCCCCACGAACTCGAGGCGATGGTCACGTCGCGCGCGACCGGTGAGGTCGGCGGGAAGACGCTGCGAATGGCGTCGGGCAGAGCCGCATGGTCGCCGAGACCTGCGCGCTGCTTCGCCCGGACCGCGTCGCGCGTCGTCGCGGCGCGGCGTGTCCACTCCGGGTCGACGAGGCCGTCGAACTCCACCGTGGCGAGAAGGTCGGCGACGACCGCCGCGACGTCGGCCACCGCGGCGACCGTCGCCGGGAACACCCGCCCGGGAGCGGCGGGATCGAGGTCGATCTGAATGTGCTTTTCGGGCACCGGGATCGAGTAGTCGCCGGTCTCATTGCTGCGGAAGTGGGTGCCGAGCGAGACCAGGAGGTCGGCGTCGGCCAGCAGCTCCCGACCGCCCGGGGTCGCACCGTAGTTGCCGATGCACAGTTCATGCGACTCGTCGACGGCGCCGCGACCTGAGTTGCTGGTCAGCAACGGGACGCCCCACTGTTCGATGAGCGCGGTCAGTTCCTTACCCGCGCGCGCGGCACCGCCGCCCGCCCAGATCACCGGGCGTCGTGCGGCGGCGATCGCGGCCCGGATCGCGGCCATGTCGTCGGCGGCGGGCTCGGGGAGTTCGACCGCGGGCGGGATCCGCCCCTCGGTGACGTCCTGCGCCGCGTACTGCAGATCGATGGGCCACTCGATGGAGACCGGGCCGCCGCGCGGCGTCAGCGCGCGGCGCACGCCGTCGCGGAGGATGTCGCCGGCACCGGCCGCGTCGGTGATCGTCGCGGCATGCGCCGACACGGCCCGCAGCATGCCGAGCTGGTCCTTGGTCTCGTGGATGAATCCGCGACCCGACCCGAGGTATTGCGACTGCACCTGTCCGGTGATGTGCAGAACCGGGGTGTCGGCGGACAGCGATTCGATCAGCGAGCCCGCCGCGTTGCCCGCGCCGGTGCCGGTGCTGGTCAACGCGCAGCCGAGGCCGCCGGAAGCACGGGCATAGCCGTCGGCGGCGTTGACCGCGCCGGCCTCGTGCCGCACCGGGACGAAGCGCAGTTGCTTGGCCACGGCCTCCACGAGGGGCAGGTTGTGGACGCTGACGATGCCGAACACCGTGTCGACGCCGGCTTCGCGAAGGACTTGGACTAGCAGATCGCCGCCGTTGGCCTGCGACTTCTGGTTCATGGGATTCTCCCGCTGATCTGGGCTGATTGATCTGGATTGGGTTGACCGGGATCGGGCGATCCGAGTCAGACGTATCGCGAGACGCCGCCTGCGACCTCGACGGTCGAGCCGGTGACGTACGACGAACGGGGTGAGAGCAGCATCGCCACGACGGCCGCGACTTCCTCGGCGCGACCGAATCGCCGCAGGGCGACGCCGCGGTCGGAGACGATGTCCCGCTCCCACTCCGCGAACGGGCGGTCGTCGCCGGAAGCGGCATAGCGGCGCTGCCACTGGCCCGTGTCGATGAGGCCGAGGAGCACCGAGTTCACCCGGATCTCCGGCGCGAGGTCGAACGAGAGCGACTTGCTGAGATTGAGCAGGCCGGCGCGCGCCGCCGACGTGGCGATCAGTCGGGTCTCCGGCTGCCGGGCGAGCACCGCGTTGATGTTCACGATCGATGCCGCATCCGATGCTCGCAGGTGCTCCCGAGCGGCGTCGACCGGGTTCAGCACCCCCGCGAACTTCAGGTCGAGCTCGTCGTGCCACTCGTCGAGCCCCGTCTCCCAGAGCGGCTTCATACGCGAGCCGCCCGCGTTGTTGACGAGACCGTCGAGCGCGCCGAAACGGTCGACCGTGCCGGCGACCAGCGCGTTCACGTCGTCGCGGCTGCGCACGTCGGCCGACGTCGCGAACACGCGGTCGCCCGCCCCGGGTGCGACCTCGGCGACGGCAGCCGCCAGTCGGTCGCCGTCGCGAGCGCACGTCGCGACGTTGGCGCCCTCGGTGACGAGCGCGGCGACGGTCGCCAGACCGACACCCGAACTGCCGCCGGTGACGACGTAGGTGCGGCCGGAGAGTAGGAGATCCATGTCGAACCTGTTCTGAGTCAGTGGAAGACGAATCCGCCGTCGACGACGAGTTCCTGCCCCGTGATGTACGAGGCCTCGTCGCCGAGGAGGAAGGCCACCGCGCCGACCAGGTCGGCGGGTTCCTGCGATCGGGTGAGTGCACGGTTGCGCCGATAGAGCTCGTGGCGGTGCTCGGGCACCATCTCCGCGGACTCCGATTCGGTGAGCCCCGGGGAGACGGTGTTGACGGTGATGCCGTGCGGCCCGAGATCGCGCGCCATGGCGCGAGTCAGGGCCGACACCCCGCCCTTGGATGAGATGTAGTGGCACAGCCGAGCCGAGCCGTACAACGCGGCGTCCGAACCGATGGTGACGATCCGGCCACCGCCCGCGTCGATCAGATGCGGCGCGACGGCACGGCTGACCAGGAACGTGCCCCGGAGATTGACGTCGAGCACCCGGTCCCAGTCCTCGACCGGGAGCTCGTGGACGGCCTTGCCGCCCACGCCGTCGGCCAGCGCCGCGTTGTTGACCAGTCCGTAGATCGGTCCGGTCGCGGCGACGGCCTCGACCATCGCGTCGACCGACTCCGGCGACCGCACGTCGACGGGACAGAACTGCGCCGTGATCCCGTTCTCGCGCAGGCCGTTCACGGCGGCGCGGCCCCAGTCCTCGCGGACGTCGGTGATCCACACGTGAGCGCCGTCCGCGCCCAGGCGTCCGGCGATCGCCAGCCCCAGGCCGCGGCCACTCCCGGTGATCACAATCGTTCTGTCCTGCAACGACATCGATCAGTCCCGAGTGATTCCGTGCATGACCGAGGTCTCCGGGTAAGTGGGGACCTGCGGCTTCTGGGCGCCGATGATCACGCAGAACAGTGCAGGCTCATCGGTGTTGTTCTTGAGGCTGCGCGGAACGCCGGCCGGGACGACGATCATGTCGCGGTAGCCGAGCGTGCGCTTGGCGATCTCGTCGCCGCGGTGCACTGCCACCTCGATCTCGCCCTCGAGCACGAAGAAGGCCTCTTCGGCGTCGAAATGCGTGTGCTCGGGGCCCTCGGCACCGGCGGGCAGCAGCATGTTCGAGAAGGTGAACCCCTGCGACTTGATCGTGTGGGTGTCGCTCGAGTGGTCGCCGGTCGCACCCGATCCGACGTACCGGATCTGTGCGCGGGCGAACTGGTCGCCCGCCTTGGTCTGGAAGCCGAGGGCGTCCCAGTCCTCCAGTCGGCTTTCGCGGGTGAGGATGATCGAGTCGGCGTATTCGGCGAGGTCAGCGGTCTGGTAGTCCATGGCGGAGCTCCTGTTCTTGTTGGATGATTCAGTGATCGGGTCAGTGGTTGCGGAGACGTTCGGCGATCTGGATGAACGACTCCAGCCAGGCGTTGAAGGCCTCGGGCGAGTCCTTGTTGGCGAGGTGTCCGGCGTCGCGCAGCATCACGTAGACGGCGCCGGGGATACCGCCCGCAAGCACCTGTGCGGCGGCGTGGCCGGTGACCTCGTCGCGATCGCCCGCGAGCACCAGGGTCGGGATGTCGATCGACCCGAGGTCGTCGGTGTGGTCGGTGGCGGCCATCGCCTCGGCGGCGCTCCGGTATCCGGCCGGCCGGATGGCTGCGGCCATCTCGGCGGCCGCTGCGGTGATCGCGTTGTCGGAGGCGCCGTCGCCCAGGAGTCGAGCGGCCCGGGTCCGGGTGAACTGCTCGCGGTCACCGTCGACCTCCGCGGCACGCGCACGCATCGCCTCCGCGCCCTCCGGAGTGGCGCCGGAACCGACGGTCGAACTGCCGAGCACCAGGCTGCGGACGAGGTCCGGGCGACGCAGAGCCAGGCGCGTCGCGATCACGCCGCCCCAGGACATGCCCAGGACGTGTGCGCCCCGCTCACCGCACCGCTCCTCGATGAGGGCAGCGACGGCATCGGCGTAGTCATCCATCGACAGTGGGCCGTCGACATCGTCGGACTCTCCGTATCCCGGTGCGTCCCAGGCGATCAGGCGCATCCGCTCGGCCAGCTCGCCGTACTGCGCAGCGAACGATCGGGAACTGCCGCCGATGCCGTGGAGCATCACCAGCGCCGGGCCTCGTCCCTCGTCGACGACGTTCAGCGCCGCCGCCGGGGCGGTCATCGGGTCACTCCCAGCAGATCCGGGTGACGGTCGAACGCGCCGCGGTCGGGCACTCCCGCCATGTGGGTGCGGACATCGACGGACGGCGGTCCCGCGGTGCCCCAGGTGTCCGACAGCTCGGGCACCCGGCGCCAGACGCGGCACAGCCAGCGGTCCTCGTCGACCTGCGCGACGCCGGAGGTGTACTCGCACACCAGGCCACCGGGATCGGCGAAGTAGGAGAAGGTGTTGTCGCCGGGACCGTGCCGGCCCGGGCCCCAGAGCGGTAGGACCCGGTGGTGCCGGAGCCTGCCGATGCCGCGCATGAACTGGTCGATGGTCGGCATCTCGTAGGCGACGTGATTGACCGACGCCCACTCGGCCTGGTTGAAGGCGATGCTGTGGTGGTCGGAGTTGCACCGCAGGAACGCCATCTGGTGCTCGGACCAGTCGGACACGCGCATCCCGAGAACGTCCGTGTAGAACTCGACCGAGGCGTCGATGTCGACGGTGTTCAGGACGACGTGGGTGACGCCGACCGGGACCGCCTCCTCGCGGCGGAGCATCGGCACCGCGAGGGCGTCGGCCAGGAGTTGGATGATCCGGCCCTCCGGGTCGACGAAGCTGACGCCGTATCCGGCGGAGATCTCGCCGGTCGGGCCGGGACCGGCGATGATCGGGACGTTGCGGGCGTCGAGCCGGCGGGCCGCCTCGTCGACCTCGGCCGGCGTGGCGACCGCGAACGTGATGCGGCCCAGTCCGTTCTGTTCGGCGGCGGTCAACTGGAGCACGTGGTGCTCGTCGCCCGTGCCGCGCAGCCACGCCTCGCCGTCGCCCCGCTCGACGGCCCGGAGACCCCACACATCGGTGTAGAAGTCCGCCGAATCGGCGCATGCGGTGGTGCGCAACTCCACGGACCGAAGCCGTCGGAGCTTTGCGATCGGTTCCTTCATCGTCGCTCCTTTATCTTGGTGATGACTAGTTGAGTGCTGAACTATTAGATCGGCGCGGTTCACCGAATCTCCGCCGCCAGGATCAGGCGCGCGGAACGCCCGCCCACGGATTCGGCTCGGCCGACATGCCGAGGTACACGCTCTTGACCCGCGAGTACGCGGCGATGCCTTCGCGCCCCTTCTCGGTGCCGAGTCCGCTCTCCTTCACCCCGCCGAACGGCGTCGAGATGGAGAACACCTTGTAGGTGTTGATCCAGACGTTGCCCGCCTCGATCCGGTCCGCGAGCCGAAGGGCCCGTCGATAGTCGCGAGTCCACACCCCGGCGGCGAGCCCGTAGACGCTGTCGTTGGCCTGGGCGACCAGATCGTCCTCGTCACGGAACGGCAGGACCACGAGTACCGGGCCGAAGATCTCCTCCTGGCACACCCGCGCATCGTTCGGCAGGCCGTCGATGATCGTCGGGAGGTAGTAGGAGCCGTCGGCCAGCTCGGGGTCGTCGGGCGCCGAACCGCCGCAACGGATCCGGCCGCCTTCCTCACGGGCGAGGTCGACGTAGGCCGCGACACCGTCGCGATGCTTCGGGTGCACCAGCGGACCGACGCGCGAGGCCGAGTCGAATCCGTCACCCACCGGCAACGCCCGCGTGCATTCGACGAGCCTGTCGAGGAAGTCGTCGTAGATCGACTCGGCGACGAACAGCCGGGAACCGGCGATGCAGCTCTGTCCCGACGAGGAGAAGATCCCGTACATCACGCCGGCGACGGCCTGGTCGATGTCGGCGTCCTCGAGCACCACCGTCGGGGACTTGCCGCCGAGTTCCAGCGAGACGGGCATCAGCTTCTCCGCCGCGAGGTGTGCGATGCCGCGGCCGGTGGACGTGCCGCCGGTGAACGACACCTTGCCGACCCCCGGATGGCGCACGATCGCGTCGCCGACCACCGAACCGCGCCCCGGGAGCACCGACAGCAGTCCGGCTGGCAGTCCGGCGTCCATGATCAGCCGGGCGAGAGCGAGCGACACCAGCGGCGTCCACTCGGCGGGCTTGAGGATCACCGCGTTGCCCGCGGCCAGCGCCGGAGCGATCTTCTGCGCGTCGCTGGCGACGGGCGAGTTCCACGGCGCGATGGCCCCGACGACGCCGATGGCCTCGTGCTTGACCCAGGTGCAGTAGTCGCCGCGGCTGGTCGTCATCGCCTCGTCGGAGGTCTCGAGAACGGCGGCGAAGTAGCGGAAGGTCGCGGCGGCGCTGGCCACCAGACCGCGGGTCTCGTGCAGCGTCTTACCGGTGTTGAAGGTCTGCAAGGTGGCCAGACGCTCGGCGCCGGCGTCGATCGCATCGGCGATCGCGTGCAGGTAGCGAGCCCGCTGATGCGGCAGCAGGTCGCGCCACGCCGGGTCGTTCGCCGCCTCCGCGCCGCGCGCGACTGCCTCGTCGACGTCGTCGGCCGAGGACTGCGAGACGGTCTGCAGCACCTGACCCGTCGCCGGGTTCAGCACCTGGGTCGTCGGACCGTCGGCCTGGCGCCACTTCCCGCCGACCAGCATCTCGTCGGGGACGCGGATGTATTCGGGACTCATTCGGAGATCTCCTCGAGAGTGCGTTCCTTGGTCTCCTGGGCGAAGAGGGCGACGACGATCGACCCGATGCCCGCAATGATCGCGAAGGTGATGAAGACCCAGCTCAGCGAGCCGTTGGTGAGGATCCAGCCGACCGACAGCGGGCCGACGATGATGCCGAGACGGCCGGCCGCTCCGCCGAAGGCGGCGCCCATGGCGCGCATACGGGTCGGGTACAGCTCGGCGGTGTAGACGTAGAGCGCCATGTTGACCGAGAACACCAGCAGTGCGGCCGCGGCCGACCAGCCGAGCACCGCGACAGCGGTACTGGTGCCGAACCAGGCGAGCAGTCCGAGGACGAGCGTGCACAGCGCCATCGCGCCTGCGATGCAGATGCGGCGTCCCAAGTTGTCGATGAGGAAGGCGACGAGGACGCAGCCCACCAGACCGGCGAGGGTGGTGAAGATGCTGTAGTGCAGTGCAGTTCCCACGCTGAGGCCGAAGTACTGGCGGTACAGGGTCGGCAGCCAGGAGGCGATGCCGTAGTTGACGAAGTAGGCGGAGAGCCAGATGGTCGCCAGCATCAGCGTGCGCCGCAGGTAGACGCCCTCGAACAGGTCGGTGAAACGGGCACGGACGTTGACGACCGCGTCTGGGTTCGTCGGCCGCGGGGCCTCGAGCACCTTGCCGTAGCGGGTGACGACCTCGTTCTCGATGCGGGTCATCGACTCGTCGGCGTCGTCGAGGCGACCGCGGGCGGCCAGCCAGCGCGGCGATTCCGGCAGCCTGCGCAGGAACGGCACCAGGACCACCGGCACGGCGCCGAGGACGAAGAGCCATTCGTAGCCCCACCGCGGGACCACCCAGGAGGAGACGATCGCAGACATCACGAGCCCGATCGGGAAGATGGTCTCGTAGAGCAGCACGAAGCGTCCGCGCTTGTGCGTCCGGGCGATCTCGCCGATGTACGCCGCGGCGACCGGCACTTCCGCGCCGAGGCCGATGCCCTGGATCACGCGCATGCTCATGAAGAGTTCGAGCGAGTGGGTGAAGGCCATGATCAGGCTCGTGATCGCGTAGATCACGAGGGCCAGCTGGATCACGTTGAGCCGGCCGATGCGGTCGGCGAGCCAGCCGCCGCCGAGCGCTCCGAGCAGCATGCCGATGCCGCCGACGGCGATCACCCAGCCGGTGAGCCACGAGTTGCCGAGGACGCCCCACGAGCCGGGGAGATCCGGCAGGGAGTAGGCGATCATCAGTTGGTCGAAGCCGTCGAAGAACGTGACCGCTCCGACGATGATCCGCGCTTTGACTTGCCAGCCGCTCATCGGCAGCCGTTCCATCCGCGCATTGATCGCATCAGCCGAGACGCTGACCGTCCGCTGCTGGGTTGCTTTCATCAGTTTCCTTCAGATCAAGTTGCCGCCGGCGATTCCGAGATCGCCCGCACTCGGGCCAATATCTAGCACCTCGATTGTTTAGAGCTTAACTGTTTTGTGGGTCACATGTCGAGCGATTTGTGTCGTGGACTTCTTTTCGCAGGTGCGCCCGGCTTTCTCGAGGCGGCGACGGCCACGATCGGCTCACCGGAGCGCACACGAACGGCGGCGCCTGCGACCTCAGTCGCCGACGCCGCCGTCACTCATCCAATCGCTCGGTGACGCCCTACCGGGGTCCGCCGATCACGCCCGCATCGCGCAGTCGAGCGAGTTGCGCCGGACGCAGGCCCAGCACCTCCGACAGCACGTCGTCCGTGTCGTGCCCCAATGCCGCCGCAGGCGAGGTTCCCGAGTACGCCTCGTCCCAGCGCGCCGGGGCGCTCGCCGAGACGACCTCACCGATGCCGGGCTGGTCCAGCGCGCTCAGCACCGGCTCCGCCGAAGGGTCGCGCGCGAAGCCCGCCACGACGTCGGCCGTCGTCCGGTACGGACCCCACAGCACTCCTGCGGCGGTCAGCGCCTCCTGCACCTCGACGGTGGTCCGGGCCGCGAACCACGGACGGAGCACCGCCTCGATCACCTCGCGGTGGGTATAGCGGTCCTCATCCGAGGAGAAGTCGGCGTGCAGCGATTTCTCCAGCGCAGCAAGCACTTCCGAAGTCCCCGTGGCCGCGCCGATAGCCGCCCACTGCCTCGGAGTGAGCGCGACGATCATCACCCGCCCGCCATCGGAGGCGGCGAAGTCGGTGCCGAAGCTGCCGTACAGGTGGTTGCCGTGGCGAGCCCGCGCACCGCGTTCAGCGGCCTCCGAGTACCAGCCCAGATCGGCGACCGCCGCCATCGCGACGTCCGACAGCGCGATCTGCACATGCGCGCCCCGCCCGGTGCGGTCGCGGCGGCGCAGGGAGGCGAGCACCGCGGTCACCACCTCCTGGCCGCACAGCAGGTCCCAGGCGGGCAGGACGTGGTTGACCGGACGGTCGGAGTCCGCGGGCCCGGTCAGCGACGCGACCCCCGACCCTCCGTTGACGGTGTAGTCGACGGCGGCCGAGCCGTCGGCGCGACCTTCGACGCGCACGGCGATCACGTCCGCGCGCCGAGCGGCGAGGGCGTCGTACGAGAACCAGTTCCGGCCGACGGCGTTGTCCACCACGATGCCCGCGTCCGGACCGGGAGCAGTGGCCAGCGCCAGCAGCAGGTCCCGCCCGTCCTCGGTCCGCAGGTTCAGCTCGACCGACTTCTTCCCCCGGTTGAGCGAATTCCAGTACAGGCTCCCGCCGGTCCGCGTGGACAGCGGCCACCGCCGATAGTCGGCATTGCCGCCGACCGGGTCGACGCGGATCACCTCGGCGCCGAGTTGGGCGAGCGCCATCCCCGAACTGGGCCCGGCGACGAAGCTGGCGAACTCCACGACGCGGACGCCGGCGAGCGGCAGTGCGGTGTCGGCAGCGGTCATGAGTCCTCCGTCGTCCGGTGGTCGTGCGAGTCACGTGGCGGCAGTTCGCCGCCGGGATCGGGATCGGCGAAGATCCCCCGGTCGGCGAGCTCGGCGATCAGCTCGTCCACGCCGCCCATGATGTGTGCCCGCATCAGCCGTGCGGCCGACGCTCCGTCGCGGTCGCGCAGGGCGTCGACGATCGCCTCATGAGCGGTCTGCGTCTCGTCGTCGTGGCCCTCGACGTCGTTGTAGAAGGTGCTCGACAGCCGTCGTGACAGCTGCCCGAGCAGGTTCGTCAGTCGAGGCGAGTCCGCCGCGAGATTCACCGCGCGATGGAACTCGTGGCCGCGTTTGACCTCGGACGCCTCGTCACCACGCACACTGGCCGCCGCCCGTGCCGTGTTCAGCGCCTCCAGTTCGTCGAGCTGGGCGGCGGTGATCTGCTCGGCGGCCCGTGCCGCCAGTCGGCCGGCCAGCATCGCCTGCACCCAGAAGAGGTCGCGGATGTCCTGGGCGCGGAACGCGGCGACCGCGAAGCCGCGCCGTGGCAGCGCCTCCACGAAACCCTCGCCGCTGAGCCGGACCAAGCCCTCGCGGACCGGGGTGTTGCTGATCCCCAGCGCGGCGGCGATCGGCTCGGTCCGCAGGAACTCGCCGGGCTTCACCTGCCCGGAGAGGATCATCTCCCGAACGTGGGTCGCCACGTCGTCGGAGAGCTGGGGTCGCGCGTTGACTGTCACGGTCGCCTCAGATCGCCTCGAAGGTCGCGGCGAGTCCCTGCCCGCCGCCGATGCACATCGTCGCAAGGCCGCGACCGCCGCCTCGACGATGCAGTTCGTGCAGCATGGTCGTCACCATCCGCACGCCGGTCGCACCGATCGGATGTCCGAGCGAAATGCCCGAGCCGTTGACGTTGAGCCGGTCGTGGTCGCGCCAGTCCCAGCCCTCCAACACCGCGAGGACCTGGACCGCGAACGCCTCGTTCAGCTCGACCAGATCCATCGAGTCGAGCAGATCTGTCATTCCGATTCCGAAACGATCCGCGAGCTTCTGCGTGGCCGGAACCGGACCGAAACCCATGCGCGACGGGTCGCATCCGGCGGCTGCCCAGCCGGTGAGGAAGCCCAGGGGCTCCAGGCCGAGTTCGCCGAGGCGATCCTCCGCGACGACGAGGCATGCCGCCGCGGCGTCGTTCTGCTGACTGGCGTTACCCGCGGTCACGGTGCCGCCCTGTATGACAGTCCGCAGCCGGGCCAGCGTCTCGGCGGTCGAATCCGGCCGGACGCCCTCGTCGCGCGCGAACACCACCGGATCGCCCTTGCTCTGCGGAACGGACACCGGCACCACTTCGGCGTCGAACCGCCCGGTCTCCCACGCCTCGTGCGCGCGCTGATGGCTGCGCGCCGCGTAGGCGTCCGCGGCCTCCCGCGACAGCCCGAAGTCGGCGGCCAGGTTCTCGGCGGTCTCGATCATCCCGGAGATCCTCCCGAACCTCTCCTCCGGCTGGCTGCGCTCGCGGCCGCGGTCGAGACGGTCGTAGAGGATCGAGTTCCCGGACCGCGCACCGAATCTGTTGGTGGTCGAGTAGTACTCGATCCGGCTCATCGACTCGACGCCGCCCGCCAGCACGGCATCGGCGGCACCGGTCTGCACCATCATCGCCGCCGTGACCAGAGCCTGCAGGCCACCGCCGCATCGGCGGTCGAGCTGCATCCCCGGCACCTCCACCGGCAGTCCCGCGGCCAGCGCCAGCCACCGCCCGACGCACGGCACCTCGGAGTTGGCGTAGCTCTGCGCGAACACCACGTCGTCGATCCGCGCGGGGTCGATGCCCGACCGCTGCACCACGGCCTCGACGACGTCTGCGCCGAGGTGCTCCACCGGCACGTCGCGCAGCGAGCCGCCGAACGACCCGACCGGCGTGCGCAGCGGATTCACTATGGCTGCGCGTCGCAGCGTCTGACCTGAGGACATGTCCGGTCTCCGATCAGATCTTGTTGCGCGCGATGTGCTGCGCGGCGATCACATTGCGCTGGATCTCGTTGGTGCCCTCGCCGACGATCATCAGCGGGGCGTCGCGGAAGTACCGCTCCACGTCGTACTCCTTGGAGTAGCCGTAGCCGCCGTGCACGCGGATCGAGTCGAGCGCCAGCTGCATCGCCGTCTCCGAGGCGAACAGCTTCGCCATCCCGGCCTCCAGATCGGCGCGTTCGCCGCGGTCGAGCTTCTGCGCGGCGTCGACCGTCAGCAACCGTGCGGCCTGCTGCTTGGTCGCCATATCGGCGATGAGATTGCCGACCGACTGGTGCTTCCAGATCGGCCGGCCGAACGACTCGCGCTCCTGGGAGTACCTGGTGGCCGCCTCCAGCGAGGCCTGACCGACGCCGAGGGCGCGGGCCGCGACCTGGATCCGACCGACCTCCAGTCCGCGCATCATGTGGCCCCAGCCCTTGTTCGGCTCTCCGCCCAGGACGGCGTCCGCGGGCACCCCCATGTCGTCGAAGACGAGCTCGCACGCCTCGACGCCGCGGTACCCGAGCTTCGGCAGCTTCTTCGACACCGTGAAGCCGTCGCCCGGCTCCACGAGGATCACGCTCATCCCCTTGTGTGCCGGGTCGGCCGCGCGGTCGGTGACGCAGAGCAGACCGAAGAGTCCCGAGTGCGCCGCATTCGAGATCCAGGTCTTGGAGCCCTTGATCGCGAAGCCGCCCTCCACCGGATCGGCATGGGTGCGCATGGCCTGCAGGTCGCTGCCGCCGCTGGGCTCGGTGAGCGCCATCGTCGCGCGGATTCGGCCCTCGGCCATCGCAGGCAGATACTCGTCCTTCTGCTCCTGCGTGCCGAAGGTCTTGATGAGGTAGGTGATCACCGAATGGCCGCCGATCGCGCCGGCCAGGCTCATCCAGCCGCGGGCCAGTTCCTCGCACACTCGCGCGAAGCACGCCATGCTCACGTCCACGCCGCCGTACTCGGCGGGCGCGAGGAGCCCGAAGAAGCCGAGCTCCTTCATCTCCTCGATGAACTCCTCCGGATAGATGTCATCGGCCTCGAACTCCCGCACCCGGGACGCGACCCGCTGATCGATGAAGTCGCGCACCAGCGACACCATCTGCTCTTCGTCCCTCGTCAATGACATCGTCGATCGCCTCTTTCATCGGTGTCCCCCACGAATGCAACAATAATATATTATGCTTCATGCAATCGTGATGGAGATTTCTCGACCGGGAAGGCCCGACGCATGTCACAAGTGAGCCCCGAAGACTTCGCGCAGATCCTGGAGTCCGTGCGGGAGTTCATCCGCACGCGGGTGCTCCCTCGCGAGCGCGAGATCGCCGACAACGACGCCATTCCCGACGACATCCGCCAGGCCTGCAAGGACATGGGCCTGTTCGGCTTCGCCATCCCCCAGGAGTGGGGCGGCCTCGGCCTCGATCTGGCCCAGGACGTCGAACTGGCGATGGAACTCGGCTACACCAGCCTCGCGATGCGGTCGATGTTCGGCACCAACAACGGCATCGCCGGCCAGGTGCTGGTGAACTTCGGCACCGACGAACAGAAGTCGACATGGCTGGAGAGCATCGCCTCCGGTGAGACGGTCGCCTCCTTCGCGCTGACCGAGCCCGGTGCGGGTTCCAATCCGGCGGGCCTGCGTACCAAAGCCGTCCGGCAGGAGAACGGCGACTGGGTCATCGACGGCAGCAAGTGCTTCATCACCAACGCCCCGACGGCGAACCTGTTCGTCACCTTCGCCCGCACCCGCGCGGCCGACGCCGACGGCCCCGGAATCGCAGTCTTCCTCGTCCCCGGCGACACGCCCGGGATCAGCGTCGCCGACCATGATCGCAAGATGGGCCAGGAGGGCTCGTGGACCGCCGACGTCCACTTCGACGGAGTTCGCGTGCCCGCGACGGCACTGGTCGGCGGGTCGGAGGACGTCGGCTACCGGGCCGCGATGGTCTCCCTGGCCCGCGGTCGCGTCCACATCTCCGGGCTGGCGGTCGGAGCGGCGCAGCGGGCGCTCGACGAGTCGCTGCGACATGCCGCGGTCACCACGCAGGGCGGGACGCCGATCGGCGACTTCCAGCTGGTCCAGGCTCATCTCGCCGACATGCAGACCCAGCTGATGGCCGGCCGGGCACTGGCGCGCGACGCGGCGGCCAAGTGGGTGTCGGAGGAGGATCGGCGCATCGCGCCGTCGGTCGCGAAACTGTTCTGCACCGAGATGGTCGGTGAGGTGGCCGACAAGGCGGTTCAGATCCACGGCGGCAGCGGCTACATGCGGGAGATGCCCGTGGAGCGCATCTATCGCGATGTCCGCCTGCTGCGCCTGTATGAAGGAACCAGTGAGATCCAGCGACTCATCATCGGCGGCGGCCTCGTGAAACAGGCCAAGAAGGACGCGAAGCAATGACCACTTCGACCGACGTCGCCCGCGGGGCGACGACCCTCCTGTTCGTGCCCGGCGACCGGCCCGAGCGATTCGAGAAGGCTGCCGCGGCGGGCGCCGACCTCGTCGTGATCGACCTCGAGGACGCCGTGCCGCACGACCACAAGGAAGCGGCGCGCGCGAACGCCGCCGAGTGGGCCGTGACCGGCCATCCGTGCGCGGTCCGTATCAATGCCGCGGACACCGCCCTCTTCGCCTCCGACCTCTCCGCACTGACCGGCACGGGCGCGACGATCATGCTCGCCAAGGCCGAAGCCGCCGACGTCGTCCAGGAGGTCGCGGAGATCGCCGGCGCGGGCGTCATCGCCCTCATCGAGACCGCCCGCGGCATCCTCGAGGCGCCGGCCATCGCCGCGATGCCCGGCGTGGTGCGCCTCGCGGTCGGCACCTTCGATCTCGCCGCTCAGCTCGGCGTCGACCCGACGGACGCGCTCGCGCTGGCACCGAGCCGGGGCGCGCTGGTGCTGGCGTCGGCCGCCGCAGGCCTCGCCGGCCCGATCGACGGAGTGACCGCCGCGATCGACGACGCCGACCGCATCGCGGCCGACGTCGCCCACTCCCGCCGCCTCGGCTTCGCGGGCAAGCTCTGCATCCATCCGAAGCAGCTCGGCCCCACCGTCGCCGCCTTCGCCCCCACCGACGACGAGGTCGCCTGGGCCCGCAAGATCGTGGACTCGGTATCCGACGACGGCGTCTCGACGGTCGACGGCGAAATGGTCGACAAGCCGGTCTTCGACCGCGCGGAGCGAATCCTGAAGCGGGCTACTCGACAACCCTGAACCCCCAAACCCACCACCCAAGGAGCAACCCATGGCAGGACTTCTCGCAGACAAGACCGCGGTCATCACCGGCGGCGCGCAGGGCATCGGCTACGCGATCGCCGAGCGGTTCATCGCCGAAGGCGCACGCGTGGTGCTCGGCGACATGAACGCCGAGCAGGTCGCGAAGGCCGCCGCGGAGCTCGGCGGCGACGCCGTCGCGCGCGGCATCGCGTGCAACGTGACCTCGGCCGACGACGTCCAGTCGCTCTTCGACGCGGCGATCGCCGCGTTCGGCGGCGTCGACGTGATGGTCAACAACGCGGGCATCACCCGGGACGCGACGATGCGGAAGATGAGCGAGACCGACTTCGACCAGGTCATCGACGTCCACCTGAAGGGCACCTGGCTCGGCACCCGCACCGCCGCCGCTCACATGCGTGAACGCGGCAGCGGCGCCATCGTGAACCTCTCGTCCATCTCGGGCAAGGTCGGCTTCGTCGGCCAGACCAACTACTCGGCGGCCAAGGCGGGCATCGTCGGACTGTCGAAGGCCGCGGCCAAGGAGGTCGCGCACGCGGGCGTGCGCGTCAACTGCATCCAGCCCGGGCTCATCCGGACCGCGATGACCGAGGCGATGCCCGAGCGCATCTGGGACCAGAAGATGTCGGAGATCCCGATGGGCCGCGCCGGCGAGCCGAGCGAGATCGCGTCCGTCGCGACGTTCCTGGCCTCGGATCTCTCCTCCTACATGACCGGCACCGTCCTCGAAGTCACCGGCGGGCGGCTGATGTGATGCCCGACCCCGTCGTCGCCGACTGGGAGCCGCACACCGTCGTGACCGAGGAACTCGTCGATCCGGCGGCGGTCCGCACGCTGGCGACACTGTTCGACGACGGGCTTCCCGTGCCCGCCTCCGGCGATCCGCTGCCGCCGCTCTGGCATTGGGTCGCGCTCCCCCGCTGGGCGGCGTCGCGCGAGATCAGCGTCGACGGCCACCCGTTCCGCGGCGCCTTCCTGCCGCCGGTCGACCTGCCGCGACGGATGTTCGCCGGCGGATCGGTTAGCTTTCCCGGCACCATTCGCGTCGGCGACACTATCCGCCAGGAGTCGAGGGTGGCATCGGTCACCGAGAAGAACGGCCGGTCCGGCCGGCTGGTGGTCGTCGTCGTGTCGACGACCCTGTTCGGCGCGGACGGGAATCCCGCCGTCGAAGAGACGCAGAATCTGATCTACCGGGAGGCCGCACCGGCTCCGACCACCGCGGTCGCCGACCCGGCCGCGGCGGCGCCCCTGGTCCCCGGCGGCGCGCCCCTGGTGCCGGCAGGCGAACACCGATGGCATCTCCGGACCGATCCCACGCTGCTCATGCGCTTCTCCGCCGCAACGGCGAACGCCCACCGCATCCACTACGACTGGCCGTACGCGACCCGGACCGAGGGCTATCCCGGACTCGTCGTGCACGGTCCGCTGATGACGCTGGCGCTGGCCGAGACGCACCGGCTGATCGGCGACGACCGCCGGATGGCGACGCTGACCCACCGCAACGCCAAGCCGCTGTTCTGCGGAGATGCCGCCGACCTGGTGTTCTCCGACACCGAGGCCGGCACCCGAGTCGACCTGTTCGGGCCCGGCGGCGAGGCTGCGGGCGCGCACACCGGCATCGAACTGACCTGGATCGACACCCCATGACCGGCTCGGCCCGGACGCGACCATGACAGAGCACCGGCGTCTCACGCCTGCGCTGATCTACGCGGCGCTCACCACTTCGGTCGTCAGCTCTCTCGGCATGCTGCTGGTGCCGTCGATCTCCGCCGAGATGGGCGTCGGCGTCGGTGCCGCGCAGTGGATGCTGACCATCAACCTGATGGTCGGTGCGGTGGCGACGCCGATCATGGGGCGACTGGGCGACGGGCCGCACACCCGGCGTCTCCTGCTCGTCTCGCTGTCGGTGATCCTCGCCGGTTCGGTGATCGCGGCCGCCGCTCCGGTGTTCCCGGTCTTCCTGATCGGGCGCGCGCTGCAGGGACTGTCGTACGGCATCGTGCCGGTCACCATCGTGCTGGCCCGCCGCCATCTGTCGACCGTGGAGGTGGACCCGGCGATCTCCAGCCTGTCGGTCACCGTCGCCACCGGCCTGGGCATCGGGTATCCGCTCACCGGCGTGATCGCCAGTCTCGCCGATTTCCGCGCCGCCTTCTGGTTCGCGGCGGTCTTCGTCGCGACCGCGATCGCGGTCGTGTGGCGCCTCGTCCCGGAGTCCGAGCCGCGCCGGACCGGACCCGCCTTCGACGTCGTCGGCGCGACCCTGCTCAGCATCGGTCTCGCGGCCCTGCTGACCGCGGTCAGCCAGGGTCCGAACTGGGGTTGGTTCTCACCGCCCACCCTCGGCACCGCCTTCCTCGCGGTGTGCGCCCTGGTCGCGTGGACCGCGGTCGAGTTGCGCAGCAGCCATCCGCTCATCAATCTCCACGTCCTGCGGCAGTCCGACGTCCTCCTGGCCAACGCGACCGCGATCGGACTCGGCGCGACGCTCTACATGAGCCTGTCGACGGCCAGCATCATCGCGCAGGCGCCGTCGACCACCGGCTACGGCATCGGTCTCCCGCTGTTCTGGGCGGGTTTCGTGATGCTCCCACTGTCGATCGGCAGCCTCGCGGGCAACCGGTTCGTCCGTCGGCTCGGCCCGAACTCGACCACCGCGATGCTCCCCGCCGGCGCCACGCTGATGGCGGTGGCCGCCGTGATGCTGGCTGTGACCAGCGATCAGCTGTGGGAGATCCTGCTCGGCATGGCCCTGTTCGGGCTCGGGATGGGTGCGGCCTACGCCGCGATGCCGACCCTGATCGCGAGGAACGTCGCGATCTCCGAGGTCGGCAGCGCGGTCAGCTTCAACCAGGTCCTCCGGACCGTCGGCGGCGCGCTCGGCAGCGCGGTGGTCGGCGCCGTCCTGGCCGCGCACCCCGGTGCCACCGGCATCGACGTGGCCCTCGCCGTCGCGGCCGTCGGCGGCACCCTGGTCTGGCTCGGACTCGTCGTCAACCACCTGCGAGTCCGCCGACGGACCGCGTCGCACTGAGTCCCACTCGCCTGACGATCGGAGTCCCGATGGCACCGTCCGCACTGCTCGCCTCCACCGCTGAGCCCGACACGTTCCGGCCGCTGGAACGGTCGCGCAGCGGCTGGGGCGACGACCACGTGCGCGGCATGGCGGTCACCGGCGCGCTCGCGCGGGCCGCCGAGCGTACGGTGACGGCCGATCGCGGTGGGCCGATGACGCCCGCCCGATTCACCTTCGACCTGTTCCGGCCGGTCCGCATGACGGACTTCTCCACCGCCGGCCGGATCCGCCGCAGCGGCCGCCGGATCTGTCTGATCGACGTCGAGGCCAGACAGCACGGCGAGCCGGTGGCGCGGGCGAGCGTCCTGTTCGCCGAACCGGCCGGCGGGCGGTCGTCGCCGATCTGGAACGACGGCGCCGCGCCGAGCCCGCCATCCGTCGACGCCGCCGCGCCCGCCCATCTCGAGCGCGTCTACGGCACCGACCGGCGCGGCTGGCTGCCGCCCGGCGAGATCCCCGGCGACGACGACCGCAAGTGGGTCTGGCACTTCCCGATTCAGCTCGTCGAGGGCGAGGAGGTGACCGCGTTCCAGTCCGCGGCGGCGGTCGCGGACGTGGTGAACGCCGTCTGCCACACCGGCGCTCGCGGACTCGAGTTCATCAACGCCGACGGATCGATGACCCTGTCCCGGTCGCCGGTCGGCAGGTCTATCGGACTGGTCGCGAGCACCCGCTTCGAATCGGCCGGGGTGTCGGCGGCGAGCGCCATCGTCTTCGACGACGACGGCCCGTTCGGCACCGTCACGGCGACCGGGTTGGCCGCGCCACCGGTCCAATTACTATCGCCTTTGGCGATCCGCGAATGAACCCGCAGATCAGCGAACCGGACAACGGAAGGGAGCGGCGGTGAGCACCAGCGCGTCCGCTCGGGTCGGCAGGCACAAGCAGCTGCCCGACGCCGTCGCGGGCTACGTCCGCGAACAGATCATGTCCGGGAATCTCCGGCCCGGTGAGTTCCTGCGCATGGAGCCGATCGCCGAGGCCGTCGGGGTGTCGATCACGCCGGTGCGAGAAGGTCTGCTGCGGCTGTCGAACGAGGGGTTCGTGACCGCGGTACCGCGCCGGGGATTCATGGTCGCCGAGTTCACCCGCCAGGACGTGCGCGATCTGTTCTGGGTGCAGTCACAGCTCGCCGGTGAGCTCGCGGCCCGCGCCGCCACGACCATCGACGACGAGACCCTCGCACGCGTTCACGAGGTGATGCTGCAGTGCGAGGCCGCCGTCGAGCGCCACGACACCGTCGCCATCGGCGACCTCGGCCACGAGTTCCATCGACTCATCAATCTGTCGGCCTCGTCCGATCATCTCGCCCGGCTGTACGGGTCCATCGTCAAGCATCTGCCGAACTCGTTCTACGCCTCCATCGAAGCGCACGTGCGCACCGTGGTTCCCGAGCACCGCGAGACCTACGCCGCACTCGAGACCCGCGACGGTGAGCGGGCCCGCGAGATCACCGAGCATCACATCGTCAACAGCGCCGACTTCGTGATCGCGATGCTCGAAGAACGGGGACTCTGGGCGGACTGACCTACCCGCCGAACGTGACTCCGGTCAGTTCCTCCGACGCATCCCAGAGCTTCTCCGCGAGGCCGAGGTCGCTGGCGAGCGCCGACCTTCCGGCGAGCGCGGGATGGCCACGCATCTCGCGGAAGCGGTCGGGGCCGACGTACGAGCCGCCGGGCAGGTCCTGGCTCGCCGCGAAGAGCATCGGCCAGGCGCCGGCCTCGGCCGACTGGGCGATCACCTTGTTGCCGACGCTGCCCGCCGCGTCGAACACGGCGTTGCCGGTCCGAGTCTGCAGATTCGTCGCCGAGTAGCCGGGATGCGCGGCCATCGACCGCACGGCCGAGCCCGACCGCGACAGTCGCCGCTGGAGTTCGAGCGAGAACAACAGGTTCGCCAGCTTCGACTGGCCGTATGCGCCGCCGCGGTTGTAGCTGCGACGCTCCCAGTTCAGATCCGTGAGGTCGATCGCGCCCGTCCGGTGCATGATCGACGACATCGTGACCACGCGGTCGCGGACGTGCGGGAGCAGCAGATTCGTCAGCGCGAAGTGCCCCAGATGGTTGGTGCCGAACTGCGTCTCGAAACCGTCCCTGGTCCGCCCCTCCGGGACGTTCATGATGCCGGCGTTGTTGACGAGGACGTCGATGTCGCCGGACCAGTCGTCGGCGAACTGCCGGACCGATGCCAGGTCCGCGAGATCGAGTCGGCGGACCTCGGTGTCACCCGGCACCCCGGCCGCCGCAGCCTCGCCTCGGTCGGTGTCGCGCACGGCGAGCACGACGCGTGCGGCGGCTCCGCCGAATCGCTTGGCAGCGGCGAGCCCGAGACCGCTGTTGGCCCCGGTGACGACCACGGTGCGATCGGCGAACGACGGAAGGTCCGCGGCTGTCCACTTGTACTGATCATTCGACATGCAGCCAGTCCTACCAGCCGCGCGGGCAACGCGCAGTCAGTCGCTCTCGGTGCCACCCATCAGCCGCGCGTAGATGCCGCGGTCGGTCCGCGGTCCGCCCGGGGTGTCCGCGCCGTAGCGCTCGATCTCCGCCTGCAGATCCAGCGGCCGCGTCGGCGGCACCCCGGGCACCAGTTCGTCGGCGACGAACTCGTCGGGCACCAGCCAGGTCACCTCGAACTCGATGCCGTCGGGGTCGACGCCGTAGAGCGCCTTCGTCGCCGCATGGTTCGCCGCACCGGTCAGTGCCCGCGCCGCCGACATCCGTTCGCCGACGGCCGCCATGTCGCGCAGGGTCTCGACCTCCCAAGCCAGGTGGTACAGCCCGACCGCCCCGCCCGCGGGCTTGGCCGACGACGCCCGGAAGAGCCCGAGGTCGTGGTCGTTCGCTGAGTTGGCCCCGCGCAGGAACGCCGCCCCCGGGAAGTCGACCGGCAGCTTCTCGAACCCGAGGACCTCCGTGTAGAAGGCGACGCTGCGTTCGACGTCGGCCACATACAGCACGGCGTGATTCAGGCTTCGTACAGACATCAGGGGACCTTCCAAGCGGGCACTTACTAATCAGAAGTTACAAGACGCGGCCCGCGCGACAGTAGCGCGGCCCGTCGGCATCATCGACGATCGTTGGGGCCTCGATACTGTGTACATACCGACTCTCACGTCTCGGAGGCCGACATGACTCAGCGAATCCTCGTCACCATGCCCGACGACACCGCCGAACGACTACGTGCCGCCATCCCGAAAGGCGAGGTCAGCGGCTTCGTCGTCGCGCAGGTCGAGCGCGGCCTGCGCGAACGCGAACTCCGATCCATGGACGACGCGGTCGCCGACATCGTCGACAACGACAAGGCGTTGCTCGATCGGCTGGGGAACGTACATTGATCTGGTGCCCCGAGATCGCGGACATCTTCCTCGTCTATCGAGCGGTGTACGGTGCCGATCCCGAAGTGCGCGACGGCGGACTGCTTCAGAGCAGCATTCAACGTCCCGCCGTGACCCTCTTCGGAGAAGAGCAGTATCCGACCCTTCACCGCAAAGCAGCGGCACTGTTCGACTCGCTGTGCCGCAACCACGCCCTCGTCGACGGCAACAAGCGGTGCGCCTGGATCGCTGTGCGACTCATCTACTTCCGTAACGCCGGCCATCGCTGGCTACTCGGCGACGACGCCGCCTACGACCTCGTCATCCGCGCGTGCTCCGAGCACGTGGCGCTCGACGACCTCGAAGCGGCACTCCGCCGGGGCTTCGGATAGACGAGAATGTTCCCTCTCCGCGAATAGCGGACTCGCCCGAACCCGCCGTGTTCCATCACCTGCGGCCGTTGACCGAATCCGTGGAATCGGACTCGTTCAGCGATATCTCACGTGCGTCGGGGTTGCGAGGTGCCAAACCGTCCGGTCCGAAGGTGCGGCGATACGGTCCTCGACTCGTTCCGGGAACTGTGGAGCCCCCGGATCCTCACGCACGTGAATGACTGGGACGTGCGTCTGGCGAGAGTGGAAGGATCCTTCGTCTGGCACTCTCATCCCGACACAGACGAGTTGTTCATCGTCCTCGACGGCTCCCTCGACATCCAGCTCCGCGAGACCGGCGAAGAGGCCACGGCCGTGCACCTCGAGCGACACGACGTCTTCGTCGTCCCACGGGGACCGAGCACTGCTCACGGTCGCCGCACGGCGCAACGATCATGCTGTTCGAGCCGACCGGAATGTTGAACACCGGGGACTACGACGGTGAGGTTCCCCGAGCACATCACCTCGACGACCGGTGCACCTGCTTGAGTCGCCTGTTCTCGAGAACTGCGGTCGTGGCGGGGTCGGTCAGTCGAGCCACTGACGTGTGTACACGTCCTGCCAGCGGACATGAATGCGATCACCCACGCTCGCAGCGATGTCTGAGCCGAGGGCGAGGGTGAGGGTCTCGCGTACCGCCGCTCGCACCCGCTCGGCTTCGGCGTGCAGATCATCGCCGTATCGCGCGATCAGGCCGATCATGACGCCGGTCACTTGATCCGCATCGCCGTCGACCTGCGCGCGCACCACGAGACGGCCCGTCGCGGTCCGGACCCGAGTGGCGAGAAGCTGCTTCACGACCCGGTCGTTGATCCGGATGCGCACGTCGTCCGTCGCGAGTTCACGACCGGGGCGGCGGAGCGCGGGTACGGCACCGGCAACACGGGCGATCAACCGCGCGACGTCACCGGACGGCGCGTCGAGGCGACGGCTGGCCTCCACCAGCCATGCGTCGGTCGGCTCCTCGCCGACGGTGCTCGAGCTCATGTCCGCGCCCTCCTCTCTGATCCGTTGACGCTTCGCCGGTCTCGGTCCGGCGGGCCGTCGCCATCCGACATCGTGGCGAGTGTCTCAGCCGGTGCCGGGTCCGGAGCCCCCGGTCTCCACGGTGCCAGCCGCGTGGACAGGTAACTCCGGCTTCGCTGCAGATGACCGCGAACCGACCCGTTGCTGATCCTCAGCGCCTGTCCGATCTCGGCCATCTTCAGCCCTTCGACCTCTTTCAGCCACCAGACGGCTCGTGAGGTCTGCGGAAGACTCGCGAGTTCAGCGCGCAGCGCGTCGACCAACTCCGACTTCTCCACCGATTCGCTGGGAAGCGGCTGCGCTGAGGCGAGATCCGCGAATGTCTCGTCGGCCGACGGGACTTCGTGCGTACGCCGGTAGTGATCGACGGCCTTGCGGTGCGCGATGCCAAGGGCCCAGGTGCGCACCTTGCTATGGAAGCCGAAGTCCGGCAAGCCTTTCCACACGGCGAGAAGAGTCTCCTGCACCAGGTCCTCAGCAACCGCCGGATCGTCGACCATTCTGCGCATGAAACGCAGGACGACCGGGGCCAACCGGCCGACCAGAACGTCGAAGGCCTCTGGATCACCCGCGGCGGCGGCAGCGGCCAACTCCTCGTCGGTGAACCCGTCGAGGCCTGCCCAGCCATCACCGATGGTGTGATTCAGATCACTCACCGCTTCGCGTGCAACTTTCAGTCGAACTGCGACTGACTATATACAGCTCCTGACTCGCAGGGGCGCGCGTGGAAGGGACCAGCATGAGCGAACAGACCATCGCGACATCGACCGCTTCGGCAGCCGCAGACGAGTCATCGCCTGCGGCGGGCAAGGACGTCGAACTGGTGCGGAAGTCCGGGCCGCAGACTGGCGGAAGCCTCGGGACCACGTCGATCGCAGACATCGTCGTCGCGAAGATCGCGGGCATCGCCGCGCGTGAGATCGACGGGGTCTACGACCTCGGCGGCACCACGGAACGGGCGGTCGGCAAAGTTCGCGAGGTACTCCCGGGAACGACGGCCGACGTGACGCAGGGCATCGACGTCGAGGTCGGCGAGCGTCAGGCCGCAGTCGATGTCTCGATCATCGCGGAGTTCGGTGTGGCGATCCACCAGCTGGCCGGCGCGATCCGTCGGAATGTCATCAACGCGATCGAGCAGATGACCGGCCTCGACGTCACAGAGGTGAATGTGACGGTCCTCGACGTGCATTTCGAGGATGATCTGCAGGATTCCGGCGAGCCTCGGGTCCAGTGATGGGAGACGCTCCGACCGACCAGGCCGAAGGCGGGTCGTCGGCCAAGGATGTCGCGGAAGCTGTGCTAGCCGTGCCGGGCGTGGCAGCACTCGACAGCGGGCCGTTCGGCGCGGTCGCGACCTACCTTCCCGGCGAACGTGTGAACGGCGTGCGGATCTCACCCGAAGACGCGTCCGTGCACATCGTCGTCGATCTGCGCTACGACCTTCGGCGGGTGGCCGACACCGCGGCCGCCGCGGCGGCTGACGTCCTGGGACGCCCGTTCGTCGTCGTGATCGAGGACGTGACGACTGAACCATCGGCTCCCGGCACTGAACACGAGAGGACTGCGGAATGAGTAGGACTGCAACGATCGGCCTCCTGGCCGGCCTGCTGCTCGCACTGGCGGCCACCACCGGAGGGATCGGAGGTTTGATCCTGGCAATCGTCCTCGGCACCGTCGGCCTCCTAGCCGGACTCCAGGTCGACGGAAGCATCGACGTCCGCGCCATCGTGCGCAGCCGCAGCCGTGGCTGATGCAGTCGGACCCTCGGCGCCGGTCGATGGTCCGGGTCGTCTTGCCGTGGCCGACGTCGTGTTCGAGAAGATCGCTCTGCGGGCGGCGTTGAGCGTGCGCGGGGTCGTCGCCCGCGACGCCTCGGTGACGGGAGCGCTGGGTGCGCTCGTGAACGGTGAGACCACCGTCGGACTGGACTATCCGCGCGCACGGGTGGAGAGCGCCGGAGGATTCGCGCATGTCGTCGACGTCGCGTTGGCCGTCGCGTGGCCGTCGCCGATCACTGATGTCTGCAAGCGTGTACGCCGCCGTGTCGGCGATGAACTCGAACAGCTCACCGGAGGACGCCCGGTACGGGTGAACGTCACCGTCGCCGCGGTGATTCCGGGTGCGACTGCGGCGCTGAAGAAGAACGGTTTCGTCGAGCTACCCGAGCCGGACGATGCCGCTCGCTACCCCGGAATCGAAAGTAGGTGATCCGATGACCGAACCGGCACTGCGTGACGTCGTCGCGCAAGATATTGCGGACACCCCGGTGCGAGAGCCGGTCGCGTTTCCAGGGGCGGCGATCGCGGGCGGCGTGCTCGGCGTGGCGTTGCTCGTCCTGTCAGGCCTGCTGGTGCGCGACGTGCTCGTGGTCACCGGACTCGTCGGCGGAGACACCTGGACGCATCACCTCGTGGTGGAACTGAGCGCACAGACGTGGAGCGGATGGATGTGGTCCATTCCGATTCTGTGCGCACTGGTCGGTCTGGGCCTCCTGTGGCTGGCGATCAAGCCACGTCGTCGGACTCACCTGAGCGTCGACGGATATCAGGTGGCGTGGACGCGTCCGGTGGACGTTGCTCGCAGTGCCAGCGCCGCGGCCCTCAAGGTACCGAACGTACGACGCGCGGTGACCTCGGTCGGACGCAAGCGCATCCGAGTGACGGTCACCGCTGCCGGTCCTGTCGATCGCGAGCGGATCGCGAGGGCGGCCGCGGACGCTGTCGCTCGCGTCTGCGCGGGTAGGCCGGTCGTGGTCAAGGTGCGGGACCCGAGAAGGGAGAACCGCGGATGAACCGCAGCGCGTCTGTCTTGCACCGGCTGTCGATCGGGGTCGTCGGAGTTGTGCTCGTCGCAGTGGCCGTCGCAGTGATTCTGTACCAGGTCTCCGTCGAGCCGGTGGCCGGTTGGATATCGCGCATCGACACCCGCCAGCTCACCGAAACGGTCGGAAAGGGCTGGTTCGGCGCAGTCCTGGCGCTGGTCGCGGTGCTTGCGGCGTACTGGGGCTGGCGGCTCATCAGAACGACGATCGCGCCCCACAGGCCCGAGCAGTTCCTGCTCGATGCAAGTGAGACCGAAGGCGCCCTGACGATCTCGCTGAAGCAAGTCGCACAAGCCATCGAGGAACACCTCGCGACGCAGACGGGGCTTCGGCGTGTACGAGCGCAGGCGCTCGACGACCGGGGGCAGAACATCATCCGCATCACCGTCGACGCCCGCCCCGACCGGTCGTACGACGAGATCGTCGGAGCACTCGCACCGACTGTCGAAGACCTCCGAACGGCATTCGCCGGATCGGACATACACGTCCAGGCGTTTGTGCACCTGGACGCACTGGAATGACAACACGGGAGGCACATCGCCATGGCAATGGAAGACAAGATCAGCAATGAGGTCGAGGATCTCAAGGGCAAGGCCAAGGAGACCGGCGGTTCGCTGACCGGGGACGACGACCTCAAGAACGAGGGCAAGGCCGATCAGGCCTCAGCCGCGGTCAAGAAGGGCATCGAAGAAGTGAAGGATGCCGTGACCACCGTGAAGGACAAGCTGACCGGAGATCGCTGACCGCGTGACGGCGCCCCGGAGCCGAACGGCTCCGGGGCGCTTCGTGCTTCGGTGGGGTGCCAGACGGGACATTCGAATCCTGGTCGGTGTCAGCTGTTGCTCGAGATCGTCTCCGGCGCAGTGATATTCGAGGCCCGCCACCGAGACCGCGCATACCAGTTCATTCCGCCGGTCCAAACCAGGACTCGGTGCGCGGACAGATGACGGCTGTAGGTCACACGGTTCGTGCGAGACCATCGATGATCACGGACATATCCGTTCCGTACAGGATAGGGCTGATCAAGAGGGGCCACTCGCGTGACCGGCCGCGTCGGAGAGGGTGCGTAAGTGTTGCTGGTGGTCCGTGCGCTGACGTGACTCGAATAGCGCTCACGTCGGTGATGGTGACCACCGTCTCCTGTGATCGGGAGGTGTCAAGCCACGCGATGCCTTTGCTCACTTCCGCTCGAATTCCGTCATCGGACACCGTGAGCCGGAGTGGCCCACCCCGCTGCCACGCCATATTGATCAGTCCGGCCAGGCAGAACATCGAGAACAGGCTTGCGGGGACCCACTCCCGTGGACTGGCGGGGAGTTCGGCCGCCCCGTTGACCAGGGCGAGAGACCCGATGTAGACGCCCCACAGGACGCCGATTGTGCCACCGAGGCGTAGGCCCCGAAAGATCCAGGGCGGTGACTGGAGAACGCGCTGCCCCTGTAGCTCCTGCCATTGTGCCTCCCGGCCGGCAGCGGGGATCACTGTGTGCACTAACATGCTCGCGGACACGATTCCCAATGCGAGTAGGACACCGAAGCCCGGTGAACGCATAGCGTCGGAACCAAGGCTCGCGCTCAGCACCATTGCCAGGACGACGCCCAGCACAGAAGCTGCCATAACGAACACTCGCAGGCTGGTAAGGCGCCTCTGGGCTGCCGCAATCTCCGCGTCTGAGGGTGTCGTGACGATCATCTGCCGTCTCGGTGTATCAGGGGTGTTCACGCGCTACTTCCATGCGTTCTGAATCCCGACGGTGGTCAGCCGGCTGACTACCGCAGATGTGGCCATGAGCAACGGTTGCTGCGGATCCGACGACGATGCCTCCACCTTCTGACACTGCCGCTTCCGAGACAGGACTCGGTACAAGCGTTTCGGGCCGTGCGCGTCGATGTCGAGATGCAGCGGAGATTAGCAGCGCTACCCCCGGAAGTCTGACAGAACATGCGTGCCTCGATGAGTCGTGTCAATTTTGATTCTCCATGTGGTCGGCCATCCAAGTCACTTTCGGCGAACATTTGGCGTAGATCGATCTCTTGCGGCGCCCATGCAGCGGCAACCCCTCTGCTCTGACGACCGAGCATCGCCTCACACAAGTCAGCATGTCGCACATATGCCAAGTGCCATAACGCCAATCGGAGAAAGACTCATAGACAACTGCACAAGCCGGTGCTTTGTCCACGCTATCTTGCTCATCTCCACGAGCTGTTTCGACAGTACCGGAAGAAGAGTCGGGCCCTCGAGCCGATCCTGAACGGCTTCGGGCGTCAGGTGCCGCAGGTGTCCGAAATAGACAAAGTTGTCCGGCGCCTCAACCTCGAGGTTGGAGGCCCGTAGCCGGGGACGCACAACCCAGGCCGCACATAGGACGCTAGCTACTAAGAGGAGGATGCCAACGACGTACCAGACTACGGCCCAGCCCCCAAGGTCATGGAGCACCCGCCCCTCGCCCGACAGCGTGATAACTCCCACGAGGAGCGCGGTCTCAATTGTCAGTGCAAATGGCGCCTTCGTATCGGAGATATTGTCAAGACCTGTGGATGAGGTTGTTTCAGGCGGCCTCCTCTTGCGATGTTGATGGGGTGTCGGATTCGACGAGTTTGCCTTTCTCGAAGGTCTTGCCGGCTCGGACGAGGGCGACGACGTGGGGTGCGTTGAAGCGCCCTGGGTTCCGTTCCGAGTCTCAGCAAGGAGAATCGG
>NZ_AEUD01000008.1 GCF_000192435.1 Gordonia neofelifaecis NRRL B-59395
GTCTTCGCTTCAACTCAGATGTTCACAACGTGTCGGGGAAGTACACCTAGGCCAGAATCGTCGCGAGTGCAGTGACCGCGCGCGACCACAGACACGACAACCGGTCGACGTCGGACGCCGAGAGCACTGTGGAGCAGTAGCGCCAGTTCGTCACCAACTGCGGACCGGCGTCCGTCCCGCGGACCACGGCGACCACGTCGAGCGCGTAGCGCAGCGGCAGGTCGGGCTCGGGGTCGGTGGGCAGGTACTCGTTCAGCTCCAGGTCGACGACCGGCTGCCAGGGGCCCGGGTCCTGGCCGGCGACGCCCAGATCGAAGCGTCCGAGGTAGTTGAACTCCACCTGCGGCTCGAGGCTCGCGACCAGGTCCGCGTCGCGCCCCGCATACCGCAGAAGTCCGTAGTCGAGGCCGCGATTCGGAATCGAATCGAGTTCCGCCGCAACATGATCGAGAATCGTCCGCCCCGCATCGGGTTCGGCTTCCAGCCGGTCGACGGTGAGCGACTCGCCGGCCGCCAGGCGGACCGGGAAGACCGTGGTGAACCAGCCGAGGGTGCGACCGGTGTCGATGTCGTCGCCGACCGTCGCATCCTCCCGACCGTGTCCCTCGAGCGCGATCAACGAACCCGCCGACGGGTCCTGTCCCCGTTCACTGCGCCAGGACGCGAAGGTCACCGCCAACGCCGTCAACAGGAACTCGCGCATGCCGATCCGCTGGTCGATGCCGTTCAGGACCGCCTCGGTGACGTCGACGTCGGTGAGAACCGGCGCGGATCGCAGTGCCGACCAGGCGTCCCGTCCGATCTCGGGACGGCGCTCGCCGATCACCGGGTCGTCGCCGACGACTTGGTCGCGCCAGTAGTCGCGCTGCGCGACGACCTCGTCCGATCCGGACCGGGCGAGCAGTCGCTCGCTCCACGCGCGATAGTCGGTGTACTCGGCGGTCAGGGCGACCGGTCCGCCCGCACTGACGGTGGCACCGGCCTGCGCGATGTCGCCGAACAGGATCTGCCAGCTGACGGCATCGACGGCGAGGTGATGGACGGCCAGCAGCAGGAGGTCGTCGCCGGCGTCCACCGGCACGCGGACCGCGGCGACCATGTGCCCGCGGTCGGGGTCGATGGCGTCGTTCGCCTCGCGGGCGGCGATCGTCACGAGTTCACCGGTGCCGCGTCCCGGTTCCCCCTCGAGCGCCCAGAAGCGGCTGGCCGCGTCGACCGTTCCCGGCTCACGGGTTACCAGCACACCGCTCTCGCGCGTGGATCGCAGCATGTCGTGGGCGTCCAGCAGCGACTGCAGGACCTCGACGA
The DNA here is from genome assembly GCF_000192435.1 of Gordonia neofelifaecis NRRL B-59395. Lineage (GTDB taxonomy): Bacteria > Actinomycetota > Actinomycetes > Mycobacteriales > Mycobacteriaceae > Gordonia > Gordonia neofelifaecis. The sequence goes on from NZ_AEUD01000008.1 coordinate 1,309, forward strand.
CCTGCACGTCGGCGCACCCGTCGGGCAGGCGGAACAGCACCGTCTGGGTGAATCGCCGCCAATCGCCGCCCTCGTACATCCACTCCACGACCGGCAGAGCGGGCACCTCGCCGTACTCCCGTTCGGCGGCGATCCGCGCCAACTGCTTGCCGCGGCGGACCGCGGCGGCCAGATCGCGAACATTGGGAAAGGTCATCACGTCGCGGGCGGCGATCTCGTCCCCGCCCGCACGGATCGCGGTGACCAACGCCATCGCGACGATGCTGTCCATCCCGAGGTCGAAGAAGTCGTCGTCGGGACCGGGCCGGGTACCGAGCACTCCGGACACCGCTTCGGCGACGCGTTCCTCCACGTCATCCAACTGCCCACCGACGATCCCGCCACCGGAGAGCGCTGCGCGCGCCGACTCGGTCAGCAGGGTCGAGTCGAGCTTGCCGTTCCGATTGACCGGCAGCACCGGCAGCACGATGACCCGGGTCGGAATCATGTGCGACGGAAGCCGCTGCGCCAGTTCGCTGCGGACGGTGGTCGAGTCGAGCGCGGTGTCCGTCCCGGAGACGAAGCCCACCAATGCCGCGCCGATCGGCCGGTCCACGACGATCACTGCGGCGTCGCGGACACCGGAGACTGAGCGGAGGCCGGCCTCCACTTCGCCGACCTCGATCCGGTAGCCCCGGATCTTGACCTGGTCGTCGCCCCGCCCCACGAAGACGATGTCCCCGGCTGCGTTGCGGCGCACCAGGTCTCCGGTTCGGTACATGCGTTGTCCGGGTATGCGCGGATCGGCGACGAAGGTGGTCGCCGTCTGCCCGGGCCTGCCCTGGTAACCGCGCGTCACCTGATCGCCGGTCAGGTACAGCTCGCCGATCACACCGTCGGGCACGGGCCGCAGCCGGGAGTCGAACACCCGGGCGGTCATCCGGTCGGTCGGCCCGGCGATGGTCGGCACCGGCGACTCCGAGACGCGCGCGACCATCGCCTCGACGGTGGTCTCGGTCGGTCCGTAGCAGTTGAAGACGGCCGTGCGCGGGAGTGCCCCGAGCTGTCGCCACAGCGCCGGGCCGATGGCCTCACCGCCCAGCGCGAGGACGGTCAGCGTCGGGCGACCCGGTTCCCCCGACACCAGTCCGGCCGCCGACAGCTGGCCGAACATCGACGGGGTGGTGTCGATCATGTCGATGCCGCGTTCACCGAGTGCGGCGACGAGCCGGGCGGCGTCGCGCGTCTCGTCGTCGGAGAACAGGTGGACCTCGTGGCCGTCGAGCAGCGCGGCCAGCGGCTGCCACGAGGCGTCGAAGGAGAACGTCCACGCGTGGGCCACCCGCATCGCCCGCCCCAACCGCTCGCGTCCGACGGTCAGGACGCGGTCGCGGTGGTCCCGGGCGTAGCTCGCGAGCGCACCCTGCGTGCCGATCACGCCCTTGGGTTCACCGGTCGATCCGGAGGTGAAGATCAGGTAGGCGGCGTCGGTCGGATCCAGCGGCACGGGAACGAACGCCGTCGACGAGTCGGACGGCCAGTCCGACAGGACCGTCCGACCGGGGAAGAGATCAGCGAACTCGGAGTCGGTGAGGACCACGCCCGCGACCGACTGCGCGAGAAGGTTCTCGATCCGGGCGGCGGGCATCGAGACATCGATCGGCACGTACGCCGCACCGGCGAGCATCGCCGCCAGCAGTCCGACGACCGTCCGGCCGGACCGTCGCGGCGCCACCGCCACGACGTCACCACGACTCACACCCGCGGCCTGCAGTTCCGCCGCGACGGCGCGCGCCCGGCGAAGCAGTTCCGCGTACGTCCAGGTCCCGTCGTCGGCGACGAGTGCAAGGGCGTCCGGAGTTCGGTCCGCCTGTTCCGCGAACAGCCCGATCGCGGTGGTTCCGGCGGGCAGGGCGGTGCCCGCCGACGGCCTCGACGCCCACACCCTCTCGTGGTCGAGGAGCGCATCGAGGGTGTCCGCCGGCGCATCCGCGGCCTCCGGCAGGGCACGAAGCACCGCGATCATCCGCTCGATGACCTGGGCCGGATCGATCGGACCCAGCCACTCGGCGACCGACTCGGTCATCACGACCAGCTCGCCGTCGAGCTCGTAGGCGACGACCGTCAGCGGATAGTGCGACAGGGACTCCATCGCGAGTGGCAGGAACCGGGTGCCGTCGGCGGCGGTGACCGGTTCGGTGGCTGAACCGATGGGCGCGTTCTCGTAGACGAAGAGGGTGTCGAAGAGGTTGGAAGTGCCTGCGGTACGCGCGATGTCGGCGAGGCCGAGGAAGCCGAGGTCGCGCATCCGGGCCGCGGAGCGCTGCACCGCGGTGGCCGCCTCGAGGACCGTCGGCTGGGCGGCCAGATCGACACGGACGGGAACGGTGTTGATGAACAGCCCGACCATCTCCCCCGCGCCGGGCAGGCTCTGCGGTCGGCCGGAGATGGTGGTGCCGAAGACGACGTCGGTGCGGTCCGACAGCCTGCCGAGGACCACCGACCACGCGTACTGCGTGACGGCGGCCGGCGTCAGACCGTTGCGCCGCGCCCACCCCAGGATCCGGGCGGTCTCCTCGCGGTCGACGGTGCGGCGGTGTCGCTGCGGCTCGGTGACCGGGGTACCGGGTGCCCCGAGGAGCAGCGGGACCGCACCGTCGAGGTACGCGGACCAGGCGGTGAGTGCCGCCGCGGAGTCCTGCTGGGCGAGCCAGGCGATGTAGTTGCGGTAGGGCTTGACCGGCGGCAGGCCGTCCGCGCTGCCGCCCGCACTGTAGATCGACAGCAGTTCGCGGAAGAACAGGGCGATGGCCCACCCGTCCATCAGGATGTGGTGGGCGGTCAGGAGCAGTCGGTGGCGGCCGCCGGGCAGTTCGGCGAGCACCACGCGCATCGCGGGCCCGTGACGCAGGTCGAAGCGCTGCGTCCGTTCCGCGAGGGCGAGGTCATCGAACTCGTCGGGTGCCGTGACGACGGTCCGCCACGGCAAATCGACCTGTGACGGAACGATCTGCACGGGGTGCGGCACCCCTTCATCCCACAGGCTCACCCGGAGGTTGGGGTGACGTCGCATGACGGTGGCGACGCTGCTGCGGAGCTTTTCGGCGTCGAGTGGTCCGCTGATCTCCACGACGAATTGCATGCTGTAGACGTCGAGGCCGTCGCCCGCCATCTCGGAGAGCGAGAACAGACCCGACTGCAGCGGCGACAGTGCCAGCACGTCCTCGATCGCGGGCTTGGCCTGCGCGCCTTCCCGCTGTGCCGTCACTGCTGGGCCTCCCATGCCGAGCCGAGAGCCGAGAGCATGTCGGTCGACAGCCCCGACGCGGACATCGGTGAGGCGTCGTCGGGCTCCGGTCGTTCGTCGGCGGTTCCGGTCTCGTTGCGCGCGGCGTCGACAGCCTCGGCGAGTTCGGCGATCGAATAGTGATCGAAGATCTGCTGGGGATCGAGCGCGATGCCCGACGCCGCGGCGCGTGCCGACCACTGGATCGAGATGACGCTGTCGCCGCCGACGGCGAAGAAGTTGTCGTCGCGGCCGATGCCGGAGACGCCGAGGAGTTCTTCGAGCATGGTGACCAGCGCCCGTTCGGTGGCCGTCTCGGTTCCGCCGCCTGCTGTGTAGATCTCGGCGACCGGTGCCGCGGCGGGTGCGGCGGCGTAGTTGTCGATCACGAGCGAGCCCGGAGAGAGTGCGCGCAAGGTCTCGGCCAGGGCCTCGGACGCGCCGTCACCGTCGACGATCCAGGTGCCGACGGAGGCGCAATGGGTGAGGCCGGCGTGCGGGAGACCGGCGAGCGTCGCCGGTCGCGCCTGCACCCGGCGCGGCGAGTCCGCCGCGATCAGTCGGGCCAGCCGTGCCGGATCCTCCTGGTGCGCGGACCTGTCGAGCGCGCCGGGCAGCGGCTCGACGTCCAGTTGGCCGAGCGGCCGGTCCGGATGCCGGGCCAACTCGTCGAGCAGTCCGACGAAGCGGTCGGCGATCCCGCGGGCTGCGTCCTCGTCGTAGAGGTCGGCGCTCGCGACGAGTCGGCCGGTGAGGCCGCCGCCGTCGACGGTCGTGACGATGAGATTGAGGTCCAGATAGGAGGCGTCCATCTCCATCGGGAGAATCCGCATGCTCGTCTCATCCGACAAGTCGACAGCCGTGTCGCCTGCCGCATCGCGGAAGTGGATCATGCTCTGGAACAACGGATTCCGGGCGCGGGTGCGACGCGGATTGAGCGCCTCCACCAACCGCTCGATCGGCAGGTCCTGATGAGCGAAGGCATCGAGCACGGCGTCGCGCGAGCGGTGCAGCACGTCGGTGAGCGTCGGCTCGCCCGCCAGGTCGGTCCGCAGCACCACCATGTTCGCGAGCAGTCCGACGAGCCTCTCGGTTCCCGGATCGACTCGGCCCGCCGCGGGGGTGCCGACGGCGATGTCGGTGCCACCGCCGAGCGATCCCAGCGCAGCCGACCACATCGCGGTCAGCGCCATGAAGTCGCTGACGCCGGCGGCCGAGAAGACGGCCTTGAGACGGGCGTACCGCTCGGCGTTGATCGCGAAGTCCACCAGATGTCCGCGGTGGCTCAGCCCCTCGGGGCGCGCGCGGTCGGTCGCCACCAGGATCTCGTCCGGGAGTCCGTCGAGCCGTTCGCGCCAGAAGTCGATCTGCTCGCGGCCGTAGCGGCCGGCGTCGGCGGCCGGGTCCGCATCCAGACCGAACATCGAGTGCTGCCAGACCGCGAAGTCGGTGTACTGGGGACCGTCGGCCCGGGCAGCGAGCGCGGGACCACCCGTCCGCGCCCGATAAGCGGCGGCGAGGTCGGCGATGATCACCTCGGTACTGCCGTGGTCGACCACCATGTGATGGATCACCAGGACGAGGACCGAACCGGACTCCGATCGCACCAGATGCGGGCGCAGCAGCGGAGCCTCGGCGAGGTCGAAGACGACCGTCGCCGCCCGCGCCACCGCGGCCGCGACATCCGCCTCCTCGACGTCGCTGACGGTGAGTTCCACGTCGGCCCGCTCGGCGACGATCTGCACCGGCAGCCCGTCTACCTCCGTGAACGATGTTCGCAACGACGAGTGCCGTTCGACGACGTCCGCGACGGCTCCGCCCAAAGCACCGGTGTCGACCGGTCCGTCGATGCCGAGTTTCAGCACGATGTTGTCGGCCGCGCTCGCGCCGGTGAAGCGGTGGTTGAACCACATGGCGAGCTGAGAGAACGACAGCGGCGCACGACTGTCGCCGCTGCCTGCGGGCAGCGGCGGGGGGGCCCCCCTGACGTTCGTGTCGGTGTCGGCCGCGAGCGAGACGCCGCCGAATTCGGCGCTCGTCCAGTCGTCGTCGGCCCAGTCCTCCGCTCCGCCCGCGTCCAGGTCGATCCCGAGATCGGCCTGCGCCTTCTCGACGAGGACCGTCGCCAGTCCGGCCACCGTCGGATGCTCGAACGGCGTGCGGACGTCGACGTCCAGACCGAACTCCGACGACAGCGCGGTCACCAGTCGAGCGGCGAGCAGGGAGTGACCGCCGAGGTCGAAGAAGGAGTCGTCGGCGCCGACGGCCCGACCGCCGAAGAGCTCCGAGAACACCGCGGCCACGCGGCGCTGGGTGGCGGTGGCCGGTTCGACGAACTCCGCCGCCTCCACCTCGGGGACCGGCAGCGCTGCGCGGTCGAGCTTGCCGTGCACCGTGATCGGCACCTCGTCGATCACCACGACGGCGTCCGGCACCATGTGCGCGGGCAGGACCTGTGCGGCCGCGTCGCGAACGTCCGACGGCTCGACGACCACATCCGGCTCGGCGATCACATAGGCGAGCAGCCGGTCGTCGACGACTGTCACCAGCGACCGCTGCACCGTCGGATGCGCGGCCAGCACCGTCTCGATCTCACCGGGCTCGATGCGGAAGCCGCGGACCTTGATCTGATCGTCGGAGCGACCGACGAAGCGAAGCTCGCCGTCCGCGCCGCGACGCGCGAGGTCGCCGGTGCGGTACAGGCGCTCCCCCGGCGCGAACGGATCGGCGACGAAGCGCGCAGCGGTGAGTCCGCTGCGGCGCAGGTACCCGCGCGCCAGCTGACGGCCGCCGAGGTAGAGCTCACCGACGACGCCCTCGGGCACCGGCTGCAGGCCGCCGTCCAGCAGATGCGCCCTCACCCCGGGATTGGGTCGGCCGATCGGCACGACCGCCCCGCCGCGCGGCCCGTCGACACGATGATGCGTGGCGGCGACGACGGCCTCGGTGGGACCGTAGTTGTTGCTGAGGTCGGCGGCGAACGCCGTCGTGAATGCGTCGGCGACCTCGCCCGGGAGCGCCTCGCCGCCGACCGGCACCGTCCGCAGCGTCGTCCACTGCTTGACCTCCGGAATCAGCAGCAGCGTCGAGAGCATGCTCGGCACCATGTGCATCACCGTCACCTGCTCGCGGACGAGCAGATCGGCGAGATAGGCGATGTCGGTGAGCGCCCCCTTCTTCGGCACCACCAGTGTCGCCCCGACGGTCAGCGTCGCGAAGATCTCGAACATCGACGCGTCGAAGCTGACCGACGACGTCTGCACCAGCCGGTCGTCGGCGCCGACGACGCTGGTCGCACCGAAGGCGCGGAGGTGCTCGGCGATCGCCCGGTGCTCCACCGCGACGCCCTTCGGCGTGCCCGTGGAACCCGAGGTGTAGATGATGTAGGCCAGCGACGACGGGGAGAGCAGTTCGGGGACTTCGGCATCCGAGTCGGGCTCGGCGCTCAGCCGGTCGACTTCGTCGGCGTCCAGCACCAGCACCGGCCTCGCGTCCTCGAGCAGGAATGCGGCGCGGTCGGCCGGATAGTCCGGGTCCACCGGGAGGTAGGCCGCGCCCGCCTTGAGCACCGCGAGGGCGACGACGACGAACTGCGCACTCGCCGACATTCGCAGGGCGACCACCGGATCCGATCCGGCGAAGGCCTCCGGGTCGCGGGCGATCAGCGTGCGGGCGAGCCGCTCGGCGGCGGCATCGAGCTCGGCGTACGTGATCGTCCGATCGTCGGTGATCAGCGCCGGGTGCCCGGGACGCTCGCGGACCGCCGCGGCGAACATCCCGACGAGCGTGTGCGGATCGTCCGTCACGTGGGGGCCCGCCGCCGCCTCGACCGCAGCCGCACGACCGTCGGCGTCGAGCATGGGCACATCGCGGACCGCGGTATCCGGGCTTGCGAGAGTGCCTTCGAGGAAGCTCCGGTACGCGTCGAGCAATGACTCCGCATCGGCCGCAGTGAACCGGTCGGTCTGGTACTGGAGTTCCAGAATGGGCCGGTCACCGGAGACCACGGCGAACTCCAGCGGGAGCTGCGCGTTCGGTGCATGGAGGCCATCGAGGTGCGTCGCGGTCAGCCCGTCGAGGTCGAGACCGGTGAGGTCCCGGCGCAGTGTCAGGCTGGCGGACACGAGGCCGGCGAGGCCGCTTCGACGATCGTCGGCGAGTTCGGCCACCACGCGGTCGACGGGGGCGCGGCCCGCGCCCAGCGCGGCCGCGAGCGTCTCGCGCGAGCCGCCGATCACCTCGGTGAGCGTCGACTCCGGATCGACGGCGCCGCGCAGCAGCACCGTGTTGCCGAAGTAGCCGATCAGATCGGCCGCGCCCGCAGGCCTCAGGGTGGTGGGTACGGCGAGCAGCACGTCGGTGGCGCCGAACGCGCGATGGAGGAATGCCTGGGTCGCGGCGACCAGGACGGCGAACACCGTGGTGCCGTTGGTCTGAGCGAGGTCGGCCGCCGCCGTTTCGATTCCGGGGTCGAGCCGGCGATGCGCGCGACCGCTGCCGACGGAACCGGTGCCGCCGGGCAGGTCGAGCGGTTCCGGCGTCGGCCGCAGGGCCGCCGACCAGTACTCGAGGTCCGCGGCGATCTGCTCGTCGGTCGGATCCGGAAGGTCCGCGTACTGGCGCGTGATCGGCGGGAGGTCCGCGTCGGGGTCGCGGTACGTCGCCGCCAGTTCGGCGAAGAGGACGCCCCAGGAGTCGTCGTCCCAGGCGATGTGATGCACCGAGATCAGGAGCACGTGGCGATCCGCGGCTCGGGTGATGAGGGTGACCCGGATCGGACTCGACTCCGCGAGGCGGAACGGGCTGCGCGCCTCGCGCGCGGCCAGGACCTGCAGCCGACGGTCCGCCGCGCTCTCCGACAGCTCACTGAGGTCGACTTCCTGCCAACCGACCTCAGCGGCGACGCGGTGCTCCATCACCGGCGCGCCGTCGTCGTCTGCCAGATAACGCGCACGAAGCGTCTCGTGCCGTGCGATGACGGCGGTGAACGCGGCGCGGAGCCGCTCGACGTCGAGCCCACCGATCAACTCGAATGCGACGGAGACGTTCAGCGAGGTGTCGTCGGGATTCCGGTGGCCGGTGAACCACAGCCGGTGCGCCGCCATGGGGAGCGGCGTGCGGTCGCCGTCCGACCGCGAGGAGGAGGTTCGACCGGCGTCGTCACGCGCCAGACCGCCGTCCTCGAGCCGCTTGCGAAGGAGTTCTCGTCGGCGTGCGGCAAGGTCAATCGTCATGCCGATACTTTAGCGTAGCCTTACCTAATAGAAAGACCCGGGGCGGTGAGCCCCGGGCCTTGCACTCGAGTCGAGTCCTACAGATTGCAGGGGATGTTCGCGTACGCGCCGAGCGCGCAGACGGACTGGTTCGTCATCTTCCAGCGACCGTCCTTCCACACCCACTTCAAGGTCATGTAGTTGGGCTGATACCCCGGCGACGCCAGCTTCATTCGCGCGGAGGCGGTCTGGCCGTTCATCGTGACCGGGTCGACGATCTGATAGGTGAGCCCCATCGGCTTGAACTTCTTCGCGAGGCTCAGAATGCCCTGCGCCTGACCGACCGCACGGGAGCCGCCCTCCAGCCGCTCGGCCTTCTGCGCGTTCGACGCGCCGGAGCCCAGGAAGTCGAGGTCCGCCTGCAACTGCGCGGCGGTCGGCTTCGTCGGGCCGCTGGCCGCCTGCGACGTCGACTGCTGCTGCGGAGCCTGCGCTGCCGGGGCCTGTGCCACCGGAGCATCAGCCGCAGGCGCGTCGGCGGCCGGCACGTCGGCCGCCGGCGCGTCCTCGGCCGGAGCCTCGGACGACGACACCGCGCTGGTCGTCGCCGCCGGCGTCCCCGCCTGCGGCTGCTGCGCACCCAGGTTGACCACCGTGGCCGGCGGTTCCTGCGCCGTCGAGCGCGAGTTGCCGACGTCGCTCAGCATCAAGCCGACCAGACCGATGGCGAGAATGATCGCCGATACGACAGCGGAGATTCCCGCCGCCATCATCACCGTGGGCCAGTTGACCGCAGATCCGGCGCCACCGGCCGCAGCGGGTTCCGCCACCGGAGCCTCGGGCTGCTCCACGCGCTCTTCGTCATACATGCCGCAATTCAACCAAACTGCTAGAAGGTAAGTCTAGCCTTAGTATGGTTAGCCTGGTCACGGGTGCGCGTGGCGTGGAGCGGGCAGAGCGAAACCCGGCACCGTCCTCCGCGTCCCCGCCACCACAGCTGATGGACATATAGTCCACGAACAGTCCTCACGGGGACGCGCCGGTCACCAGCGCCGACCGCCTAACCTTCCCCAAGCTGGTCGAGCAGCCCCGGCGCGCAGCGCCTACACCCTCTCGGTGAGACGACCTCACGCCGCCGTATCCATCAGCGCCACCACCTCGTTCAGGCTGGCACCGCCGAGAATCGCCTCGACCGGCAAGTCGCACGCCAGGGACGCCTGCACGCGCTTGCGGAAATCGAGGGCCTGGAGGGAGTCCATGCCGAGGGCGACCAGTGGCGCTCCGGGGTCGATGTCGGACGTCGGCAAGTCCATCGCGACTGCGAGTTCGGCGACGAGATCGGTCATCAGATCGCCCGATTCCGCGGGGCCCGGCTGCTCGGCGACCGTCTCATACTCGGCAGTCTCTGGCTCGGCGACTTCGGCCGGCGGCGCGTCGAGCGGGCGCGGATCCTCCGCGACCTCGGGGGCACCGGCCACCAGGTCCAGAACGTCGGAGACGAGCGCGGCCGTTCCCGTCATCGCGAGCAGCGCGCGCAGATCCGGCCACGACGCCGCCATCACCTGCGCGTCGAATCCCCGGATGCCGAGCCCGGCGTCGAGCGCGGCCTGCGGCGCCATCGGCACCACCCCGGTGGCCGTCACTCGGGCCAGCCCGTCGGCATCCAGGGGGCCCTGCACGGCCCACAATCCCCAGCCGACCGCGGCCGCATCGACACCGACCGCCCGCAGTCGTGCGGCCTCGACTTCGAGCAGACGGTTCGCCGCCGCGTACAGCGCCTGATCGCGACCGCCGAGAGTGGCGGCGAGCGAGGAGCAGACCAGCACCCGCGGCGACTCGTCGAGCGCGTCGAGGATCCTGCCGAGCCCGCCGACCTTCGCGTCCAGCGCGCGATGCACGTCTGCGGCGTCGATCGCCGACAGCGGGCGGTCGACGTAGTCCAGGGCCGCGTGGACCGCCGTCGTGACGGTCCGCAGTCCACCGAGGACGTCCGCGACCGCAACGGCGTCGGTGAGGTCGATGCGCACCACGTCGACGCTCACCCCGAAGCGACGGGTCAGTCGGGCCACGGTCCGACGAGCCTCGTCGTCACCTCCCGAACGACTCAGCAGCGTGAGCCTGCGGGCACCGTCGCGGGCGAAGCGTTCGGCCATAGCCAGTCCGACCCGGCCGGTCCCGCCACTGATCAGCACATGGGCGAGATCGAGGTCATGGCTCGCCGGAACCTCCGCCGGAACAAGGCGTTTCACGTGAATCACACCGTCCCGCAGGGCCAGTGCCGATTCGCCGCCGACGTGGATCGCGGACAGCACGTCGTCGGCGGAGGCGGTCCCCTCGACTGGCAGATCGAGCTGTGCCACGCGGGCACCGGTCTGCTCGACCGCGAGACACCGCAGTGCGGCCGCGGCCGCGGCGTGGAACGGATCAGCGGCCTCGTCCGGGCCGACGGTCTCGCCGCCGGTCGTCGCCACCCAGAGCACAGCGGGAAGTTCCGTCAGCCCGCCGCGCCAGGCCTCATCGGCCAGGAGACCCGCGAGGTCCGCCTCTACGTCATCGGTGCCTGCAGGCAGGAGAAGCAGCGCGGCATCCACCTCGCCGATCTCCGCGCCCCCGTCCGGCAGCTGCCACGCGACGGCACCGTGCGACGGGGCGGTCTCGCAGATCGTGGCAGCGAATCCACGATCGGCGCCGGCGGGTGTGAGCACCGCGATGCGCTGCGGAGCGACGAGCTTGCGACTCGACGGTCGCTGCCATTCGGTGCGCAGCACCCGGACGTCGTGATCCGGGGTGGTCGTGGCCCAGCCGGGCCGATTCACGGGGTCGGTCGCACCGGCGTCGAACCGCGCCCACAGCCTCGTCTTTCGCATCGTGGAGTTCGGGAACCCCTCCAGCGGCAGGTGGCGGGTGCGGCCGGGGACCGCCCACCGCGACCAGTCGAAGGCGGAGTCGGCGACTGCGACGGCCAGGACGTTCTTCGTGAACAGCGAGTGGTCGGTGCATTCCCGGCGGCGGGTGCCCAGGATGGTGGTGCCCGTCGTCTCCGCGAGCGTCTCCGACATCGCGAGGACGAGAGTCGGGTGCTCGGCGATCTCGATGAACGTGTCGGCGCCGTCGGTGGCGGCGGTCGCGACCGCACGGTCGAAGCGCACCCGGTTGCGCAGGTTCCAGAACCAGTAGTCGCGGAGGGTCATCGTCTCGTCGATCGCCTCGCCGAGAGTCGCTCCGATGCACGGGATCCGCGGCGTGGAGAATCGTTCGCCGAGTCCGAACGAATCGAACGCGGTGACGAACTCGGCCGCGAACTTGCTGACGATACTGGTGTGCGCGGGGTATGCCACGCGGATCTCCTTGGCGAACTTCCCGTCGGCCTCCAGCGCGGCGATCAGTCCGAGAACGGCGGGGCGCTCGCCCGAGACGCACAGGATGTGCGCGGAGTTCACGACCGACAGCTCGATCCAGCCCGAGTTCCGCGCCAGGAGTGCTTCGGCCTCGTCGAGGCTGACCCCGAGGACGGCCATCGTGTACCCGCGCGGTGCGATCGCGTCGACGGCGCGCGCCCGCATGGTGACGACCACGAGCGCCTCGCGCAGCGATGCCACACCGCTGCGGACCGCCGCGGCGATCTCGCCCTGACTGTGCCCGACGGTCATCGCCGGCCGGACACCCGCGGCGTCCCACATGGCGGTGAGTCCGAGCATGTGCATGAACAGGGCCGGCTGCACCACGGTGACGTCGTCGGTCTCCACCGCTGCGTCGCGGCCGAGGACGTAGTCGATCGGCGACGTGCCGAAGAGTTCCATCGACGCCTCATGGCAGTCGTCGACGGCGGTCCGATAGGCGGCCGAGCACCGGTAGTCGACGGCGCCCATTCCCGGCCGCTGACTGCCCTGACCGGGGTAGACGTACGCGAACCGATGGCTCGCGGCGCTCCCCCTGACCACATCGGGGTGCGGCCTGCCGTCGGCGACGGCGTCGAGCGCGTCGAGCAGGGCGTCGCGGTCCGCCACCGCGGCGACGGCGCGATGACGCCGGACCGGACGGGCATCGAGCAGATAGGCCGCGACACGGTCCACGTCGACGTCCGGATGCTCACGCAGGTAACCCGCGACGGACGCCGCGTAACGCCCGAGGCGATCCTCGGCGTCGGCCGAGACGACCACCGGGACGAGGCCGTCGGGCAGCAGGTACTGGGAGCGGGACTGCGATGGCGACTCAGACACTGACGGCCTCCGGCATGTCGACGATGAGGTGGGCATTGGTTCCGGAGACGCCGAAACTGGAGACCGCGGCGGCGCGCCGCCCGTCCCGCGCGGGCCACGGCTCGGTGGCGGTCGCCAGACGCAGCCCGGAGGTCGGCCAATCGATCTCGTCGGTCGGGTCGTCGGAGAACCGACTGGCGACGATGGTCGCGTGACGGCCGCAGAGCAGCACCTTGATGAGTCCGAGGACGCCGGAGGCGGCTTGCGCATGCCCTGCGTTCGACTTCACCGAACCGACCGCAGCCGGATGCTGCGGGGACCGCGCGGCACCGTAGGTGTCGGCGAGGGCCGACAGTTCCATCGGATCGCCGAGCGTGCCCGTGCCATGTCCCTCGATGAGGTCGACGGACGCCGGGTCGATGCCCGCCGCGCCGATCGTCGCCTCGATCACCCGTCGCTGCGCCTGCGCACTCGGAACCACGATCGGTCCGCCACCGCCGTTGTGGTTCACGCGAGATCCGGCGATGACACCGTAGATCCGGTGCCCGGCGGCCCGCGCCGCGGCCGCCGTCTCGATGATCACCGCGCCCGCGCCCTCGCCCCAGACAGTGCCGGTGGCACCCGCCGAGTACGACCGACAGCGCCCGTCCGCCGCGAGGGCGTTGTTGCGTGAGAACTCGAAGAACGCGCCCGGTGAGCCCATCACGCAGACGCCGCCCGCGATCGCCCAGTCGCATTCACCGGATCGGACCGCCGCGGCCGCCTGATGGATGGCGGTCAACGACGACGCGCACGCGGTGTCGACGGTCATCGACGGTCCGGTGAGACCGAGTGCATGCGAGATCCGGCCGGAGACCGAGCCGAGTGCGGTGCCCGCGATCCGATGGCCCGAGTACTCGTTGACCGCTGCCGCGCGCGGCCCGTACTCCATGGCCGAGGCGCCGAAGAAGACGCCGACCTCGGCACCGTCGAGCGCGGCCGGATTGATGCCGGTGTTCTCGACCGCGCGCCACGCGACGCGCATCGCGACGCGCTGCTGCGGGTCCATCGCCGCCGCCTCACGCGGGCTCAGTCCGAAGAACTGCGGATCGAATTCGGCGGCGCCGTCGAGGAATCCCCCGGCGTCGGGCACCGCGCCCCAACCCGCGATGTCGTCGAGCGCGAGCACCTGGTCGATCGGCCAGTCCCGATCGCGCGGCATCGGGCCGATCAGGTCGGCGCCCGCGGCGAGCGCGTCGAAGAAGTCCTCGGGGGTGTCGATTCCGCCCGGTGCCTCTACCGCCATTCCGGCGATGACGATCGCGTCGTCGGCTGCGGCGGTGGGGGCCGCCTCGATCCGCTCGCTCACTTCGTGACTCCGGCGTACGGCGTCAGGAGCGCGACCAACGAATCCGGATGCTCGTTGAGGTAGAAGTGGCCGCCGTCGACCACGGTCACGTCGACGTCGTCCGCATGATCGGTCCACGAATGCAGCTGATGCGGCCGGATCACCGGATCATCGGCACCGCCGATCACCTGCAGCGGGACCGAGATGCGGACGTCGGCGCCGCAATCGTAGGCGTCGAACGCGCGATAGTCGGCGCGCAGCACCGGCAGCGCCATCCGCATCACCGATTCGCTGCCCATCACCGCGCCACCGGTGCCCTGCAGTCCGGTCAGATGCGCCATGAGCTCCTCATCGGAGTCGGGGTGCTCAGGCAACTGCGCCACCCGGCTGGGGGCGGTCGCCGCCGACACGATCAGTTGCTGCGGCGCCCGGCCGGCATCGGTCAGGCGACGCGTGAACTCGAATGCCACGATCGCGCCCATGCTGTGTCCGAAGACGACCGTCGGACGGTCGGCGAGCTCGGGGTCGGCGAGAAACGCCTCGACGGCTTCGACGGCGAGATCGGGCAGCCCGGTGGCCGCAGGTTCACGCATCCGGTCCTGACGGCCCGGGTACTGCATCACCCGGACGTCGAAACATGCGGACAGACGGCCGGAGAGATCCCGGTACGACGACGCCCCGCCACCCGCATGCGGAAACACGATCAGGATCGGCGCGTCCGGTCGGGCCGGCTTGTGGAAGGCTCGCAGGGCGGGAGCTTTACGGGTGGCAGTGGTCATGCGAGGGATCCAAGTCGTTCGTGGTGGTAGGGGGTTTCGGGGGTCGGGCCCCCGCTGGTTGAGCGAGTCGAGCGAGTCGAAACCAACGAGGAAGGACGCTCGTCGAGGCGAGCGAAACGCGCCCTCGCCGGTTGAGCACCCCCGCTGGTTGAGCGAGCGGAGCGAGTCGAAACCAACCCACGCTCCGCTGGAACCTCGAGAGCGAACCAGCGAGTCGTCACGGTGGTTTCGACTCGCTGCGCTCGCTCAACCAACGGGGAAGGCCGCATCGCTCGCTCAACCACCGGGAGAGTCGCGATCGAGGAGGTGGAGGGCTATCCGGCGGTCCGGGCGGACCTGGAAGTCGCCGACATCGCGCCACCCGCGCTTGGTCAGTGCGCGGCGCATGGGGGCGTTGGTCGAGGCGGGCTCCACGGCGATGCGCGGGCACCGCGGGTCGGCGGCGAACAGCTCACCGGCCAGGTCGCGGAGAAACTCCGAGACGACGCCGCGACCGAGCAGGCGAGTGTCCGCGGTCGCGATGTGGAGTCCCAGATCGTGCGGATCGACGGCGTACAGTCGCGCGATCTCGTCGCGGGCGACTCGATAGATCTCCAGGTAGCCGACGTCGACGCCGTTGTGCGAGAAGATGATCGGTCGCGAATAGTCGCCCGCCAGGCGGTAGGCGGAATCGTCGCGCCAGCGCTGCGCGGACCAATCCTGATCCCAGGTGTCCACTAGGTGCGGGCGGGCGAACCACTCCTCCAGCAGCGCCGGATCGGTTCCGTCCGGGTCCACGACGCGGAGTCCGAAGTCGCCGACGACGCCCGGCACCGGTGGGGGCCCGGCGGCGTCGACCGCGCCGGAGACCTCGGTGATCTCGCGTGCGATGGAAAAGTCGCTGTCCGGCAGGCTCATCGGCTCACCGCCTGACGCGACGAGGCGCGGTCGACCGCACTGCGGAGCACGCGATTCGACAGTTCGCCCAGACAACTCAGGTTCGGGAAGCCGGGTCCCTGCGCGAAACCGGCGAGATTCGGCAGGTACAGCGCCTGCGACAGACCCGTCACCGCGAGGTCATGCCCGATCGAGTTCTCCAGACTGCTCACGTCCGGCCTGCTTCCCAACGCGAGTTCCAGCTCGTCTACGGTCTCCGCGTCGAAGAGGTCCAGGAACCACAGCGGACGGCCACCGGTCGCGTCGACCACCAGGTCGAACGAGTGGTCCACCGCCGAGCAGCCGGGGTTGCCGAGCGTCAGGCTGACCGCCTCGCCGGTGCGGCGAGCACCGGTCACCCGTCCGCGAAGGTGGTGGATCCGATCGTCCGCGAGCAGATTCTCCTGCACGCTCACCGAGAACACGCCCCGGTCGGTACGGCGGATCACGTCGCGCCGTTCGGCGGCAGGCAGCGACGGCCATCCGGTCGGGTCGGAGAAGACCGAGTTCTCGAAGTAGCTCTCCCCACGGGTGTAGATGGTCGGAGCGGGTGAGATGACCGAGATCGACATGACCTCATGACGGACGAGTTCGTCCAGCGCAGACGCCGCAGTCTCGCCGCCGCCGATCACCGCCGCTCGCGACGACGCCGGAATCTCCCTGCGCGACACCGCGTTCCAGAAGTCCGCGACCGACAGCACACGCGGATCGTCGAGCAACGGCTCATCGCTGGAGCCGGGACCGGTCACGAGCAACCCGTCGCCGTCGACGGTTTCGACCGCGCCGTCCGAGGTGCGGAACGCCACGGTCCAGCCGCCGTCGGCGACGCGCACCCGTTCGACGGTGCCGATGTGCAACTCTGCACCCGACTTAGACGCCACCCAGTCCAGGTAGCGCGCCCAGACGTGATGATGCGGGTTCGGTCGACCGCGGTCGATCCACTCCGTGTAGGTCTGGTGGGCGACGAGGAACGCCATCCAGCTGAACTCGAGCATGCCCGCGTTGATCTGCGCGGCCTGCGCACGATGCGGCGCACCCCGGTACGGGAAGCCGAGATCCTTCTCGGGGCTCGTGCCCAGCCGGTGACGGCCGTCGGTCCAGCCGCCGAGCGGCAGCCAGTTACCGCCCACCGCATGCTGATCGATGATGACCACCCGGGGAGCAGGCAGCCCGAGATCGGCCATCACCTTCGCCTTGGCGGCGACCGCCAGCGACTTCGGGCCGGCACCGATCGCAACCAGCGTCCCGGCCGAGCGGTCGCCCGCGCCTGCGGGTTCGGGGTTGTTCGGGATCACTGCGCCATCAGCTCCTCGTCGTCCATCGCGGCGATCTCCAGGTAGATCGCGGCGACCTGCTCCAGCCGGCCCGGTCGTTCGTCCGCGTCATCGAGCCGTCGTGCGAGTTCGTCGACCGTCCGGGCCGCGAAGATGTCGGCGACGCCCGCCTGGGGCGCGTCGAGCAGATCGCGGACGCGGGCGATCACCGTGGTGGCGAGCACCGAATCGCCGCCCGCGGCGAAGAAGTCGTCGTCGACGCCGAGTTCGCGGTCGCCGCCGAGTACGTCGGCCATGATGGCGAGAAGCGCACGGTGCAGGTCGGTCTCGGGGTCGCGGCGCGGGCTCGAGTCCGCGGCGGTCGTGCCCAGGCTCGCCGTGATCGCGGCCCGATCGAGCTTGCCGTTGCCCGTCAGCGGGAGTTCAGCTCGCACGTCGATGACCGCGGGCACCATGTAGCCGGGAACCAGGTCCGCGAGCGAGTCACGCAGCTCGTCAGGGTTCGGCGCGCTGCCGGGTTCGGGTGCGACGACGGCGGCCAGGGTCGCGGGACCGTTGCCGGCCACGAGGACCGCCACCGCATGACGAACCGACGGCAAGGTGCGCAGCGCGCCCTCGATCTCTCCGAGTTCGACGCGGAAGCCGCGGATCTTGACCTGGTTGTCGGCCCGTCCGAGGAACTCGACGGTCCCGTCGGGCCAATAGCGCGCGAGGTCGCCGGTGCGGTACCAGCGCCGCCCCTCGAACTCGACGAACCGCTCGGCCGTCCGCTGGGGTTCGTTGCGGTAGCCGTGGGCGACGCCGTCGCCGCCGACCCAGAGTTCGCCGCTCACCCAGTCCGGGCAGTCGGTGCCGAGGTCGCTCACGACGCGGCACGCCACATTCGCGAGCGGGGTGCCGAACGGCACGCTGGTCCAGTGCGCGGGCGGCTCGGACACTTCGCACACCGTGCCGTGGATCGCGATCTCGGTGGCCCCGCCGAGTCCGGCGAACCGCGCGCCCGGCGCGAGCGATCGCAAGCGGCCGGGCAGGTCGGCGCCCACCCAGTCGCCGCCGAGGAGCACCGCGCGCAGGGAATCGCCCAGCGCGCCACCGCCCGTCTCGGTCTCGGCCAGCGTGAGGAGCATGTCGAGCGCGCTCGGCACGCAGGTCAAGACGCTGGCGCGGTGAGCGACCAGCAGGTCGCGCCAGGCCGCCGGGTCCTTGGCGTCGTCGGCGCCGACCGCGATCACCGCGCCGCCCGCGCTGTAGAGCCCGAAGATGTCGTAGACCGAGATGTCGAACTCCAGGGCCGCGACGGTGAGTGACCGGTCGCCGGGGCCGACGCCGAAACGGCGGTTGACGTCGTCGATGGTGTTCATCGCGGCGCGGTGCGGCACCTCGACGCCCTTCGGCGTTCCGGTGGAGCCGGACGTGAACAGCACGTACGCGACGGCCTCGGGATCGGGCAGGTACGGTCCGGACAGCGGTGCCGCAGCCAGGGCGTCGCTCAGTTCCAGCGCGGGGACCTCGAGGCGATCCGGTTCGACGACACCGTCGGTGAGCAACAGGGCGGCCTCCGCGGTGCGGAGGATCGCGGCGCGGCGCGGCGCGGGCTGGTCGTAGGTGACCGGCACCCAGACCGCCCCGGCGGCGTAGACGCCGAGGGTCGCGATCATCTGGCGGTAGCCCTTGGGGATCTGAACGCCCACCGCGTCGCCGGGGCGCACGCCCGCCGACCGCAGGGCCGCGGCCACTGCCAGCGCCTGCGGTGCCAGCTCGCCGTAGGCGAGTCCACCGTCGCGCCACAGGAGTGCGGGTCGCTCCGGGTCCTCGGCGGCGACCTCGAAGAATCCCTGGTGCAGGACGCGCCCGGTCGTCGGTGCGGCGGTGTTGTTGACCTCGCATCGCACCGCCCGCTGCGACGCGGGCAGCTGCGGCAGCGCCTCGGCGAGCCACCCGGCCGACGACCCGCCGGCAGCCAGTCCGTCGAGGGTGGTCGTGAAGTGCTCGAACATCGCCTCGACGACGCCGTCCGGGAACTGGTCGATGCGGACGTCCCAGTTCGTCAGCAGCCCGCCGCCGACCTCGGTGATCTGCGCGTCGAGCAGCACCTGCGGCCCCTGCGAGACGATGTGGGCCGGTCGGCCCAGCCGTGCGTAGACCTCGTCGGCGAACAGTTCGCCGAGACCCAGCGCACTGGTGAAGACGACCGGAGCCAAGACCGTCTCGCCACGGAGACGGCCGAGGTCGCGCAGGATGTCGAGCGCGCCGTACGCGCTGTGCGATCCGGCCTCGTGCATGCGGCGCTGCACATCGCGGGCGAGGTCGAGCACCGATCCGTTCCCCGGTGCGGTCAGCACCCGCAGGTCGACGTCGACGAGGATCGACGAGCTGAAGTCACCCGACACCGCATCGATCTCGTCGTGCATCGGAACCCGCTGGAACAGTGGGACGTTGAGCAGGAAGTGCGGGGTCGACGACCACGCGCCGACGCTCGCGGCATAGACCGCACCGACCACCGCCGCGGGCGTCACGCCGCGTTCGTGCGCCGCGGCGAGCAGACCCGCGCGGGCGCCGGCGTCGAGCCAGTGGTTCATCCGCACCACGCGCGCCCGGTCGCTCTGCGTCTGTCCGGCCGGTCGTGCCGGCAGGATCGGCCCGCCCGGCAGATCGGCGAGGCGGTCGGCCCACCAGTCGCGGTCGGCCGCGCGAGCGGAGTCCGGATGCTCGGCGCGATGCCGCAGGTAGTCGCGGTAGCCGACGGACAGGGGCGGCAGCTGCGCGCCGTCGTAGAGGGCGACCAGATCGCGCAGCAACGTCCGGTAGCTCATCGCATCGGCGGCGAGCATGTCGATGTCGAAATGCAGGCGATGGCGACCGCCCGGGAGCAGTGTGAGGGTGAGGTCGAAGACCTGGCCCGCGGCGATGTCGAGCACCTGGTGGCTCTTGGACTCGCGCCGTTCGGTCAGCAGTCGCTCGATGTCTGCCGAGTCGGTGCCGCGGAGGTCGTCGACGACCAGCGCAGGCCGCGGCAACGCGTCGAGCACCTGCTGGCGGCCGTCGGCTCCGAATCGGGCGCGGAGCATTCCGTGCCGCGCGACCAGCGCCTCGGCGGCCGCGGCGAGCCGATCGGGGTCGAGGCCCGCCCCGTCGAACTCGACGTACAGGTGCGCGGCCACGCCGCCGAGGTCCGCGGCTCCCGTGCGGCCGACCCAGTAGGCGTGCTGCATCGGTGCCAGCGGAAACGAGTCCGCGGCCCAGTCCTCCGCGTCGAAACCTCCGATGCCTTGCTCCGTGACACCCGAAGCGCCGGCCGGCTCAGCGTCCGCGGCCCCGAGCATGGCGGACCAATCGGCGACAGTCGGGCTGGCCGCGAGATCCGCGAAATTGACGTCGTGACCGAGCTTGCGCCATCCACCTGCCAAGCGCATCATCCGGATGGAGTCCAGGCCGAGCCCGATCAGGTCGTCGCCGTCGCCGATGGTCGACGGGTCGACGTCCAACAGGGCGGCGATGTCCGCGCGGACGGTCGATTCCGAGACGCCGTCGACCCCGCTCACCGGGCCGCTCTCACGACGAATGGTGCGACACTGCCGAGCTTCTCGCAGGTCTCCTCGAACTCGCGCTCCGGCCGCGACTGACCGACGATGCCCGCTCCGGCACGCAGCCACGCGCGGTCGCCCTCGGCGAAGATGGTGCGGAGGGCCAGGGTCGCCTCCAGCTCACCGCTCGAGTCGGCGACCAGGATCGCACCCGAGTACAACTCGCGGCGCTGCGGTTCGAGTCGGTAGATGGCTTCGAGTGCCGGGGCTTTCGGAATGCCCGATGCGGTGATCGACGGGAACAGGACGCCGAGCGCACGCCACGGTCCGGCGTCCGGATCGAGGCGACCGGACACGGTCGACGCCAGGTGCTGAACGCTGCCGCGCTCGCGGACCACCATGAACTCGTCGACGACGGTGGTTCCCGGCAGTGCCACCGACTCGATCTCGGTGAAGCAGGCCCGCACCGACATCGCGTGCTCGGCGATCTCCTTCTCGTCGGAGAGGAGATCGGCGCGCGCGGCGGCATCGATCTCGGGCGAGCGTCCGAACGCTCGCGTGCCCGCGAGCGGCTCGGTGACGACCGAGCCCATGCCGTCCGCCGCGACCACCAGCTCCGGACTGAAACCCGCGGCTTCGAGACCGCCGAGATGCAGCAGGTACGACCGCGCCGGGTTGTTGCCCCGACGACCGCGCACGTACGTGGCGGGGATGTCGACGTCGAAGCCGACGTCGACGCTCCGCGAGAGGATCACCTTCTGATAGCGGCCCTCGTTGATCTCGCGGACCGCGGTCGCGACACGACCGCGGTAGTCGTCGGGGTCGTTGCCGACATCGATGGTCTCCTCCGAACCGGCGTTCACGGGACGCTCGGCGAGCTCACGCAGTCGTTCGAGGGTCGCCTCGTCCGCGCCGGGCGCGGAGATTCCGTCGACGTCGACGAACGCCTCGAGTCCCGGCACGATGAGATGCGCGAGGACGACGTCGTCCTGAACACGGTCGAGCAGCCCGTGATGCGGTGCGCAGTAGTCGAATCCGACCCAGCCGTACAGCCGCCAATGCGACAGGCCGAGACCGTCGAGGGCGGCGTTCAGCGCGTCCGCGGGATCCCCGGCCCAGGAGATCTCACGGGTTCGGGCCCCCTCGTCGCCGGGTGCCGGGTCGACGATCACCTGAGTCTTCGTGAGGATGATCCGCGCCTGCGGGCGGGCCGCGAACATCCAGCGTCCGTCACGCTCGTAGACGACGTATTCGCCGAACTCGCCCGACGACGCCCACGCTCCGCACACCGCGGCCGCTCGCGCGGCGAGGTCATCGATCGAGGGCGTGTCCGCTACCGGAGAAGCAGGTGCCACAACCATTGTTCAGTCCCATCGTTCACTGCCCGACAATTAGGTGAGGCTAATCTACATCACCGGGGAATCGATAGGTTAGGCTGCCCTCGTCTACTAGAGCTAGGACCGAGCATGCCATCTGTTGCGAGCACTCTCGCCACCGGGTTCGCCCCGCACCGTCCCGACCTCGCCGACTCCTATCGGGCCGCAGGCGTCTTCGACGACCGCCCGCTGTGGAGCGCCCTCGCCGCTCGAGCGGTCTCGAATCCCACCGATCCGGCCGTGACGGACGGCGCGACCGGAACGACGCTCACCTACCGCGGACTCCTCGACGCCTCGGATCGACGGGCGGCCGGTTTCGCGACGGCGGGACTGCGACCGGGCGACCGGGTGATCCTGCAACTCCACAACTCGGCCGAGTTCGCCGTGACCTTCTTCGGCCTCCTGCGCGCCGGCCTGGTTCCCGTGATGACGCTGCCCGCTCACCGCATCACCGAGATCGCGCACCTCGCAGCCGGTTCCGGGGCCCGGGCGTACGTCTGCGACGACATCCGCGGCGGGTTCGACTACCGCGATCTCGCCGCCGACCTCCGGTCGCGAGTCCCGGCCGTCGAACACATCTTCGTGACCGGCGACGCCGGCTCCTTCCGCCCGCTCCCCGAGGATTCCGGAGACTGGCACCCGCCGGCCGTCGACGCCGACCTCCCCGCCCTGTTCCTGGTCTCCGGCGGCACCACCGGACTACCCAAGCTCATCGCGCGGACGCACAATGACTACGCGTTCAACGCCGTCACGTCCGCAGCCATCGCCGAACTGACTGCGAGCGACGTCTACCTCGCCGCTCTGCCCGCCGCGCACAACTTCCCGCTCTGCTGCCCCGGACTCCTCGGGATGATCGGCGTCGGCGGTCACACCGTCTTCACGCAGGACCCCAGTCCAGACTCCGCGTTCGACGTCATCGAGCGCTACCGGGTCACCGTCACCGCGCTCGTCCCGGCGCTGGCGCAGCTGTGGTGCGCGGCCACCGAGTGGGAACCCGCCGATATCTCATCACTACGACTGCTCCAAGTGGGCGGCTCCAAACTCGCCGCACCGGACGCTGCCGCGATCGACGCCGCGATGGGTCCGGTGGTGCAGCAGGTGTTCGGGATGGCCGAGGGGCTCATCTGCTACACCCGCCTCGACGACCCCCGCGACCTGGTGCACGTCAGCCAGGGCGCACCGATGAGCCCGCTCGACGAGGTCCGCATCGTCGACGAGGACGGGGCGCCGGTCCCGGACGGCGAAGAAGGTGAACTCCAGGTCCGCGGGCCGTACACCATCCGCGGCTACTACCGCGCACCCGAGCACAACCTGCGGTCGTTCACCGACGACGGCTTCTACGCATCGGGCGACCTGGTGCGTCGGCTGCCGTCCGGCCACCTCGCCGTCACCGGACGGATCAAGGACACCATCGTGCGGGCCGGCGAGAACGTCGCCGCCGACGACGTCGAGGAGCACCTGCTCGCCCATCCCGCGATCGCGCACGCCGCCGTGATCGGCCTGCCCGACGACGCCCTCGGCGAACTGATCTGTGCGGTCGTCGTACCCGGCCGAGACACGACCGCCCCCTCACTTCCCGACGTGCGCAGCTTCCTCGCCGATCGCGGCCTCGCGTCGTTCAAGCTGCCCGACCGCTTCCACGCGATCGACGAACTCCCGGTGACGTCCGTCGGCAAGATCGACAAAGCTGCACTGCGCACCGATCTCGCGTCACCGAGCCGAGTCGACTGACCACGGTACGGTCGCCCGCCTGCCGTCGCGGCACCACCGATCGCCCCTCCAGCCCCATGCCCCGGAAGCAGTCCGTGTCGCCTTGCCGCGACGCGCTATGAAGTTCTCAAACAACCCGAGACGGCCGTCCGGCCATCTCCGACCCTGCACCGATATGATATGAGTCACCTCTGACACAAACGGACGTACGAAGCCTCGCTCGGACGATGTCCGTCGGCGCCCGGACCCGATAACGTCGACACGTGACCGAGCAGACGGTGACGACGGGCGGACTACGGGCCCGCACTCGTCGACTCACGGGTCCGGTGCGGACCAGACTGACCATGACGGCTACCGTTCTGGTGCTCGTCGCCCTGCTCATCGCGGGTGCCGTGATGGTGCTGGTGACGCGGAACCTGCTGTACAACACCGCGGATCAGGCGACCTCGTCACGGGCAGCCGAGATCGCGACGGTGGTGAGGTCGGAGGGCGTCGACGGCGTCGACAAAGCCCTCCTGAACCTGAATCAATACGTCGACATCGTGCAGATCTACAGTCGCGACGGCACCGTGCTCGCGTCGACCTACCACGGCACCACGCAACCGCTCGGCCCGAGCGTCGCACCCGGCGCTGAGACCGTCGTCGACGACACGGTGCCCGCACCCGACACACCGGAGTTCCGCACCAGCTTCGTCGGCGTCACCTCGCCGGACCACGGCGACGTCACGATCGCCGTCGGCACCTCCGAGAAACAACTGCACTGGCTGATCCTCGTGGTCGCACTCCTCTGCGGACTCATGTTCCCGATCATCGGCGCGCTGATCGCCGTTCTGACCTACTACTTCGTGGGCCGGTCGCTGGAGCCGGTGGAAGCCATCCGCCGACGTGTCGACGAGATCTCGGTCGGCGACCTCCACCAGCGGGTCCCCGTGCCCGCAACGCGAGACGAGATCGCGACACTGGCGGTGACCATGAACGAGATGCTCGATCGGCTCGAAGAGGCCCGGGCCCGCGAACTCCGCTTCGTCGGCGACGCCTCACACGAGCTGAACAGTCCGCTGACCACACTCGTCGGTCTGTTCGACCTCGCCGAGATGAACGGAGAGGGCATCGACAGGGAGACGGCCCGGGACGTGATGGCCCCCGAGGCGCGGCGACTGCAGTACATGGTCGCCGACATGCTCCTCCTCGCGCGCGCCGATGAGAGCGGCATCCCGCTGCGCACCGGGTCGGTCGATCTGGACGACATCGTGGAATCGGAGATCCGCAGACTCGGCGCGATCACCGACTTCGAGATCAGCGCGACGATCCTGCCGATTCAGCTGACCGGCGACGAGGAGAAGCTGAGCCGCGCGCTCCGGAATCTCACCGACAACGCGGTCCGGCACGCCCGGAGCCGCATCGCCATCGACATGGCCGCCGACGACTCGGGCGTGTCCATCACCGTGTCCGACGACGGTCCGGGGGTGTCCGACGACGACAAGGAGCGGATCGTCGACCGCTTCGTCCGCCTCGACTCCGCACGCACCCGCACCTTCGGCGGCGCAGGCCTCGGACTGGCGATCGTCGCCGAGATCGTGCGCGCGCACGGCGGCGAGATGATCGTCGACGATGCCCCCGGCGGCGGCGCACGGATCGGTTTCGAGCTGCCGGTGGAGGCGCCGTAGCAGGCGACGAGACTCTCTGGGGGCGGACCCCTCGCGCCCCGTGCCTTCTGCTACCCGTCGTCGTCCAGCCGGTACCCCACGCCGCGGACAGTCTGAATCGACTTGCAGCCGAACGGCGCGTCGATCCGTTTACGCAGGTAACTGATGTACACCTCGACGACGTTCTCGTCGCCCGTGTAGTTGACATCCCAGACCGAGTCGACGATCTGCGTCTTCGTGACCGCCTGACCCTTGTTCCGCATCAGGAATTCGAGCAGCGCGAACTCGCGTCGCGTGAGTGACAATTCGGTGTCGCCGCGTTTGACGACGTGCGCCGAGGGATCGAGCGACAGCGAGCCCGCCGTCATCACAGCGGGCCGCTCGGGCGCCCCGCGCCGCGCGAGAGCACGCAGGCGGGCCACCAGCACCACAGCCGAGTACGGCTTGGTGAGGTAGTCGTCGGCGCCGAAGTCGAAGGCGTCCGCCTGGTCGTACTCTCCGTCCTTCGCGGTGAGCATCAGTACGGGCGTCCACACCTGTGCCCGGCGAAGGTCGCGCACCACTTCGTAGCCGTTGCGACCCGGCATCATGATGTCGAGCACGACGACGTCGAACGGCTCGCTCAGGGCCTTCTGCAGCCCCGTGAGACCGTCGGTCGCGGTGTCGACCACCCAGCCCTCCGCCACCAGCGTCCGGCGCACGGTCTCGGCGATCGCCGGATCGTCGTCGACGAGCAGCACGCGCATCAGCCGCGCTCCACCGAACGGTCCGTGTCGGCCGACCACTGCGAATACGAACCGGGGAACAGCGCTGCCGTGATGCCCACGGCCGCCAGCGCCGCGATCCCCTGCGCGGCGGTGACGCCCGAACCGCAGTACATCACGACCTCCCGATCATCGGCGCCCAGCCCGCGGTAGAGGTCCGCGAGCTCTGTGGTCGGGCGGAACCTCCCGTCGGCGGTGACGTTCCCGCCGGCGGGAGCGTTGACCGCGCCCGGGATCCGGCCGGGCCGCGCGTCGATCGGTTCGACCTCGCCGTGGTAGCGTTCCGGCGCCCGCGCGTCGAGCAGCAACACGGCATCGGTGTCGAGCGCGGCGACGTCGTCGATCCCCACCACCGGCAGGTGTCCACCGGAGAGCACCACGTTCCCGACTCGCGGCGTCGCGTCACCCGTCGACACGCGCATTCCGGCGGCCTTCCACGCGCCGAGCCCGCCGTCGAGAATGGTGACGTCCGCGATCCCGGCCCAGCGCAGCAGCCACCACGCCCGAGCCGCCGCTTTGCCCTCCCAATCGTCGTAGACCACGACGCGCGAGCCGACGTCGACGCCCCATCTACGGGCCGCCGCCTGCAGATCCGACAGCGCGGGTAGCGGATGCCGCCCGGCATCGGCCGATGCCGGTCCGGCGAGCTCGGCATCCAGGTCCACGTACACCGACCCCGGGAGATGTCCCTCGCGATAGTGCTCATGACCCGCGTCGTCGCCCAGCTGCCACCGCACGTCGAGTACCACCGGCGGTCGCGACGACAGCATCGCCTCCACCAGGTCGTCGACCGTCGTGAGAACCTGATCTCGCTGGTCGGAAGTCATCGGACCATCCCTTCACCGTCACCGTGCTGCGGACGGCGCACGACCGTCGCTACAGAAGACTGTATTGCTCAGCAGTGACATCCAGGCAGAGAGCGCCTGCGGCGCTCGACCGGCCCCGGGCCTGCGTGATCATCGTCGCAAGAGCCCCGCGTGGCGTCGTACGTTCGGCGGAACGACAGCCCGGAGGTCCACCGCGACGTGCGACAATCGGGCCATGTCCGAATCGCCGACCCTCGACCCGCTCCGTTCCCGCTTCCTCGACGCCGGGCTGCGCGTGCTCGCCCGCGACGGCTACGGCGGGTTCAAGCAGTCGACGGTCTGCGCCGAGACCGGCCTCACGACCGGCGGCTTCTACCATTCCTTCAAGAACTGGAAGGACTTCGAGACGTCCCTGATCGCGCACTGGCAGACGGAGGCGACGGCGAACGTCGTCGCACAGTTGCGCACCATCGGCAGTCCGGTCGAGCGGATTCTCGCGGTGGTCGAGGCATCGAAGAGGCTGCCGCACCACACCGAACGCGCGTTGCGTGTGTGGTCGGCGAAGGACCCGAGCGTCGCCCAGGCCGTCTCCGATGTGGACCGGACCCGACTCGACGCGCTCACCGAGTTCGTCGCCGATCTCATCGCCGATCCGGACGAGCCCGCGCGCATCGCCGCACACTCGATGCTGGTCTTGGTCGGCTACCAGTGCTCCGACATCGGTGAGGCCGACTTCGAGTGGGCGATGCACCGGATCCTCGATCGCACGCTCAGTCTGCCCCGCAAGAGCGATCAGACGGCGGAATAGTCGGCGACCTGACCCGTTCGCGGTGCGCGTCGCAACGCCGACAGCATCCGCGGAACCCTGCGCAGCGGCAGGGGCGACGGCCAGTCGTTCGGCCGGAGCAGGGCCTCGGTGCCGCCGTCGACGGTGATCACCGACCCCGCCATGAAGTCCGCGGCAGGCGACAGCATCGTCAGCACCCACTGCGCCAATTGCTCGGGAGTGCCGTACTCGCGGACCGGCACCGGGTACGACCGCACGTGCTTGCCCGACGAACTCTCGAGCTGAGCGCGCAGAAGCGGAGTGAGCACAGGCCCCGGCGCGAGGATATTGACCCGGATGCCCGAACCCGCCCACTGCGTGGTCATCGCGTGCCTTCGGGTCCACCGGCTCACCGCGATCTTCGACGCCGCGTACGCCGCCGGGCCCGAGAGGGCGCCGCGCCGCCGCAGGATGCGCGTCGCGCGTTCGGTGTCACCGGACTCGAGCAGCTTGATCGCCCGACGCGGCACGAACGGCGTCGACGTGGTCGAGTTGGAGCCGAAGACCACCACCTTCGCGTTGCCCGCGGCCGCCAGCTCGGGCTGGAGCGCCATCAGCAGTTCGGTGACGCCCAGGACGTTGACCTCGACCGTCAGCCGCTCCTTACCGCGGTGCGCACCGACTCCGGCGGCGAAGACGGCGCCGTCGAGCCGCCCGCTCGCCGCGGCCATGATCTCGCGGACCGCGCGCGACCGTCCGGCGCTCGTCGACAGATCAGCGATCACTTCCGAATCGGCGAGGTCGACGCCGATCACCTCGTGTCCGTCGGCCCGGAGCCTGCGCGCCACTTCATTGCCCATGCCCGACGCTGCGCCGGTCACCACATACTTGCCCACGAATACTCCCAACCGCGTAGTCCCCTACGACTCTAGAACACGTTCTAGTTCACAGATCGGCCACGCCGCGCAACCGCGTCACGAGATGCGGAAGATCCGCTTCGCGTTTCGCGCGAACAACTGCTGAAGCAGATAGTCGCCGCGGTCGCCGAGCACGTCGAGCAGCGCGCCGACCGTCATGCCGATCGGCGCGTTCGGCCGATCCACCGGCGAGTCCGAGCCGAAGATGACGCGGTCCGGGCCGAATCGGTCCACCGCGTGGAGTGCCAGCGGGCCGGCCATGTCCGCCAACACGGCACGACTGCCGATGTTCCCGGCCGTGTCGCGGCCGTAGCCGAGCAACGACAACCCGAGGCCTGACACCTTGATCACCACATTCGGCCGAGTCGCGATCATCGCGATGCGTTCGCGCCACAGACTCAGGATCGCCGCGCGTGCGGCCGCCGTCATCCCGGTCTCGGCACCGACCGGCCCGAACACCCCCGCGGGCATCCCCAGGTGCTCGACGACGATCGTCGTCTCGGGAAATCGCCGCGCCAGCATGTCGAGCTGCCCCAGCTGGTGCGAGTACGCGAACGAGACGAACGCCAGCCCCCGCGAGGCCAGCGACTCGAAGCCTTTGAGAAACGCGGTGGACGCGACGGCGTCCGGCTCGTTGCACCAGTCGGGGATCTCCGGGTCCGGATGCCGAGCCCATTTGAAACGGACGGCCCGGACCCGGTCCGAGTGCGCCAGTTCCCGATCCACGCGCCCGGCGAAATCGGGATGCCGTGGATCCCCCGCCACCACGGTCGCACCCAGGGCCGGCCCCTTCTGACCGTGCGGAAGACCGGTCAGATACTTGAGCTCGTCGAACGACGAATCCATCAGCTCGGCCGGATCACGCGCCGGCCGCCACTGCGACTCCACCTGGCCGACGCTCTCGACTCCGATTCCGGCGACCGACAGCAGTGCGACCGTGTCGCTCGAATACTGCGCCGGCTCGTAGGGCGACGACAGGATGCTCGAGTCCAGGCCGTACCGCCGATCGTCTCCGCTCCCGATCCGCGCGACCAGCCGAAGTGCGGGCGACGGGACGAAACGGCGCAGCGGAAAGTCGGAGACCCGGGCGAATCGGGCCAGCGCCCACGACGAACGCATCGGGTTGAAGTAGTGGACGTGCGCGTCGACGATCCCGGTCAGCAGTCCATCGAGCGTCGTCACAACGCAAGGGTGCCACAACCCACAAGCGGCACGCCGAACAATATCGGGGTCCGTCGGAGGCGCGGACTACAGTGGACCTCGCCCGGCAGCGGGCACCCCCCCCCAGTCCACACCTGCGACGATCCGAAGGAAGCGAGCGAGCGTGTCTGAGCCCGAGCAGCCGATCCTGGCGCGCACCCGGGTACTGCTGGCCGGCGATCCGGACCGGTTCGCGCGCAACGTCTTCGCGCGGATGTTCGCGATGCGGCCCAGCCTGCGCGAGTTCTTCCCCGCCGAAATGGGCAGTCTCCGTTCGTCGTTCGTCGACGTCCTCGACCACGTGCTCGAGGCGATCGAGGCCCCCGACGGGCACGGCGAGCTCGTCGAGTTCCTGGCACAGCTGGGACGAGACCACCGCAAGTACGGGGTCGTAAGCGAGCACTACTGGCTGATGTACGAGGCGCTCATGTCGGAGTTCCAGTTCGCGTTCGGCCGACGCTGGACCCCCGAGGTCGAGGAGACCGTCGGCCAGGCGATGCTGCTCACGACCGGAGTGATGCGCGGCGCCGCGGAGAGTGCCGAGGGGCCGGCCCGTTGGCAGGCGCGCGTGGTCCAGAAGTTCACGATCACCCGCGAACGGGCGGTGGTCCGACTGGTCGCGACCGGTCCCCGCCCCGCCTTCGCCGCCGGCCAGTACCTCGAGACCCAGATCCCGCAGTGGCCGCGGACGTGGCGGAACCTATCCCCTTCGATTCCGCCGAATCCACAGGGCGAGTTGGAGTTTCATGTACGAGCAGTGCCGGGCGGTCGCGTCAGCGGCTCCATCGTCCGCGACACGGCGGTCGGCGACGTGTGGACCTTCGCACAGCAGCACGGGACGATGCACATCGACCCGAACCGGCCTGCGCTGCTGATCGCCGGCGGCACCGGCCTCGCGCCGCTACGCGCGCTGCTCATCGACCTGGCCCGATTCGCGGAGGCTCCGCCGACACATGTCTTCTACGGCGCCACGCACCCGGGTGAGCTGTACGAGCTGGGTGTGCTCCAGCAGCTCGCGGCCACCAACCCGTGGCTGCGGATCACCGCCGTCGCCGAGACCACTGAGGACCCGTGGTGGTTGACGGGTGCGACCGATCCCCGTCGTTGGGGAGTCGAGATGCGATACGGCCGCGTCGGCGAGGTCGCAGCCGAGTACGCCGACTGGTCCGATCGCCAGGTGCTGCTGTCCGGACCTGCGCCGATGGTGTTCCACACCGCCCTGCGGCTGCGCGCCGCGGGAGTCGATCCCGCCGCGATCCAGCACGATCCGCTGAGCTGAGGCCGGTGCGGGTGGGACCTGGCCCCACCCCCACGACGACAATCAGGCCGCTCAGCGTCCACCGAGGGCAATACGCCCTCGGCAGGCGCTGAGCGGCCTGATTGTTTCCTGCGACTACTTGCGCCCGGCACTCGCCGCGATCGCGACGACACCGCCGAGCATCACCAGGTTCTTGAGGAACTGGGTCTCCTGCAGCTTGCGCTGCATCGGGTCTTCGTACTCCCAGAACGCATGTCCGGCTACGGTCGTCGGCACCAGAGACGCCGCGATCATCGCGGCACCGGCACGTCGACCGAGCCCGGTCGCGACCATCGCACCGCCGACCGCCTGCGCGGCACCGTTCGCGCGGACCACCGTCTCGTTGTCCACCGGGATCGGTACCGCCTGGCGGATTCGGTCGAGCAGCGGCGCCGCAGCTGCGACGCGCCCACCGGGCTCCGTGGCCGACTGGTAGCCGAACACCATGTACGGCAGCCCGGTCATGGCACGACCGGCGGTCTGAAGCAGTTTCATCTGGGTACCTCTCGCTTGTCCTACGTGCGCTCGACACGCACAGGGATCGAGGGTAGTACTCGTCTGCGTCCTCAACGACTCCGCTTGGTGCGCGGCTGCCACACGACGAGCGCGTTGGTGCGCGGGACCGGGACCAGTTCGCCGTGCCGCGGTCGCGCCGACTCCATCTGCCGGGTGAGGTCGCCGACCCGCTTGCGCAGTGCCTCCACCTCGTCGCTCAGTTCGATGATCCGTTTGATGCCCGCGAGGTTCACACCCTCGTCCTGCGAGAGCCGCTGGATCTCGCGCAGCATCTCCACGTCGCGGCTGGAGTAGCGGCGCCCGCCGCCGCGGGTCCGCTGAGGTGTCACCAGCCCCAGGCGGTCGTAGGTCCGCAGCGTCTGGGCGTGCATGCCCGCCAGTTCCGCCGCCACCGAGATCATGAACGTGGCGGCGTCAGCTGTCTCGTCGCGCGGCTGGTCTCCTCGATTGTCGACTGCCATGGGTCATTCACCGCCCCCATCCTGAGCGGGGGTCGAAACCGCTGGCGCGTTCGGCCTCCGCGTACTGCTTCATCGCCTCGGTCGCGGCGTCGTCGAGCTTGGCGGGCACCGAGACCTTGACGGTCACGAGCAGATCGCCCGCGCCGCCCGAACGCTTCGGGACACCGCGACCCTTCAGCCGCAGCGTACGCCCGTCGGACGTGCCGGCCGGGATCTTGACACCGACGGAGCCGTCGAGCGTCGGGACCGAGACGGTCGCACCGAGAACCAGTTCCGAGATGGACACCGGC
The DNA here is from genome assembly GCF_000192435.1 of Gordonia neofelifaecis NRRL B-59395. Taxonomy (GTDB): domain Bacteria; phylum Actinomycetota; class Actinomycetes; order Mycobacteriales; family Mycobacteriaceae; genus Gordonia; species Gordonia neofelifaecis. Next base: position 33,554 of record NZ_AEUD01000008.1, read on the forward strand.
AGCTGGACCTTGAGATCGTTGCCGCTGCGGGTGAACACCTTGTCCGCCATCACGTGGACGGTCACGTACAGGTCGCCGGACGGCGCGCCGCGCATCCCGGCCTCGCCCTGGCCGGCGAGACGGATGCGCTGACCGTCCTCGACTCCCTGCGGGACTCGGACGTTGATGGTCCGCGGCCGCACGGTGATTCCCGAGCCCTGGCAGTCCGGGCACGGATCGTCGATCTTGGTGCCGGTGCCCTGGCAGTCGGGGCACGGCTCGGAGAAGCCGAAGTGGCCCTGATTGCGCGTCACGAACGCTGACCCGTTGCAGGTCGGGCAGGTGCGGGGGCTGCTACCCGGACGGGCACCGCTGCCGTGGCATTTGGTGCACGGCGACGGACTGGTCACGCGCAGCGTGACCGTGGTGCCCTGCACCGCGTCTCGGAAGGCCAGGGTCGTCTCGGTCTCGAGGTCATTGCCGCGCCGCTGGCGCGGTCCGGCGGAGCTCGCCCCGCCGCGTCCGCCCAGCAGATCGCCGAACAAGTCGCCGAAACCGCCGCCGCCCCCGGTACCGGCGTTGCCGAAGAGGTCGCCGATGTCGAAGCCGCCGGCTCCGCCGGTCGACCCGCCGAAACCGCCGCCGCCCCGGAAACGCCCGCTGGCCATCAACGACCGGGCTTCGTCGTACTCTTTGCGCTTGCTGTCGTCGGACAGCACGCTGTTGGCTTCCGACACCCGCTTGAAGCGTTCCTCCGCCGCCGCGTCGCCCGGGTTCTTGTCCGGGTGCAGTTCGTTGGCGAGCTTGCGGTATGCCTTCTTGATCTGGTCCGCGGTGGCGTCGGAAGAAACGCCGAGGTCGGCGTAGAAATCGCGTTCCAGCCATTCACGCTGTGGAGCCATCAGGCGTCACCTCCTTGAAGTCTGTGTGTAGTTCATGTGCCCTCTGGTCGGACACTTCAGTTCTGCGGTGCGGTCGCGGGGCGGCCGCGGCTGTCGCCGGGCCGCCCCGCGCTCTCGTCACTGCTCCGGCGTGGCCGGGTCGGTGACCGTCACCATGGCGTGACGGATCACTTTGTCGCCCAGGCGGTATCCCGTCCGGAAGACGTTGCCGATGACCGGGGTGTCCCCGCTGCCATCATTCTGAATCGCTTCGTGGAGTTCCGGGTCGAATTCCTCTCCGGGCTCCGCGAACTTGGCCAACTTCTCACCCGTCAGGACGTCGACGAGCTTGTCGGCGAAGGCCCGGAGCGGGCCCTCCTCGAGGTCGCCGTGATCGCGTGCGCGGTCGATGTCGTCGAGGATCGGCAGCAGCTTCTCCAGCAGGATCTGCTTGCCCCGATCGACGGCCTGGAGTTGCTCCTCGGCGCTGCGACGACGGAAGTTCGCGAACTGTGCGCGCTCCCGCTGCAGTGCCTCGGTCAGCTCCGCGACCTGTGCATCGGCCCCGGACACCTCGGCGTCGGCCGCCTCGTCACCGGCCCGCTGGGCCGCCGCGTCCTCCGCGGCGGCCACAGCCTGGTCGGTGCCGACACCGTCGCGCACCTCACCCGTCTCCGGGTCGACGCGACGGTTGTCGGTCACCGTGACCGGCTCGTCGGCGTTGTTCTCCGACGTCACTTGCTCTCACCTTCGGCCGGACCGTCCACGACCTCGGCGTCGACGACGTCGTCGCCGCCCGCGTCACCGGCTGCACCGGCAGCCCCCCCCCCCGCCTGAGCACTGGCGTAGATCGCCTGGCCCATGGCCTGCGACTCCTCCGACAGCTTCTCGATGGCGGCGCGGATGGCTCCGGTGTCGGTGCCCTTCAGCGCCTCGTTGGCGTCGGCGACGGCCGCGGTGACCTTCTCCTTGACGTCGGCGGGGACCTTGTCCTCGTTCTCCTTCAAGAACTTCTCGGTCTGGTTGACCAGCGACTCCGCCTGGTTGCGGGTCTCGGCCTCCTCGCGACGAGCGCGGTCCTCCTCGGCGTGCGCCTCGGCGTCCTTGACCATCCGGTCGATCTCGTCCTTCGAGAGACCCGAACCGTCCTGGATGCGGATGCTGTTCTCCTTGCCGGTGCCCTTGTCCTTCGCGGTGACGTGAACGATGCCGTTCGCGTCGATGTCGAAGGTGACCTCGATCTGCGGCACGCCCTGCGGGGCGGGCGCGATGCCGCCGAGCTCGAACGATCCGAGGAGCTTGTTGTGCGACGCGATCTCGCGCTCGCCCTGGTACACCTGGATCTGCACCGACGGCTGGTTGTCCTCAGCGGTCGTGTAGGTCTCCGAGCGCTTGGTCGGGATGGTGGTGTTGCGCTCGATCAGCTTGTGCATCACGCCGCCCTTGGTCTCGATGCCGAGGGACAGCGGGGTCACGTCGAGCAGCAGCACGTCCTTGACCTCGCCGCGCAGCACGCCGGCCTGCAGGGCGGCGCCGACGGCGACGACCTCGTCCGGGTTCACGCCCTTGTTGGGCTCCTGACCACCGGTGAGCTCCTTGACGAGCTCGGTGACGGCGGGCATGCGGGTCGATCCACCGACGAGCACCACGTGGTCGATGTCGCCGACCGCGATGCCCGCGTCCTTGATCACGGCCTGGAACGGAGTGCGGGTGCGCTCAAGCAGGTCGCTGGTGATCTTCTGGAACTCGCTGCGCGAGAGCTGCTCGTCCAGGAAGAGCGGGTTCTTGTCGGCGTCGACGGTGATGTACGGCAGGTTGATCGAGGTGCTCTGCGAGGCGGAGAGTTCGATCTTCGCCTTCTCAGCGGCCTCGCGGAGACGCTGCATCGCCATCTTGTCCTTGGTCAGGTCGATGCCCGAGGAAGCCTTGAACTTGTCGACCAGCCACTCGACGATGCGCTCGTCCCAGTCGTCGCCACCGAGGTTGTTGTCACCCGACGTCGCGCGGACCTCGACGACACCGTCGCCGATCTCCAGCAGCGAGACGTCGAAGGTGCCGCCGCCGAGGTCGAAGACCAGGATGGTCTGTTCCTTCTCGCCCTTGTCGAGGCCGTAGGCCAGGGCGGCCGCGGTCGGCTCGTTGACGATGCGCAGGACGTTCAGTCCCGCGATCTGTCCGGCCTCCTTGGTGGCCTGACGCTGGGAGTCGTTGAAGTACGCGGGCACCGTGATGACGGCGTCGGTGACGTCCTCACCCAGGTAGGCCTCGGCGTCGCGCTTCAGCTTCATCAGCGTGCGAGCGCTGATCTCCTGCGGGGTGTACTTCTTGTCGTCGATCTCGACGGTCCAGTTGGTGTCGCCCATGTGGCGCTTCACCGAACGGATGGTGCGGTCGACGTTGGTGACGGCCTGGTTCTTGGCCGGCTGTCCGACCAGGACCTCGCCGTTGCGGGCGAACGCGACGATCGACGGGGTGGTCCGCGAGCCTTCAGCGTTCGCGATGACGGCGGGCTCGCCGCCTTCGAGAACCGACACCACGGAGTTGGTGGTGCCGAGGTCGATTCCGACAGCACGTGACATGTGTGTTCCTCCTAGTTCCGGCTTGCTGGTGGGGCCGGGTAGTTCTTTGGGCCGGGAGGCCTGCTGGGTCTGACGAAACCTCAGTGCCTTCGACTCAGGTTTAATCTAGGATCTCGCCTTCGTCAACCTTGTTGAGCCTTTGTCACTCAAGTTTCTCGATCGGTTCAACCGTGCGCTGCAACGATTCATTCCGCAGACTTGAGCGGATTACGCTCAATCTTGCGTGATGTCGGCCACATCGGAACGAGGCCGTCAGGGGCTGGTCGAGCAGTCCCCCTTAGGTTGGTCGAGTAGCCCCGGCGCGCAGCGCCGCGGCGTATCGAGACCGCGCCCACGCTCCCGCCCACACGCCACTCCGCCCCAGCATCTGAGCCATTCCCGTGCCACTCGGGCACGTTTCAAACGTCAAAACAATGACCTGTTGCACTCCCACGAACAGATGGTGACGACCGCCACACTTACCTGAGCAGAACCTGAGCAAGACCGCTATAAGGCCTGTTCACCTGGGAAAACGGGCCGACGTTACACATTCCGACAGACCATCGCATCTGCGGCACAGAACTTCGCATACCTGCATCTGTCACCCGAATGGGTACCACCCGGTAGGGGTCCGACATCCCATTATTTTGGACATGGCACATACAGCACGACTGACCTCCACCGCTCGACGCGCAGCCGTCGTCGCTGCCGCCGGAGCCGCGGCGGTCTCGCTCGCTGCTATCGGCGCAGGCACCGCACACGCTGCGGTCGGCGACAACCTCGACGACAGCTGCCTTGAGTTCTCCAAGAACGGCTCCTCCTGGTCCACCGACGCGGACTCGAACATCAACTGGCTTCCGGGCAACATTCCGTCGCCCGGAAGCGACGTCGAGAACGGCAAGACCAGCGTCCGCAATGTATGCGCGACCCCCGCGAAGTTCCAGGTGTACGCCGGACACTGGTCGATCACAGGCGGCGGCTCCGCCTACCTGCGCGCCGATCTCGGTGGCGCCATCGGCGCGAACCACCCACTTGCTGGAGACCCAGGGCTCCTGATTGCTGAGAAGACGATCGCCAAGGACACCCCGATGACAGTTACCCTCCGGGTCGGCATCCCAACAGGCGAGACCAAGCAGGGCTACACGATTCAGCCGAATTGGAGCTTCGCGCTGGAAGAGGTCGCAGGCGGCGACAACGGCGGCGGCAACAACTCCGGCGGCGGCTCGCTCGACAGCGTCTTCGGCAGCCTCGGCACCGGCAGCCTCGACAGCGCCTCCGCGTCGAAGCTCGTGAAGGTCCACTCCCCGTCGGTCACCGTCCGCTAGGACCGACTCCCAAGACTTCGACCGCACCGCAGGTGATTCCCCGGTCGTAGACGGTCGCGCAAGCGACCGCCCCCGCGCAGGCTCACCGGCGCGGTCTCCCTCCTAAGCACTCCGGGACCCCGGAGTGTCCCCGAAAGTAAGGGCACATACATGAACAAGGTCACCAAGGGTGCACTCGCCGCTGCGGCCGGTGCGGCGATCCTCGCCGGCGGCGCAGGCACGATGGCTGCGTGGAACAGCACCGTGAACGGCACCGGCGGCGGCACCATCTCCGCTGGTTCGCTGAACGTCACTCAGCAAGAAGGCACCGGCGTCTGGAAGTGGGTCGGCGGCAGCAAGAACAACCAGGCAGTCGACTTCGCCAACGACAAGATCGTTCCTGGTGACAAAATTGCCTACACCGCCACATACGATGTACAGCTGGTCGGCACCAACCTGAAAGCGGATCTCGTTCCGACCTTGGCTGGCGTCGGAAGCGGCACACTCGCCGGCCTCCTCCAGGTCGACACCTCCGGGAACGACACCGTGCACGTCACCGCATCCGGCCCGCAGACCGTCAGCACCACGGTGACCTTCAATCCCGATGCGACCACCGGTCAGAGCGCGTCGACCGTGCTCTCCGGCGCATCGGTCACGCTGACTCAGACCACCTCCTAGTTCTTGCATAAGAGGACATCGTGAAGCCCCAAATCAAATGGGCGCTCGCAGCGGCGGCGGTTCTGCTGGTGGGATTCATCTCCCTCCAGCAGACCGGCGCCCTCTGGCGTTCGGAAGCAAGCTCTGACGGCGGCGGCACTCTGACCGCAGGCAAGCTCGACATCTCCGCGGGCCAGGGTGGCGTCAAGTCCTTCACCCTGGACGGGCTGAAGCTGAGTGACGCCGCCCCCGGCGACAGTGTGCAGAAGCCGCTGCCCGTCATCAACTCGGGCAACGTCACCATGCAGTACAAGCTGAACAGCGTCGCGGTGAACGGGACGACTCCGCTCATGCTGCGTGTCGCGAAGGTGGCCGACCAGGCCGCATGCACTCCGACCGGCGATGTCGGCACCGAGCTGTACAACGGTGCACCGAACGGTGCAGCGACCAGTCCGCGCAACGTCGCGGCGGGCAGCACGGAAGTGCTGTGTCTGCGAGTGACCATCGCCACCAACGCCGGTACGTCGCAGAGCTCCAACGCGACGTTCACCTTCGGCGCGAACTCGGTCGCGGGCGCATGACCTCCGGTCGCGGGATCCACCACACCGACGAGACCCAGGTCCTCCCTGGTCCCGGCGAGCCGTCGACGGCAGAAGTCGACACCGACGATGACAAGACTCCACCGATCTGGTGGATCAAGACCATCGCCTCGTGGACGCTTCTGGCGGCGGCGGTCGCACTGCTCGCAGTGCTGGTGGTGATCCCGCGACTGACCGGTTCCACCGCCTACACGGTGCTGACCGGTTCCATGCAGCCCACGTATCCGCCGGGAACGTTGATCGTCGTCAAGCCGACCCCCGGCGACCAGCTGAAGGCCGGCGACGTCATCACGTTCCAGCCCAAGTCGGGCGACCCGTCCGTGACCACCCATCGCATCGTCAGCATCGTCTACGACGCGAAGGGCGAACGGAAGTTCGTCACCAAGGGTGATGCGAACAATGCCCAGGACGAGCCGATCGTCGAAGGCCAGGTCCGAGGCAGACTCCTCTATTCGGTGCCCTACCTCGGTCGGCTCAACTCGCTCCTCTCCGGTTCTTCCCGCAGCATCCTGGTCTTCCTCATCGCCGGCGCGCTCGGTGCGTACGCGCTGTGGATGTGGATCAGCAGCATCCGCGACCGGAAGAAGCCGAAGGACGACGAACCACCCGCCGACGAGCATCCCGTCGACCCGCAGCCGATCCCGGACGCTCCGTTGACCGAGAACTTGGCTCCCGTCGCCTCGATACCCGCGGCCCCGGCCTCACTCCCCTCGATGCTGCCGGCACGACACGCCGCACCCGAAGTCCCGGTGTGTCATGCCTGCGGGGCGCCGCAGCGGGAGGGATCGAGCGGAGGACCGCCGCTGGCGTACTCCGCAGTCACCGATCCGATGGGCCACTCCAGCAGTCCCGCCGCCGGTCTCCCGAGTACCGAGGTCACCCGGCCGATCCCCGTCCAACCACCGACTCCCTCCCACAACTGACAAGGCAGCAATCATGTCTTCACCCAACGAAAACCGCGATCAGGTGCGGTCCGGGTCGCGGCTTCACCGAGTCCTCGGCGACACCGGCTGGACCCGCGCCCGCGCGATCGCCTCTCTCGGCATGGTCTTCGGCCTCGGCGCCGTCGGCACTATGGCCGCATGGTCGGACACTGCGACTGCGAGTACCGGCATGTTCGAGACATCGGCCGTCAACGTGCAGATGAAAGTCAACGACAACCGGCCGGTCTACAACTTCGTCAGCCTGAAGAAGATCAACCTGGCGCGCGGCGCGACAACCGCGGGCATGCTGGCGGTGAAGAACACCGGCTCGGACGCGTTCAACTACGCGACCGGCGTCGACACCGCTGACAACGGCACGGCCACGTACGGCGGAGCCAGCGCATCTGTGTTCGCACAGAATCTCCTTGTCACCGTCCGGAAGGGCGGAACAGTGAGCGGTGACACCTGCACCGGCGGCACCGTGCTCGGCACTGCGGACACGCCGCTTGTCATCGGCTCGAAGGCATTGGTTCCGACCACCGGTCCCCTCGCCGTCAACGCCACCGACGACCTGTGCATCCAGGTGAAGGTCAACCCGAACGCGCCGAAGGAAGCCCGCATGTCTGCGGTCTCGGTCAAGTTCAAGTTCACTGCGACCAAGGCTTGACGTCAGATGAGTCGACCAGAGAAGCCACGATCACGACGAGAACTTCTTCTCAACGTCGGTGCGATTCTCGGCCTGGTCTGCATCGTCGTCGCGATCGCGTCGATGCTGTTCGGGATCACCCCGCTGGTGTTCCGATCCGGGTCCATGTCCCCCGACATCCCGACCGGCTCGCTCGCCGTTGCGCGGTCAGTCGATGCGTCCGACATCCGAGTCGGCGACGTCGTCAGCGTCGACAACGAAGTCGGCACGCGCATCACTCACCGGGTGATCGCTATTGAGCCCGTCGGCGACGGGTCTGTCTCGTTGACTCTGAAAGGCGACGCCAACCGCGTTCCCGATCCCTCACCATATGTCGTGACCACGGCCGACCGGATCATCACCAGTGTTCCCGTCCTCGGCTACGTCGCAGCCTGGCTGTCGAGCAAGACAGCCATCTTCATCGGCGGAATCATCGCCGGCGCCCTCTTGATGCTCGCGTTCGGTCCGATCCGGCGTCCGAGCGACAGCACATTCCCGACCGACGAGCCCGCCGAGGACAGCGAGCCGCAACTCCAGGAGGCAGACCATGCCTGATCTTCTTCAAACCGTTCGACGCAAGCTTCCATCCAAGCGCGCCCTCCTCGTGATCGGCGGCGCCGCCGCCGTCGTCGTGGGCGCAGTCCAGACCACAGACACGCTCGCCGCGACCAATGACGCGGTCAGTGCGAATACGTCGCAGATTGCGAGCGAGAACTTCTTCCCGACACCGCTGCCGAGCTCGATCTCCTGCTCTGAAAGCGGAACTCCAGGCTTTCGCTCGGCGAATGTCAGCTGGCCGAGCGCCGGCCCCGGAATGAAGTACCGGGTCGTCCTGTGGACGAACAACATGGCCGGTGTCGAGCGCGGTGCCGCCTACCAGACCGGCACGTCCTGGACACTGAGTGTGAATTACAACATTGCTTGGGGCAACTACGTACTCACCGTCGAGACCATGAACATCGCTAGCGGTGACACTGACCAGACGCGCCTGTACTCGTCGGGCTACCGTCGCATCACGGTCGGCAGCAATGGTCAGCGCAACGGTACCTGTGAGGGTGGCGCGGGTGTGAAGGCAAATGCGACCTGGGAGGATCAGGCAGCGTGGACGCCAGCGCAGCAGCAGACGTTCGGACGGTCAGTCCTGTCCAAGCAGACCACTCCAACCACGGAGTCAAACGCGACGACCTCCGCATCACCGTCGCCTACCGCTACCGAAACACCGAAGCCGTCGGAATCTGAGACTGAGACTCCGTCGTCGAGTGAGATTCCCACGCCATCCGAGACCGAGACTTCGACTCCGGAATCGTCTGCTGCGACTGAGCCGGTGATCACCGTTGCGGCAGCCGCGGCAGGCGAAGAATCGGGCTTCATCGTCTACCACGACGGCGTCGAGAAGTGCAGCGCGCCGAAGGCCAACGACGATGTCGTCACCGTCGGCAACAACGAGGTCACGCTCACCACCAAGGACGGCGCGGTGAAGACCGTCGACGTCAACACGTGCAAGGTCTCCTGACCTGAGCTGATCCCCACAGACGAAGGCGCGTCCGGCGTACCCCGACCCGGACGCGCCTTCACCCATTTCCGAGCCCCATCCGCGTTGTTCAACGACATCCGCGACGTCCCGGACAACGCGGATGTCGTTGAACTACGCGGATGGGCGACGGTCACCTAAACTAGAACACGTTTCAGTTATCGGAGGGGATGGACATGGAAGTACGGCAGGTCATGCTCGCCACCGTCGAGGGATCGCCTGCGGCCGTGGCGGCGCACGACAAGGAGCAGTGGCTGTCACTGTTCGCCGACGGCGCGGTCGTCAACGACCCCGTCGGATCGAGCCCGCACCGGGGCGACGAGCAGCTCTCACGGTTCTACGACACCTTCATCGCACCCAACACGATCGTCTTCCATCAGGAGCATGACGATGTCGTCTCCGGCAGCACTGTGGTGCGCGATGTGACGCTCGAGATCCGGATGAGCGACGACGTCGTCCTCCACGTGCCGACCCACCTGCGGTACGAGATGACCTCCCCCGACCGGATCGCCGGCCTCTACGCCCACTGGGAACTGCCGACGATGGTCATGCAGCTACTCAAGAAGGGCGTGCACGCACTACCGGTGTCCGCACGGTTGTCGGGCAGCATGGTCCGCAACCAGGGACTCGCCGGAGCGTTCGGGTTCGGTCGTGGATTCCTGCGCGCGGGCGAGAACCAGAAGCGAACGGCGATCGCGTTCCTCGCCGCGCCCACCGCACAGCTACCCGCGAAGGACGGCACCGGCGCCTCCCTGACACCGGCGGACCTCTCCGGCTGGCGTGCCGGAAAATGCTTGGCCGCAGGACGATTCGTCACGGTGAGCTTGCAGCGGGACGACGACCACGGCGTCGCGATGTTCGAGTTCGCCAAGCGTGATCTCGTCGCCGTCACGCTGTACGTGGAGCGGTGACCCCCGCGACGCTCAGCGAATCGGGTTCTTGTACCGATCCAGGTAGGTGATCTCCTCGACGGGCGGACGCTGCGCGGCGCGGAACGAGGTGCCGGTCGTGTAGGCGACAGGCACCAGTCCGGCCTGTGTCATGTGCGGCGGAATACCGAGGACCTCAGCTGCCGCGGCCTCGTCGCCCAAGTGCAGCGTGGTGAAGCAACTGCCGAGACCGCGACTGCGGAGTGCGAGCTGGAAACTCCAGACCGCGGGCAGGATGGAGCCCATGAGCCCGACAGAGATCTCGTTGTTCGGCGTGTCACTCAGCTGGTCCACCCGACCGATGATCATCGGAATCACCAGCACCGGGACCTCGCCGAGGTGCTCGGCGAGATAGTTGGCAGACGTCATGACGCGGGCCGACTGCGAGCCGGCTTCCGTCTTCGCCGCACCGGCCGCCAGGTAGTCACTGCCCGCGCGCCGGTAGATCTCCGCGAGCCTCTCCTTGGTGTCGGCGTCGCGGACGACGAGCCACCGCCAACCCTGATTGTTGGAGCCGGTCGGCGCCTGGACCGCGAGCTGAAGGCACTCGAGGATGACGTCGTCGGGAACGTCACGATGAAGATCCAATCGCTTGCGCACCGCGCGTGTCGTCGAAAGCAGGGCGTCGGTCTGCGCCAGGTCGAAGTCTGCGGAGTCAAAGCTGTCTGCGAAGGTCATGGGGCCGATGGTAACGACCGGCCGGTCGGCCGATCCGCGATTTCCATCGCCCACCGATAGAACGCGACGCCGACGTCGATGTCGGACCGGTGCCATACCGACGACGCACAGACCAGGTCGTAGAGATTCAGATCCGTCCAGTCCCACAGGAACGCGTTGTAGCTCTCCATCATCGCGGAGACGCGACCACGCAGGTCTCCGATCTCGACATCCGTCAGTCCATGGGTTCGGAGAATGCCGTCGACCCGCTCGATCTGATGCGCGGTCACCTCCGTATCGAGGAACGGCTCGAGAACCAGGGACCACAGATCGGGGCGCCGGACCTCGGGAACGCGGTTGCGTGCGGCGAACTCCGCGAGCCCGAACCGCCCCTCACGCGGAACGAACAGCGTCTCCCCCGATGTCGTACGAATCTGAGGCGGAAACTCGGCCGAGTCGACGTCACGGACCTGCGACGAGGCGAGGCGAGGCGACCGGCGGACCGACGCCGCGGGATGCGGATACCTCGAGTAGAGGATCGCATCGTCGCCGAACTCGGCCTCGATCGACCAGTCCGCGTGCCGCCAGATCGTCATCGGATCAGCATGCCCGAGCGAGGTCGAACGGCGGTCGACGGGACCGGAGATCCGGCTCGACGGCCCGGCGAGAGCGAGCCGATGTCGTACCGGCGTGAAAGACTGGGGCGGGCAGCCAGTGCGCGTCTAACACCCCACCTGACCTGCAGAAATATATCTTTCTCGAACTATTGTTCTATGTTCTGGATCACGTTATTGTTGTCCTCAGAACGGACAAACAGGAAGGCCCGACGGGGTCGTTCCACGTTCTTTGAGAACTTCATAGCGCGTCGCGGCACACGCGACACGGGCCGCTTCCGGGGCGTGGGAGCTGGAGGGGCGGCCGGTGGGTGTCCGACGGCAATGGGTGTGACGGTCACCGGCTTCGCCCTCTGACCGGGGGCGAACTACCTGCTCGAGCGTCCGCTGCGAGCTTGTCAGCAGACCGACGACCGTCACATCCACCGGACGACGCGATCGGTGTGTCCCAGACCGAGTTGGCTTCGTGCACTCGGACGACGTATCGCATTCAAGGACTGTGACGGAACCGAACCTCAATGAGGCTGCGTTCACCACGACGTGAGGGGGATGACATGACTACTGCTGACGACATCGCCGCATTCAATGACCGACTGATCGACGACTTGAGTCCGCCCGGAACGGATTCGCCCGGCGGCGAATTCGCTCAACTCGTGGCGGCACCGTCCCGTCTCGGATTCGACGACGGAGCGCTGCTCCAGACGATGGTCGAACTGACACGAACACTGAATCTCGTGTCGATCGCGCTGTCGAAGGTCACGGTCGCAGCGGAGGAGGCAGGCATCCCACGTCGCAAAGGGGTCAAGACGGGATCGGATCTGCTGAAGGAGCTGGGCGTTCCGCCGGCAGTCGCTCATCGGTTCGCAAGGGCTGGGAGAACCGCTCCGCAGCTTCCCGAACTGTCTCGGCTAGCGCGGATCGGCGGAATGCCGATCGAGCACCTCGATGCGGTCGGGCGGGGAATCGCGTTCGTGGAGAAGCGGATTCCGCTCGACACCGAGGCCAAGAGCGATCTCGCCCGAAGGCTCGCGGCACAGGCGAATCCGGCCGACGTCAACCGGCGGGCGCGGGAGCTCGCTATCGAATGGTCGCCGGAGATCGATGCCACCGACCCCGGCTCGTTACCGATCGCGGAGAACCCCGAGCTCAACGAGATGACCGTCGTCACCGGCGACGACGGCCGCACCGCGGTGACGCTCGACATCGACGCGCTGACCGCCGAAGAACTGCAGCAAGTACTCGATCCGCTGTGCAGGCCGGTGCTGCAGCCCGACGGGTCGGCCGACCCGCGACCGGCGGGCCGTAGGCGCTCGGACGCGATCGCACAGGTGCTTCACGAGTACCTGTCGGGCCGAGATCGTCCGACAAGCGCGGGGGGAGTTCTCCCGCATGTGACGCTGATCGTCCCGACCCGGGCGACGACCCCTCCGCGATCGGAAGACACCTGGTGCGAAGAGAGTTCCCCTGTGGCGATGCTGGGATTCACCGGGCCGGTCTCACCGACGACCGCCGGCCTGGTTCTGTGCGAGGCATCGATGCGAAAGGTCGTACTGGATGCGCAGTCTGCGCCGATCGACGTGGGGCGCGAGATGCGGCTGGTCAGTGTCGCCCTCCGGAAGGCACTCGAAGCCCGCGACCGCGGATGCGCGTTTCCGGGCTGCGGGCGGCCGGTCTCCTGGACCGACGCTCACCACTGCGTACCGTGGTCGGACGGCGGCGAGACATCGGTCGACAACTGTGTGCTCCTCTGCCGGATGCACCACAGCAAGGTGCATCTGACAGGCTGGGAGGTGTTCATCGGCCACGACCGCCACCCGTGGTTCCGCGCGCCGGCCGACCCTGATCGACCGCAGCGGCCTCGCGAGGTACTGCGGTCGCATGCGCGGCGCACGATGACGATCGCACCCACCGCCGCGGCTTAGTACGCCGAACGGCCCAGATCATCCTGTACAACGAGTCCGCCCGGCAGTCCACAATGACTGCATGACGAATATCGACTACGAGGTCCGCGATCAGGTCGCGCACGTCCGGCTCAATCGGCCCGAGAAGCACAACGGCCTGACCTTCGACATGATCGACGACCTCGCCAAGGCCGCAGATCGTGCGGGCAAGGACAAGTCGTTGCGCGCGGTGATCCTCAGCGGAGCGGGGCCGTCGTTCTGCTCCGGGCTCGACTTCGCCTCCGCAGGCAAGGAGCGGAATCGGATGATGCGGAACATGATCCCGAAACGCTCGTCGGCGGCCAACAACTTCCAGGCCGCGGGCTGGGCGTGGCGGAGTGTCCCCGTGCCGGTGGTCGCGGTGGTCACGGGCCACTGTTTCGGCGGTGGTCTGCAGATCGCCCTCGGCGCCGACTTCCGCTACTCCACCCCGGACGCGGACTACTCGATCATGGAGGCCAAGTGGGGACTGATTCCCGACATGTCCCTCACGGCGAGCATCTCGCAGCTGACCAGCATCGACGTCGCCAAGCGCCTGACGATGACAGGTGAGAAGTTCACCGCCGCACAGGCCCTCGACTGGGGCCTCGTGAGCGAGGTGCACGACGACCCGTACGCGGCCGCCGAGGAGTTCATCGAGTCGGTGAAGCAGCGGTCGCCCGACGCCGTCGCTTCGGCGAAGACTCTTTTCGAGAACACCTGGTACAACGGCTCGCGGCTGTCGTTCCCGGTGGAACAGGCACTGCAGTTGCGGTTGCTCCGCGGCCGGAACTCCGCGATCGCGAGGAAGGCCGGCATCGCCAAGGAGACTCCTCAGTTCGTCGACCGACAGATCTGATCGGTGAGCCGCCCTCCGCGCACCGCTGCACCGGCGACCGATCCGGCGTCTCTGTGGCGCGGACTCGACGACGACGATCCGGTGGGGCCGATGTGGCGAGCGGCGCAGATCTTCCGGCTCGTCAGCTTCGTCTACGCGCTCGGTTTCGAGGTCGCCGTGAACGGCGACCTCGAGCGGCCCGCACTCACCTGGATCCTGTTCGCCGTACTCAGCGCGGCGAATGTCTGGTGGACCGTCGGCTACCTCATCGGATTCGGCCGCCGATGGTGGTTCGTGCTGATCGAGGTGGTCGTCTCGGCGGCGATGATGCTGTCGACCGAGTTCGTGGCGTCCGCCGACTGGATCGCGGACAACCAGACGTGGCCGACCACGCTGTGGATGACGAATGCGGCACTGTCGGCGGCGCTGCTCGGCGGGGCGCGCTGGGGTTTCGCCGCGGCAGCGGCGATCGGTCTGACGAATTACTACGTCAAGGGCGAGTTCCTGCTCAATTTCGGCCGAAATGCGACCGCCATCCTGCTCGCCGCGGCGTCGATCGCGCTCGGCATGGCCGCGTCCCGGGCACGCCTGGTCCACGCCAGGCTCGCCGCGGCGATCGAGTTGGCCGCCGCCTCCGCCGAGCGGGACCGGCTCGCCCGCGAGGTCCACGACGGCGTACTGCAGGTCCTTGCGCTCATCGCCCGGCGCGGACGCGAGATCGGCGGTCCCACAGAGGAACTCGCGACGCTCGCCGCCGAGCAGGAGCGGGTGCTGCGACAGTTGATCGCGGCCGCGCCACCGCCGATGCCCGATGCGGGGACGCGCATCGACCTCGGTCCAGGCCTCCGCGCGCTGGCCTCCGGCCGAATCAGGGTGAGCGCTCCCGCGGAACCGGTGATGGTCGACGCCGCCGTGGCGGTGGAGATCCTCGCCGCGGTCGGCAACATCCTCGACAACGTCGAGCGACACGCGGGCGCCGGCGCCGAGACGTTCGTCCTTCTCGAGGATCTGGACGGGGAGGTGGTGGTCAGCGTGCGCGACGACGGCGTCGGCATCGAGCCCGGCAGACTGTCGGAAGCCATCGACGAAGGCCGGTTGGGCATCGCGCAGTCGATCATCGGACGCGTCGAGTCGCTCGGCGGTCGCGCGCAACTGGAGTCGGCGCCCGGGGCCGGGACAGAATGGGAACTCACCGTTCCCTCCGCGAAGAGAGAGGCACCGCCCAGATGACCGATGCTCCGCTCCGCGTGATGGTCGTGGACGACCACCCGATGTGGCGCGAAGGCGTCGCCCGCGACCTGACCGAAGAGGGCTTCGACGTCGTCGCCACCGCGGACGGCTGCGTCAGCGCAGCAGCACGCGCCGCCGCCGTCCGACCCGACGTGGTGCTCATGGACATGCAGATGCCCGACGGCTCCGGCGCGGTGGCGACGGCCGCGGTGCTCGACGCTCATCCCTGCGCGCACGTGCTGGTGCTGTCCGCATCGGACGAACGCGACGACGTCCTCGAAGCCATCAAAGCCGGGGCCACCGGTTACCTGGTGAAGAGCGCGCAGCGGTCCGAGCTGGTCGCCGCGGTCCGCGCGACCGGCGACGGTCAAGCCGTGTTCACGCCGGGCCTCGCCGGCCTGGTGCTCGGCGAGTACCGCCGCATCGCCCGGTCGCCCGGGGAGGCGGACGCCGCAGTTCCGACGCTGACTCAGCGCGAGACGGAGGTCCTCCGGCACGTCGCGAAGGGGCTGTCGTCGCGCCAGATCGCCACCCGGCTCGAAATCAGCCCGCGGACGGTCGAGAACCATGTGGGTGCCGCACTCCGCAAGCTGCAGCTGGGTAATCGGGTGGAGCTGACGAGGTATGCGATCGAGCACGGGCTCGACGACGAGTAGCCGCGGCACGACACCGCACGCGCAAGTCCCCAGTCCGTCTGCGTAGTTCTGCGCATGTCCGGTCGCCGCATTCCCGCGAGGCTGGAAGGCATGACGAACAACAACGATCCAGCCCTCGAGGCGACTCGTCTCGGCGACGAGCTGTCCACCATCACGAGCCGGCTGTCAACGGTCTCCGCCGACCTGGCGGCCCTCGCCGGAAATCTGGAGCGCACTGCGACCGTGCCCGCCTCCGCGACGACTCCCGTCGCGGAGGCGCCCGTCGCGACAGTTCCCGTCGCGACAGCTCCGGTCGCGGAGGACCCGGTCATGCCACCACCGGCCTTCTCGAGCCCGCCGCCGCCCCAGCCACCCCAGCCGTTCCCGCCGATCACGCCGTTCCCGCCCTCCGCGCCGTTCGGGCCGCCCCAGCCCCAGCTCCAGTACGTGACGCCCCATCTCGGTGCGGCTCCCTTCGCGGGCCCCCGGCCGGGCCCGTTCCCCGGGCCGACGGTCGTACCCGGATATCCCGCCGCACCGCCGAAACGATCCGTCGCCGAGAGGTTGAGCGACGCCGCCGAGCGCGGGCTCATCGGTCGCGTTCTCGCCGCGGTCGGTGTCGGGATCACGCTGACCGGAATCGTGCTGCTGCTGGTCCTCGCCGCGCAGGCGGGACTGCTTCGGCCTGAGCTCCGGGGGGCGGCGGGGCGGTCCTCGCCGCCGGGCTCGTCGCGATCGGATGGCGGATCGGCCGCCGACCGGAGAAGCGATCGGGCGCGGTCGCACTTGTCGCCACGGGTGTCGCCGCAGCTCTCTTCGACGTCTTGGCGTCCGCGTCGATCTACCACTGGCTGCCGCAGGTCGCGGCGCTGGTGGTGGGCGCAGCGGTCGGCGCGAGCGAGCTGTGGGTCGCGCACCGATGGAACAGTCAGACTCTGGGACTGATGGTGTCGGTGCCGCTGCTCGTCTTCGCGCCGGTGGTGACGGGCGGGGTCAACGAGATGCTCGTCTGCTTCATGCTCGCGTACGCGGCCTCCACCGTGTGGTTGCAGATCGGCCGCGACTGGACCGCACTGTTCGTCGTCAACACCGTCGCCGCGACGGCGCCTCAGCTCGGCCTGCCCTTCACTGCCGATCACTCGCAGGCGTGGTTCGTCGCGGTCGTGGGGCTGGTCGGACTCGCCTTGGCTCTCGTCTCCGCGATCCTGCTGGCGCCGTCGAGCAGTCGCGCCGTGATCGTCGGCCTCATCGCGGTCGTCGCCGCGCTCCCGCTGCCGCTCATCGGCGCGACCGGGATGGCCGAACGGCCGACCGCCGTCGCCGTCGTCGGTCTCGGCGCCGCGATCTTCGCGTTCGCGGCGGTGGGGGTCCGCGGAGTCGCCGCCGTGCCGGTGTCCTGCCGCATCGTCTGGATCGCGGCCGGCGCCGTGCTGTTGTCTCTGGCAGTGGGCATCGCCTTGGACGGGTCGGCCGTGTCGCTCGGGTTCCTGGCCGCGGCGGTCGTGCTGACCGTGGCCGTGCGCTGGGCCGACGATCTCGCCGACGCCGTTCGCATCATCGCCACCGTCTTCGCAGCGCTGGGACTGACCGCACTGCTCGGAATCGGCGGCGGCGCACACCTGACCGTCCCCGGGCTGTTGAGCACGGGCGAGCAGGCGACCCTGATGGTCGGCGCAGTTCTCGGCCTCGCCGCCACGACAGTCCTGGCGGGCGAATGGGCCGGCCGGCCGGCTGTCGACTCGCAGCGTGTCTGGCTGGCCTCGGGCCTGATCGATCTGTGGCTGATCACCGAGTTGTGCATCAGTGTCGGCGATCTCGTCACCGGCGGCACCGACGCGGGCTTCCGCGGCGGCCACCTGGCCGCGACGCTCATCTGGTTCGGTTGCGCCGCCGCCGCACTGATGCGGGCGCGGACGTTGCGGGGACAGAGACGAGCCCTGGTCCTCGGCACCGGGCTGTCAGTGATCGCGGCGGCGATCGCCAAGCTCTTCCTCTTCGACCTCGCCACCCTCGACGGTGTGTTCCGAGTGGTCGCGTTCATCGTCGCAGGTCTGGTGCTGCTGTCCCTCGGCGTGGCTTACGCGCAACGTCTCGTCTCGGACGACGGCGCCGACGACGCGACACCGCTGGGCCCGGTGCACTGATACCTCCGCCCCACCCGACCCGAAGGGCGGTCCTGGCCAACGCCCGACCGCAGTCGCCGGGCGCAGGTAACCTCGCCCGAGGACCATCACCTCCCCCACCGAATCGGAGAATCATGTACCGCCTCAGCGTCCTCTACAGCCAGCCGACCGATCCGCAGGCGTTCGACGAGTACTACACCGGAACGCACATGCCTCTCGCGGCGAAACTGCCCGGGATCCGGAGCGCTGCGGTCTCGAAGGGTGACACCCTGGACGGCAGCACGCCCGACATCTACCAGGTGGCCGAGCTGTACTTCGACTCCAAGCAGGATCTGATGGCCGCCCTCGGATCCGAGGAAGGTCGTGCACTCACCGCCGACCTCCCGAACTTCGTGACCGGCGACGTCTCGATGGTGTTCACCGAAGTCACCGAGTTCCCGCTGTAGAAGTCCTCTGCAGAATCTTTGGGTCATGAACCGGCGCACGACGCCGGTTCATGACCCAAAGTTTTCAGCTGGAACCGCTTCGGGGTGCCGCTGCGTCTAATTCATATGGGGGACAACCAGCAACGGCAGGGCGACTGGACCGAGCGCCCGGAGATCGTAGCGGCGCATCATCTGGCATCGCACGACGGCGTGATCACCATCGAGGAGGCACTGGCCTGCGGTTTCACTCGCGATCAGATCCGGCGGCGGATCGACCGCGGACTCTGGGTCCGGCTGGCACGCGGAGTCTTCCTCTCGCTCGAGCATCCGCTGGGCGACGCCGCACGCATCCGCGCCACCGCGGCGGCGCACTCCGCGGTCATCGACCGTACGTCGGCGGCCTGGTGGCACGGGCTGCTTCACGAGGCTCCCGGGCAAGTGACCGCGTCGCTGCCGCGGACCACCCGAGCAGGCAGCGGCTGCACTGTGGACGCCGACCTCAAAAGGCGGACCTTTCCGAGCGAAGACGTCACCCGCCTGCGCGGGATCCCCGTCACCGGTACCGCGCTGTCGATCCTGGCACCGCCGCGACCCTCGACGACGGGCTCCCCTTTCTCGACCGAATGCTCCAGAAGAACGTGGTGAGCGTCCACGAACTCACCTCGTGCCTGGATCGAAACCGGGGCATGCACGGGCTGGGCAAGGCGCGCGAGCTCCTCGCGATCACCGCCGACGGCTCGGAGTCGTTTGCCGAACGACTGTTCGTCCGTTTGCTGCGCCGCGAGAAGATCACCGGATGGCGCCGACAGGTCTCGCTCTGCGGGTTCCGGCTCGACTTCGGATGGCCGGCCGAACGGATCGGCGTCGAGATCCACGGCCACGCCTTTCACCGACATCAGGATCGCTTCGACCGTGACCTCGTGAAGGCGAACGCCATCGCGGGAATCGGCTGGCTCCCACTCGCCTACTCGTGCCGGCGTCTCAATCGGGACCCCGAGTCGTGCATCCGGGAACTGACCGACGCGCTCGCCTCGCGCCGCGCCGACCTGTGCTGACCCGAAAACTATGGGTTACAGACCGGCGTGGAGAGCCGGTCCGTAACCCATAGTTTTTGCCGAGACGCTAGGTCCCGAAGGAACCGAGGTCGGTTGGACCGATGAGCCGATCAGGCCGCGGCGGAGTCCGCCCGGACCGGCTCCAGCGCCTGCGCGACGATCTCCGCGACGTCCGTCATCGGCTTCACCTCGAGGACGTCGAGGACCTCCGCCGGGACGTCGTCGAGATCGGCCTCATTGCGCTGCGGGACGAAGACCGTCCGCAGTCCGTTCCGCTGCGCGGCGAGCAGCTTCTGCTTCACCCCGCCGATCGGCAGCACCCGGCCGTTGAGCGTGACCTCGCCGGTCATGCCGACGTCGCTGCGGACCCGACGACCGGTCAACATCGAGACGAGCGCCGTGACCATGGTGACGCCCGCCGACGGTCCGTCCTTCGGGACGGCGCCGGCCGGGAAGTGAATGTGCACGGTGCCGTTGAGCGCCGCCGGATCGATGCCGAAGTCGGCCGCGTGCGCCTGAACGTAGCTCAGCGCGATCTGCGCGGACTCCTTCATCACGTCGCCGAGCTGACCCGTCAGCTTCAGCTGCGGACCGGCCGCGCCGTCCTTCTTCTCGGACGTCCCCGCCGCCTTGAGCGCCTCGATGAACAGCACGTCGCCGCCCATGCCGGTCACGGCCAGGCCCGTCGCGACGCCGGGCACCTCGGTGCGCTCAGCTGTCTCCGGGGTGAACCGCGGTCGGCCGAGGTAGTCGACGAGCGACTCCGCGTCGACGGTGATCAGTTCGCCATCGGCCTTGACCGCGACCTTGCGCGCCACCCTGGCGAGCATCCGCTCGAACTGCCGCACGCCCGGCTCCCGGGTGTAGTTCGCGGCGATCTCGCGGAGTGCGTCCTCGGTGATCGTCACTTCGTCGGCGGTCAGCGCGGCGCGCTCCAGTTGCCTGGGCACCAGGTAGTCCCGCGCGATCGCGACCTTGTCGTCCTCGGTGTAGCCGTCGATGGTGACCAGCTCCATGCGGTCCAGGAGCGCCGACGGGATGTTCTCCACGACGTTCGCGGTCGCCAGGAAGACCACGTCGGACAGATCAAGGTCGAGGTCGAGGTAGTGATCGCGGAACGTGTGGTTCTGCGCGGGGTCGAGGACTTCGAGCAGGGCCGCCGCAGGGTCGCCGCGGTAGTCGGAGCCGACCTTGTCGATCTCGTCGAGCAGCACCACCGGGTTCATCGACCCGGCCTCGCCGATCGCCCGGACGATCCGACCGGGCAGCGCGCCGACATAGGTGCGCCGGTGGCCGCGGATCTCCGCTTCGTCCCGGACACCGCCGAGCGCGACCCGGACGAACTTGCGCCCGAGCGCCCGTGCGACGGATTCGCCCAGCGACGTCTTGCCGACTCCCGGCGGCCCCGCGAGCACCATCACCGCACCGGAGCCACGCCCGCCGACCACCGACAGTCCGCGCTCGGCACGACGGGAGCGCACCGCGAGGTACTCGACGATCCGGTCCTTCACGTCCTCCAGCCCGTGGTGATCGGCATCGAGGATCTCCCGAGCGCCGACCAGGTCGGTGGAGTCGTCGGTCGTGACCGACCACGGCAGGTCGAGGACCGTGTCGAGCCACGTCCGGATCCAGCCGGCCTCGGGGCTCTGATCGGTCCCGCGCTCCAGCTTGCCGACCTCGCGCAATGCCGCCTCCCGGACCTTGTCCGGCAGGTCGGCCGCCTCGACGCGGCCGCGGTAGTCGTCGGCGCCGTCCGGCTCGCCCTCGCCGAGCTCCTTGCGAATGGCGTTGAGCTGCTGACGCAGCAGGAACTCCTTCTGCGTCTTCTCCATGCCCTCGCGGACGTCGGACGCGATCTTGTCGCTGACCTCGGTCTCGGCCAGGTGCTCGCCCGTCCAGGCGATCAGCAGACGCAGACGCTCGTCGACGTCCTCGGTCTCCAGCAGCTGCCGCTTCTGTTCCTCGCCGATCCACGACGAGTAGCCCGACGTGTCCGCGAGAGCGGACGGATCGGTGAGCCGGTTGACGGCATCGATGACCTGCCACGCCTCACGGCGCTGCAGCATCGCCAGGACCACCTTCCGGTACTCGGCGGCCAGCTCACGAGTGGTCTCGGTGGGTGCCGGCTCGTCGACGAGCTCGACCTCGACCCACAGCGCCGCACCGGGTCCAGTGGTTCCGGAACCGATGTGCGCACGCTGTTCGCCGCGCACCACCGCGACGTAGCCGTCACGGCCCTGCATGCGTCCCACCTGCACGATCGACGCGATCACGCCGTGCGTCGGGTACCTGTCGTCGAGGCGCGGCGCGATCAGGATCTTGCCGTCCTCACTCGCCCGCGCCGTGTCGACCGCGGCCTGCGCGGCGTCGTCGAGCGGGATGGGCACCACCATGCCGGGCAGCACGACGAGGTCCGGAACGAACAGCACGGGGACGGAAATGTTCTCAGACATGACACCTCCAAAGTTCAGTCTGCTCGACTCAACCAGGGGTGCCTTGCGTTTGTTCCGCCGCTGTGTTCGCCCTCGGCGATCAGGCCGTGCAGTGCGGAATCAGACCCACGCGAAGCCGTCTGGGTCGACGAACTCCCCGCCGTCGGATCCGACCACCAGCCGATGAGAGCCACTGCCCTCGGGCGGCACACCGGCGTCCTTCGCCGCGGCCTTCCTTCCGTAAAGGGCCAGCGTCACAGCGCCCGTACCCGCCTCGAACTCCACGTACTTGCGGCCGAAGCTCTTCGCCACCGGAAGACCGCGGTCGGAGTAGAACCCCTTGCTCTCCACGATGTCATCGGTCCCGATCAGCAGGACGAGCGAGTCGACGACGCGCAACGGTGCGCCGGTCACCTTCTTCGACGACGCCGCGATCTTCCAGAGGGTGCCGTCCGGCGCTTCGAGCACGCCGCCGTAACCCCAGAACGACTTCTTGGCGGGCTTCACCGCGCGGGCGCCCGCGGCGATCGCGGGGTCGAAGAACGAGTCGACCACCGCAGGATCGGCGACGACCAGCGAGATCACGAAGCCCCGAAACCCGGAGGTGGCTTCGTCCGACTGCTCGAACCGGAGGCGGTCGGTGAGACCGAAGGCCTTGTCGTAGAAGGACTTCGCCGCATCGACGTCGGCGACCTGCAGGGTGAGGGTGTTGATGTTCGTCATACGACTGACGTTACGAGCGCACCACCGGAAGTGCTTCTCGAAAACTGCTTGATGCGATGGGTGGTCCCGAAACGACACGGAGCGAGCCGAGATCCGTTGTCGATCAACGGGTTTCGACTCGATCCGGGTCCGTTCGAGGCGACTCCGACTACCAGTCGGTCTCGTCGAAGACGACCATGCCGCGAATGTTGTTGCCTTCGAGCATGTCGTCGTAGGCCTTGTTGATGTCCTCGAGACGATAGGTCTGCGTCACCAGATCGGCGAGGTTGAGCTGTCCGGCGCGGTACTCGTTGAGCAGCTTGGGGACCTGAGTCCGCGGACCCGCGCCGCCGAAGATCGCGCCCTGGACGCGCTTCTGCATGAGGGTGAGGTCGAAGAGGTTCATCTGGACGTCCATCGCCTGGAAGTCGCCCATGCCGACGACCACCACCTGGCCGCCCTTCGCGGTCATCGCCAGTGCCGGCGCGATGTACTCGCCCTTCATCTCACCGACCGTCAGGACGACGGTGTTGGCCATCTTGCCCCAGGTCATCTCCCCGATCGCCGGAATCGCCTGCTCCATGCTCTCGAAAGTGTGCGTGGCGCCGAGCTTCTCGGCCATGTCCCGCTTGAACTTCACCGGATCGACCGCGACGACGTGCCGGGCTCCCGAAGCCTTGGCACCCTGGACCGAGTTGATGCCGACCCCGCCGATGCCGACCACCACGACCGTGTCGCCGACCCGCGTGCCGCCGATCTCCGACGCCGAGCCCCAACCCGTCGCGATGCCGCAGCCGAGCAGGGCCGCCTGCTGCAGCGGGATGTCGTCCTCGATCTTGACCAGCGACGCCTGGTTGACGGTGATGTACGGGGAGAAGGTGCCGAGCAGGCACATCTGGGTGAGGCCCTGCCCGTTCAGCGTGACCCGATGCGTCTTGTCGGAGATCGAGAGTCCGGTGAGCAGCCCCGCGCCCTCGTCGCAGATGTTCTGCGCGCCGCGCGAACACGGTTCGCAGACACCGCAGGCGGGAATGAACGCGGTCACGACGTGGTCGCCCTCGGCGAATCGGGTGACGCCCTCGCCGACCTTGGTGACGATGCCTGCGCCTTCGTGGCCGCCGACCACCGGCATCGGCGCCGGACTCTGACCGGTCCTGAGGTGGTGGTCGGAATGGCAGAGTCCCGAGCTGACCAGGCGGACTTGGACCTCGCCTGCGACCGGGTCGCCGAGCTCGACCTCTTCGATCTTCCAATCTTCGTTCACACCGTGCAGGACTGCAGCCTTCGTCTTCATCGTCAACCACTTTCTTCTCGAGGAGTGAGCCGACCGTCACAGGGGTCGCCGCATCCATCCTTCCCCGATCCGCGGATCGCGGATGGCGAATCGGCGGATCGCCCCGTAACGCTCAGACGGCGCGCCGCGATCTCCTCGTGGCGGCCACTTCCCTAAGCAAATTGCCAGGGCCGCCGGTAGAGAATCGACAGCGATGAACTTCAAGCGCGACCACCCTGTCGCGACCGGCATCATCTCCACGGTGCTGGTCGCGTTGGCGCTGGTCGTCGTGCTGCTCTGGGAAGCTGCGGGCAAGTCGTCCGACAGCACGCCCGCGCAGCAGCGCAGCCACACCGCCGTCATCACACCGGCCGCGCAACGCGGTGGGTCCGCAGGCACGGCGCCGATCGTCCAGCGGATCCTGTACCCGGCCGCCCACGCCGACCCGTCGCAGAACTACGGCGACCTCTATCTACCCGCCGGAGCCTCCGGACGGTCGACGGTCCCGCTGGTGGTCCTCGTCCACGGCGGATCGTGGGCAGGCGCAGTCGGGGCGCACAGCTTCGACCACCTCGCGCGGAACCTCACCGCCCGCGGGCTGGCGGTGTACAACGTCGAGTACCGCCGGATCGGCACCGGCGGCGGCTGGCCGACCACGTTCACCGACGTCGGCAGCGCCCTCGACGATCTCCCCGAGGTAGCCCGGCGCCACCCGCAGATCAGCCTCAGCCGGTCGGTGCTCGTCGGCCACAGCGCCGGCGCCCAGCTCGCGGCGTGGGCCGGCCTGCGCACCGCAGCGGCCCCCGGGCCGGGTCTCGGCGTCCCCCGCTGGCATCCGGCAACCGTGATCAGCGTCTCCGGACCACTCGACATGATCTTCGCCGCCACGCACGGCGACACCCGTGTGGTCCGCGTGCTCGGCGGTTCACCCGCACAGGTTCCGGCGCGATACCGCGCCGTCGATCCGGTCGAGCTGCTCGCGGGCCGCGACGCCGCGCCCGCCCCGAAGATCATCGCCGTGCACGGCGCGGCGGACCACTTCGTCTCCGCGGTGAACTCCGAACGGTTCATCGCCGAGTACCTGATCCGGGGCGGGCGCGGTGACCTGCGACTTCTGCCCGGTCAGACGCACACGTCGATGTTCGAGACGCGGTCTGCGGCATATCGGTCCCTCGTCGCGCTGATCTCCGACACCGCATTCGCAAGCTGACGAACCCGCCGACGCCGGCGCGGCGTAGCGAATGGAAATCGGCGACGAGGTCCCAGTAGCATCCGGCGTGTGAAGTCTGCTGGAACCGACCCGACGGCGGCACCGCCGACTCGCCACAACGAGGACGCCGCCACCGGGAACAACTCCGGCTACCGCCCCGACCTCGACGGACTCCGCGGAATCGCGATCTTCCTCGTCGCCGTCTTCCACGTCTGGTTCGGGCGGGTCTCGGGCGGCGTCGACGTCTTCCTGACGCTCTCCGGATACTTCTTCGTCGCATCGCTGCTGCGGCACGTCGTCAAGACTCAGCCCGCGGCCGCGTCCTGGCGCTCGGCCGTCGACCCGTGGCCGCGCCTGAGCCGACTGCTCCGGCGTCTGATCCCGGCGATGTTCCTGCTGCTCGCGTTCATCGCCGCCGGCGTGTGGTGGCTCATGCCGAGTACGCGGTGGGGTCCGCTCGGCGAGGAGATCATCGCCTCGGCGTTCTATTACCAGAACTATCACCTCGCCTTCCTGTCCCAGGACTACGGCGCCGCGAACTCCGCGATCAGCCCGATGCAGCACCTGTGGTCGATGTCGATGCAGGGCCAGTTCTTCGTATTGACCCTGCTCACCGCGCTGGCACTCGGCGGACTCCTCAAGTGGGGCGCCCGACGCTGGGAGGTGCTGACCCGGTACGACGTGATCCGTGCGATCGTCGGTTCGGCGCTCCTCATCGTCACCCTGGTCTCGTTCGCCTGGGCGAACTACCGGCACGGAGTCAACCAGCCGTTCAACTACTACGACACGATCGCCCGCATCTGGGAGCCGATGGCCGGCGGACTGCTCGCCGTCTGGATGCCCAAGGTGCGGCTGGCCGACTGGCTGCGCGGGGTGCTCACCGCCGCCGCGGTGGCCCTCATCGCCTCGTCGGGATTCTGGATCGCGGGGGTTCAGGAGTATCCGGCGGCGATGGCGCTGGTCCCGGTCGGCTCCACGCTCCTGCTGATCTGGGTCGGCTCCTCGGCGACGGCGCCGCGACCGGTTCCCGGCAACGATCTGAGCCCGGTCGGCAGAGTCCTGGCGCACCCGTGGATCGTCTGGCTGGGGTCGATCGCGTACTCCCTGTATCTGGTGCATTGGCCGCTGCTGATCTTCTACATGAACTGGCGCTTCATCGACGACGTCGATTTCGTCGAGGGAACCGCGATCCTCATCATGTCGGTGCTGGTGGCGTGGCTGATGACCAGGTTCATCGAGACGCCACTCCGGGCGGGCCGCGGCGGCGGCTTCTCCGTCCGGTACCGGCGGACGCTGAGCGTGGTGCTCATCGTCGCCTCCGTGTTCGCCCTCGGCAGCGCGGGCTACTGGCAGTATCGGCAGAGCAAGCTGACCGTCGACACCACCAACCTCGACCCCCGGGAGTACCCCGGCGCCCGGGCCTTCCTCGAGGGCGCCCCCGTCCCTGCGGTGCCGGTCGCGCCGTCACCCGAGGCAGTCGCCGAGGACTGGCCGCTGAGCCATTGGAAGAACTTCTCCAACTTCGGCGATCCGTCCATCAAGGTCGGCATCTACGGCGACCCCAAGGGCACGCACACCGTCGCAGTGGTCGGCGGTTCGCACTCGGAGCACTGGATGACCGCCCTCGATCAGATCGGCAAGCAACGCGGATTCCGGGTGAGCACCTATATGAAGGCGGGCTGCGCCCTCTCCACCGAGGCCAACGTCGAGATCGACGGCCGCACTCTGACCGAATGCAACGAGTGGTCGCGCGCGGTCAGCGATCGACTGGCCGTCGACAAGCCCGACGTCGTCTTCACCACGTCCACCCGGCCGGCTCCCCCGGGGGAGGAGGGCGACGTGGTGCCGCGCGGCTACGTCGACTTCTTCAAGGAGTTCCGGGATCGCGGACAGAGGGTGATCGCCGTGCGCGACACCCCGTGGACCAGCGGACCGATGTCGCCGCCGGAGTGCATCGCGTCGGGCCGACTGCCCGACGTGTGCGGCGTGGAGCGCGACCGTGCGCTGTCACCGGTCGATCCGGCGGAAACGTTGGTCCCCGACTTCCCGAACATGACGTTCCTCGACTACAGCGACGGTTTCTGCACCGCGACCTATTGCCCGGCGGTGGTCGGCAACATCCTGGTGTGGCATGACTATCACCACGTGACGACGACCTTCATGCGCAGCCTCGTGCCATTTCTCGACCGTGACCTGCAGAAAGCCACCGGCTGGTGGTGATCGGACACCCATCGTCACGGCAGCCGGTGCACAGCGACCGCACAGGCTCGACTGTTACCGTGGCCGACTGATCCGCTTTCCCTGACTTGTCTGAGGTTTCGATGTCGACCACTGCTGCCGTCCGCGAGGCGGCGCCGGCCACGACAGCCGCCACCATCGGTACCGCGCCGGCGAAGGCCACAGCCAAACGGCCGTACCTGCACCACGTCGACCTGATCCGGACGACGACGTTCGCGCTCGTGATCTTCGTGCACACGCTGACGTCGACCACCGCCGAGTTCACCAGCATGGGTACCAACGGGACCGCCCTGCTGTTCCATTCGACGCGGAACATCTTCTTCGCGCTGACCGGCTTCGTGCTGATGTATCAGTACCTCGACCGGCCCGACTTCCGCGCGACGTCGTTCTGGCGGCGCCGGATCAAGCTGGTCATCGTGCCGTACCTGGTGTGGTCGGTGCTGTACTGGGTGATCGAAGGCATGTGGGCGCACGGCCGCCTCAACGACATCCCCACCAGCCTCGATGAGCTCTTCGACCAGGTCAAATGGGGCACTGCCGCGTTCCACCTGTACTTCCTGTTCGTGATGCTGCAGGTGTACCTGCTGTTCCCGCTGGTCCGGCAGATCGTCACCCGCACGCGCGGTCACCACTGGTGGCTGCTCGCGGGCAGTGTGACGCTGCAGGTCGTCGTGCTGAGCATGATCTCCTACTGGACGCCGCCCGCCGGTTTCGCCGAACTGTGGGGGCACATGTACGCCACGGTCCTGCCGTACCAGCTGCTGATCGTGCTGGGTGCGCTGGCCGCCGATCATCGCGAACAGGTCGGCCGGTGGCTCCGCGGTCGCGGGGAGCTCCTCGGCTGGCTGCTGCTGGGCACCGGACTGCTGGCCGTCGGCTCGTACGTGCACCGCGTGGTGTTCAGCGGTGCGCCGATCAACGACCCGAGCAGCCCGTTCGAGCTGACCCTGTTGCCGTTCATCGTGGTCGCCGCGATCTCGGTGTACGCGATGGCCCTGCACTGGGCGACGTTCCATCGCGATCGCACACCGCTCATGGCGAAGACCGTCGCGTACGCGTCGAACCGCTCGTTCCCGGTGTTCCTGGTGCACGTGATGGTGCTGTTCTTCCTGCTCCGGCCGGTCACCGACGACGGCCAGAAGTGGATGGTCGCGCACATTCCGCAGCCCTTCGCGACGATCACCGTGTACGTCGCCACCCTCGCCATCTCACTGCTGGTGGTCGAGGTGCTGCGCAGGCTGCCCGGCAGTCTCTACCTGACCGGACGTGCACGGCTGCCGCTGCGGCCGATGATCTAGCCCCGATCGAGGACGCAGACCACAGCCGCCGCCTGACCGCCTTCGCCCGAGGTCACCAGCACCACTTCCGGGTGGCCCGCCGATCGCGCCTCGACGAGACCGGCGATCGACGCCGCCCCGTCCGCGGCCAGGTTCACGCAGGCGTATCGACGCCCCGCGGAAAGCCGGACCCCGCCGGGCACGGACGCGACGATCGGCAGGCGATCACCGACCGCGGCGAGTACACGTTCGACGGCCGACTCCCGCCCGCATTCCGCCGATTCGACGGCGGCGAGCCGGCTCGGCCGCTCGTCCCGCCGTCCCGGCATCCGGGTGAGCACCAGCGCTGCGCCGGGCACGCTGACCAGCACTGCTCCGCCCGCATATGCCAGCAACGACGATCCGACAGCGATCGACGACGGCACCCCGCAGCCGTCGTCGACCACATCGAGGACGCGAAGGCCCGAACTCCCGCCGAGTCCCAGCCCCGCGCGAACTCCGTCGGCCGACCACCGACGATCGGTCGGCGCCGCGACATGGATCACCGCCGACAGCTCGTCGGCGCCCACCCGTCCGTCGGTCAGCGCCTCCCGCGCCGGACCGACACACGGGTCGGCTGAGGCGAGCGCAGCCACCGCCATGCCCGACACGCGGACCTGGATCGGCAGTTCACGATCGGGTACCGCACTCGCGCCGGCACCTGCGACGCGGTGGTAGTCAGGCATGAATTCACGCTACGGCCTGCGGATGAGCCGATCGGACGTCTGAATGACCGCACTCCTGCGACGCGCCGTCAGCGAGTCGAGAACCGCGCGCGGACGGGACGCCAGCGCTTCACGCAGCTGGTTCCGGATCAGGCTGAGGAGCGAGCAGTGATCACACGGCGCGATCACTCCCCAGGCCTCGATGCCCCACGCCCGGCACAGGGTGACCGCGCGGGCGACGTGGAAGTCCTGCGTCACGATGACGGCCGACGTCACGCCGTACACGGTCGCCGCCCGACGGCACGTCGCATTGGTATTGACGCCCAACGGGTCGTCCACCAGGGCTGATGCCGGAATGCCCTGCGCCTCCAGGTAGGCGCGCATCACCCGGACCTCGTTGCCCGCGTCGTCGGCATCGTTCCCGGAGACGATGACCCGCTCGACGTGACCGGACCGGAAAGCGGCGACCGCGACGTCCAGCCGCGCCCCCACATAGTCCCCGACCTGTCCGTCCTCGACCTTCGCTCCGAGGACGATCATCGTCCGCAGGGCGTCGTCGGGCAGGTCGGCGGCGTCCGCGACCCGGCCTCGCGATCCGGCGACCATCCAGAGCGACGCGACGGCGACCAGCGTCTCCACGGCGAGCGCCGCGAGCAGGAACGCCGCGCGCAGACGGCGGCGGACGGTTCGGCGGATTCTCACCGGTCCACGGTAGACGACCCGTGCACGTCCCGACCGGTTGCGGACGGGCCGGCGACAGCCGCCCTCGCTCGTGCCACAATGCACCGAACGGGGCGCGGGCCCAGTCGGAACCAGGGGAGACGTCGATGCAGTACATGCCGGTCACCGAGTCGATGTTCCTGGTCGCCGAGACACGCGATCAGCCGATGCACGTCGGCGGTCTGCAACTGTTCGCACCGCGCGAGGGACAGACGGCCGAGGCGCTGGCCGACGAGTTCTCCGAACGCTTCCATGCCGCGACCGACATCGCGCCGATGTTCCTCAAGCGCCCGGCCACACCCGCCCAAGTCGCGGGCTACACGGCGTGGACCGAGGACGACGACGTCGATTTCGACTACCACATCCGGCACATCATCCTGCCCCGGCCGGGTGAGATCAAAGACCTCCTCCGCTACGTCTCCCAGAACCACGGCGCCCTGCTCGACCGTCGTCGGCCGATGTGGGAGATCCACATCATCGAGGGCCTCAAGGACGGGCGGGTGGCGCTGTATTCGAAAGTGCACCACTCGGTCGTCGACGGGGTGACCGCGCTCCGCCTGCTGCAGCGATCGCTGTCGACGGATCCGGCCGACCGGTCCGGTACCGCGTTCTGGGACATGGAGCTCGTCCGCCGCAGACGGCGCAGACACGCCGCGAACAAGACCGACAGGAGCTGGCTCGATCGCGTCACCGGCGCGGCGAGTGCGGTGGTCGACACCGCGGGCCAGGTGGTCGGCATGGCTCCGGCCGCTGCTCGAGTCGCGACCGCGGGCGTGTTCGACAAGGACTACGTCGCTCCCCTGCAGATGGCGCCGTCGACCATCCTCAATCAGTCGATCGGCTCCGCACGTCGATTCGCCGCACAGGACTGGCCCGTCGAACGGTTGCGCGCCGTGGCCCGGTACCAGCACATGACGATCAACGACGTGATCATCGCGATGTGTGCGGGCGCCCTCCGCTCCTACCTGACCGACCAGGGCGGGCTGCCCGACGAGTCGCTGATCGCGATGGTCCCGGTCTCCCTGCACAGCGAGGGTGACTCGGACGGCAACGCGGTCACCGCGATGTCCGTCCGCATGGCGACCGACCTCGAATCGCCCGCCGAGCGAGTGGCGGCGATCAAGGCGTCGACCGCAGGGGCGAAGAACGTCATCCGCGGGCTCAAGCCCCTGCAGTCGTTGGCGCTAGGTGCGGCGACGATCTGGCCGCTCGCCTTCGCCACGGTCCCCGGGTTCGTCGAGTACACCCCGCGCGGCTTCAACCTGATCATCTCCAACGTCCCCGGCCCGGAGACGCCGCTGTACTGGAACGGCGCGCGCCTCGACGGCTGCTATCCGGTGTCGATCCCGATGGAGGGGCTGGCGATGAACATCACGGTCACCACGATCGGCGGCAAAGCCGGCTTCGGGATCATCGGGGCCCGCGCCCAGTTGCCCAGTCTCCAGCGGATCCTGGTGCATCTGGAGACCGCGCTGTCGGAGCTGGAGGACTTGCCGCCCGCTTCCTGACCGGCGTCCGTCACGGTCGCGGTCTGCGGCGATGTCGCCACACCGCCACCGCGACTAGACTCGTCCCCGATGCCTGTCACGATGCCGCACGACCTCCCGGCCAGAGCCATTCTCGAGTCCGAGAAGATCTTCGTCATGTCCGCGGAGCGCGCGGGCCGTCAGGACATCCGCCCCATGCGGATCGCCATCTTGAATCTCATGCCGACGAAGGTCGCCACCGAGACACAGTTGCTTCGACTGCTCAGCAACACCCCGCTGCAGATCGAGATCACCCTGCTGCACATGTCCAGCCACGTCTCGCAGAACACCTCGGCCGCACATCTCGAGGCGTTCTATTCGACGTTCGACGAGGTGGCCGACGAACACTTCGACGGTCTGATCATCACCGGGGCGCCGATCGAGCGGCTGGCCTTCGAGGACGTCGACTACTGGCCGGAGATGACCAGGGTCCTCGACTGGACCCGGACCAACGTCCAGTCGACGCTCCACGTCTGCTGGGGAGCGCAAGCGGCGCTCTACCACCACTACGGAGTCGGCAAGTTCGAAGTGCCGAAGAAGATCTCCGGCGTCTTCTCCCATCGCCTCACCGGCGCGAAGTCACCTGTCGTGACCGGGTTCGACGAGGAGTTCCTGGCCCCGCATTCGCGGCACACCGACGTGCACGCCGCCGACGTGGAGGCGACCGGGGCGGTCGACGTCCTCGCGATCAGCGACGAGGCGGGGGTCTTCCTCGCCGCGACTCCCGACGGTCGCCAGGTCTTCGTGACCGGCCACCCGGAGTACGACGCCGACACCCTCTCCCTCGAGTACGCGCGCGACGTCGCACAGCAGGCGGCGGTCGCGGCACCCGCGCATTATTTCCCGGGCGACGATCCCACTGCCGTCCCGCTCAATCGTTGGCGCGGTCACGGCCACCTGCTGTACACCAACTGGCTGAACTACTGCGTGTACCAGGAGACCCCGTTCGACCTGGCCTGACGGGATCGCTGCAACGCCGAACGCCCACCCCGTGCGACTGCACGAGGCGGGCGTCCGGCGGTTCGGATCGAGGTCAGGCCATTCCGCTGGTGATCAGTGCGACGGTCGATCCCGCCGCGAAGTACTCGGCGACCTGCTTACGAAGTCGAGTCCATCTGCTCATCGTCGGTCCCTTTCCTCGGTCTGCTGCATGACGACATCGCCATCGTATGACGGTGTGATGCCACTCACAGTCCGATCAGTGTGTTACGTCACGCAATCGACGCCGAGTCGTCGCCGGGGGCGGCATCGGCCGAGGACTCCGCGGACGCCGGATCGCTGACTTCCGACTCGGTCGCCGACGCCTCCTCGGAGACCTCCGGGGCGGTGTCCACATCAGCCTCGGGCTCGGGATCGGCAACCGGTGCCGTGCCGGCGGCCGGCTCGTCGTCGGACTCGTCGACCTCGGGTGTCGCCGAAGCCTCGGTCACCGCCGACACCGACTCGGCAGACGCCTGCTCGTCGTCGACCGGGTCGGACACGGTCGCCGAGGCGAGAGTCGGCGCCGGCGCGCTGGGCGCGTCACTCTTGCCGAACAGATCGGTCTCGAGCTTCGGGCCGCCGTCGGTCATCACCACGCGGACCAGGTCCTGCGTGAACGTCGGGATGATCTTGCCCATCAGGATGTCGGTGACCGCCGGAGGGAACGGCGTCTCGACACCGAGGGCGCCGACCAGATCGAGCAGACTCGACATCGGCGCCAGCGGAGCCGTCAGCTCCAGGGAGAACGGGTTCTTGATCGAGTAGACGACCGGCCCCTCACCCTGCTGTGACTTCTGGAAGAGGAAGGCCAGGCTGGTGCACGACGAGTAGTTCGCACCGGTCTCCCCGTCAGTCACCTGAGCCCGGCCGTACAGCGCCGTGCAGATGACGGTGCTCTGTGCGGGGTCCGGGACACCGGCCACTCCGTCGAGAACACCGGTGGCCGCCGCGACACCGCCGAGCGCCGTCGCAGACGCGGTCTCGCCCAGACCGAAGGCGAGGGCGATGCCTGCGGGCAAGGCATTCGCCGACGCTCCGCCGACACCGGCACCCACCGCCAGGCCGAGCCCACCGAGTGCGTGCGAATCCGCCTGCGAACCGAGCGCGCCGATCGAGATCGCCGCCGACAGGAAGGCGTCCGCCGTCGCATTCGCGGTGCCGCCGGAGGCGAACGCCGAGGCGAGGCCGGTGCCGGCGATCGTCGCGGCACCCGGATACATGTCGCCGAGCAACGGCGCCAGGCTGATCGCCGATGCGGTGTTCAGATCGGCCAGGCTGATGCCCAGCCCGGGCAGCACCGCACCGATCAGGGTGTCGCCGACCTTCGCGATGATCGAGGGCGAGGCGGCCGTGCAGTCGGCGGAGTCGCCGATGTCACTCGGCACCGCGGTCTGCCCCGGTGCGCATTGGACGACCGGGAGGTCGTACGGTCCGTTGCCGGCGTCGGCGGCACCCGCACCGACACCGGCCGCCACGATCGCCGCCGACGCGGCGATGGAGGTGAGTCCGGTGAGGACACGCGAAGGTCGTGCACGACGGGCTGGGGATCGAGTATCGAGCGAGGTCACAGGGACTCTTTTCTGTTCAGCGAAAACGTTGTGGACCGAGCCCGGCGCTCCATCCCCGCGGACAGTCGGAGCGCGCCCGCCGCCGGACTCGTACCGAACGGTAACTTTCGGGCGATAAGCGATCCTTTCAACCGTTCAGGTGACACGAATTCGCTGCACGGAATTGCCGCTGCGACTCAGATCCGCCGCCTCGTGCCGCCGCGGCGACGGACTGGACCCCCTTGTTACTCGCGAGTAATATTCCACTCAACGGGAACCTCGAGCTCCGATCCACAGGTCAAGTAAGGCAAACCTTGGCAGACCTGAGCAGGGTCGAACCTTTACGGTTACCAGGGAATAAAGGTTGACGTGGAGTGCTACGACCCGAGCGCTTTGACGTCTTGGTACGACCTGGACAGAAAGGCCGGTACTTCCAGTGACGACGACTACCGCCGTGATCGGGACCATCGCCGTATTACTCAGCCTCGTGTGCTGGGCACTCTTCCTTCGCGGTGTCGGCACGATGGTGCGCTCCATCGCGCAGGGCCAGAAGGTCGAATCCACGCGATTCGCCTACCCGGGCAAACGTCTGGCGACGATGCTCAAGGAGTTCGTCGCGCACACCCGCATGGCCAAGTTCCGCACGGTCGGATGGGCCCACTGGCTGGTGATGTTCGGCTTCCTGATCGGCTTCATCTTCTGGTTCGAGGCCTACGGTCAGATCTTCGAGCCCGAGTTCCACTGGCCCGTCATCGGCGCCTGGAACATCTACATCTTCGCCGACGAGGTCCTGGGTCTGGCCACGGTCATCGGCATCGTCGTGCTGATCATCATCCGCCAGCTCAATCACCCGCGCGTTCCGGCACGACTGTCGCGGTTCTCCGGCTCCCGCTTCGGCGCCGCCTACTTCGTCGAGGCCGTCGTCCTCCTCGAGGGTCTCGGCATGATCTTCGTGAAGACCTTCAAGATCGCCTCGGACATCGAGGATCCGCCGGTCTGGACCTCGTTCTTCACGCACTACTTCGCCCAGCTCTTCGATGGCATCTCGATCTACTGGGTCACCGCGGCCGCGGTCGTGAAGCTGATGAGCGGCATGGTGTGGCTGGCCGTGGTCGGTCTGAACATCGACTGGGGTGTGGCCTGGCACCGCTTCGCGGCGTTCTTCAACATCTACTTCAAGCGTGAGTCCGACGGCGGCGTCGCTCTCGGTGCTGCCAAGCCGATGATGAGCCAGGGCAAGGTCCTGGACATGGAGACCGCGGATCCCGACGTCGACGCGTTCGGCGCGGGCAAGATCGAGGACTTCAGCTGGAAGGGCTGGCTCGACTTCACGACCTGCACCGAGTGCGGTCGCTGCCAGAGCCAGTGTCCCGCGTGGAACACCGGTAAGCCGCTGTCGCCGAAGCTGATGATCATGTCGCTGCGCGACCACGGTCAGGCCAAGGCTCCGTATCTGTTCGCGGGCGGTCGCAAGGACATGGGCGGCGACGAGGTCGGCATCGTCGACGCCGAGGGCAACGTCGACGAGGCACGCCTGAACAAGGTGCCCGAGGCCGCACGAGCAGAGGCCGAGCGCAAGCTGGTCGGCGAGTCGGAGGGCACCACCGGCGCCGTCATCGACGCCGAGGCACTGTGGAGCTGCACCACCTGTGGCGCCTGCGTCGAGCAGTGCCCGGTGGACATCGAGCACGTCGACCACTTCATCGACATGCGCCGCTACCAGGTCCTGATCGAGTCGGACTTCCCGTCCGAGCTCGCGGGCATGTTCAAGAACCTCGAGAACAAGGGCAACCCGTGGGGCCAGAACTCCTCGCAGCGCACCGCGTGGATCGATGAGATGGACATCGACATCCCGGTGTACGGCCAGGACGTCGACTCGTTCGAGGGCTACGAGTACCTCTTCTGGGTCGGCTGCGCCGGCGCCTACGAGGATCGCGCGAAGAAGACCACCAAGGCCGTCGCCGAGTTGCTGGACATCGCGGCCGTCGACTTCATGGTGCTGGGCCAGGGTGAGACCTGCACCGGCGACTCCGCTCGCCGCGCGGGCAACGAGTTCCTGTTCCAGATGCTCGCGCAGCAGAACATCGAGACGTTCAACGAGGTCTTCGCGACCGCTCCCGAACAGCGCAAGAAGATCGTCGTCACCTGTGCGCACTGCTTCAACGCGATCGGCAACGAGTACCCGCAAGTGGGCGGCAAGTACGAGGTGGTCCACCACACGCAGCTGCTGAACCGCCTGGTTCGCGAGAAGCGGCTGGTCCCGGTCGCCGCACCCGCGGGTGAGCAGATCACCTACCACGACCCCTGCTACCTGGGTCGCCACAACAAGGTCTACGACGCTCCGCGCGAGCTGATGGAGTCGTCGGGCTCGACGCTCACCGAGATGCCCCGCCACGGCGAGCGCTCGATGTGCTGTGGTGCCGGCGGCGCCCGGATGTGGATGGAAGAGCAGATCGGCAAGCGCATCAACGTCGACCGCGTCGACGAGGCGCTGAACACGCTGAACTCGCGGCCGACCGACGCCGACGGCAACAAGCAGGTCCGCAAGATCGCGACCGGCTGCCCGTTCTGCCGTGTGATGCTGACCGACGGTGTGACCGCCCAGACCGCGGGCACCGAGGACGAGGGCCAGGTCGAGGTCGTCGACGTCAGCCAGCTGATCCTGGAGGGCGTCAAGCGCGGCCGCGAGGGACAGGACGTCAAGCGCGGCGGCAAGTTCCTCGGACCGATCCAGACCGAGCGGGCCCCCGAGCCGGCCGCGGCCGCAGTCGCGGCGACTGCGGCGGCTCCGGCGGCCGAGTGGCCGTCCCACCGCGACGCCGCGCTTCGCCCTCCGCTGCCTGTCCCTGCAGGCCACTCGGAGACCTCTGGGTCCTAGCGGCGGACTCAAGAAGCCCGGCGGGCTGAAGAAGCCGGGTGGCGCACCCAAGCCCGGCGCCGCAGCGGCTCCGGCGGCAACCGCAGCTCCGGCGGCTGCTGCGGAGACGCCCGCGGCCCCCGCGGCCAAGGGTCTGGCCATGGGCGGCGGCCTGAAGAAGCCCGGCGGGCTCAAGAAGCCGGGGGCCAAGAAGCCCGGCGCGGCGGCTCCGGCAGCCGCACCCGCCGCAGAGGCCCCCGCGACGCAGGCCCCGGCCACCGAGGCGTCAGCCACCGAGGCCTCGGCACCGGTCGAGACCGCGGCCACCGAGGGCAAGGCCAAGGGCTTCGGCATGGCGGGCGGACTCAAGAAGCCCGGTGCCAAGAAGCCCGGCGCCCCCAAGCCCGCTGCCGCTGCCGCTCCGGCGGCCGAGGCCCCCGCGGAGACGCCCGCTGCGCCGGCCGAGCAGCCGGTCGTCGACGGCGGCGCCGCGACCGGCGAGGGTGCGGCGACCACCGAGGGCACCGAAGGCAAGGCGAAGGGCTTCGGGATGGCCTCGGGTCTGAAGAAGCCGGGCGCGAAGAAGCCCGGCGCGCCGAAGCCCGCTGCGGCGGCACCCGCGGCACCGGCTCCCGAGCCGGAGGCCGAGGCCGCGCCTGCCGCGGAGCCGACTCCCGCGGAGCCGGCCTCCGCACCGGTCGAGGCTCCGGCGGAGACCGCTCAGGACGCGCGGACGATCGCCGAGACCGGCGCCTCGAAGGCGAAGGGCTTCGGGCTCGCCGCCGGCAAGAAGCGTCCCGGCGCCAAGTAGCAGTCCCTAGAAACGCTCATGCCGTTCTGCGTCACCGATTCGGGTGACGCAGAACGGCATGAGTGTTTTCCGGGACGTCAGCTCGCCGTGCCCGGAGTCGCGGTGGTCGTGCCCGGCGTCTGGTTCTGCTGCCCCGACTGTCCCGGCTGTCCCGGCGCCTGCTCATCGCCGTTCTGCGACCCCGGCGGCATCATCCGCCAGCGCTGATCGCGCCCGAACTGGTTCTGCATACCGTCGCCGCCGGTGAAACCGCGCATGTCCTCGCCGCGCTCGTAGCGGGAGCCGTGATCCTGATCGTGTCCGCCAGTCTGGTCACCGGTGATGTATCCGAGACCGAACGCGAGGCCGAGGCAGGCGAACGCGCCGACACCCGATCCGACGAGCAGCCACTTGCGCTTGACCTCGATCGACTGGGATGCCGCGGCCGCAGGCACCGGCGCACCGGGTGCGGGCACGGCGGCCTGGGCGTCGGCCTGCGGGACGATCGGTTCGGTCGGAGCGATCGGCTCGGCGGGGGGCGGGGGGGCCTGCGGGTCCGCGGCCGCCGGGTCGTGCTGCTGGGGTTCGTTCGGGTCAGTCATGCTCGGTCGATCCTCTTATCCGGTGGCGACGATCGTCGCCGTCGACCACCGAGGAAACCCGCGGCCCCTGTGAGGTCGCTGGGACCGACGTGCGGATCTCCTCCGAGCCCGCGAAACGCCCCTATCCGGCGACGGTGACCTGATAGATCAGCGTGGACGCACCGGCCGACGCGGTCGGCGACGATCCGACGTTCACCCAGATCTGCTTGCCGTCGACGTCCTTGCTCAGCAGGACCGACTTCGACTGCGGGTCGTCGACTCGCGAGGACTCCTCGAAGCCGGCGTCGGTGAGCTCGGTGACCGCATTGGTCAAAGCGTTTCCGTCGGATGCCTTCGCCTGCACGGTGACCTGCCATTTGGGCGATTCGCCCGAGGCGGTGAGCACCGCCCCGTCGACCAGCGGGACGTCGGACTCCGGGAAATCCGACGGCAGTGCGACGCCCGGTCGAGTCGGCTCGTCGTCCGAACCACAAGCCATGAGGAATGTGCTCGCACACACCATGATCAGCGCGGCTGCCAGCAGTCTGCGAAAATCCTTCATAGGGAGAACGGTAAGGTAGACCTCAAGTTCGCGTCACCACGACACCCCGCCCGCCCGTCCTCGACACAAGTCGGAGTGCCATTTTGATCCTGGTATTGATCGCCCTGGCCGTCAGTGCGCTCATTTCACCACCGATCATCAAGACGCTCGGGTCACGCGGTTTCTACGTCCTCGCGCTCGCTCCGGCGGCCGGACTCGTATGGGTGGCCGCCAACTGGCCGACGCCGGGCGAGCCGCCCCGCACGGAGACGATCAGCTGGATCCCCAGCCTCGACATGGACATCGTGCTGCGATTCGACACGCTGTCGGCGATCATGTCGGTCCTGATCCTCGGGGTCGGCGCACTGGTGCTGGTCTACTGCGCCAACTACTTCCAGGAGATGCGCCGTCGAGTCGCGGTCTTCGGCGGCGAGCTGGTGGCCTTCGCCGGTGCCATGTTCAGCCTGGTGGTCAGCGACAACACCCTGGTCATGTACGTGTTCTGGGAGGCGACCACCGTCCTGTCGTTCATGCTGGTCGGCTTCAACGCCGTCCGTGCGACGTCGCGGCGCGCGGCCACCCAGGCCTTGCTGGTCACCACCTTCGGCGGACTCGCGATGCTGGTGGGCATCATCATGCTCGGCGAACGGACGGGCAGCTACCTGCTGTCGGACCTCGTCGCGCACCCGCCGACCGGCGGCGTCTACATCGACGTCGCGGTGATCCTGGTGCTGATCGGCGCACTGTCGAAGTCGGCGATCGTGCCGTTCCATTTCTGGCTCCCCGGCGCCATGGCGGCGCCGACTCCGGTCAGCGCCTACCTGCACGCCGCCGCGATGGTGAAGGCGGGCATCTACCTGGTGGCCCGCCTCGCCCCCGCCTTCGCGCCGCTCGTCAGCTGGCAGGTCATGGTGATCGGGCTCGGCCTGCTGACGATGGTGCTAGGCGGCTGGCGCTCGTTGCGAGAGCTGGACCTCAAGCTGATCCTCGCCTTCGGCACCGTCTCGCAGCTCGGCTTCATGATGGTGCTGGTCGGCATCGGCGATGCCAACGTGGCGATGGCCGGCCTGGCCATGGTGGTCGCGCACGCGATGTTCAAGGCCTGCCTGTTCATGGTCGTCGGCATCATCGACAAGTCCACCGGCACCCGCGACATCCGCAAGCTCGCGCGACTCGGGCAACGACTGCCCGTCCTGGCGGTGACCGCCGCGGTGGCCGGAGCGAGCATGGCCGGTCTGCCGTTCACCCTCGGCTTCGTGGGGAAGGAGACGGCGTTCGGCAGTGTCTGGGACACCGGTGCGCTCTCCCCGCTGCAACGGCACACCGTCGACGTGGTCCTGCTGGTCGGTTCGATCATCACCTTCGCCTACACCACCCGTTTCCTGTGGGGCGCCTTCGGCCGGAAGGTCAGGCATCTGCCGACGCGCGCCGTCGCCCAGCTGGAACCGCCCGCGGTGATGTTCCAGGTGCCGCCGGCCCTGCTGTCCGCGACCGGAGTGATCGCCGCGTTCGCCTCCGGCTGGATCGGCTCGCTCTTCGAGCCGTACGCCGAATCCCTGCCCGCATACGGCGAGGAGCTCGAGCACCTCGCCCAGTGGCACGGCTTCGGTCTGCCCGTGGTGTTCTCCATCATCGTGGTGGCCGGTGGCGCCGGCCTCTTCATGTTCCTCCGGGCACGACGCGCGCACGTCTTCGTCCATCCGCCGCGGCTCAACGCCGACCGGATCTACGACCGCACGCTTCGCGCGGCCGACACCGTGTCCCTGTGGGTCACCCGGAACACCCAGCGCGGCTCGCTGCCGATCACCCAGGGCGTCATCCTGACCACCGCGGTGCTGCTGCCGGTCACCGTCCTCTTCCTCGGCAGCAGGCAGACACTGCACATCAGCGGATTCAACACCGCCGACGAGATCGTCATCGGCTTCGTGATGGTGTCCGCGGCCGTCGCGACCGCCGTCCTGCGCAATCGGCTGGCGGGCCTGCTGACCCTCGGCATCACCGGCTACGGCTGCGGTGCGCTGTTCGCCATGTACGGGGCTCCCGATCTCGCGCTCACCCAGTTCCTGGTCGAGAGTCTGACGCTGGTCGTGTTCGTTCTCGTGCTGCGCAAGCTGCCCCCCGAAGCGACACCCAAGCAACGGACCGGTCACCGGCCCGTGCGGATCGTGATCGCCGTCGCCTTCGGCGCGATGCTCGTGCTGATCGGTCTGTTCGCCGCCGCGGCGCGCTCCACCGAACCCCTGCACGTGTACCTCGGCGACGCCGCCTACGAGTTCGGGCACGGGGCCAACGCCGTGAATGTGCTGCTGGTCGACATCCGCGCCTGGGACACCCTCGGCGAGATCTCGGTGCTGATCGTCGCCGCGACCGGTGTCGCCTCCATGGTCTTCCGGAGCCGCAGATTCGGTGCCGTCCCGCGCGTCACCGAGTCCGCGCTGGCCGAGCGCCGCAACGGCGACGACCCGTCGCACGGCCGAACCACCTGGCTCCGTGGCAGCGAGATGCGCGACCCGTCGCAGCGCTCACTCATCCTCGAGGCCACCACCCGGCTGGTGTTCCCGACGCTGGTCGTGCTGTCGGTGTACTTCTTCTTCGCCGGGCACAACGCCCCCGGCGGCGGCTTCGCCGGCGGCCTCGTGATGGGCCTGGCCCTGGTTCTCCGATACCTGGCGGGCGGCCGCTACGAGCTCGGCGAGGCGATGCGCATCGAAGCGGGAACCATCCTCGGCGCCGGTCTGGCGATCTCGGCGACGACCGCCGCGGTGTCCCTGTTTCTGGGCGCGCCCGCGCTCTCGTCCGCCGTGATCGAGATGCATCTGCCGGTGTTCGGCGAGGTCCACATCGTCACCGCGCTCTTCTTCGACCTCGGCATCTATCTCATCGTGGTCGGCCTGGTCCTCGACATCCTGCGCAGCCTCGGCGCCCGGCTCGACGTCGTCGACCCGCCGACCCCGACGACCCCGGCGCCCGAACCCGAGGAGGTGAAGTGATGTCGGTGAACCTCGGACTCCTGATCGTCGTCGGAGCGATGGCTGCCGCCGGCGTCTACCTGCTCACCGAGCGCAGCCTGATCCGCATGCTGTTCGGTCTGCTGCTGGTCGGCAACGCGCTCAACCTGATGATCCTCGTGCTGTCCGGTCCGCCCGGCCATCCCCCGATCCGCGGCCGCGAGACCAACGGACCGAACTTCGACACCGACCCGCTGGCCCAGGGCATGGTCCTCACCGCGATCGTGATCACCCTCGGCATCGCGGCCTTCGTTCTGGCGGTCACGTATCGGCTGTTCAAGATCAACCAGGCCGCCGAGGAGGAGAAGAAGCTCCTCGGACAGGAGGTCGCGACCGACGACGAACTCGGCGACGACGAGGAAGACATCAAGATCCTCACCGGCACGCCGCAGACGCAGCCCGACCGCGACCGCAGCGACGATCCGACCACCGGCGCGGACACCGTCGTCGGCGATCTCTTCGACAAGCGGGGCAATCCGTTGACGGCCGAGGAATTCATCGCCGCCCACGTGAACGTTCACGAACCCGACCTGATGCCGGAGGACGCGGCCGTCATCGAGCAACTGCCCGACGACGGCGACGAGATGCCCACGGACGCCGACGAGCCCGACGACGAGGAGGCGACCCGATGATCCCGCAGACATCGTGGATCTCCGTGCTGATCGTCCTCCCGACCATGGTGCCGCTGCTCGCGGCGGCCGTCACCCTGCTCGCCGGCCGCAGTCCGACGATCCAGCGGGCGGTCACCGTCACCGCCATCGGCATCGCCCTCATCGCGTCCGGAATGATGCTGTACCTGACGAGCGGCCACGGGACCTTCGCGGTCAACGTCGGCGGCTGGGACGGACGCGGCATCGCAGGCTCCCCGCTCGGCATCACCCTGGTCGTCGACCGCCTCGCCGCGTTGATGCTGGTGATCTCGCTGACCGTGTTGCTGTGCGTCGTCGTGTACGCGATCGGGCAGGGCATCCGCGACGGCACCACCGAGCAGCCGGTGTCGATCTTCCTGCCGACCTAC
Source organism: Gordonia neofelifaecis NRRL B-59395 (assembly GCF_000192435.1). Classification (GTDB taxonomy): domain Bacteria; phylum Actinomycetota; class Actinomycetes; order Mycobacteriales; family Mycobacteriaceae; genus Gordonia; species Gordonia neofelifaecis. The sequence goes on from NZ_AEUD01000008.1 coordinate 76,501, forward strand.
CTGATCCTGACCGCCGGGGTGTGCAACTCGTTCCTCGCGGGTGACCTGTTCAACCTGTACGTCTCGTTCGAGGTCCTCCTCGCCGCGAGCTTCGTGCTCCTCACCCTCGGTGCGAGCGCCGATCGGGTGCGTGCGGGCGCGTCGTACATCATGGTGTCGATGGTGTCGTCGCTGATCTTCCTGGCGGGCATCGCCTTCGCCTACGCGACCACCGGAACGCTCAACCTCGCCGAGATGGCGGTGCGCCTCGACGACGTCCCGGACGGCACACGCAACGCCCTGTACGCGGTTCTGCTGGTCGCCTTCGGCATCAAGGCCGCCGTGTTCCCGCTGTCCACCTGGCTGCCCGACTCCTATCCGACGGCGCCCGCCCCGGTGACGGCGGTGTTCGCCGGACTGCTGACGAAGGTCGGCGTGTACGCGCTGATCCGGACGCACACCCTGCTGTTCCCCGGCGGCTCGATGGACAACGTCCTGATGGTCGCCGGACTGCTGACGATGCTGGTCGGCATCTTCGGCGCGATCGCGCAGTCGGACATCAAACGTCTGCTGTCGTTCACGCTGGTCAGCCACATCGGTTACATGGTCTTCGGCATCGCCGTCGGCTCGCAGCTGTCAACGTCGGCGGCCATCTTCTACGTCGCGCACCACATCCTCGTGCAGACGACGCTGTTCCTGGTGGTCGGACTCATCGAGCGCCAGGCCGGGTCGGCGTCGCTCCGCAGACTCGGCGGACTCATCGCCAGCCCGCTGCTCGCCGGCCTGTTCCTGATCCCGGCGCTGAACCTCGGCGGGATCCCGCCGTTCTCCGGGTTCATCGGCAAGGTCGCGCTGCTCGAGGCGGGCACCGCCGACGGATCGGTGCTCGCGTGGATCCTGGTCGGCGGCTCGGTGGTCACCAGCCTGCTCACGCTCTACGTGATGGCCCGTATCTGGACCAAGGCGTTCTGGCGGGCCCGCGCGGATGCACCCGAGGGTTCGATGGCCTCCAGCACTGCCTCGGCGCTCATCGAAGAGGGCACCGACGTACTGCTCGAAGATCGCGAGGACGTCGGACGCATGCCTCCCGCCATGGTCCTGCCGACCATGGCGATGGTCGGAGCCGGCCTCGCACTGACCGTGTGGGGCGGCCAGATCTTCCACTTCACCGACGACGCCGCCGACGGTGTCCTCGACCGCAGCCAGTACATCTCGACCGTGCTGCACCACTCCGACGAAGCGCACCCGACGGACGGAGGCCAGCGATGAGCAACGCTCCGTTCCCCGATCGCCCGCATGCCAAGCCCGTCGGCAAGCGTCCGGTCGCGGCGTTCTTCGGCAATCTGTGGCGCGTCACGCTGGTCCATCTGGCGTGGCCCGCCGTGCGGTCGTACGTGTGGCTGAACGAGAATCTGCACGCGCCCGCGTGGACCGGTGGATCCCTTCGCGATTTCGGCGTCCGCCTCTGGGGCTTCGCGTGGCTGACGTTCGTGTGGGTACTGCTGTGGGGCGACATCACGTGGGGCAACATCGTCGTCGGCGCCGTGATCGCGCTGCTGGTGATGGTGGTGCTACCGCTGCCCCGCGTTCCGGTCGAGGGCCGGTTCCACCCGATCGCTGCGTTGAAGCTGATCGCGACGATGATCTACAACTTCTTCATCTCCAGTGCACAGGTCGCCTGGGCCTCGGTCGCACCCGGCGACCCGCCGCTGGGTGCCGTGGTCCGCGTGCACATGGCGATCAAGTCGGACCTCACGCTCACCCTGGCCGTCGACTACATCAATCTGGTGCCCGGCACCATGGTCGTCGAGATCGACCAGGACCAGCGCATGCTGTACATCCATGTCTTCGACGTGCGCAAGCAGAAGTACATCGACGAGTTCCTCCGGCAGATGGCGTACGTGGAGCGCCAGTTCATCAAGACCTTCGAACGCGACGACGAGTGGCACGCCAGCCCGTTCCACGGCATCGACGACGACTACCACCACGTACCGTTCAGCGACCGCCGGCGCGTCGCCGAGCAGGATCCCTCGCGGAAGGAGAAGTGATGACCGTCGTCTGGATCATCAGCGCCACGATGCTGCTCACCGCCGTCCTCCTGACCACGTACCGGACGCTGCGCGGGCCGACCACGCTCGACCGCCTCGTCGGCGTCGACGCGATCGTCGCCATCTCGATCTGCGGACTGTCGGTGTGGGTCGCCTACACCACCGACACCACGGTGGTGCCCGGGATCGTCGCGCTCAGCCTGGTCGGCTTCATCGGGTCGATCGCCGTCGCCCGCTTCCGAGTGAGGGACGACCAGCAGTGATCATCGACATCATCGCCGCCGCACTGATCCTCACCGGGTCGCTGCTCGCCCTGACCGCGGCCATCGGCATCGTCCGATTCCCCGACACCCTCAGCCGCATGCACGCGGCCACCAAGCCGCAGACGTTCGGCATGATCCTCGTGTTGATCGGCGCCTTCATCAAGCTCGACGGCCACCCGGACGGCGGCATGCTGGTCCTCACCGGACTGTTCACGCTGATCACCGCGCCCGTGGTCGCGCAGCGCGTGGGGCGGCTGGTCTACCGCGAGCAGGCGCTGGGCAAGACGGTACTGGACGAGGACGAGTTGGCGCCGCGCGGGGATTGAGCGGGGCGCTCCCTCGCTGGTTGAGCGAGCGCAGCGAGTCGAAACCCCCGTGACAACCAGCGCGACTCACCTGGTCTCGACCGACGCCTCGGCTTTCGGCCTCGGAAATCGGCTCGACCTGTCGCTCCGCTCCATCACCCCAGTTCGGCGACCACCGAGTCGACCACCCTGCGCATGTCGCCGGTCTGCTCGAACACCGACTGCTGACGCTGATAGCTGGCCCCGCGCGCGACGATGTCGCCCACCGTCGCCAGCTCGTCGAGGCAGCCGAGGGAGGCGGCCACCGGCTCCAGCCGCACCAGCAGTTCCGCGAGGTCCTCGGTGACGAGCCGCTCGGAGCAGGCGGCGTCCTGAATGATGATCGCGTCGAGCCCGTACCGGGCGGCGCGCCACTTGTTCTCCTGAACCAGCCAGGGGGCCATCTGCGGGAGCGTCTCGCCCGCGGTGAGTCGGCGGTCCAGGTCGACGATCAGGCAGTGCGTCAACGCGACGATGGCGGCCAGTTCCCGGCGATTCGAGACGCCGTCGCACACCCGGACCTCGATGGTCCCGAGATGCGGCGACGGCCGGATGTCCCAGCGGATCTCATTGAGATGGTCGATGATTCCGGTGGTCTTCTGATCGCGGGCGAAGCCCTCGAACTCCGACCACGACTCGAACTGGAACGGCAGACCCGCGGTGGGCAGCTGTTGGAACATCATCGCGCGATTGCTGGCGTAGCCCGTGGCACGACCGGCCCACATGGGCGACGACGCCGACAGCGCCAGCAGGTGCGGGTAGTACTTGAGCAGCGACGACAGGATCGGGAGCACCTTGTCGCGGTGGTCGATCCCGACGTGGACGTGCACGCCCCAGATGAGCATCTGCCTGCCCCACCACTGGGTGCGTTCGATCAGCTCCGCGTACCGATGGCCCTCCGAGAGCTGCTGCGTCGACCACTCCGCGAACGGATGGGTCCCCGCGCCGTAGAGGTCGATGCCGATCTCGTCGCACAGGGCGTGGACCACCTCGAGCGAACCGCCGAGGTCGTCCATCGCCTGTCCGACGGTGGTGCAGACCCCGGTGACCAGTTCCACCGTGTTGCGGAGCAGTTCACGGTGGATCTTGCCGCGCTGGTCACCGGCGCGGGCGTCGACGAGTTCGAACAGGAGATCCGCCGCATTGGACAGGTCCCGGCTGGCCTTGTCGACCAGCGCGAGTTCCCACTCGACGCCGAGCGTCGGCTTCGGCGAGCGAGTGAAGGCGATCTCCGTCGGAGAGGCCACCGTGACTCCCGGACCTCAGGTCTCGCCTAGTTGCCGCTGGTCTGCGAGATCACGCCGCAGGCCAGACGCGGTGCCTCGGAGCCCCCGTCGGCCAGGTCGTGCAGGATGACGGCCTTGCCGCGGATCTGCTGAACGGTGAACGCGTCGGTGGTCGTCGAGGTGCTGGCGGTGCCGTCCTTGAGGACGTTCAGGGTCGCCAGGTCGCCGGACTCCGGCTTGCCGGTGTGACCGTCGGCCTGGAAGTGCCCGCCCGCGGTGGCGAAGTCGGTCGCCGGCTCGCACTTGCCGGTGGTGTGGATGTGGATGCCGTGTGCACCGGGCTTCACGCCGGTCACCCGGATCGAGACCTTCACCGCTTCGCCGTCCTGCGAGAAGCTCACGAAGCCGACGCGGTTGCCGTCCTTGCCGACCAGCGTGGTCGAGGCGGAGGAGGCCTCCGCCGGGATTCCGTCGGCGTTCACGGCGTCCGCCGGATTGACCTGGTCACCGGTGACGACCGCCGGGGTGGTGCCCGGAACGTCGCTCGGCTGCTCGTTCGGGGTGCAGGCCGAGAGGGCGAGGGCTGCGCCGCCCGCGGCGGCCAGTGCCGCGATGACCCGAACGGTCGAAGCGCGATTGGTGCTACGGACGGTCATGTGTGCTCCTTAGTCGTCGGCACTGTGGTCGGCTGGGCGGGGAGTCCGCTTCGCGTGCACTTGGGCTGTTGCCGTATTCCCTGATGTTTACTGTTCGCCAATGATTATGACGGGTGGGCCCGACCCGCGCGCTACCGGCTCACCACGACGACCGCCAGCCCCTCCGGGCAGCGGGTGAACGCGGTCGGCCGGGGGTTGAGCTCGGCGCCGCCGGGCACCGCCTCGGCGACCTTCTTCGCCGCCTCTTCCTGCTCCGGGTTGTAGAAGATCGTGTTCTCACTCACGCTGGCGGTGCTGAGGTTCGCGGTCTCGCCGACGGTGAACCCGGCGTCGGTCAGGCTCTTGCTGACCTCACTCGCCAGACCGGTCACATTGCCCGCGTTCAGCACGCAGAGTTCCGGCACGCCGGAGGTGTCCGCCGCCGCCTTGGTCGTGCTCGTCGGCGCCTTGCTCGTGGAAGCCTGCTTCTCCGACTCGGCGGCCGCCTGGGCACTCTGGCCCGCGGCTTTGAGGCCCGCGTCGGGATCCTCACCGGTGGTGGTCAGCTGATGGATGCCGAGACCGATGCAGACGACCGCGATCGCCAACAGCAGCATGGCACCCGCACGCAGCGGAAGACGGTTGTTATCTCGCTCAGCATTCATCACGGCAACTCTAACCCACCGGTCACGACGGAGGCCCGCCCACAGACCGTGGCGGGCGTCGGCTAGCCGGTCTTCGCCGCGGCCAGCAATGCGAGGGCTGCGACCCCGGTGACGGTGCGAACGACGTTCCAGTTCCGCCACGCGTGTTCGAAGGCCGAACGGGCCGTCTCGTACTGACCGGCGGTGGCGGTCCGCGCGGTGTCCAGGGCGTCGTTCAAGGGGACGTTGGCGACGACCGTGACGACGAAGGTCAGCACCGCACACACGGCGGCGGCCAGCAGCAGCCAGAACGACGGGTGACGCTGCACCCCGCCGAGCACCGCGGCGACGACCGTGACGATCGGCGCGAGGAACAGCACGGTGAGAAACCACCCGTTCTGGATCACGGTGTTGATGGACCGGAACGCCTCGACGAAACTCCGGTCGTCGAGGCGGCCGAGCGCCGGAGTCACCGCGCATGCGAACGCGAAGTAGACCCCCGCCAGCAGTCCGTTCATCACCACGGCCACGGTCACTGTCTTGCTGACGTCCATGACATTCCCCTTCGTCTGAAGCTGTTGCTCCTGCCATCAACGCTAGGAACCACCTGTCGGCGAAACAACGATCAGAATCCCGAATATCTTGCTCATTCGTCCGCATGTGGCGAACGAATGGCGATCTCGGTGCCATCGTTGACGGATGGACGCACCGGGACGAGCGAGTACAGATCGCCTGGCACGTGTGCTGCACATGCTCCGGATGAGCGGCACCTTCTACTGTCAGGCGGAACTGAGCGAGCCGTGGGCGCTGCAGATGCCCGCGATCGCCGACTCCGTCAGCTTCCACGTCGTGACGGCGGGGACCTGCCTGCTCCGCGTGGCCGACCGGCCTCCCGTCGAACTCCGCGCGGGCGACCTGGCCTTAGTGCCCCGCGGTCTCGGACACGATCTGCTCAGCGACCTCGACTCCGGTCCCGGTCCGCGGGTCGACCTGCTGCCGCAGGAGTACCTGAGCCCCCGGTATTCGGTGCTGCGCTACGGCGGATCGGGCCGGACGGCCCAGCTGATCTGCGGCATCGTCTCGTTCGACGACCCCGCAGCGCGTGAACTGATGCGCACTCTGCCGACCGTGCTGTCGATCAGCGGAGACAGCCCCGCAGCGGCGTCGTCGGTCCGCGACACGCTTCGGCTGATGGCGGGCGAACTCGTCCGCCCCCAGCCCGGCGGCGAGGCCGTGGCAACCAGACTCGCCGACATCCTGGTGGTCCAGGCGATCCGCGCCTGGATCGCCGAGGGCGAGCAGCCCGCCGCCGGCTGGCTCCGTGGGATCCGAGACGAGCGGATCGGTCTCGCCCTGGAAGCGATCCACGCAGAGCCGGGCCGAGAGTGGAATCTCGAGCGACTGGCGCAGGTGGCCGCGATGTCGCGGTCGTCGTTCAGCGTGCGCTTCACCGAGACGGTCGGCGAATCGCCGATGGCGTACCTCGCCCGCTGGCGGATGAGCATCGCCGAGTCGCGCCTCCGCCGGGAGCACGTCACCGCGGCCGGCCTGGCGACGCAGCTGGGCTATCGATCAGAGGCGGCGTTCAATCGCGCGTTCACCCGCATCGTCGGGCGTACCCCCGGCTCCGTGGCACGGGACGAGGTGCCGGGGCCCTGAACTTCTGGCGCTAAGTGATCTCGAAGCCGAGGCGGCGGGCGGCGCGAGCCTTCTGGCGAGACGCACGCAGTCGGCGCAACCGCTTCACCAGCATCGGGTCGGCCGCGAGCGCTTCCGGTCGATCCACCAGCGCGCCGAGCACCTGGTAATACCGGGTCGCCGACAGGTTGAAGAGCTCCTTGATGGCGTCTTCCTTGGAGCCCGCGTACTTCCACCACTGGCGTTCGAAGTTGAGGATCTCGCGTTCCCGCCGGGTGAGTCCGTCCGGGCCCATCTCGTGCGGGTCGAGGTTCGCAGCCTGATCGCGGGCTGCGTCGATCGCCGTGGGGTCGTCGCCCTTGGGGCTACGCGCCGTTGCGCCGTTCATCTCGCTCCCTCAAACAGCTGAACCATGCATCCACACCGAGTCCGCGACGAGCCTCCCGGCGGACGAATGACATCAGTGTGGTTCCGACGAACATCTAACCACGATCCGCAGCCGCTTCCCCGGCGACGCACCGCAGCCGGATCCGATGTGTCGGGCAGTAGAATGCTCTGTCATGGCAATTCTCCCGATCTGCATCATCGGCGAACCCGTCCTGCATCAGCCGACCACCCCCGTCGAGCTCGACGCAGACTCGAAGCCCTCGGCCGAGATCGTCACGCTCCTCGACGACATGTACGACACCATGGACGCCGCGAACGGAGTGGGGCTCGCCGCCAACCAGATCGGCGAGGGCCTGCGGATGTTCGTCTACGACTGCCCCGACGGCGGCGTCCGGCGCCGCGGCGAGGTGATCAACCCGGTGCTGGAGACCTCGGAGATCCCGGAGACAATGCCGGACCCCGACGACAACGACGAGGGCTGCCTGTCCGTCCCCGGCGAGGGATTCCCCACCGGTCGCGCCGACTGGGCCAAGGTGGTCGGCACGGACCGGAACGGTGATCCGGTCGAGATCGAGGGCAACGGCTTCTTCGCGCGCATGCTCCAGCACGAGACGGGCCATCTCGACGGCTTCCTGTACGTCGACGTGCTGGTGGGCCGCAACGCCCGCGCCGCGAAGAAGGCCGTCAAGCGCAACGGCTGGGGTGTGCCCGGACTGACCTGGCTGCCCGGTACCGTCAGCGATCCCTTCGGGCACGACGACGACTGACGATGGCGACTCGGGGACCTCGCCCCGCGCTCGGCGATCGCGTGGTGATCCGGTATCGCCTCGGCGACGACGCTCCCGCCGACTGGCGGTCGTCGCCGAATCCGCCGACCACCGGCTCACCGACCCAGTCGGACATCACCGGGATCCTCCGTGAGCAGAGCGACGACGCGATCGTCGTGGAACGCGACGGCGCGCTGCACCGTCTCGCGACGTCGGCGATCTCCTCGGTCCGCCTGCTGTCGCGGCGCGTGGTGCGCAACTCCGAGATCCGCGAGGTGGAGCGAGCCCTGATGCTCGCGGCACCCGCCCGCGAGCGCGCCGAGTCCGACGGCTGGCTGCTGAACGGGGCCGGCGACGGGCTGCGTTCCGCCGCGGTCGCCCCGGTCGACTTCGGCGCCACCGGTGCCGGGCTGGTCGGCGCGCGCGAGTGGCTCGCCGCGCGTGGGCTGCCGACTCGGGTGGTCGTCGCCGACCGTCTGCTGCGCACGTCGGCACTGGGCGCGACCGTCGTGGGATCGGCGGATCTCGAAGTCCTCGTCGGACCCGAGCCGACCACGGCCGCCGCCGGGGAATGGGCGCGGATCGCCGACGGAGTCGCCGCCGTCACCGTGCTCGCGGACGACGACGCCGCACGCGCCGCGTGGCGAGCGCTGAGTTTCGAGTTGCACCACACCTGCCGAATGCTGAATCTGTAGCCGAGATCCGATGAATTACGGTGGACGACGATGTCGAACTCCACCACTGACCCGGAACTCACCCGGCGGCGGGTCATCGCCTCAGCGCTCGCCGTCGTCGCGCTTCTCGCCGTGCTGGCGTTCACCTGGTGGATCGACGGCCGCGACAGCCCGGACGACGCCTCCTCGGCGCCGACCACTACCGCGAGCACGCCCCTGGTCGAGACGAATGCGGTGGCGCCCGGTGAGGCGACTGTCGCGGCGAACGCCGACCAGGCGCCGACGCGGGTGACGGCGACGCTGGCGAAGATCGATTCGGGCCGATGGCCGGAGGCTGCCAACGCTCCGGGAACCCACGGCGGCGACACCTTCCGGAACAACGAGCGCAAGCTCCCGGTCAAGACCGACGCGGGCCGTCGCATCACCTATAAGGAATGGGACGTCAACCCCAAGAAGCCCAACCGCGGACGGGACGCCGAGCGCATCGTCACCGGCAGCGACGGGTCCGCCTGGTACACCCTCGACCACTACCGGACCTTCGTCGAGATCCGGGGGCCGTCGGCATGACCGCGATCGTGCCCGCCGAACTGCTGAGCGGCCCGGGTCCGGCCGCGGCACTGGCCGTCGGCGACGTCTCCGCCGCCCGAACCGGGGCGGTGGTCCGCCGGCTGTCCGGGGCGCGGATGCGCACACTCGACGGGCTGTACGACGCCTTCGCCCGGGCCTGGAGCTTTCCGGACCACTTCGGTCGCAACAAGGACGCGTTCGACGACTGCCTCGGCGACCTCCCGCTCGGGCTCCGGACCGCGATCGGCGCCCCCGCGACCGGGTATCTCACAGTGATCACCGATGCCGAGCAATTGCTGTCGGACGCCTCCGACGACGACTTCGAGTGGTTCGCGACCTCGCCCGAGCACTGGCGCGAGCGATCACTCCGATCCGGCCGCGGCTTCGGCCTCGTCCTATCCGCCGACGACGACACGGCGCCGTCGGTGGCGGCACGATGGGAGGCCGCCGGAGATCCGCTGATCCGACTGCGGCAGGATTGACCCCATGCGCCTGGCGACGTGGAACGTGAACTCGATCCGCGCCCGATCCGAGCAGGTCGTGGCATGGATGAACCGGCATGCGATCGATGTGCTGGCGATGCAGGAGACCAAGTGCCCGGACGACCAGTTCCCGGTGATGAGCTTCCTCGCGCACGGGTACGACGTCGCCTTCCACGGGACCGGCGGCTACAACGGAGTCGCGATCGCCTCGCGGATCGGCGTGCACGATGTGCACATCGGCTTCGACGGTCAGCCGACGTACGACGGCGAGCGTGAGGCACGCGCCATCTCCGCGACGTGCGGCGACGTCCGCGTCTGGAGCCTGTACGTGCCCAACGGCCGCGAGCCCGGTCACCCGCACTTCCAGTACAAGCTCGACTGGCTGAGCGCACTGGGCGACGTGACCTCGCTCGAACTCTCGCACGACCCGGCCGCACAGGTCGTCCTCGCGGGCGACTGGAACGTGGCACCCACCGACGACGACGTCTGGGATCCGGAGTACTTCGAGTCCCGCACGCACACTTCCGAAGAGGAACGCGCGGCGTTCCGGCACTTCATCGAGGGCGGTTTCGTCGACAGTGCGGCGCCGTACACCACCGACCCCAAGACCTACACGTTCTGGGACTATCAGGCGGGCCGGTTCGCGCGGAACGAGGGCATGCGCATCGACTTCGCGCTCTGCTCCCCGGCCCTCGACGACCGTGTCTACGACGCCTTCATCGACCGCGCCGCCCGCGCCGCCGAGGGCGCGAGCGACCACGCACCGATCGTCTTCGACCTGAGCTGAGCGCAGGGGTGAGAGCCGCCCAGGCCCGTCGAGCGAGCTACCCCCAAGGCTGGTCGAGTAGCCCGCGAACGAAGTGAGCGAGCGTATCGAGGCCTCCGTACCGCGGCTGGGGGTCTCGATGCGCCTCGTCACTACGTTCCTCGGCTTACTCGACCACCCTGGGGGCGGCTTACTCGACCACCCTGGGGAGGCTCGACCACCCCGGGTGCCGCTCAGGCCGGGGCCATCGCCACCATGCCGGGGTGCGCGTCCAGGAAGTGCTTGGTGAAGGTGCACAGCGGACGGACTTTGAGACCGTTCTCACGCATGTACTGCATGGCACTGCCGGTCAGGCGGGTCGCCAGACCGTGACCGCTGTACTCGTCATACAGGACGGTGTGCAGGATGGTGACCACCTGTCCCTCGGGGCCGTCGTCGATCCGATAGCCGAGGACCCCGACGAGGTCGCCGGCCACCCAGAGTTCGAACCGTTCGCGATCGGGATTGTGCGACACCTGCGAGATCTGATGCAGCAGCGAGCGCGCCGACTGCGGCGGATGCGAGTGACGGATCTTCCTGCGCATGTGACCTCCTGTGACCAGCGTCACAAGATTACGTTCCGCGCGAGCTGAGACGCAAGTCACATCTGTCACATCTGCATCACGATGCGACGTCGTTCCGGGAGATGCGTATGGTGGGCAACGCACAACTTCACACGCGGGGGCTCCCACGGAAACCGGGGGCTGAGATGGCGACAGGCGGTCGTCGACCGCCTGAACCTGTCCGGATAATGCCGGCGTAGGGAGGAATCATCATGGGCACAACCATGCCTGGATCAACTCGGACCGACTCGAACGGAGCGGCCGAGGTCACGTGCGGCCCGATCGAGGGCAGCACCAAGCACTACCTCGACGTGGACGGGATGGCCGTCCCCCGACGACGCGTGCACCTCACCAACGGCGAACACCTCGACCTCTACGACACCTCCGGTCCGTACACCGACTCGTCGGCGATCATCGACCTCGAAGCCGGCCTCGCGAAGACCCGTGACGCGTGGACTCATCCGGCGCCGGTGCAGGTCGCGGGGCATGCCGCCGCAACCCAGTTGGCGTGGGCCCGCGAGGGAATCATCACCCCCGAGATGGCGTTCATCGCGGCCCGCGAAGGCGTCTCGCCCGAGTCCGTGCGCGAGGAGATCGCCGCGGGTCGCGCCGTCATCCCCGCCAACCACCGTCATCCCGAGTGCGAGCCGATGATCATCGGCAAGGCCTTCGCGGTGAAGGTCAACGCGAACATCGGCAACTCGGCGGTGACGTCGTCGATCGCCGAAGAGGTCGAGAAGATGGTGTGGGCCACGCGCTGGGGTGCCGACACCATCATGGATCTGTCGACCGGCAAGGACATCCACCTGACGCGCGAGTGGATCATGCGCAACTCTCCGGTCCCGGTCGGCACCGTGCCGATCTACCAGGCCCTCGAGAAGGTCAACGGCGATCCGACGAAGCTCACCTGGGAGATCTACCGCGACACGGTCATCGAACAGGCCGAGCAGGGCGTCGACTACATGACGGTGCACGCGGGCGTCCTGCTCCGCTACGTGCCGCTCACCGCGAAGCGCGTCACCGGCATCGTCTCGCGCGGCGGATCCATCATGGCGGCGTGGTGCCTGGCCCACCACCGCGAGTCGTTCCTGTACGAGCACTTCGGCGAACTGTGCGAGATCTTCGCGCAGTACGACATCACCTTCTCGCTCGGGGACGGGCTGCGTCCCGGCTCCATCGCCGACGCCAACGATGAGGCGCAGTTCGCCGAACTGCGCACGCTCGGCGAACTGACCAAGATCGCCAAGAGCCACGGAGTGCAGGTGATGATCGAGGGTCCCGGCCACGTGCCGATGCACAAGATCGCCGAGAACGTCCGGCTCGAAGAGGAACTCTGCGAGGAGGCCCCCTTCTACACGCTGGGCCCGCTGGCCACGGACATCGCGCCCGCCTACGACCACATCACCTCGGCGATCGGCGCAGCGATGATCGCCCAGGCCGGCACCGCGATGCTCTGCTACGTCACGCCGAAGGAACACCTGGGACTGCCGAACCGCGACGACGTGAAGGTCGGGGTCATCACCTACAAGATCGCCGCGCACTCGGCCGACCTCGCGAAGGGGCATCCGCGTGCGCAGGAGCGGGACGACGCGCTGAGCAAGGCGCGCTTCGAGTTCCGCTGGACCGATCAGTTCAACCTCGCGCTCGACCCGGACACGGCCCGCGAGTACCACGACGAGACAATGCCTGCCGAGCCCGCCAAGACCGCGCACTTCTGCTCGATGTGCGGTCCCAAGTTCTGCTCGATGCGCATCTCCGCCGACGTCCGCACCTACGCCGAACAGAACGGGCTGGTGACACAGGAGGACATCGACGCCCGTCTCGCTCAGGACATGGCCGCCAAGTCGGCGGAGTTCGCGGCGTCCGGCAACCAGGTCTACCTGCCGATCACCGAGACGGTCGGGTGACTGCCCGACTGCCGCTGCCCGCATCGGGAGCCACTCCGGTGCGGGTGATGACCGTCGCAGGGTCGGACTCCGGCGGCGGCGCGGGAATCCAAGCCGACATGCGCACGTTCGCGCTGCTCGGCCTGCACGCCTGTGTGGCCGTCACCGCGGTCACCGTGCAGAACTCGACCGGCGTCACCGGCATTCAGGAGATCGAGCCGTCGGTGGTCGCCGCGCAGATGCGCTCGGTGGTACCGGACATCGGCGTGTCGGCCGTGAAGACCGGCATGCTCGCCTCGGGGCCGATCATCGACGCGATCGCCGACGCGGCCGTCGACCTGCGGATCGGACGGGACGCGGACGTCCCCCTCGTGGTGGACCCGGTCTGCGCGTCGATGCACGGCGATCCGCTGCTGGCCGCGGACGCACTCGGCGCGTTGAAGGAGCGGCTGTTCCCGCTGGCGACGGTGGTGACTCCGAATCTCGACGAGGTACGGCTGCTGACCGGCATCGACGTCGTCGACGCGGACACCCAGCGAGCCGCCGCCGTCGCGCTGCACGCGTTGGGGCCGCGCTGGGCGCTGGTGAAGGGCGGGCACCTGCGGGGCAGCGATGTGAGTCCCGACGTGCTGTACGACGGCACCGGGTTCCTCGAATTCCCGAGTGCCCGGATCGACACCCCGCACGACCACGGCGCGGGCGACACCCTCGCCGCCGCGATCACCGGCGCGCTCGGGCACGGCTATGCCGTGCCCGACGCGGTCGGCTTCGCGAAACAGTGGGTCACCCGCGGGCTGGCCGCCGCCTATCCGCTGGGCGCGGGGCACGGTCCGGTGAATCCGCTCTGGCGCCTGGATCCCGAGGCGGACTGAGCGCCGGCCCGTCGGACGAAGTCCCGCCGGCTCGATCGGCGAAGAACGCTGTCAGCCGCGGACGCGGTGGCGGTACTCGACCGGGCCGACCCCGTAGCGCGACTTGAACCGATTACGGAAGGTCGCGACGGTCGGGAAGCCCGAGGAGAGGGCGATCGCGCTGATCGAGGCACCCGCATTCTGGACGAGCAGCTCGTGGGCGGTCTGCAGGCGACGGTCCGCGATTCGGCTGGCGAGGGAGGTCTCGCAGCTCTCGAAGTAGCGGTACAGCTGGCGGCGTGACAGGTGCAGGTGCTCGGCGATGGCGTCCGGCGAGAACGTCGCGTCGCGATGATGCCGATCGATGAGGTCGCGTGCAGCCTCCTGGACGAACAGGGCGTTGTCCTCGGAGGCGGACGGCGAACCTTCGAGTTCCGAGAGCGCTGCGACGATCAGGTCGACGGCGGCCTGCTCCGACACGTTCCCCGCAGCCTGTCCGGCATTGATGGCCGACGTCTCCGCCGCGAACCGGCGGACGAAGACCGCGGCGGCGCGGGCGAGCGGCGTATTCGCGGCGACCGGCCGCTGCAGCCGCTCCGCGATGTGGCGGGGCTTGCCGAGGCGGGTGAACGGGATCAGCAGACCCGACGGGTCCGAGACCGCATTGGTGATGAGGCTGTACGGTGCGGCGTTGCTGACGAAGACGAGGTCGCCGGGGCCGTACACGAACTCACGACCGCCCTGGCGGACCAGCGACTGTCCGCGCATGCCGCTGACACTGACGACCAGGGCCTCCGACGGTTCGGTCCGGACGCGCTCGGCGGTCCGTTCCAGCGTCATCGCGGGCTGCAGCGCGCAGTAGGTGGCGATCGACGAGAGATTCTGCGCGAAGCGCATCGCATGGAAGGAGTCGGGCTCGGCGATCCGGACGTCGACGGTCGGACTGTACGACGCCGTGCCGGACTGCCCGGTGAAGCGGTCCGGGCGAGGGCGCGTCGCGGCGCTGCCGACGCCGAGCCGGGCCTCCCATTCGGCGACCGTGCGGGGCGTCAGTCGCGTGGAGAGTCCGGGGCGGGTGGCAGCCGACACCGACGGGCGAGTTTTGGACAGAGCTGTCTTGGGCAGGGTGGAGCTGTAGGACATCAGGGGAGACCTTCTACGCATGGGGACATGACGAGATTGGCCTGGCTTTGGGAGGGAGCCTTGCATTCTCATCTGACATACTTGCATACCCAATTTCCCGTGTCGAGTGAATCACGAAACCGGCCGAAGTGATATTCGGGTCACATCCGACGGTCACGGTCGGCAATCTTGGGTCGCAACGGGCCTCACCTGGGCGTAACTGCTAACACGCCTGCATCGCGGCATACCCGGCGCGGTAGGGTGCTTAAAGCATGCGGCGCGATCGCATCGTCGCAGCAAGCATCATCTCGTCCTAGGAGCGCCCGTGACCCAGCCGCCGAACGACGGCCCCACGACACCCCCGCCGGGCGATCCGCAGTACTCGCAAGTCCCACCCGCGTCCACCGGCAACGCCGCCTACAGCAGCCAGTCGGCGGCCTACCCGCCGCCTGCCAGCCCGGCTCCCCCGGCGACCGATTCGGCGGCTGAGACGGCCGCAGTCCGGCGCTGGCGGATCATCACGGCGATCGCCTGCGTCGCCGCGGCGCTCGTCATCGTCACCTTCTTCCTCGTCGGTGAGAGCCGATCGTCGGGAACCGCGGCGACGGTGACCGAGACGGTCACGGACACGACCACCGAGGTCTCGACGACCGCGGGACGAACCGCGACGCACACGGCGACGTCCACCGTCACGAAGACCGAGACCGAGACCGAGACGTCGAATGCGACGGGGACTCGGACCGTGACGGACACGGTGACGAAGACGAAGACGGAGTTGAGTACGACGACAGTCACCGAGACGGCCGAGGCGTCGAAACCGGCGGCCTAGGAGAGGTCGGCAGGGGCGCCCGACTCAGCCCGCGGGCGGAACGGACTCGCCCACCTCGGTCATGCGATCGCGGTACTCCGTGGGACCGACGCCGTAGACGCGGCGGAAGCGGAAGCGGAACGCCCCCAGGGACGCGAATCCGCACGACCGCGCCACCGACGCGATCGACACCGTCGGATTCGACACCAGCTGCGCGCGGGCGGCCTGCAGCCGTCGGTCGGCGATCATCTCCGCGACGCTGGTGTCGCAGCCTTCGAAATGCCGGTAGAACTGCCTGCGCGACAGGTGCAGGTATTCGGCGAGAACCACGGGCGAAAGCGCCGGATCCCGATAGTGCCGCTCGATCAGGTCGTGCGTCTCCTGCCGAACGAAGGCCGTGTTGGTCGAGACCCCGCTGACCCGGGAGTTCCGCTCCGCGACGACCGCCGAGAGCATGTCGATCATCGCGATCTCCGCCGCCAGCGTCTGCTGCCGGTGATCCGGGCTGAGGACGGAGGACACGAAACCGCGCAGACTCCGCGCCGCGACGACCGCCAACAGGGAGTCCGGCACGCCGAGCCGCGACTCGGCGAGCGTACTGACCTTGACCCCCAGCTTGTCGGCTGGGACGTGGAGCACCGCGATGTCGTGCAGTTCATCGCCGCTGGACCCGTCCGTCGATCCCGCAGTGGCGACCACCACGTGATCGACCGGGACACCCGCACCGGCCGGTCCGTGGAGGTCGGGAGTCGCGATGATGAGAAAGTCACCGTCCGGACCGACGTTGACGAAACCCGGCGGCAGCGCCAGCGGAGTACGCAGCACCCGTCGCACCGTGACCAGAGACAACCGGCGCCGGTGGATCGCGGCACCGAAGGAGGCCGGATCGTCGCTGGTGAGCTGCCCGAAACCCACCAACGCGCGGTACATGGCGTATCCCTGATCGCCTCCGATCACCGCGGCGGCCTCGCTCTCGCCGGCACCCACGCGCCGACTCCAGTCCCGGATCTCGTCGGGCGACGGCCGGAAAGTCATCGCTCCGCCAGCGCCCGCGGGAGGATGATGCCCGATGCGACGAAGAAGCAGATCGCACCGATGAAGGTTCCGGCGTTCGCCAGCACCGCGTCGACGGTCACACCGTCGGGTGAGATGTACGACGCGACCGCGGAGACGCCGAAGGCGACGCAGCCGATGAAGTTGATCTGACCGGCCCACCAGTCCCGGCTCCGGACGTCCCAGAGCTTGCCGGTGGCGCGCGTGAAGGCGACGAGGACGAACACACCGCTGATCAGGAAGGCGACCGACCCCGCCGCGTCCGGCGTCCAGACGAGGTGGTCCTCGCCGGCCGGAGTGTGCGCCATCAGCGCCGCCCCGGTGCTGACATTGAACAGGAGGGTTCCGAAGAACTGAGTGGACGCGGCCAGCCACTCCGCCCGGAACATCTGCCCGGGCGCATAGGAGACGGGGACCGTTCTGGCACCGCTGAGGACCAATTGGATCAGCCCGGCGGCGGTGAAGAACCAGGATCCGGCGAAGTAGCAGACATTCGCGGTCGTCGCGCCCGCCCAGGACCCGAATCCGGGTGCCGAGCCGAGGGCGAACAGTGCCGAGCCGATCATGAATCCGACGCACTGCTTGACTACCGACGGGACGAGTACCCGACTCGTCGACGCCCCGACGTTGGCGTTCGTCATGGGAGGAACACGTCTCCTAACCGAAGGCTCGCTGCCCGCACCCGCGCGATCGGCGAGACGGGCAGCGAGTCATGTGACTAATGGTGGAAGTGTGAGCCCTGGCCTTCACGCGGCATCGGGGCGTCGAGCTTGTCGAGGAAGTCCACCTCGGCGCGCATGTCCTCGAGCAGCTTGTCTGCCAGATCGTGACTGAGGCCCGCACGGACGACGATCCGCTGGACCGTCATGTCCGCCAGGTCGTCTGCGAGCGGGTAGGCCGGGACCTGCCACCCCTTCATCCGCAGGCGATCCTGAAGGTCGAAGAGGTTCCAGTTCGGGTTCGCGTCCTTCTTCAACCGCCACGCGAACACCGGGATGGTGTCGCCCTTGCTGATGAGCTCGAACGGTCCCATCTCCGCGATGGCCGACGACAGTTCCTGCGCGACGTCGAGCGACCCCTGCTGCACGGCCGCGTATCCCTCTCGGCCGAGGCGGAGGAACTGGTAGTACTGCAGCAGCACCTGCGCACCGGGGCGCGAGAAGTTCAGGGCGAGGGTCGGCATGTCGCCGCCCAGGTAGCTGCAGTGGAAGATCAGGCTCTCGGGCAGCGCCTCGGCGTCGCGCCAGACGATCCAGCCGACACCGGGGTACACGAGGCCGAACTTGTGTCCGGAGGTGCTGATCGATGCGACGCGGTCGACCCGGAAGTCCCACTCCAGGTCCGGCTGACAGAACGGCGCGATCATCGCCCCGGACGCGCCGTCGACGTGAATCTTCACGTCGAGGCCGGTGTCGGCCTGAATCTGGTCGAGTTTGGCGGCGATCTCCTTCACCGGCTCGTAGGCGCCGGTGTAGGTCTGGCCCATGATGGCGACGACGCCGATGGTGTTCTCGTCGACGTACTTCTCCAGCTCATAGCCGTCGAGGAACAGGTGTTCCTCGCTGACCGGCACCCAGCGCGGCTCCACCTCGAAGTAGTTGGTGAACTTCTCCCAGCAGACCTGCACGGCGGTCGACATGACGATGTTGGGGTTCTCCGTCGACTTGCCCTCGGCCTTGCGCTTGGCCTGCCACCGACGCTTGAGCGCCAGACCGCCGAGCATGCACGCCTCCGACGAACCGATCGTCGACGTGCCGATCGCCTGACCGACGTCCGGGTTGTTCCACAGATTGCCGAGGATCCGCCAGCAGCGGTCCTCGATGGCCGCGGTCGCCGGGTACTCGTCCTTGTCGATCATGTTCTTGTCGACGGTCTGCATGTAAAGGAGGTGCGCCTCCTTGTCCATGTAGGTCGACACGAAGGTCGCCAGGTTCAGTCGGGCGTTGCCGTCGAGCATCGCCTCGTCGTGCACGATCTGATAAGCCGTCTCCGGCAGCATCATCGTGTCGGGGATCTCGAAACGCGGCAGCTCCGTCGCTTCGCCTGCGCGGTTGAACACCGGGCTGAGAGTCATCGAGTCGTTCGAGTTCGGGTTGGGCATCTCTATCTCCTTCGAAAGGGTCGTTCGGGTGTGAGCAGAACTCGGCGACGCCGGTCAGACTTCGACAGGCGGGTACAAGCGATCCATCGTGTACTGGCGGTTGCGACGGGCGGCCCACGTGGAGATCGCCAGGAACGCGAGGGTCAGGCCCGCGACCACGATGATGGCGACCCACAGCCTGTGGTCGATGCCTCCGAGCGTCAGTTGCCGCAGTCCGTTCACCGTGTAGGTCATCGGGTCCACCCAGTGGATGTACTGGAACGGCAGGGTGGTGGTCGGCACCGGATAGATGCCGCCGGCGGATGTCAGCTGCACCATGAGGAACGCCAACGTGACCACGCGTCCGACCGCCGGCCCGAACAACGCGTTGAACATCTGGATCATCGCTGAGAACATGGCGACTGTCAGCAGCATAAAGCCGAATGTGCCCCACGAGTACGCGGGCCGCATGCCGATCGCGAAAACGACCACCAGATACAGGATCGCCGCCTGCAGGAAGCCCACCGCGAACGTCGGCGCATAGGACGCCAGCACCACGCGCAGCGGGTTCAGTCCCTGTGCCACCGGCCGCGCCTGAATCGGCGTGAACAGCATCCAGGCGATGATGCAGCCGACGAACAGCGCCAGCGAGAAGAAGAACGGCGCGAAGCCCGTACCGAACGTCGCCGCCTCGTGCTCGGTGTTCTCGGTCAGCTTCACCGGCTGCCCGAGGGTGTCGGCCAGTTCCCTCTTCTGCGCGTCCGTCCAGCTCGGGATCGCCTTCACGCCCTCATTGAGGCCGGAGGCGAGTTCCTTGGCGCCGGACGACAGCTCCACCAGACCTGCGGTCAGCTGGTCAGATCCCGAACTGAGCTCCGCGGAACCGTCTCGGACCTTCATGATGTCGTCGTGCATGACACCCGGCTCGAGCAGGGTCATCGCCATCCGCACCGGACTGTTCGGATCGGCGAGCTCGCGGCTGATCGCCGCGGTGTCGGTGCTGAGCTGCTGAAGTTCCGCGGAGCTCGGCAGGTCCGGCTCAGCAGCGGGTGCGATGAGCTGGCCGCGGATGCGCTCGAGCGCCTGGCCCGCGGCGCGGACAGCCGGATCCGGGTGCGCCTTCAGCTGATTCATCACGCCCGAGAGGGCCTGGGCGGCGTTGCTCTCCGTCGTGGCGGCGGTACCGCTGATGGTGCTGAGGCCCGCTGCGGTCTTACTCATCCGGTCCGCGGTGGCGGACAGTTCCGCCGCGCTCATCCCCCGGCCCGGCGACTCCGACAGCTGCAGCAACGGATCCGTGGCCTTGATGATCGCCGAGTTCAGCTCATCGAGCGCCGACGAGAGCTGCGCCGAGCCGTCGTGCGCGGCCACCAGGCCGGCACTCAGCTCGTTCGCCCCGTTCGCGGCTTCGGTCAGCTTGCCGACCATCGAACCTGCGTCGTTCAGCACGATGTCGAAGGTCTGTGATCCGATCTGGGACGCGACCTGGATGATCACCTGCTGTGCGGCATCCTGTCCCATGATCGTGGCCAGGTAGTTGTTCGCGTCGTTGTAGGTGAAGATCAGCTCGGCCGACTCGGGCTTCTGTGAGGTGGGTGAGGCCACCTTGGCGCTGAAGTCCGCGGGCAGCGTGATCGAGAAGTAGTACTTGCCGTCGTTGACTCCCTTGACCGCCTCGTCTTCGGAGACGACCTTGAGGTCGAGCTGCTTCGAGTCGACGAGCCCCTGCACCACTTGATCACCCGCATGGAGCTGCTGCCCCGCGACCTCCGCGCCCGTGTCGAGGTTCACCACGGCGACGGGGATCTTGTTGACCGCATTGAACGGGTTCCAGAACGCCCACAGGTAGAGCGCGCCGTACATCAGCGGCATCAGGATGATGACCGCGAGCGCCAGCCGGGGCATCCGCCCGCGGTAGTAACGCTTGAAGTCACTGCCCGGAGAGAAGGCGGCAAGCATGTCAGATGTTCCGATCTGCCGGCTCGAGCCGGACGAATTCGCGGTCGGTGAGGTTGTCCACCTGTTCCACTCGGACGAGGCCTCGGTGTGCGGGGGCACCGTTGATGTCGGCGGTCACCACGGTCTGCGTGCGGCCGAGCGCGATGAGTCGGTCGAGCATGATGTGCGAGTTCTCGACTCGCGTCAGACTGTCGATGCCGCCGACGACCAGGAGTTCCGGCGTCCGGATGTTCGCCATTGCGATCCGGAACAGCGCGGCCGTGAGCTCAGGCAGCTCTTCGACGTACGACATCAGCGACGGGAGCTTGAGTTCGTCGCCGAACACCGGGCGGCAGAATCGCTCGAGATCCTCGTCCCTCGCCTGCTTCACCCACCGGTACCAGGGCGCATGCCAGCGCAGCTGCTCGGTCACCACGTCGCGAACGCGAATGGTCTGTTCGATCCCGTCGACCTCGTCGATGAATCCCATCGCAGCGTGTTTGAACAGGTGGTGCGCGTTGTTTGTGCGCCCGAAGGCCTCCAGCGTTCCGGTGGTCGGGCGCATCCGTCCACAGAGCGTCAGCAGCAGCGCGGTCCGGCCGCGGCCGCCCGACCCCTGGATCACGGTCACGCCACCGGGCTGCACGGTGATGTCGGTGGGGCCGTAGATGTGCCCCCACGACGCCGCCACCCCCAGCTCGGTCGCTCGCAGCAACGGCCCGCTCTCAGCCGGCCCCGCAGCGTAATACTCGTTCGTCACCTGTTACCTCGCCCCAGAGTCTTGTCCGCGTCGGTCAGGCACATCGACACCGACGACCTCGTCGGACAAGACACCGCACATCCAGACGCCCCCTTCGGGAACTTTGCGACACTCGCGGGCACTGACCACGACGAACCTATCTGACGCACCAAGACCTGGCCCGACAACGAAAGAGTTCTGCCGACCTGCGTTTATTAGGGCACGAACGAGACATCGGCCCGGTCGCATGACGTGACGCCCGGCACAGTTATCTACGCGCGCGGCACATTTCCGACCGAAAACATAAACCGATCAGACTAAGTCAATTATCTTAGGCGGCACGGTTTTACGCCTGCAGGCACAAACGCCGAATGCCGGACGGGACGTGGGTCCCATCCGGCATTCTCAGTGAGCGGCGGCGCCACCGGCCACCGCGGCGAATCAGGCCAGCGCGCGCAGCTTCGGCACCACGTCGGCGGTGAACGCCTCCAGGAAGCGGCGCTGGTCGTGTCCGGGGTTGTGGAACACCAGGTGGTTGAGTCCGGCGTCGATGTAGGTCTTGATCTGTGCGACGGCGTCGTCCGGATCGGAGGCGACGATCCATCGCTTGGCGACCTGTTCGATCGGCAGTTCGTCGGCGAGTCGCTCCATCTCGACGGAGCTGTTGACACTGTGCTTCTGTTCCGGTGTCAGCGACAGCGGCGCCCAGAACCGGGTGTTCTCGAGGGCCTTGGCCGGGTCGCGGTCGTAGGAGATCTTGATCTCGATCATCCGGTCGATCTCGTCGAACTCGCGCTCGACCTTCGCCGCGCCCTCCTTGACGGCGGGGATGAGCTTCTCGGTGTAGAGGTCCATGCCCTTGCCCGAGGTGCAGATGAAGCCGTCGCCCGCACGGCCGGCATAACGTGCGACCACCGGGCCGCCCGCCGCGATGTACACCGGCACCGGCTTGGCGGGGATGTCGTACATGTACGCACCCTGGGTGTGGTAGTAATCGCCCTCGAAGTCGACCTTCTCGCCGGTCCAGAGCTCGCGCATCAGCCGCACCGATTCGCGGAGCCGGGCGAACCGTTCCTTGAACTCGGGCCACTCGCCCTGGAATCCGGTGGCGTACTCGTTCAGCGCCTCGCCCGTGCCGACACCGAGCATCACCCGGTCCGGGTACAGGCAGGCCATGGTGGCGAACGCCTGCGCGATCACCGCGGGGTTGTAGCGGAAGGTCGGGGTGAGGACCGACGTGCCCATCTGCAGTCGCTGCGTGCGCTCGCCGACGGCCGCCATCCAGGCGAGCGAGAACGGTGCATGACCGCCGTTGTGCCGCCACGGCTGGAAGTGATCGCTGACGGTCACCGAGTCGAGTCCGAACTCCTCGGCCATCACGCCGACTTCGACCAGTTCACGCGGGTCGAACTGCTCTGCCGACGCCTTGAGTCCGAGTTTGAGCGGTGCTGCCATGTGTCATCTCCTGAGCGCTAGTCGCATAAGCATCGTTACCGTGCCCCCGATCAACGTCGACGGCCGGACGTGATCCACCTTACGGTCCGGTCCGCGACCTCGGCCGAGGAGGCGAATCCGGTCGGACAAATCACCGTGCGCTACCCAGCGCGACCGCGGGAGCTGTTGCACAATTACGTCGACGTGCCGCGGTGGCCCGTTGCTCGCGCTGCGCTCCCGGAGGTCCATCACCCGTGCCGATCCCGCCCGCGTATCTGCTCTCGTCCGAGGCGCCCGCCCCGCGCACCCTGTGCCAGATCCTCGCGACGACCGCCGAGCGGCACCCGGACGCGCCGGCCATCGACGACGGCGATCAGCTCGTCTCCTACTCCGAACTCGCGGTCCTGGTCCGACGGGTCGCGCGCAGGCTCGCCGCTATCGGCATCGGACGCGGACATCGAGTCGGCATCCGGATGCCGTCAGGCGACCGGCACCTCTACATCGCGATCCTGGCGACGCTGTACGCCGGTGCCGCCTACGTCCCGGTGGACGCCGACGACCCGGACGAGCGCGCCGGACTGGTGTTCGGCGAGGCCGACGTCGACGCGATCATCGATGCGGACGGCGTGCATCGGCGGACGGACCGGGAGCAGCCGCCGGTCGCCGAGTCGGCACTGGTCACCTCTCCCGCGACGACGGCAGACGACGCCTGGATCATCTTCACCTCGGGCTCCACCGGCAAACCGAAGGGCGTCGCGGTGACTCACCGGAACGCCGCCGCGTTCGTCGACGCCGAGGCGCAGTTGTTCCTGCGGGACGAGCCGCTCGGCCCCGGTGATCGGGTCCTGGCCGGCCTGTCGGTGGCGTTCGACGCCTCGTGTGAGGAGATGTGGCTGGCCTGGTGCAGCGGCGCGTGCCTCGTTCCGGCACCTCGTGCGCTGGTCCGCTCGGGCATGGATCTCGGTCCGTGGCTGGTGAAGCGCGACATCAACGTCGTGTCGACGGTGCCGACCCTGGCGGCGATGTGGCCCGCCGAGGCACTCGAGGCCGTCCGGCTTCTGATCTTCGGCGGCGAGGCGTGTCCGCCGGAGCTCGCCGACCGGCTCGCCACCGAGGACCGCGAGCTCTGGAACACCTACGGCCCCACGGAGGCGACCGTCGTCGCCTGTGCGGCGCAGATGCACCGCGGGCAGCCGGTCCGCATCGGGCTGCCGCTCCTCGGCTGGGATCTCGCGGTGGTCGGATCGGATGGGCAGCCGGTGGCCGTCGGCGAATCCGGCGAGCTCGTCATCGGTGGAGTCGGACTGGCTCGCTACCTGGACCCGGTGAAGGACGCCGAGAAGTACTCCCCGATGCCCTCGCTCGGCTGGGATCGCGCCTACCGCAGCGGCGACCTGGTCCGCCTCCTCGAGGAGGGGCTCGAGTTCGTCGGCCGCGCCGACGATCAGGTCAAGATCGGCGGCAGGCGCATCGAACTCGGCGAGATCGACAACGCGCTCCAGAATCTTCCCGGCGTCAGCGGCGCCGCCGCCGCGGTCCGCAAGACCGCCACCGGCAACTCGCTGCTCGTCGGATACCTGGCGTCCGCCGACCCGGCCTTCGACGTCGCCGCCGCCGCGGGACGACTGCGCGAGGCACTCCCCGCTGCGCTGGTCCCCCGCCTGGTCCTGATGGACGAGCTCCCGACACGCACCTCCGGAAAGGTCGACCGCGACGCGCTGCCCTGGCCGGCGCCGGGCACCGACTCATCCGACGGCGCGAGCGATCTCACCCCGACCGAGGCCTGGCTCGCCGAGCAGTGGACCGGGGTGCTCGGCGTCGGGGTGGAGTCGGCCACCGCCGACTTCTTCGCCGAGGGCGGCGGCTCGCTGTCGGCGGCGCAGTTGGTGACGGCACTGCGCACGCGCTACTCGGAGATCACCGTCGCCGACCTCTACGACCACCCGCGGCTCGGCTCCCTGGCCGAGCTCCTCGACTCGCTCGACCCCGGAGCCGTGGTCGGAGCCCGCGAGGTGCGGCCGGTCCCGCGATCGACCGGTGTCGCACAGGCGGCGGCATCGATCCCACTCGCCACGCTGACCGGCGTCCAGTGGATCACCTGGCTCGGCATCGCGAACAACGTCGGCCGCGAGATCGCCGACGCCGCAGGCTATCCCGCACCGTGGCTGGTGTCGGTGAACTGGTGGGTCCTGATCGTCGCCTTCCTCGTCTTCGTCACCCCGTTCGGGCGGCTGGTCATCGCGGCGGCAGGTGCGCGGGCGCTGTTGTCCGACGTCCGCCCGGGCACCTATCCGCGCGGCGGATCGGTCCACATCCGACTGTGGCTCGCCGAGCGATTGATGCACGCGAGCGGTGCCTACAACTTGTCCGGCGCGCCGTGGCTACCGACGCTGGCGCGGGCACTGGGGGCCACCATCGGGCGGGGAGTCGACCTGCACTCGCTTCCCCCGGTGACCGGTCTGCTCGACGTCGGAGACGGCGCGGCGATCGAGCCCGAGGTCGATCTCGCGGGCTGGTGGCTCGACGGCGATGAGCTGGTGATCGGCGAGATCGTCGTCAAGCCGGGTGCGACCGTCGGATCCCGTTCGACGCTGCTTCCAGGCGCGGTGATCGGCCGCGATGCGATCGTCGACCCCGGTTCGGCGGTCATCGGCAAGGTGAAGGCCCGCCAGCGGTGGTCGGGCTCCCCGGCGGTCAAGGTCGGCAAGGCCAGAGCCGAGTGGCCCGACCGACGCCCGCCACAACGGCGCTGGTGGGTGCCGGTGTACGCCGCGAGCGCCTTCCTGGTCTCAGGGATCCCGCTGGTCGCGCTGGCCGTCGGCCTGATCGTGATCGGGTCCTGGGCCCTGCCCGCCGACAGCATGGGATCGGCGGTGCTCCGCGGCCTGGCGATGGCACCGGTCGCCGCGGTGGCCGCGATGGCGACATTCGCCCTCCTCGTCCTGGTGGCGGTCCGACTGCTCGCGGTCGGGATGAAGGCGGGCGTGTACCCGGTGCGGTCGCGCATCGGCTGGCAGGTGTGGGCCACCGAGCGGCTGATGGATTCGGCGCGCACGTACCTGTTCCCGATGTATGCGAGCCTGCTGACCCCGTGGTGGTTCCGCGCGCTCGGCGCCAGGATCGGTAAGGGCACCGAGATCTCGACTGCCCTGGTGATCCCGAAGTTCACGACCGTCGGCGACGATTCGTTCCTCGCCGACGACACCCTGATGGCCTCGTACGAACTCGGCGGCGGCTGGATGCGCATCGGTGAGGCCAAGGTCGGGAAGCGTGCCTTCCTCGGCAACTCCGGAATGGTGGCGCCGTCACGCAAACTCCCGAAGAACTCGCTGGTCGCCGTTCTGTCCTCGGCGCCGGTGAAGTCGAAGAGCGGATCGAGCTGGCTCGGCAGTCCGCCGGTCCGTCTCCGCCGCACCGCGTCCGCCTCGGACGATTCGCGGACGTTCGCCCCGCCGACGAGGCTTCGGGTGGCGCGCGGCGTGGTCGAGACGCTCCGGATCATCGCCGTGATGGTCTCGTTCGGGATCGGTATCGGGGTGCTGTTCGCGATGCAGACCCTGGCGGTCGAGTTCAGTGTGCTGGTCGCGACACCGTGCAGCGGTCTCATCCTGCTCGCGGCCGGGGTGGTCGCCGGCGCGGTCGCGGCGGTGGCGAAGTGGATCGTGGTCGGCCGCATCCGGGCCTCGGAGCACCCGCTGTGGAGTTCCTTCGTCTGGCGCAACGAGCTGTCGGACGCGTTCGTGGAGACCGTCGCCGCACCATGGTTCGCGAACGCCGCGGCGGGGACCCCCGTACTGAACCTGTGGCTTCGCGCGCTCGGCGCCACCATTGGACGCGGCGTCTGGTGCGAGTCGTACTGGCTGCCCGAGGCGGACCTGGTGACGCTCGGCGACGGTGCCACCGTCCAGCGCGGCTGCGTGGTTCAGACGCATCTCTTCCACGATCGCGTGATGGCGATCGACGAGGTGACCCTCGCCGAGGGCGCGACACTCGGACCGCACTGTGTGGCCCTGCCCGCGTCGGGTGTCGCGAAGTCGGCGACGGTCGGACCGGCATCGCTGGTGATGCGCGGCGACGTGGTCCCGGCGCACACCCGCTGGCAGGGCAACCCGATCGCTCCCTGGCCGCGCTGACCGGATCGCCCGGTCCGTTCTTCTACGATGGTCGGCGTGGCCGACCCTTCCGAGCGCACCACCGCGTCCCCGCCCACCAGGCGGGTGGTCGACGTCCTCGAAGCGCTCATCGCGCGGCCCGGCGATCGCCTCGGGCTGTCGGAGCTGGCGCGCCTGTGCGCAATCAGCAAACCGACCTGTCTGGCGGTGCTCACCGAGTTGACCGACCGCGGATATCTGCGGCTCGACCCGGCGAGCAAGACGTACGGACTCGGTCCGTCGCTGGTCGCGGCCGGTCGGGCGGCGGAGCGCGAGGTCGCCGTCGCACCCGTGGTCAGTGAACGACTGCAGGCGCTCAGCGACCGATTCGGCGCGATGACGCTCGCGGCCGGCCGGTCCGGCGACCAGTTCATGATCTTGGGGGCCACCGCGCCGACGGGCAGCAGCCCGGCCGTCCGAGTCGGCCAGCGGTTCCCGTTCACGCTGCCGACCGGAGTCATGTTCCAGCTGTGGCAGCCCGACGACGTCCTCGCACGACGGTCGGCCGATCATCCCGAGCCGTTCCCCGGTCTCAGCACGCCGGAGGTACAGCGGATGGCCGCCGAGTGCCGGCGCACCGGCTACCTGGTGGAGAATCTGTCGCCCACGCTCGAGCGGGTGTACCGGATCATCGGCCGCAACGGCGACAGCCTGCCGCCCGACGTCCTCGAATTGATCGCCGAACTCCTCGCGGGAATGCGGGAACGACGGGTGCTGTTCCACGACGACCTGGTCCGAGACGCCGAGGCCACGCACCGCGTCGGGGCGGTCTCCGCGCCCACCTTCGACGCCGCCGGACAGCAGGCGCTGCTCCTGGCGATCTACGCACGCGCCGAGCTCACCGCCGCCGACATCGCCGCCCGCGGGGACGCGCTCCGGACCGTCGCCGACGAGCTGACGATCGCCCTCGGCGGTCGGTTTCCACAGGTCTGACCCACAGGTCTGCCCCGCAGGCGGCCGACCTCCGCCAACCGTTGACCTCGCGACGGTCGTCGGCGTACGGTGATGCCCACCACAAATCTACCGGCTCGGTCGAATATTCGACCATTACCCTCCCCGGGGCACGACATCTCAGGAGTCCTCACCACCATGGCAACCACCCTTCGGCGCGCCCTCGCGCTGATCGTCGCAGCGGGCGCCGTACTGGCAACCGGTCCGCTCGCCGGCGCGGCACCGCATACGCCCGCTCCCACCGCCGGCCGACTGCTCTCGGCCCGGCCCCTCACGACCGCCGCGGCACTCCCCAGCGCCGCACGGACCACGGCGATCACCTACGTCTCGACCGGCGCGACGGGCGCTCCGATCGTCGTCTCCGGAACGGTCGCCGTCCCGCGCACTCCCCCGCCGCGCGGCGGCTGGCCGACGATCAGCTGGGCCCACGGCACCACCGGCTACGCCGATGCCTGCGCGCCGTCGAAGGACACCGCGGGCGGACCCAGCCACGACTACCTCGCAGGCGTCGACACCGTTCTCGACACCTGGGTCAAGCGCGGGTACGCCGTCGTCCAGACCGACTACGAGGGCCTCGGCACGCCCGGCGGTCACCCCTATATCAACGGCACCAGTGAGGCGAACACCGTCGCCGACATCGTCCGCGCGGCCCGCGCCCTCGACCCCCGCATAGGCCGCGACTGGGTCGCCGCCGGGCACAGCCAGGGCGGACAGGCCGCATTGTTCACCGCCGAACAGGGCGCCGCCCGGCAGCCGTCCCTGCGACTGCGCGGCGCGGTCGCGATCGCGCCCGGCGGCGTCGATCTGAGCCAGACCGTCGATTACGTCCGCTCCGGACAGCCCGGAGCCGAGGCTGCGGAGGCCTTCCTCCCGTTGATCGTGCTGGGGGCGCAGGTGGCCCGACCGTCGATCGACCCCGCCGAGATCTTCAGCCCGGCGATGGACCCGATGCTCGCGACCGCGAAGACCGGATGCCTCACACAGATGCGTGGGATGACGCCCGTGCCGCCCGCCCAGGTGTTCCGGCCGAACGCCGACGTCTCACAGCTCACCGGCTATCTCGAATCACAGGATCCGCGACGTACCTCGCCGCGCGTGCCGGTGATGATCGCGCAGGGCACCACCGACGCGCTCGTCTCCAAGCCCGGCACCGACCGCCTGGTCTCGACGCTCTGCGGAAAGAACGCGAACGTCGACTACCGCGTGTACGACGGCGCCGACCACCGCGCCGCAGTGCCCGACTCACTCGGCGACGCGCAGAGCTTCGTCTCCCGCCTCCTCGCCGGACAGCCGACACCGCGAACCTGCTGAACCGAACCGCCTCTATCGATCGACCGACATCGGCCGCCGCGGAGTTCCCCCGGCGGCCGATGTCGATGAAGATGGACGCATGGGCATCGCAGTCGCCATCGGGGTCTTCCTCTTCATCATCGCGTTCACGGTGCTCTACACCCTGCTGATGCGACCGGTGGAACGCATCGCCGACCGCATCCTCGACAAGCTCTTCGCCGCCCTGATGTATCCGTTCGTCGCCCTCTGGAAGTCGTTCCGCGGCGAACCCGATCGCGTCGAGCCCACGCGCCCGCCGGTCCCGGGCCAGTCGATTCGGCAGGGTCCCTATCCCGCGCCGCAGTACCCACGGCAGGACCCGCCCCAGTACGTGCAGGGCGGACGTCCGATGCCGAATCCCTCGCGCCAGGCCGGCCCCCGGCCGCCCCATGTCCGGACCGCCGGGCCCCCGCCTCCGGCTTCCCGGCCCCCGCATGCGGTCGTGCCTGCGCCGTATCCCGCACCGCAGGCTCCCGTCCGCCACCCGTCGCAGCCGCCGTACGGGTCGGCGCGCTGACGGTCGTCCCGCAGCACCGGACATTCAGCGGTACCCTCGAACTGCCGCGCGATCCGAACGACGGGAAGGTTGTCTGTGCCAGGCAGAATCGACAAGTCCGCTTGGCACACACCCAAACTCAGCGCGGCGTCCCACGAACTCGACCCGTACGTTCCGAACAGCGGCAACCTCGGCTACCGGGTGTCCCGTTACGACCTCGGGCTCGACTACCGGGTCAACAGCAATCGGCTGTCGGGGGTCGCGGTCATCACGGCCGCCTCGTATCAGCAACTCGACAGGTTCAGCCTCGACCTCGCCACCGGCATGCGCGTCGACCGGGCGACGGTGAACGGTCGCCGCGCGCGGTTCTCCCACCGTCTCGGGAAAGTGTCGATCACTCCCGCCTCACCGATCCCGCCCG
Source organism: Gordonia neofelifaecis NRRL B-59395 (assembly GCF_000192435.1). Lineage (GTDB taxonomy): Bacteria > Actinomycetota > Actinomycetes > Mycobacteriales > Mycobacteriaceae > Gordonia > Gordonia neofelifaecis. Next base: position 106,782 of record NZ_AEUD01000008.1, read on the forward strand.
GCGGCTCGCTGACGGTCGAGATCCGCTACCGCGGCAATCCCCGCCCCATCCGCGGCCCGTTCGGAGATGTCGGCTGGGAGGAACTCGACAACGGCTCGCTCTGCGCCAACCAGCCCAACGGGGCGCCGTCGTGGTTCCCGTGCGACGACCATCCCGAGGCCAAGGCGCCGTTCCGGATCGAGATCACCACCGACACTCCGTACTACGCCCTGGCCAACGGGCGGCTCGTCTCGAAGCGTCGTCGCGCCGCGCAGACCACGTGGGTGTACGAGCAGGTCGAGCCGATGGCGACCTACCTCGCAGCCGTGCAGATCGGTCAGTACGAACGCATCACCATGACCGACGGACCGGTACCGGTACACGCGCTCATCCCACCGAAGCTCCGCGCCCAGTTCGCCGTCAGCTTCGGCAGACAGCCGCAGATGGTGGAGGCGTTCACCGAGATGTTCGGGCCCTATCCGTTCCGCGAGTACACCTCACTGGTGACCGAGGACGCGCTGGAGATCCCGCTCGAATCGCAGGGCTTCTCCACCTTCGGCGCCAATCACTGCGACGGAACCCTGGAGCACGAACGGCTGGTGGCGCACGAGTTGGCTCATCAATGGTTCGGCAACTCGGTGACCGTCGCGCGCTGGCGCGACATCTGGCTGCACGAGGGCTTCGCCTGCTACGCGGAGTGGTTGTGGAGTCAGCACTCCGGCGGCAAGTCGGCCGATGAATGGGCCCGCCACTACTACGCCAAGCTCGCGGCCGAGCCCGTCCGGGTGCCACTCGCCGATCCGGGCGCCAAGGACATGTTCGACGACTGGGTCTACAAGCGCGGCGCGATGACGCTGCACGCGCTCCGCCTGCGCATCGGAGACGGCGAGTTCTTCGCGCTCATCCGCAGGTGGACTGAGAAGTACGCGTACCGGTGCGCGACGACCGAGGACTTCATCGCACTCGCCTCGACGTTCTCGTCAGCGTCTCTGAACGACATCTGGCACGACTGGCTCTTCACACCGAGCCTCCCGCCGTTCCCCGCCCTGGCCTGACGGCTACCGCAGCTTCGCGCCGTACACCTTGGTGATCGACATCGTCATCAGTACGCGGCGGTCGGACACCATCACTTCGCGGTACTCGCGCCAGTCTGGATGCTCACCCGCGCCGAGCCGGTAGTAGTCGACGAGCGCATCGACCGCCGGATCGTCCGGATCGTCGGACGGTCCGGTCAGCGTGACACCGCCCTCGGCGGTCGCCCACGAGTACCCGTCCGGACTGGTGAACTCGATCGCGGCGCGGGGATCGCGACGCAGATTCGCGGTCTTCGCCCGTCCCTCGGTCATCGACACGTGGATCAGGTCCGCGTCACGGTCGTAGACCGCGGTCACCGGCGAGAGCTGCGGGAGTCCGCTGGATCTGATGGTCGCCAGCACGCCGATCGGGGTCTCGGCGATCAGGGTTCGGGGGTCGAAGTCGGTCATGCTCGGTCCAACACGGACCTTGCGACCGGCATTCCAGCCGACCGCAGAACTTCGGCACATGAACCGGCGTCACAAGCCGGTTCATGTGCCGAAGATCTCGGGCTCGGAGCCTTACGACACCAAGATCTTGATCTCGCTGTTGCGCCCCTCGCCGAGCAGATGGTTCAGACCCTTGTCGACGATGTCATCGAGTTTGATATGCCCGGTGATGAGCGGCTTGGGATCGAGCCTGCCGTCGACGATCGCGTCCACCACCTCACCGAAGTCGGCATCCGTGTAGGCCATCGACCCGACCAGCCGCTTCTCCGACGTCATGTACTTCTGCAGATCCACCTGCACCGGTTCGTGGAACATCGCGACCACCACAGAGGTGCCGCCCGGGCGCAGGGCGTCCAGCGCGGTGTCGTAGGTCGGCTGGCCGACACCCGAGGCGTCGAACGAGACGTCGACCCCGCCGACCTCCTGCACGTGCGCGACCACATCGACTTCACTCGGATCGAGGACTTCGGCTCCCATCGCCGCGGCACGCTCCTTGCGCGCCGCGCTCAGCTCGCTCACGTAAACCGTGTCGGCGCCGCGCGCCTTGAGGCAGGCCACGAGCCCCAGCCCGACCGGACCTGCGCCGATCACCAGAGCGGACGTGCCGGCGGTGGCGCCCGACTGCTTCACCGCATGCCACGCCACAGCCGTCGACTCCACCATCGCCGCGACCTCGGGGCCGAACTCCTCCGGGATCACGTGCGCCGCGTCGCGTCCGGCGACCGCGTACTCGCTGAAGCCGCCGCCACCACCGCTGACGCCGATGAACCCGCCCTGCTTGCACAGGTTCTGCTCGCCGCGCAGGCACGCCGGGCAGGTCCCGTCGTAGACGTTCGGGCGGATCGCGACGAGGGCACCGACCTCGATGTCGTCCACACCTTCGCCGAGCGCGACGACCCGGCCGGAGAACTCGTGACCGAGCGCATGCGGCCCGTCCGTGCAGAGCAGCGGGTGCTTGAACCCGGCGGGGATCGGCGCGTACTGGAAGAGTGAGAGATCCGAGCCGCAGATGCCCGCGCACTCCACCTTGACCTTCACCTGCCCGGGCCCCGGTTCCGGCTCCGGAACGTCGACGACGCGCGCGTCTTGGGCACCGAACAGCAGCAGAGACTTCATGGGGACCTCCGAGTCGTGGGTTTCCCCGATCATCGACCGTAGCCGCCGGCGACGGCAGCAGTTCGTCCCACTCAGCGGGGAGCGCTCCTCCGTGCGGTCACCTCGAGGCGAGAAACTCCCGCACGACGTCGAGCTCCGGCAGCAGCCCGGACTCGCGCGCCTGCACCAGACTCGGCGCGGCGGCGTCTTTCTCCGACAGGACGAACTCCAGCGGCGATCCGTCGCGGGCCACCTTCGGCCAGGCGATCCCGATCTCGGGATCCATCGGATCGATCCCGTGCTCCGCGCCCGGGCGATAGCCGGTGGAGCAGAGGTAGGTGACCGTCGAACCGTCCTGCAGTGAGCAGAACGCGTGACCCAGTCCCTCGGACAGGTACACCGCGCGACGGTCCAGGTCGTCGAGCAGCACCGCGTCCCACCGTCCGAACGTCGGTGATCCGACCCGGATGTCGACGACCACGTCGAGGACCGCACCCGCACTGCAGGTCACGTACTTGGCCTGTCCGGGCGGCACGTCGGAGAAGTGCACCCCGCGGATCACGCCCGCGGCCGAGACCGACGTGTTGACCTGCGCGAGGTCGAGGCGGTGCCCGATGGTCTCGGCCACCACGTCGGCTTTGAAGGCCTCGAGGAACAGCCCACGGCCGTCGCCGTGCTGCACCGGCGTGAAGGCCCACGCGCCGTCGATGGTCAGTGGTCGCACGTCCACGCTCTACAACTCCCGTCCGCGCTCGAGCAGGTCGAGCAGATAGCTTCCGTAGCCAGACTTCACGAGCGGCATCGCCGCGGCCCGCAGCTGGTCGTCGTCGAGGTAACCCGATCGCCACGCGATCTCCTCGGGCACCGCGATCTTCAGTCCCTGCCGCTGCTCGACCGTCCGCACGAAGTTGCCCGCGTCGAGCAGACTGTCGAAGGTCCCGGTGTCGAGCCAGGCCGTGCCGCGCGGCAGCACCGTGACCCGCAGCTTGCCGCGACGCAGGTACTCCGCGTTGACGTCGGTGATCTCATACTCGCCGCGTGCCGACGGTGCCAGGCGGGCGGCGATGTCGACGGCGTCGTTGTCGTAGAAGTACAGACCGGGCACGGCATAGCGCGACTTGGGCCGGGCCGGCTTCTCCGCGAGGGACACGGCGTTCCCGTGTGCATCGAACTCGACGACGCCGTACGCCGACGGGTCGGCGACGCGATAGGCGAAGATCGCACCGCCGTCCACGTCGCCGAAGCCTTTGAGCTGGGAGCCGAGGCCCGGTCCGTAGAAGATGTTGTCACCGAGCACCAGCGCGACGGAGTCCTCACCGATGTGTTCGGCGCCGAGGACGAAGGCCTGAGCCAGGCCGTTCGGCTCGTGCTGGACCGCGTAGCTGATCTCGACACCGAACTGCGAGCCGTCGCCGAGCAGCCGCTCGAACGCGCCGCGGTCGTCGGGTGTGGTGATGATCAGGATGTCTCGCACGCCCGCGAGCATCAGCGTCGAGAGCGGGTAGTAGATCATCGGCTTGTCGTAGACCGGCACCAGCTGCTTGCTGACGCCCTGCGTGATGGGGTGCAGTCGGCTCCCGGTCCCGCCGGCGAGGATGATTCCGCGCATGCGCCCAGCCTATCGGTACAGTTGGCCGCGACAGATTCGAAGCCACACGGCATGCGGCAGTCGCGCCGCAGAGCAACTCAGGGCAGCGATGCCCGGATCCGAGGAACCCGTATGCGAGTCCTGGTGACCGGCGGCGCCGGTTTCATCGGAGCCAACTTCGTGCTGCGCACGCTGGCCACCCGGCCGGAGGCGCAGCTGACCGTCCTCGACAAGTTCACCTACGCGGCCAACCCCGCGACTCTGGAGGCGGTGGCCGACCGCGTCCGCGTGGTCCGTGGTGACATCGCCGACGCCTCGACGGTCGACGCGCTGGTCCGCGAGTCCGACCTGGTGGTGAACTTCGCCGCGGAGTCCCACAACGACAATTCGCTGGCCGATCCCTCGGCGTTCGTGCAGACGAATCTGGTCGGCACGTACACCCTGCTCGAGGCCGTCCGCAGACACGGCGTGCGCTTCCATCACGTCAGCACCGACGAGGTGTACGGCGACCTCGAGCTCGACGATCCCGCGCGGTTCACCGAGGAGACGGCGTACAACCCCTCGAGCCCGTACAGCGCCACGAAGGCGGGCAGCGACCTACTGGTTCGCGCCTGGGTCCGCTCGTTCGGCGCCGCGGCGACGATCTCGAACTGCTCGAACAACTACGGCCCGTACCAGCACATCGAGAAGTTCATCCCGCGTCAGATCACGAACGTCCTCACCGGCGTCCGACCGAAGCTGTACGGGGACGGCCGCAACGTCCGGGACTGGATCCACGTCGACGACCACAACGATGCGGTGTGGGCCATCATCGACCGCGGACAGATCGGCGAGACCTATCTGATCGGCGCCGACGGCGAGGCCGACAACCGGACGGTGGTCGAGGCGATCCTGACCGCTCTCGGACAGCCGGCCGACGCCTTCGACTTCGTCACCGACCGCGCCGGGCACGACCGCCGCTACGCCATCGACTCGCGCCGCCTCCGCGCCGAGGTCGGCTGGCAGCCACGGTACGTCGACTTCACCTCCGGCCTCGCCGCGACCATCGACTGGTACCGGGACAACCGCGACTGGTGGGCGCCGCGGAAGGCGGATGTGGAAGCCGCCTACGCCCGGACCCAACAGATCCTCGACTGATCGGAGACTCGATCCTCATGCGCGTACTCGTCACCGGCGGCGCCGGCTACATCGGCTCGCACACCGTTCTCCAGCTGCTTGCCGCCGGACACGACGTCCTCATCGCCGACGACTTCAGCAACGCGAAGCCGTCCGTGATCGACCGTCTCGAGGAACTGGCCGGCCGGCCGATCAAGGTGCACCGCATCGATCTGACCGACGAGGCCGCGACCGCCGCCCTCTTCGCCGCCGAAGACATCGACGCAGTGATCCACTTCGCCGGATTCAAGGCGGTCGGCGAATCCGTCGCCAAGCCGCTGAGCTACTACCAGAACAACCTCGACACCACGTTCTCAGTGCTCAAGGCGATGGACGCCCACGGCGTGCGGCGGTTCGTATTCTCCTCGTCGGCCACCGTCTACGGCGAGAATCCGGTCCTCGAACGCACCGAGGACATGCCGACCTACGCGACCAGCCCGTACGGCTGGACCAAGGTGATGGTCGAGCAGGTACTGCGCGACCTGGCCGTCGCCGACGACTCCTGGCGGATCGCCCTCCTGCGCTACTTCAACCCGGTCGGAGCGCACGCCAGCGGCCGGATCGGCGAGGATCCGAGCGGTCTGCCGAACAATCTGATGCCGTTCGTCTCCCAGGTGGCGGTCGGCCGCAGGGCGAAGCTGGCCGTCTTCGGCGACGACTACGACACCGCGGACGGCACCGGCGTCCGCGACTACATCCACGTCGAGGACCTCGCCGCCGGTCACCTCGCGGCTCTCGAGAAGATCGGCGAGGTCGACGACGCCCTGTCCGTCTGGAACCTCGGCAGCGGCGAACCGGTCTCGGTGCTGCAGGTGGTCACCGCCTTCGCGCGGGCCAGCGGGCGCGACATCCCGTACGAGGTGGTCCCGCGCCGCCCCGGCGACGTCGCCGCGTACTGGGCGGACCCGTCGAAGGCCAACCGGGAGCTCGGCTGGCGGGCCACCCGCGGCATCGACGACATGTGCGCCGACACCTGGCGCTGGCAGTCACAGAATCCCGACGGGTACCCGGACGCGTAAGGCATCCCGACGGGTACCCGGACGCGTAAGGCGCTCGGCCCGTCGTCCGACGGCGCCACCACCCGTGCCGTCGCAGCACCCACCGAACGCCTCTGGCACCCCATGTCCCGGAAGCAGTCGGAGTCGCCGTGTGCCGCGACGCGCTATGAAGTTCTCAAACAACCCGAGGCGACCTTCGCGGCCACCTCCGACCTTGCGCTGACTATGATATGGATCACCTCTGACAAGAATGGGGTGTGCCGAGCGCGGAGCCCGACGGACGTCGGCTTCGAGGCGTCGGCCGGCGCAGGAGACGACCGTGCCCCACCGGGTCGCTACAGTTCCATCTCCTGTTCGACGACGTCGGGGGTCTCCGCCTCCGGTCGGCGAATCACCTGGACGAGGACGGTCGCGACCACCACGATCGCGGTGAAGACGAACAGCCAGCCGATCGAGGCGAACACCACGCCCAGCGGTCCGAACGAGTCCCGTGCCGACTTGAAGACCTGTGAGTAGCCGATCTCGGTGACCACCATGAAAACGGTGATCCCGGTCCCGGCGAGGCCGCCGAGGCAGTACAGGTCGACCTTCCCGAGCTGCTTCACCGTCAGGATTCGCGGTACCGCGGTCCACGCGAGAGTCCAGACCACGAACGTCCCCACCAGCGCCAACACCAGATGGCGATCCGAGTCGTCGAAGCTGAGCACCACCAGCGCCTGCGCGATCGTCGCCAGTGCGAGCACCACGACCACCGCCACCCATCGCCACCAGCCACGCAGCCCGGTCGACGTCACGCCCCACACGCCGACGTACATCCGGTCGAGCGCCCGGGCCATCGACGTCGCGGAGACGATGGTCATGAACGCTCCGGCGAAGCCGAACGACGCGTATGTCTCCGGGGAGTCCGGCTGTCCGAGGCCGAGGCCGTCGAGCCGGAACATGTCGATGGTGCGGTCGATGATGCCCGCACCGGGGAGCGTCGTCAGTAGAAGCAGCACCGGCAGAATCGAGGTGAAGGCCTGCGCCGCCAGCGTCATCGCGCGATCGCTGATGTTGTTCACCGCGATCGCCCGGATCATCCGGAAGATCAGCACGACGTACTTTCCGGCACTCTCCGGAAGCCGCGCGACGACCGCGTTCAGAAGGTCGGTGACCTTGGTCAGAACCATTGGCGAATCATGCCACCCCGCGCGTGTGTGCACTCACCGGACTCCCGGTGAGTGCACAGAACTAGGCCGTCTTGCCTAGACTCGCTGCAGATCCACTTCCCGCTCGCGCGGCGACACGGTTCCAGGTCCGGCGAGCCGGGTCCGATTGGCGACCGTGACCACCACCGCGCCGACAACCGTCATCGCGATTCCGAAGCCGAACATCTGCGGATAGCCCACCGAGGGGAAGCGCTCGATCACCCACGCCATCACCGCGGGCGAGGCGAATCCGAGGTACGTCAGGGTGTAGAAGACCGCAGTGAGGCCGGCGAGATCGTCCGGGCCGGCGATGCGTTGAACCTCCATCAGACAGGAGATGAGCGCCATACCGTAGCCGCAGCCCAAGACGATCGCCGCGAACACGGCCAGCGGAAGCGACGGGTGAAGGGCGACCGCGATCGCAAGCACCATCCCGACCGCGACCAGTCCCAGCGCCGCCAGCAGCGCGCGAACCGACCCCGGCCGATCGATGCGCTTGCCGATCGTCTGGATGAAGAAGCCCGCGGTCAGTCCCGCGACGCAGCACAGCCCCGCGAACGCGATCGCCGTCCCCGGCGTGCGTTCGGTCATCATCGCCGGGATGACCGCGTACGACATCGCGCACGCACCGAACACCCACGGCGCGACCGGAGCGACGAGCAGCCAGAAGCGAGGCTTGGCCACAGACGGGATCCTCATCGCGTCCGGGAGTCGCCCGTCGGAGGTCCGGGGCCGGGTCTCTGGAGCTCGGAGGATCAGGCCGAGCGAGGCGAGGGCGAGGGCGACATTGACCAGGTACGACAGCTGGCCGGGCAGCGGGGCCCACTGAGCCAGCACCGCTGCCAGACCGGCGCCGATCCCGAACCCTGCGGTGAGGCTGAGCGCCGCGCGACGCGCACCCGTCGACGGCGGATCGCCTGCCCGGTCCGACAGTTCCTTGATCCAGGTCCCGCCGACTGCCATCGCCAGCCCCAGCGCGACGCCGCTGAGGATGCGCCCCGCGGCCAGCAGCGGCACGGAGTGCTCGCCCGACGCCAGCAGGATCGATCCCGCGGCGGCGATCACGGGCGACGGGAGCATCAGCGCGCGCCGTCCGAGCCGGTCCGACAGCGGGCCGCCGATCAGCAACGCCGGGACGATCCCCAGCACGTAGAGGAACAGCAGCGCGTCGACGACCACCGCCGACATGTGCGACGCAGTCCGATACATGACCAGCAGCGGTGTGAACTCGTTGCCGCCCCAGGCCGCGGTGAAGACCGCGAGCGACACCGCGGGCCATCCGGCGACAGCGGCCCGCGCACGCGCTGCGGCGTTCATCGCCCGGTTCCGTTCATCCCGTGGACGCCGTCGAGATGGGCGCTCAACAGGCTCGCGAATCGCTCGGCGTCGGCGGTTCCGACCACCCGCGCGAGTTCGGCGTGATCGGCGACGATCCGCTCGGTGATCGCCGGGTCGCGCCGCAACCGATCGGCGGTCATCCGTCGATGCCGTTCACCCAGGGAGACGTAGAAGCCGGCCAGCAGACCGTTGCGTCCGGCCGCCACGATCAGCTGATGGAACTCGGCGTCCAACCGCGCGAACTCGGCCGCGTCGGCACGGTTCACCAAGCGATGACGGGCGAGGTTCTCCTCCAGCCGGTCGACCAGCCCCGCGGTGGCGGTCGCATCGCTCACCACCGAGCCCAGGGCATGAGTCTCAAGCAATACCCGCGCATCCAGGACGTCGCGAGCCTCACTGTCGCCGATCGGCACGATGAGTGCTCCCCGTTTGGGGTATAGGCGCATCCAGCCCTCCGCGGCCAGGCGGAGGAAGGCCTCGCGGACCGGCGTGCGACTGACCTCGAATCGGCTGGCGATCGTTCCCTCACTGATCATCTCGCCACCATCGAGTTCACAGGTCAGGATCATTTCCTTGACCTCGTCGTACACCCGATCCGACGATGAGTACGTCATAGACACAAGTTGCACACTAGCAGTGGAAGTCGGCCCGGAGCGCACCCGGAGACCGATGTCACCGGCGTTTGGACTCTTCATCCGAGCCGGTGGCAGAATCAAATCCGTGCCACGTCGACACCATCCTCCTCGACGCCGCCGACGCCACTGTCGCCAGACCGGGACCACCCCTGGCCGCGATGTGATCTCCACGACGACGCGGCCGTTCGGCACCGCCACGCCACACCGACGAATACGCTGCACACAGCTCGCAGCCGCCCTCGTCCGCTTAGGCGCGGGCAGTTTTCGCAGAGCAGATCTGATCGCGGACAGCGTCGTCCGCATCGAGGAGAGACAGTGACCAGCAAGGCAGACGAGAGCATCGCTGCATCGAGGGAGCCGGAGATCACCGACATGCCCATCACCGACGACGAGATCTTCGCGGCGCACGAAGGCGGCAAACTGTCCGTCGAACTGCGCGCGCCCATCGACACCCAGCGCGATCTGTCGATCGCCTACACACCAGGCGTCGCGCAGGTCTCCCGCGCGATCCACAAGCAGCCCGAGCTCGTCGACAAGTACACGTGGACCGAGCGGCTGGTCGCCGTGGTCTCCGACGGGACCGCCGTTCTCGGACTCGGCGACATCGGCCCGCGCGCGTCGCTTCCGGTGATGGAGGGCAAGGCCGCACTGTTCCGCACCTTCGCCGGCCTGAACTCGATTCCGCTGGTGCTCGACACCACCGACCCCGACGAGATCGTCGAAACCCTGATCCGCCTGCGCCCGAGCTTCGGCGCGGTGAATCTCGAGGACATCTCCGCTCCGCGCTGCTTCGAGATCGAGCGCCGGGTCATCGAGGCCCTCGACTGCCCGGTGATGCACGACGACCAGCACGGCACCGCCATCGTGGTCCTGGCCGCACTCAAGGGCGCGGTCCGGCATCTCGGCCGCGACCTCGCCGGACTGAAGGTCGTCGTGTCGGGCGCCGGCGCCGCGGGTGTCGCGTGCGCCAAGATCCTGAAGGCCGCGGGCATCGACGACATCGTGGTGCTCGACTCCAAGGGCATCGTCCACGCCGGGCGCACCGACATGGTCGAGTACAAGAACGAGCTGGCCGCCTGGAGCAATCCGCGTGGTCTCACCGGCGGCATCGCCGAGGCCCTCGACGGCGCGGACGTCTTCCTGGGAGTCTCCGCAGGCACCGTCGACGAGAAGTACATCGCCTCGATGGCCGCCGATGCGATCGTGTTCGCGATGTCGAACCCGGACCCCGAGATCCACCCGGACGTCGCGGCCAAGCATGCCGCCATCGTGGCGACCGGACGCAGCGACTTCCCGAATCAGATCAACAACGTCCTCGCGTTCCCGGGCGTTTTCGCCGGCGCCCTCGACGCGGGCGCTCGGCGCATCACCGAGAGCATGAAGATCGCCGCCGCCGAGGCCATCCTCTCGGTGGTCGGCGACGACCTCGCCGCCGACAAGATCGTCCCCAGTCCATTGGACGACCGCGTCGCTCCCGCCGTCGCCAAGGCCGTCGCCGAAGCCGCCCACGCCGAGGGCGTCACCGGCTAGCCCTCTCACCCGCGGTCGAGCGAGCGCAGCGAGTCGAAACCCCGCCCCCACGCGGACTCGACTCGCTGCGCTCACACCTGCCGCCCGACGGATGGCCGACCCCGGCGCCAGGCGGCAGACTGGGACGCATGACCCTCTGGCACAGCGAGGACCTCGACCTCGCCCGGTACCTGTCGAAGCTCGGTCTCGCCGGATCCCTCGAACCCACTCCCGACACCCTGCGCGACCTCCATCGGGCGCATGTCACGTCGATCCCGTTCGAGAACCTCGAGATCATCGCCGGCCGACCGATCCTTCTCGACCTCGAATCGGTGCAGCGCAAGCTCGTCACACGACGCCGCGGCGGGTACTGCTTCGAACACGTCACCCTGCTCGCGGCCGCACTCGAGCGACTCGGCTTCCGATTCACCGCACTGTCCGGCCGGGTGATCCTCGGCGACGGCGCCCCCGAGACCCGTCCGGCCACCCACGCGCTGCTCGTCGTCGAGTTCGACGACGGCACCCGGTACCTATGCGACGTCGGGTTCGGGCGCGGCCCGCTGGAACCCCTCCCGCTCATCGACGGCGCCGAGGTGAATCAGGGCGGCTGGCGGTTCCGGCTGTCCACGTCTCCGGTCGGCGATCTCTTCGCCAGCGAGCACTGGACACTGTGGCAACTCGGCGAGGAGTGGGTCGGCCGGGCCTCGTTCACCCTGCACCCGCAGTTCCCGATCGACTACGCGGTCGGCAACCACTTCGTCTCGACGTCCCCGCGATCCCCGTTCACCGCCCGGACCTTCGTCCAGTACTTCGACGAACACGTTCACCAGACCCTCGACGGGACCACCTGGACCACCGAGTCTCCGGACGGCACCGCCCAGAGCCGGCAGCTCTCGCCTGCCGAGCTCCCCGATCTGCTCGCCGACGTATTCGGCATCGAACTGAAGAACGACGACCGCGCCGCGGTCATCGCGGCGGAGACCGATCGCACCACCGAAACCGGCTCCTAGCACCCGTTTTGCCTGTGGGCCACGCGACTCGGTACGATCATGAGCGCTGTCGCGAGACAGCACGCCGCCTTAGCTCAGTCGGCAGAGCGATTCACTCGTAATGAATAGGTCGGGGGTTCAATTCCCCCAGGCGGCTCCATGTGATGAGCCGCGACATCGTTTAATCGCGATGTCGCGGCTCATCTCTCGTTGAGCGGCATCCTCGCCGCACTCACCGTCCGGAAAGCACTCCAGACACCGAACTGTCACCCGAACGTCCGATTAGTCGTCATTCCGACGATCTCGCCGGCCCACATCAATAGCGTCCGGTCCATCCGAGGCATCGATCGACAGGACCACTCCACATGACGCTCCGCACCTTCCGACGGTTCTTGATCGTCGCAGTCGCCACGATGGGCCTGGTGGCCGGTCTCACCCTCGTCTCCCCCGGTCAGGCCGCCGCTGCGACCCGCTACGACGGCCCGACGCTCAAAGCCGAACAGGGTGACTTCGCCGGGAAGAACCTGCGCCTGACGCTCACCGATCCGAACGTCCCGACCGGCGTCCTCGGCGGAAGCTCCTGCACCTCCATCCTGATGAACGGCACCGAGGCGCTTCAGGCATTCGTCGCGTTCAACGCCCAGAACTACCTGGAACTGCTGCGCATCATCGCCGCGTCGCACAGCCCGCTCGGTCCCGCCGCGTCGAACAGCCTGCTCAGCCCGGGAACGAACTCGAACACCAAGACTGTCACGGTCCCGGACGGGGTCTACCTGTACTTCGGGACCTGCGGCGGCTTGAACACCGCTCTCGACCCGAGCAACATCGGCGTGACGATGCGGCCCGTGATCGTGCCCGACGGCGTCGGCAGCATCAGCCCGGTGATCGACTTCGGCAGCCTGGCCATGCAGTCCGGCGCGGGTATCGCCGACATTCTGGCCATCTTCTCCCTCCTCGGCAACGGTTCCTGACCCTCCCCACTCAGCAGTGTTCCCCGTGACCCGCTGCGGGTCACGGGGAACACTGCTGATCTCCGGGTTCGCGCCGCAGACGCCGCCGGCACGGACGAGAATGTGGAGTCATGACGATGCCCGCGTTGTTCCTCAGCCATGGCGCCCCACCCCTGGTGGACGACGAACGCTGGGTCGCCGAACTCGAGCGGCTGGCAGGCGAACTCCCGCGGCCGAAGCAGATCCTGATCGTCTCCGCGCACTGGGAGGCGGCGCCGCTGACCATCGGCGCGACCGACTCCCGGGTGCCGCTGACCTACGACTTCTGGGGATTCCCCGACCGCTTCTACGAAACCACCTACGACTCGCCGGGTGCACCGGACCTGGCCGACCGCATCGCCCGGCTGATGCCCGTGGGCGAGGAGGTGCACCACGACGCCGAGCGCCGCCTGGACCACGGTGCCTACGTCCCACTCACCGTGATGTATCCGGATGCCGACGTCCCGGTGCTGCAGGTGTCGATGCCGACGCTCGACCCCCAGCGGCTCCTGAAGCTCGGGCAGCGACTCACCGAGCTACGCGACGAGGGGGTGCTGATCATCGGGTCGGGCTTCACCACGCACGGCCTGCCCTACCTCGACGATCCGTCACCGACTGCGACTCCGCCGTCGTGGTCCGTCGACTTCGATCAATGGGCGCACGAGCGGTTCGCCGCGGGCGACGTCGACGGGTTGCTCGACTTCGCCCATCGCGCGCCGGGAATGCCGTACGCGCATCCGCGCACCGAGCACTTCGCGCCGCTGTTCGTGACGCTCGGCGCTTCGACCACGATCGACGCCGTTCCCGACGAGCCGATCGACGGATTCTGGATGGGCCTGGCCAAGCGCAGCATCGTGGTGAGCTGACCCCGGGACCGACGCCGTCAGAAGCTGAACAGCCAGGGGTTCGCGGCACAGGCCGCCCTCGACGTCCGATCTCCCCGCAGCGCATTCAGCACGATCGACATCGCTCGTGGCGAGTACACCATCGACAGGTGGTCCGACGTGTCCTGCTCACAGCCGTTCTGCAAGGTGACGTTCCGGACCCCCGGAGCGCGCAGGAAGGCGCTGTCGTACGGGGTCACCACCTCGTCGTATCGACTCGCGACGATCGTGTAGTCGACGCCCGGGAACGTCGTTCGCCCGGCGTTGAGCTTCTCGATGAACGACGATCCGACCGACTGTTCGATCGCGCCGGTGCCGGTCAGCCAGGCGTAGAACCCCATCACGTCGAGTCCGGCATCGCTGATCTGTCTGCCGATCCACGCCATTCCGTCGAGCGTGGTCCCGTGATTCGGCGTCGCGAGCATCACGAACCGGCCGATCTTCGTCTTGGCCGGATCCGCCGCGTCGGCACCGCCGTCGTGCTTCATCCACTGCCGGACCACCAGCCCGCCCTGGGAGTGCGCGACGACGTCGACCTTCGCGGCGCCCGTCGCCGTGCGGACACGATCGATGTAGTGGCCGAGTTGGGCGGCCGATCGGGCGATTCCGGCCACGCCGTTCGCCGCGGGCAGCAGGGTGGCGACGCCACCCTGGTCGAAGACGTCGGTGCGGCCGTAGCTGGGAGCGAAGACGCAGTACCCGGCCTTCGCGAGCACCGGTGACAGGCCGGCCCAGTTGTCATACCCGTTCTCGTAGGTCCCGTGGACCAGCACCACCGGATTCTGTCCCGGCTTCGGCCGGCAGCCGAAGTCGTCGGCCCCCGGGGGCGCCTGGTCTGGGTGCAGTTGGGCGTACGCGTAGCCGGCCCAGAACCCCTGCTGAGCTGGACCGGTGCCGACGGTTCCGGGTATCGACGGCAGCGCTCGCGGTTCGGCGGACACGGGAGCGGCCGGGAGCAGCGCGGTGAGGGCGATCGCCGCACACAGCAGGGCAGTCTTGCGAATCTTCATTCTCTCTTCTCTCATCGAAGGATGGTCAGGCCGCGGATGCCGTCGCGGCAGCGGCGGCGTGTCCGAGCCAGTCGAGTGCCGCGCGGGCGGTCCAGAACGACAGCGGGAGGTGCCACCCGAACGGTGACCGCTGGTACTCCACCTCGACGCCGAGTGCGCGGTACCGGCCCACCAGCGCCGCGACGTCCGATACCGCGATCACCTCGTCCCGCTCGCCCTGCTGCACCAGCAGCGGCACCGCGGGCGCCGACTCGCCGGGCCGGATCTCGGCGAGGACCGCGGCCAGCCGCGGATCGCGCAGCAGGCCGTCCAACCCGTATTCCAGGTGATCGCCCACGTCGAAGAGGGCGAACCGCATGAGCGCCGCGAGCGGGGTGAGCGTGGCGGCCACGCTCAGTGAGGTGCGCAGTTCCGGGCGGGCGTGGTCGTCGACGACCGCATCGAGTTCCGGGTACGCGCGCAACAGCCCGGCGAGGAAGACCATGACGAAGCCGGCGAACCGGCCGCCGTTCAGTCGCTTGAAGGTCGCCGCCAGATCTCCGACCGGAGCGCCCGCGACCGCCCCGACCACGGTGAGCTCCGGCGCGTGGATCCGCGCGGTCTCGGCAGCCCAGAGCGTTGCCAGACCGCCGCCCGAGTACCCCCACAGTCCGACGTGCGGCGGCAGACTGCCCGCGGCGTCGTCCGCGTAGACCGCCCGCACCGCGTCCAGCGCACGATGGCCGGGCTCCCGCGGCGCACCGAGCCGACCGCGACGACCGCAGTGGTCGGGCACCGACACCGTCCAGCCGCGTCTCAGCGCCGCGACGATCTGCGGCAACTCCAGATGCGCCAGACTCCCGGCGGCCCGCGATCCAGACCGCAGCCCGTACGACGGCAGGGCCCGCGGCGTCACCGCGTCAACGGCGCACTGGAACGACAGCACGCCCACCGCGGGCGCACTCGGACGGAGCACCGTGGTGACCGCGCACTCGGCGACGCCGTGACGATCCGAGGTCCGGTAGAGGAGTTGATCGGCGCGGATCGGCAGGGCCGGTCCGCCGAACGACCCGATGTTCACCGACCGTCGACGAAGGACCGAGCCCGGCGCGACGCCGACCGGGTCGTCCGGGTCGTCCGGGAATCGATAGAAGTGGTCCAGCTCTGGTGGTCGGATGGATGCAGTCACGATCTCTCACCGTAGGAACGCCGACGGCACCGGTCACTGCGCTCTGGAGAGAGATTCCGGGCCGGATTTCGTCACCGGAGACAAACCCCGGTGGCACCGGCCGGACCGCATCGGGGATCCATCAGAATGTCTGCATGCCCCAACAGATTCCGGACGAATCCGGGTTCCTGCCGCGCCTGCGGGCGCAGTGGCCGCGGATCGCCGCCGAGATGCTCCGCGGCGGAATCGCGGCCACCGTGCCGAGCGGTCTGCCGGAGGACCATTTCAACGACGAGGTCCTCCCCGCGATCATCCTCTGCGGGAACGCGGCGTTCGAGGCGCTCGCCTACGACCGCGCGCTGTCGTACGACGAGGTGCACGCCTTCGCAGCCCCGGTGGCCGAGCGTCACGCCGAGGACCGGCTGCCGCTGCGCACCTTGCTGACCGGCATCGCCGACTCCGCACAGATCCTGCTGGCGGAGGCCGCGGCGCTCGCCGGCCCGGCCGACCTCGCCGAACTCGTGACCTTCGGGCAGCGTCTCCTGACGCTCCTGAGCAACATCAACATCACGGTGGTGTCCACCTACACCGAGGTGGAGCAGTCCATCTATCACGCGGAGCGAGAGGCCCGGCGCGAGCTGTGCGCAGCCCTGGTGGCCGGGCGTCCCGCCGCCGGCCTCGCCGCACGCGCGGACACCGCGGTCGCCGACTCCTATTCGGTGTTGAGCATCCGGCTCGACGTCGACGACAGCCCGGTGAGTGCGGCGCATCTGATCACCCGGCGCCGGATGCGACTGCTCCAGCGCGCCCTCGACGAGCTGACGACCGAGACCACCCCGTCACTGTTCGACGGTGTGCATGGCACCGCGCTGATCGCCGGATACGCATCTGCCACCGCTCACCGCCAGGAGCGGTGGCAGATGCTCGCCGACCGCCTCACCGAGCAGTTCGGCGCCGATGTGCATGTCATCGTGACTCCGGACGTCGCGCCGGAGGATCTTCCCGCGGCCGTCGCCGACGGTGGCGAACTGGCCGAGCTCGCCGCTGCCCTTGGCCGTCCGGCCGGAGCGTACGGGCTCGACGATCTGCTGCTCGAATACCAGATCACCCGGCCCAGCCCGGCGCGCGATCGCCTCGCGGCGAGAGTGAGTCCGCTGTTCGAGCAACCGCACCTGCTCGACGCCTTGCAGGCGCACCTGAAGCACGGTGCCAATCGGAAGGAGGCGGCACGCGAGGTGTTCGTCCATCCGAACACCCTCACCTACCGGCTTCGACGGGTCGGCGAGCTGACGGGCCTCGACCCCGCCGATCCGCACGACTCGCGGATCCTCGCCGCCGCCCTCACCGTGACGCGGCTGCAGCATCGCCCGATCCGCGCATGATCGCCGGCTGGGCCGTGTTTCGAACTACACCAGCCCGCCGAGCCAGATCCCGATGCCGCACGCGACCACCGAGCCGACCAGTGTCCCGACGCCGTAGACGACGGCGCGTCGTCCTTCGGCTCGGACGGTCTCAACCGCCGCTGTCGAGAAGGTGGTGAACCCACCGCAGAACCCGGTGCCGATGACCACCTGCCAGCCGTGCCCGACCCCGGCGAACATCACCAGGCCGGCGATGAAGCCGATGAGCAGCGACCCGCCGAGGTTGATCGCGAACGTGGGCCCGGGGAATGCCGACGGCCATCGGCGACGGCTGTAGTAGTCGACGAGGTAACGGGCGACGGCGCCCAGTGCTCCGGCGAGCACGGTCACACCGAAGATCATGCGCGCCCGCTCCGCAACGGGAGCAGCCGGCGCGCTGCTCGCATCCCCGACAGTGCGAGCAGCACACCGGCTGCCACGCTGACGACCGCGTAGGCGATCGCCAGGCCATAGTGCTCGCCACGACCCAGCAGATCGATCTCCAGCGCAAACGCGCTGTAGGTGGTCAGAGCTCCACAGAAACCCGAACCCACTGCCAATCTCACTCGACGCCGCCATCCGACGTCGCGTCCAAGCCGCGCCAACCCCTCTAACAGCGCGCCGAGGACGAAGGCCCCGACGAGGTTCACCGCGAACGTCCCCCACGGCCACTGGCCGTCGTTCGCGGGCCACATCTCTTCGGCGAGCCACCGCACCGCGGTACCCGCCACTCCGCCGACGAACACCCAACCGATCGCCGCCAGGATCTCCTTCTCCACCACCCGGACTCCTTCGCCTTCGATATCGAAAGAGTACGACTCGCTCACTTCCCTCATCTGCGCCCGACTTATAGTTGAGGCAGGTTCCGCACCGTCCGAGGAGACCCCATGTCTGAGTTCATCGACAAGATCAAAGAGAAGGCCGAAGCGGTCTCCGCAGCGATCGACAACGAGTTGACGGTGCTGGAGGGCGCCGGAGGCGACGATCCGTTCGCCGAGCCCGACGATCCGGAAGCCGCCGAAGCGACCGACTGATCGCTACGCGTCGCCCGCGGCCCCCAACCGCCGGCTCACGTACCACCCGGCCGCGACCGGGACGCACATGATGCCCGCGAAGATCGCGGTCCCCACCAGTGGCTGGACGAAGACGTCGCCGCCGGTGTATCCGACTGTGCCGTGGTACAGCACCGAGACCGCGTAGTAGAGGATCGTTGCCAGCATCAGTCTGGACACGACCGCCCCGGACCGGCCGATCCGAGCCTCCGAGTTCTTCGCTGTGAGCATGGAGACCATTTCACGCGCACGCGCGAGGGTCACCAACTCGACGACGCGCGAAACCCACTGAAACCGCAGTTCAGAAGCGATGGAGATTTTCTCCGGTCCGGAGAGAATCGACTCGCGGCAGCCCCGATTCACCCCTCAGCGGTGCGACAGCTGCCTGCCGATCTGAACCACCATCGCATCGACGGCGAACTTCGGCTTCACGTTGGTCTCAAGGGCCTCCCGGCAATCGAGGACGGCTTCGATGCACCGCAACAACTGTTCCGGCGACGCATGCCGGGACATCGGACCGGTGAGATCCTGGGCCTTGTCCGGGTGCATCAGGGTGACCTGCGCGCCCATCGCAAGAGACAGCCCGTCGCGGAACAACGCGGCGAGGTCGACGAGCGCGCGGTCGAGCACGTCGCGCATCGTCCGCGTCCGCCGTGACTTCTGCCGCTTCTCCAGTTCCTTGACCGCGCCGGCCGTGCCGCGCGGCGGTCGCGCGGTGCCCTTGCCCGTGCCTCCCGCGCCGAGCGCGGTCATCAGCTCCTCGGTCTCGGCGGCGTCGCGCTCGGCGCTGATCTGGTTCGCCGCGTCGGTCGCTGTCTTCACGAGGGTCTCGGCGGCCGCGAACGCCGTCGAATCGCGAGTCGCCGCGCGGGCGAGGCCGAGCGCCTGGTCCCGCTGCTGTCGCGCCGAGGCGTCGGTGGCGAGCCGCTTGGCCCGGCCTACGTGCCCGCCGGCGACGGACGCCGCCCATTCCGCGCGGTCGGCCTCGATCCCGTCGCGATCGATCAGCACCCGCGCGATGCCTGCGGCGGCGGGTGCGGTGAGACCGACGTGCCGACATCGCGAGCGCAGGGTGATCGCGATGTCCTCGGGTGCGACCGACGGGGCGCAGAGCAGGAAGATCGTGCGATCCGGCGGCTCCTCCACGGCCTTGAGCAAGGCGTTCGCACCCTGCTCGGTGAGACGGTCCGCGTCCTCGACGACGACGATCTGCCACCGGCCGGTGGTCGGCCGGCGCGCGGCGAGCTGCACGATGCCACGGATCTGTGCGACGGAGATGGTCAGTCCCTCGGGAACGATGTGCCGGACGTCGCCGTGCGTGCCTGCCAGCACGGTGGTGCAGGCCCGGCATTCGCCACACCCGACCTCGTCCGGCGCGTGACACTGCAGCGCGGCCGCAAAGCACGTCGCGGCCACCGACCGGCCGCTTCCCGGCGGCCCGGTGAACAGCCACGCGTGGGTCATCGACTCCCGCACCACTGTCTCGACCTCAGCCGCGGGCTCGTCGGCGAACATCGACACCGCACCGTCGTCCGCCTCGTCCAACCTGGCGGCCGCCGAACGTGCGGAGGTCGCCGCGGTGAGGAGCTCGTCGACGAGTCCGTGCTGGCCGATCATCCGGTCAAAGACATTTGTCACATCAGCCAGCCTAAAGCCCTGCTCAGACAACACGAACTCTCCGGGGTGTTTAACAATTGCAAGCATCCCGCTACCTTGGATGACATGGTAAAACGACGGTCTGGGATGTCCCGGGCAGCGCACACCTTGCGCTGGCTGGCACATACGCCATGGCCCGTCCTGGCGCTCGACATGCTCCGCGCCAACCTGATCGGCGCCCTGTTCACGTTCGCATTCCTCCGTTTCGGGATGCCGCGGGTCGACTCGATCTCCATCAGCGAGTTCAACGCGCAGAACCAGGCCGCCTTCGGTCTCTACCTGGTGATCGCGATCGTCGTCGGCGCCTACCTGTCGATCCAGCTGAGCATGCCGGTCCTGATCTGGCATCGCCGCCGGACCAGACTCGACGACGAGGCGGCCCGCAAGCGCGCGCTCAATCTGCCCACCCTGCTCACCTTGGTGAACCTCGGCCTGTGGGGTGTCGGCGGCGTGATCCTGGCGGTCATCAACCTGCGGACGTCGATCAAGGACTTCGTCGTCGTCATCATCGCCAGCCTCATCGGTGCGATGGTGACCGCGGTGCTGAGCTTCATGCAGGCCGAGAAGGTGCTGCGGCCGATCACCGTCGCCGCCATGGCCAACGACCCGGACAACTCCAACGCCCCAGGTATCGCCACCCGAATCACGGTGTTCTGGATCGTCTCGGTCGCCGTACCGATGTCGGTCATCGCCGCGCTCGTCCTGCTGCAGCGCTTCGGGGTGATCGACACCGACGCCGAGGGGCTGGAGCGACCGATCCTCTGGATGGCCGCGGCCGCCGTGGTGTTCGGACTGCTGGCGATCACCCGGCTCGTCCGTTCGATCACCGATCCGGTGAAGCAGATGCGCGTCGCCCTGAACCAGGTCCGCGCGGGCAATCTCAACGTCGCCGTGAAGATCTACGACGGCAACGATCTCGGCCTGCTCCAGGCCGGCTTCAACGAGATGGTCGCCGACCTCCGCGAGCGGCAGGAGCTGCGCAATCTGTTCGGCCGCTACGTCGGCGAGGACGTGGCCCGCCGGGCGATCGAGACCGGGACCGAGCTCGGCGGCGAGGAACGCTACGTCGGCGTCCTGTTCGTCGACATCGTCGGTTCGACGCGACTCGCCGTGAACCGGCCGCCGCGCGAAGTGGTCGAGCTGCTCAACGACTTCTTCCAGGTGGTCGTCGACGTGGTCGGCAGGCACGGCGGTTTCGTCAACAAGTTCCAGGGCGACGCGGCGCTCGCGATCTTCGGCGCACCGCTCGATCAGGCCGATTTCTCCGGGTCCGCGCTGGCGGCCGCCCGCGACCTCCGGGTCGAGTTGGCGCGACGGCTCGGCGACGTCGACATGGGCATCGGGGTGTCCGCGGGCAAGGCCGTCGCCGGCCACATCGGTTCCGAACAGCGGCTCGAGTACACGGTCATCGGCGACCCGGTCAACGAGGCCGCCCGACTGACCGAGCTGGCCAAGGACGAACCGACCCGCGTCCTCGGTTCGGCGCGGGCGGTGTTCCTCGCCGGCGACGACGAGGCCGAGCACTGGCGGATCGGCGAAGGCGTCGAGCTCCGCGGCCGTGGAATCGAGACCCTGCTGGCTCGTCCCGACATCGACGTCGCCGAGCCGACCACGACCCTGGACTGACCGCACGCGCGCACGCGGACCGCTCCTGGCGAGCGTGGTGACCGTATAGCGGTCACCACGCTCGGAGCAGAGGGGACTCAGTCGTCCGACTTCGGCGTCGTCTTCTTCGGCGTCGTCTTCTTCGCGGTCGTCTTCTTCGCTGCGGTCTTCTTCGCCGTCGTCTTCTTGGCCGTCGTCTTCTTCGCGGCGGTCTTCTTGGCCGTCTTCTTCGCGGCCTTCTTGGCCGGGCCGCGGGCACGACGGTCGGCGAGCAGTTCCATCGCGCGCTCGGGCGTGATGGTGGCGACCTCGTCCCCCTTGCGCAGGCTGGCGTTGGTCTCACCGTCGGTCACGTACGGGCCGAAGCGGCCGTCCTTGATGACCATCGGCTTCTCGCTGACCGAGTCGTTGCCGAGTTCCCGGAGCGGGGGCGCAGCAGCCGCCCGGCCTCGGCGCTTGGGCTCGGCGTAGATCTTCAGCGCCTCGTCGAGGGTGACCGTGAACAGCTGTTCCTCGCTGGTCAGCGACCGCGAGTCACTGCCCTTCTTGAGGTACGGACCGTAGCGCCCGTTCTGCGCGGTGATCTCCTCTTTGCTCTCCGGATCGACGCCGACGACCCGCGGCAACGACAGCAGCTTCAGCGCATCGTCGAGCGTGACGGTCGAGATCTCCATGCCCTTGAACAGCGACCCGGTGCGAGGCTTGGGACCGGCCTTCTTCGCGGCCTTCTTGGCCGTCTTCTTGGCGGTCTTCTTCGCGGTGGTGGTCGACGTCGCGGTCGCGACCGACCCCGAGCCGCCGCTCGGGACGTCGTCGAGCGCGACGACCTCCTCGCCGCCGCCGCGCGGCGTGGGACCGGCCGGGATGGTCGGCACCGGCGCCGACGTTCCCGGATCCTCGCCGCCGTCCTTGTCGGCCTCGTCGTCCTCGGACGGAAGGATCTCGGTGACGTACGGGCCGAAGCGGCCCTCCTTCGCCACGATCTGGTGGCCGGTCGCCGGGTCGACGCCCAGCACGCGACCCTCCTGCGGGGTCTCGAAGAGCTTCTCCGCGACCTCCAGGGTCAGTTCGTCCGGCGTCATGTCCGACGGGAGGTTGGCTCGCTGCAGATCTGGCTCGGCGTCCGGACCTGCGACGTTGCGCTCCAGATACGGGCCATACCGTCCGACGCGGACGAACACCGGCCTATCCTGCGAATCGTCGAAGAGCTTGATCGAGTTGACCTCTCGGGCGTCGATGCCCTCCAGGTTCACGCCGACCATCTTCTTCAGACCGCCGACCCGGGCCATCGCCCCGGCCGCGTCGTCATCGTCGTCGACATCGGGAGCGTCCGCGTCGGCGCCGAAGTAGAACTCGCTGAGCCAGCGGGTGCGGTCGGCGTTGCCCGACGCGATCTGGTCCAGATCGTCTTCCAGGGACGCCGTGAAGTCGTAGTCGACGAGACTGTTGAAGTAGCCCTCCAGCAGTCCCACCACCGCGAACGCGATCCACGACGGGACCAGCGCGCTGCCCTTCTTCACCACGTAGCCGCGGTCCTGGATGGTGCCGATGATCGAGGCGTAGGTCGACGGGCGACCGATGCCCAGCTCTTCGAGCACCTTGACCAGCGACGCTTCGGTGTAGCGGGCGGGCGGATTGGTCGAATGTCCGTCGGCGGTGAGCGACGCGGCCGTGAGGGCCTGGCCTTCACGCAGATTCGGCAGTCGGTTCTCGGCGTCGTCGGCCTGGCCGCCGGCGAGCGCGTCGACCGTCTCCACGTACGCCGACAGGAAGCCGGGGAACGTGATGGTCCGGCCGGACGAGGCGAAGGTCACCTGTTCACCGGTCGACGCGCGGCCGCCGATCTTCAGGCTCATCGTGGTGCCGCGAGCGTCGGACATCTGGGAGGCGACGGTGCGCTGCCAGATCAGTTCGTAGAGCCGGAACTCGTCGGTGTCGAGCGCGGATGCGACCTGGCCGGGGGTCCGGAAGGAGTCGCCTGCGGGGCGGATCGCCTCGTGCGCCTCCTGCGCGTTCTTCACCTTGCGGGTGTACTGACGCGGCGTCGGGTGGACGTAGTCGTCGCCGTAGAGCTGTCGTGCCTGGCTGCGGGCGGCATTGATCGCCGACTCGGAAAGCGTGGTCGAGTCGGTACGCATGTACGTGATGTAGCCGTTCTCGTACAGCCGCTGCGCGATGCGCATGGTGCGGTCGGACGAGAAGCGGAGCTTGCGGCCGGCCTCCTGCTGGAGCGTCGAGGTCATGAACGGCGCGTACGGGCGGCGGGTGTAGGGCTTCTCCTCCACCGACGTGACCGACAGCGAGGCGCCCTCGAGCGCGGCCGACAGTGCGGTGGCCCGCGCCTGATCGAGGACGGTGACACCCGCAGCCTTCTTCAGCTTGCCGTCGGCACCGAAATCACGGCCGGTGGCGACGCGATCGTCGCCGATGTTGACCAGACGCGAGGCGAAGGTCCGTGGAGACGCCGACTCACCGGCGTCCATCGTCGCGGCGATGTCCCAGTAGTCGGCCGAGACGAACGCCATGCGCTCACGCTCACGCTCGACGATGATGCGCGTGGCCACCGACTGGACACGGCCTGCCGACAGCTTCGGCATGACCTTCTTCCACAGGACCGGCGACACTTCGTAGCCATACAGCCGGTCCAGGATGCGGCGGGTCTCCTGGGCGTCGACCATGGGCATGTCGAGCTCGCGCGGGTTCTCGGCGGCGGCACGGATGGCCGACTCGGTGATCTCGTGGAACACCATGCGCTTGACCGGGATCTTCGGCTTCAACGTCTCGAGGAGGTGCCAGGCGATCGCCTCTCCCTCGCGGTCACCGTCCGTCGCGAGGTAGAGCTCGTCGACGTCCTTCATCAACGACTTCAACTCGGAGACGGTCGACTTCTTGTCGGCCGACACGACGTAGAGCGGCTCGAAGTTGTCGTCGACGTTCACACCCAGACGAGCCCACGGCTGCCCCTTGTACTTGGCGGGCACGTCGGCGGCCCCGCGCGGGAGGTCGCGGATGTGTCCCCGGGACGACTCGACGACGTAGTTCCCGCCGAGATATCCCGCGATCTTGCGAGCTTTGGTCGGCGACTCCACGATGACGAGACGCCGGACGGCTGAGGATGCGTTGTCGGTGGCGGCCACGGGTGCCCTTCAGTTCAGAGAATTGCTGCTCGATGCCGTTGTACCTTATATAACGCGTCTTCTGCACGTCACCTCAGATAGTGACGGTAGGGACGTTAGTCCCCAGCTGCGACAACGAGTGTCGCCCGAACGGTTCCTACCGCGTCGGATCCGGCCAGGTCGCGCACTGTCACGACGCCGGCCAGACGCCGTCGGGAGCGCCCTCGGGTGCGATTCCGACGGTCTCGGCGAGTCGCGTGATCCGCTTCCGGCTGGAGACCCGCAGCGCATGGGCGCCGCCTTTGACGCCGACGAGCGTCGGCGCGATTCCGATCCGCATCAACGATGTCGACAACGGCGCATGCGTGTCCGGCGCGTGCGGGTCCAGGCCCAGCAGATAGTGCGCGCCGTCCGGTCGCCCCGACGCGAGCGTCCACAGCCGTAGCGCGTGCGGAGTGGGCGTCCACCCCTCGGGCACGGCCTTCACCGCACCTGCCGACCACGCTCGATGCAACGCCGTGATCCGCGGGTTGGCCTCGGTGCGCGCCAGTGGGCGGCCCTCCTCGGACGTGAGGATCTCCGCTTCCAGACCCGCACCCCGGATCTCCGCGCAGATCTCCTCCGCGCGCCACTCATCGGCGACCACGACGGACACGCGCGCACCCCAGCTGGTATGCACCGACTGACCCTGTGCCGCAAGTAATCCGGCGAGGTCCGCGATGGCCGGATCCTCGATCTCCGCAGAGAACAGCGACATCTGACTCACATGACCATCGTACGACCCGCATGTGACAGTTCGGTCTCCGGCCGACACGACAAAGACCGGACTCCCGGCCGCTGACGCGGTCCGGGAGTCCGGTGGAAGTCTTGGTCGAGTCCTGACGGACTCAGTGGAGACTAAAGGGCGTGAACGCCGGTGGCCTGCGGGCCCTTGGTGCCCTGACCGACCTCGAACTCCACGCGCTGGTCCTCTTCCAGGGTACGGAAGCCGTTGCCCTGGATCTCGGAGTAGTGCACGAAAACATCGGCATCGCCGTCGTCAGGCGCGATGAAGCCGAAGCCCTTCTCCGCGTTGAACCACTTCACAGTTCCCTGTGCCATTTACTGCATTCCTTTACATTGCATTGCATCACCCGACGCAGCGGAGCCGCGACGGTGGCCTGTTCCGACCGCCATACTTCAACAAGCCTCGCCGGGTGGCGATGGAACCAACTGCAGTACACCGACCGCAACGTACTCCGAGTCAATCGGAGCGAGCGACCGCCCTAAGCTAATCACGTTCCACACGTGTTTGACACCCGGATCCGGCAGGTTGTCTGCCGACACGCCGAATCGGGCCGAAAGTCCCTGCGTACCATGGGTGATTCACTCGACTTCTTTTCGACCACTGTGAGGCGAACGATCGCATGTCCGAGCTCAGCTACGGCGGCGAGCTGCTCACGCGCACGCTCGCCGGCACCTCGGACGATCCCGGTCCGCTCACCCACATGACCGTCATCGGTTCCCGGTCGGCCGAGGTCACCGAATGGCCGGACTGGGTCCACCCCGCCGTCCGCGACGCCTTCGTCGAACGAGGCGTCCGCCGGCCCTGGCGGCACCAGACCGAGGCGGCCTCGCTCGCCGCCTCGAGCCGCCACGTCTGCGTGTGCACCGGCACCGCGTCCGGCAAGTCCCTCGCCTACCAGCTGCCGGTGCTCACCACATTCGCCGACGACCACAACTCGACCGCGCTGTATCTCTCACCGACCAAGGCCCTCGGGACCGATCAGCTGCGATCCGTGGCCCAACTGATCGCGGGCCGGCCCGAGTTCGCCCATCTGCAACCGTGCTCCTACGACGGCGACACCGACTCCGAACTGCGGCAGTGGGCGCGCATGCACTCGCGATGGATCTTCACCAACCCGGACATGCTGCAGATCGGCATCACCTCGACCCATCCCCGATGGCGCGCGTTCTTCGCCAAGCTGCGCTACATCGTCGTCGACGAATGCCACCACTACCGAGGCGTCTTCGGCTCGCACACCGCGCTCGTCCTGCAACGGACGCTGCGGATCGCCCGCAAGTACGGCGCCGACCCGGTCGTGATCGGCGCAAGCGCCACCGTCTCCAATCCCGCGCAGGCGCTCTCCCGCTTGATCGGTGAGGACGTCGTCGCGGTGACCGAGGACGCCTCACCCCACGGAGAGCGGACTGTCGCCATGTGGGAGCCCGGTTTCCTCGACGAGGTGACCGGCGAGAACGACGCGCCGGTCCGCCGATCCGCCGGTTCGGAGGCCGCCCGTCTGCTGGCCGACTTCGTCATCGAGGGCGCCCGCACCCTCTGCTTCGTGCGGAGCCGGCGCGGCGTCGAGGTCACTGCGGTGCGGGCCCGGCAGATCCTCGCCGACGCCGCGCCCGACCTCGTCGACCGCGTGGCCGCCTACCGCGCCGGCTACCTCGCCGACGACCGCCGACGCCTCGAACAGGCGATCTCCGACGGCGAACTCCTCGGCGTCGCGACCACCAATGCACTGGAGCTCGGCGTCGACATCTCCGGGCTCGACGCGGTGGTCGTGGCCGGCTATCCGGGAACCGTCGCCTCGTTCTGGCAGCAGGCCGGTCGTGCGGGACGACGCGGCGAGGGCTCGATCGTGGTGATGATCGCCCGCGACGACCCGCTCGACACCTACCTCGTGCATCATCCGGAGGCCCTGCTCGAGCGGGCGGTGGAGGCCACCGTCACCGACCCGACCAACCCCTTCGTCCTCGGCCCTCACATGCTGTGCGCCGCAACCGAGTTCCCACTCACCGAGGAGGAGGTGGCCGCGTTCTCCGCCGGCGAGGTCGTCGCCGAGCTCACCGCCGCAGGCAAGCTCAAGCGCCGCAAGGCCGGGTGGTACGCCGCACCTGGCCTCGATCCGCACGGCGACATCGACATTCGCGGCGGAATCGGCGGTCAGGTGCTGATCGTCGACGCCACCACCTCGCGACTGCTCGGCACCGTCGACACCGCTCGGGCGATGACGTCGGTCTACCCCGGCGCCGTGTATCTCCACCAGGGCGAGAGCTTCGTCGTCGACGAGCTCGACCTCGACGACGGGCTCGCCCTGACCCACCCGGAGGAACCCGACTGGACCACGTCGGCCCGCGAAGTCAGTGACGTCACCATCATCGAGACGCACGACCGACGCACCTTCGGTCCGCTCACCGTCGCGAGCGTGTCCGTCGAGGTCACCAACCAGGTGGTCGGCTACCTCCGCAAGGCGCTGTCCGGCGAGATCCTCGACTCGGTCCCCCTGGACCTCCCCGAGCACACCCTGACCACCCGTGCGGTGATGTACACCCTCACGCAGGAGGCGATGATCGACGCGGGTATCGCCCTCGACAAGTTCCCCGGCGCCCTCCACGCCGCCGAGCACGCTGCCATCGGCATGCTCGGCCTCGTCGCCACCTGCGACCGCTGGGACATCGGCGGGCTCTCCACCGCGATGCACCCCGGCACCGGACTCCCGACCGTATTCGTCTACGACGGTTTCCCCGGTGGCGCGGGCTTCGCCGACCGCGGCTACGAGGCCTTCACCGACTGGATCTCGGCCACCGACGAGGCCGTCTCGTCCTGCGGCTGCACCTCCGGTTGTCCCTCCTGCGTGCAATCCCCCAAGTGCGGCAACGGGAACGAGCCGCTCGACAAGGAGCACGCGATCAAACTCCTCCGCCTGATCGGCCGCTTGCAGCGCTAGGCCCGGTCACGACCCAGTCCGTAATCCGCGCCGTCACCGCTCGATCAGCCGGCCGTCTCCGCTCAATCAGCCGGCCGTCTCCACCGGCCCCGCTCGGGCCGCGGCCACCGCGTCCCGAATCCCGTACCGGCCCAAGCTGATCCGCACCGCGACCCGCACCTGCACATCACCTCCGTCGACCGAGCAGCCGACGACCCGCGGCGCTCCCTCCTGTCTCGCCGCCAGCCGCCTCGCCTCCCCACATCCGTCGCCCTGCCCGCTCGACTCCGCTGCCGCCCCCGCCAGCGCCGCGAGATCGGCGGCCGACTGCGCTCGGTGCCGGGCCACCACCGCCGCGCCGACGTACAAAGCCGCGACCAGCAGCATCGCCAGCGCGGCGATCACCGCCGCCCCGGCGACGGTCGAGAACCCCTCGTCACCCGACCGCCTCCGGCTCGCGCGCCGCCACCGCCGTCGCCGACACCGTGACCAACGGCAGAAGCGGCACCCCTGACGACACCTGGACGACCACCTCGTCGCCGTCACCTCGCACCTCGATCTCCGCACCGCGCGGCGCGACCGCCGTACCCACGCGGCGGGCGGTCGAGTCGCCCGCCGCCGTCAACCGCGCCACCTCCCGAGCAGCGTCGGTGCACCGGATCTGCGCCGACGCGCCCGCCACCGCTCCCACCCCCAGGAGCAGGAATGCCGCGATCGCCGCCATCGCGTACGCCGCCTCCACCGTCACCATGCCGGACTCGTCGCGCCCCAGACGACGACCCAGTGCAGCGAGCAGCCTCAGCACACCTCATCCCGCCGAGGTGCTGAGCGCCTTGCCGATGATCCCGGTGAGCGCACTGACCACCGAGTCCCCGGTCACCACCGTGTACAGCAGAGCTCCGAACGCCGCCGCGGCGATCGTGCCGATCGCGTATTCGGCGGTGCTCATCCCTTCCTCGTCCACGGCCAATCGCAGTGCCGCGTCGCCGATCTCGCGCCACCGCTGGACGAACACTCTCCCCACCGACATGACGTCCCCCTTCGTCGTTCTCGGATCGTCGAACCCTTGCACTCCTTTAGACGCACCACAGCGGCAGCCGGTTCCACGGCCCTCGGCGTGTCGCGGGTCAGGCTCCGCAGACCACCGACCGCCCGAATCGAGTCGAGCACCAATCGGTGAATCCCGGCATGTGCAGGACCGTGACGCCGTCCTCGTCGGCGGGGCGCAGGATCCCCGTCCAGGACTGACCCGGCCGATTTCCGAGCGGCTCACCGGTGTGCCAGGTCATCGTCGAGAGCGTCACCACGATCCCGTTGCCGTGCGCACCCCAGGTGGCCGTCCACTTCTCGACGTCGGCGGCGCCCGCTGCCAGCGAGACGGTCGCCGTCCCGTCTGAATCGAGCACCAGGTCACGACCATGACCCGTCCATTCGCCGTAGTACTGCGCGAGATCCGACCGCGGCGTCTCCTCGACATCGGACGGCGGGTTCTCCGCAGACACCGTCGGTGCAACCGTCGCCGTCGACGACCCGCCGTCGGATGCCTGCACCACCGACTTCGTCACCGTGACCACCGAGGGTGATGCGCTCGAACTCACGGTGGTGTCGACGCCTCGATCGCATGCGGAGATCCCGCTCACCGCTAGCGCCGCCGCGGCTACGGCGGACCATCGATAGATCGTCTGCTTGCCCATGTACAGCAGCGTGCGCGCGGGATACGTGCCGCGCCAAGCGCTTGCGACCAGGTTCTGCCGTCTGAATGACCGCTGAGGCGAGAGGCGGAACCCACGGCACCGGGTCTCGAGATCGTCGGCGCGCGACCGACGCGCGACGACCCGCTCGACGCCGCCGTCCTCACAGACCGATCAGCAGACTCGATGCCAGACCGATCACGACGGGCACGATGCCCAGGCAGACGAACGCGGGGAGGAAGCACAGTCCCAGCGGACCGCTGATCTTGACGCCCGCCCGCTCCGCGGCTTCGAGCGACGCGTTCTCGGCGCGACGCCGCGTGGCGTCAGCGAATCCGCCGACCGAGTCGGCGAGGGCCGACCCCGCTCGCGACGCCCTACTGATCAACGCGGCGAGCTCGGCGAAGTCGACGGAATCGGCGTCCACGGGCGCCCAGGCCTGGTCCGGGTCGGCGCCCAGTGCCAACAGGTCCGCAGCTCGAGTGAACGACGAGCGCAGTTCCGGCGGCGCCGTCTCGGCGGCGACCGCCGCGGCGGTCGCCAGCGGGAGGCCGGCGCGCAGGCACACCGCGAGGGTGTCGTACCCCGCCGCGACGTCGAACGGATCGGGTGGCCCGCCATCTGCCGCGATCGCCTCCGTCACCGGCGCCTGCGCCACCCTCGCCAGCGACCGGCTCCGCGGCGGCAGGATCAGCAGCGCCGCCGCCATCAGCACGAGAGCGAGGCTCACCGTCGTACCGCCTGGTCCGCGATGCGGTCCGCCCACACCACCCCGGCCACCGACAGCGCGGTGCCGACCACCAGCAGCACGCCGCCGATCCGGCTCTCGAGAAGCACTCGCGCCGGGTGGGCGCCCATCGCCTGGCCGAGCACCAGCCCGACGACCGGCAGTCCCGCCAGTACGACCGCCGTGGCGCGCGGACCCGCGAGCCCCGCCCGGGTCCGGGCGGCGAAGTCCTGCCGCGACACCAAGTCCTCGCGGAGCGCGGCCAGCACGTCCCCCACCGGCAGTCCGTATTCGAGCGAGACCGCCCACGACCGCGCCAGCCTGCGGACCGGGCCCGCCCGGGTCGCCGACTCCGGTCCCGGGTCGCCGCCGAGTTCGGCACGCGCGGCCATCCGCGCGAGTTCCGGTCCCACGGCCCCGTCGTGGTCGATACGCGCGAGATCGGCGGCAGCGGCCCGGCACGCCTGCACCACCGGCGCCCCGACCGACAGCTCCGCCGACATCACCGCGAGTGCGGCGATCAACTGCCGAGAGTCCCGGTCCGCCAACGCCTCCCGACACGACCGCCGACGCTGCCTGGTGACCAGACCCGCCACCAGCGCCCCGGCGACGCCCGGCGCCACGCCGAAGACGAGCAGGGCCGCCGCCGGAAGCACCCAGACCAGGAGCCACGGATCCATCCTCCGGGCCATTCCCCGCTCCTCCGCGACCAGCCCGGCGAGACGACGATACGCCTCGGGCACCGGCCACCAGAGCAGCACCGCGGCCAGCGCCACCAGCACCGCGGCGGCCGTCATGACCGACGTCCGACGAGGCGCTCCAACGATGCTCGACGATCGGTGAACCCACCGTCCGCGCACCAGGCCGGAACCACCCGGACCAGCCCGGAATCGTCCCGCTCCACGACGCCGATCTCGGCCAGCCGCCGCTGCCCGCCCGCGGTTCTCGCCACGCCGAGGATCACCTGGATCGCCGGACCGAGCTGGCTGTGCAAGGCCGTGCGGCCCATCCCACCGAGCGCGGCGAGCGCCTCCATGCGCGCAGGCACCTCGGCGATCGAATTCGCGTGCAGGGTCCCCGCGCAGCCCTCGTGCCCGGTATTCAAGGCCGTCAGCAGGTCGATCACCTCGGCACCCCGGACCTCACCGACGACGATCCGGTCCGGGCGCATCCGCAATGCCTGCCGGACGAGCATTCGCACCGTCACCTCGCCCACTCCCTCGACATTCGCGGCGCGAGCGACGAGCCGAACCACATGCGGATGGCGCGGGTCGAGCTCCGGGGCGTCCTCGACGCACAGAATCCGCTGTGTCGGCTCCGCCAGCCCCAGCAGGCTGCCGAGCACCGTGGTCTTGCCGGCGCCGGTGCCGCCGACCACCAGGAAGGCCAGGCGGGCGGCGATCACGTCGGCCACGAGCCGACTGACCTCTGCGGCGATCGACCCGCTGTCGACCAACGCCCGGTAGTCGTGCGTCGCGCTGCGGAGCACGCGCAGCGAGATGCACGTACCGTCGGGGGCCAGCGGCGGAATCACCGCGTGCAGGCGCACCTGAGCGGCGTTGCGCCCGACCCCGGCGAGTCTGCCGTCCACCCAGGGCTGCGCGTCGTCGAGGCGACGGCCGGCGCCCAATGCGAGCCTCGCGGCGAGTCGACGCACGCTCGCCTCGTCGTCGAACGTCACGTCCGTCAGTTCCGGTCCGTCACCGCGATCGGCCCACACGCGCGGCCCGACCACCAGAACGTCGGTCACCTCGGGGTCGGCGAGCAGCACCTCGAGTCGTCCCACGCCCACCATCTCGGTCTGGAGATAGCGCAATGCGGCGAGCAGGTCGGTGTCGCCGAGGAGCCCCGCGGACTCGGCCCGGATCGCGTCGGCGATCACCGCCGGGCCCGGCGAGGCCGTCCCCGCACCCGCTTCCACCGCCAGTCGTCTCCGGACGCGTTCGAGCAGGTCCGCGTCGACGCCGGTCATCGGGTCCCGGCCCGCAGTCGGTCGTGCACGGACCGGGCCGCACGGGCCAATGGTGCGCGCGATCTCAGCACCAGCCCGCCGGCCTCGCAACGTCCGGGGAGCGCGGCGTCGGCGCGGTAGCTGCCGAGCAACTCGACGCCGATCGACGACGCGACCTGCTCCGCCGTCAGCCCGCTGGGCGACGGACCCCGGACCATCAGCAGCGACGACCGCTCGTGCAGCATCCGCGCCACCGTGCGGCGGGTCGCGGCGACGCCGGGCACCGTGGCCGTGGTGACCACGACGACGAGATCCACCGAATCGACGATCCCCGCCGTCACCGGTCCGGGCTCGCGACCGACATCGGCGACGACGACGTCACCCGCTCCGCGTCCGGCGTCGAGCACCGCGAGGACGGTGTCCGACCGCAACGGTGTGCGGCCGGAGCGGTCGCACGCGAGCACCCCGACACCCCGGGTCCGCGGTACCGCCGACCGCAACGCGGCGCCCCCGATCGACCCGGTCTCGCCGTTCACGTCCGACCATCGCAGACCGGGCTCGGCTTCGACTCCGAGCATCAGATCGGCGCCCGGTCCCGCCTGATCGACGTCGAGGAGCAGCACATTCGACGTCTGTGCGGCGACGAGCGCGACCGCCGCGGCGAGGGTGCTGGCGCCGGCTCCGCCGTGCCCGGGCACCACCGCCACGGCCCGCGCCGGATGCCGACGCGGTTCCCGCGCCCGGGACAGCATGGCGACCAGCCCCGCCTCGTCGTCCGGCAGCAGGAATCCGCCGTCCGCGCCGAGCGTCAGGCCCGACCGCCACAGCCGTGCGTCACCGTCCGAGGAGCCGACCGCGAGAAGTCCGCCCCGCTGAGGCAGGTCGAGGTGCGCAAGCACCCCCAGCGCATCGGAGTCGGCCACGACCGCACCCGCCCGGAGCCACTGGTGCCTGCACTGCCGAGGATCGCCGAGCACCATCGTGTACCCGGCCGCCGCACTGCAGCGCGCGAGATCGTCGTGGAGGCTCTCGTCGGCCAGCACCAGCAGCACATCGGTCATGCACCGAGCCTGGCCCGCGCCCGTCGATCAGGAAAGCACGCTGTCCACAGGTTCCGGCACCGACGGCCCGTCGCTCACGACTGTCCGGTGAACGGCGGCACGAACTCGCACGGCACCGTCACCGGATGCTCCGGATCGAGAGCGTTGAGCGCGATGTAGGCGGCCCGCCTGGATCCTGCGATGGCCAGGTGGTCGCTGTAATCCTGTGCGCAGGTGTCCTGCACGACGACGTTGCGCACGGTCTCGCCGGCTCGTCCGGGGACGTAGCCCGCGGTGTACGGCACCACCAACTCGTCGTACTTCGTCATGATGTTCGTGTAGCGGACGCCCTTGACGTACGGGCTTCCGCCGGACCAGATCTTCTTGTGCATCGACGACCCCTGCAGCATCCCGCCGCAGCCGATGCACATCGGCATGGGGACGTCGCCCAGCAGGCGACCGAGCTGGTTCATCGCCGGGCTCACCGACCCGGTCCCCTTCCACAGCGGGGCGAGGGAGACGTAATTGGTGACCTTGTCGGCGCCGCCGAGGTACTTGAGGTAGTACGTCGGCATATAGGTGCCCTGCGAGTGCCCGATGAGATCGACGGTCTTCGCGCCGGTCGCGGAGAGCACCTTCGCCACGAACTTCTGCAGTTGACCGGCGCTGACGTCGATCCGGTCCATGCCGCCGACCGCGGTCAACGGCCACGGCATCCCGGGCAGGGCCCCGTAGGTCAGCGCGAAGACGCAGTAGCCGCGGTTCTTGAGCATCGGCACGTACGAGCCCCAGTTGGTGGTCCGTGCGCCACCGGTCCCGTGGACGAGGACCACGGGTCGCGGATGCTCCGCGGTGGGTTTGCAGCCGAAGTCGTTGGAACCCGGCAGCGAGCCACCGGGATGCTGCAACTCGTACGGGATCCCACCGAAGAAGTTGTAGTTCTCCGGCAGCTTGGGCTCGGCTCCCGCGGGGGCCGACACCGCGACAGACACTCCGAGGAGCACCGCACAGAACAACAGGACGAGGCGTCCGATTCGCTTCATCAGATTCCGAACTCGTAGACGACGCGCATCCGATCGGATGCATGGTGGTCTGAAGCTACTACGGAAAGGTGCGGATCGTGAGACACTTGGAGAGATTCGTCTACGCACTCACGTGCGGACCTGCCGGAACAGAACTTCCTGCAGATATAGGACGACCCCGGCCAGGGGGGAGGAGGCCGGGGTCATCAGCGTTTCAGCCCCGGGGGGTCGGGCTGAAAGCTACCGGCGTGAACCGGATACTTACAAGCTACACGCGCTGACGCGAACATTGCAATACCAACTATCTCCTTCCAGTGTTTTCTAGGTCACACCGATCCGTGGCATCCGGCCGTCGTAGGATTCGGCGTGTGACCTCGACGTCATCCCGTCCCATCGCGGCGTTCTTCGACCTCGACAAGACCGTGATCGCGCGGTCCAGCGCCCTCGCCTTCACCCGCCCGTTCTTCGAGGGCGGCCTCCTCACGCGCCGGGCGATGCTGCGGTCGGCCGTCGCGCAGCTCCAGTTCCTGCTCACCTCCGCCGAAGCTCAGCAAGTGGAACGACTGCGCAAGCACGTCACCGACATGAGCCGGGGCTGGGACGCCGCCCAGGTACGCGAGATCGTCTCCGAGACGCTCGACGAGGTGGTCCGACCCGCCATTTTCAGCGAGGCCGCCGTGCTGATCGACGAGCACCGCCGGGCCGGCCACGAGATCGTGCTGATCTCCGCGTCCGGCATCGAGATGGTGGAGCCCATCGGCGCGCTGCTCGGCGTCGACGTCGTCCGCGCCAGCATCATGCACATCGAGGACGGCCACTACTCGGGCGACCTCGACTTCTACTGCTACGGCGAGAACAAGGCCGTCGCGATGCGCGAGCTAGCCGCCGAACGCGGTTACCGCCTCGACGAGTGCTATGCGTACTCCGACTCCAGCACCGACCTGCCGATGCTGAGCGCCGTCGGACACCCGGCGGCGGTCAATCCGGATCGCTCACTGCGCCACCATGCGATCGAAAACGGTTGGGAGATACTCGATTTCCCCAGTCCGACAACCCCGGCGCCGTGGGCCTCGAAGCCCGTGCTGACCCGTACCGCATTGTGTGCCACCGGAATTGGGGCAGTCGCCGCAGCGGCCCTCGTCTACCAACTGCGACACACGAGAAACACCAGGTCAGAAGCCGCGTAAGAATTTTCCGGAAGGGCTTGATGTGATGCCGATCACCATGTACAAATGAGTTACGGAGCCCCGAACGGCAACAGCTTCTCCCGGAAGAGAAGGGTCGAAGCCCCCGGATCGGCAAGTTCCCAGCACGGGCGGCAAGCACCCACGCGGAGCGCGCCGCATTGGCAGAAGTGTTGTGCGCCTGCGACATTGCAGACATCATTTGTGAAATCTCCTTCGGACCGACAACCCGAACCTCACGATTCACGTCGAGATGCCAGCAGTCCCTCGCCGAGGCGAGTCACACAACCCACATATGCACGCCATGGTCACTTGAGTCCGTGCTTGCGGGCGGCAATCCGAACCGGTTGATCCGGGTCGGGAGGCCGCCCGCAAATATGTGTGCGGGTCAGTCGACCCAAGTCAGTCGCTCCGACGGCCGATTCAGCCGCGCGCGGCGTCCGCGATCGACGTCGCCTCCGCGCCGCCCGCCTCCATCGCGTCACAGCAGAGGACGATCCACGCGGCGATGGCGTCGGGGTCGCCGGTCGCGAACTGCGCCGAGAGTTCCCGGTACTCGCCGAGCCGCTTGAGCCAGGTCACCTCGGGGACGCCGAGCAGGTGCGGATCCAGTCCGGTCATCGCCGAGACCAGCCGCGACGCGGCCCGCGCGACGACGCCGTTCGCCTCGGTGAAGGGCGCCAGCACCAGCAGTTCGCCGTGGACCACCGCGGCGAGCACCGGCGCGGGCGCCGCGGTGCCGCCGGTGATGAGCTGTCCGAGTAGATCCAGGCGCTGCGCGATGTGCGGCTCGGCGCGCGGTCGCCCGAGCAGTTCCGGATCGTCCACCAGATCCGAGGCGGCGAGGGTGTGCAGGCGGGCCAGGGCCTGAGCCGGCGCACGGCGGAAGACGGCGACGGCCTGATCGATGGCGTCGCTGTCGAGCGACTGGGCCACGCGGATCGCGCCCGCCGCGATCGGATCGCCGAGGTCGTCGCGGGAGATGTCGGTGGTTCCGCCGTCGATGGCCGCCGACGCCCGGCCCGCACGCCACGAGGCCTCCCTGGACGTCTTGTCCCACTGCCGCAGGTTGATCGGGTGACGGTGCGCGGCACTGACGGCATCACGGGCCCGATCGGACGCCTCCCGGACACCGGGGAGGTCGAGCAGCGGCGACAGCGGATCTGAACTCACTCGGTCAAGAGTAGTCCGGTGGGTGGTCATCCGACCGTCCCCGGCGGCGTCGGCGTCGTACGCTCACTCACGACTGCCGCCGACCGCTGACGATCGACCGTTCATCGCGCGCAACCCGCATGCAACCGTCTCGCCGTCACACTGTCGGACGACCGTGATTACCTTCACACTAGAAGTCTCTGCGTCCTCGCAGACCGAGCCGGTCTCGTACCGAGACCTCGACCGACCGAATACAGGAAAGGCAAACGACGATGTCCTCGAGCGCTAACCAGGTCTACCCGCCGTCTCCCGATTTCGCCGCGAATGCGAACGCCACGGCCCAGATGTACGACCGCGCCGAGGCCGATCCACTCGAGTTCTGGGCCGAGCAGGCCCGCAGGCTGGACTGGGACACCCCGTTCGGCGAGGTGCTCGACTGGTCGAACGCCCCCTTCGCGAAGTGGTTCGTCGGCGGCAAGCTGAACGTCGCCTACAACTGCGTCGACCGCCACGTCGACGCGGGCAAGGGCGACCGCGTCGCCATCCACTGGGTCGGCGAGCCCGGCGACTCCCGCGACATCACCTACAGCCAGCTCAAGGACGAGGTCTCCCGCGCGGCCAACTACCTCGCCTCGATCGGTCTGCAGACCGGCGACCGCGTCGCGATCTACATGCCGATGGTCCCCGAGGCCATCGTGTCGATGCTGGCGTGCGCCCGCCTCGGACTCACGCACTCGGTGGTGTTCGCCGGTTTCAGCGCCACCGCGCTCCGCTCGCGCGTCGACGACGCGGAGGCCAAGGTCGTCGTCACCACCGACGGCCAGTACCGGCGCGGTAAGCCCGCACCGCTCAAGGAAGCCGTCGACGAGGCCCTCGGCACCGGCGCGGACGCGGCGAAGTCCGTCGAGAAGGTGCTGGTGGTCCGCCGTACCAATCACGACCCGGATCTGAACTGGGTCGAGGGACGTGACGTCTGGTGGGACGACACCGTCGGCGAGTCGTCGCCGCACCACGAGCCCGAGGCCTTCGACGCCGAGCATCCGCTGTTCCTGCTGTACACCTCCGGCACCACCGGCAAGCCGAAGGGCATCGTCCACTCGTCGGGCGGCTACCTGACGCAGGCCAGCTACACCTTCCACAACGTCTTCGACCACAAGGAGGGTCGCGACGTCTTCTGGTGCGGCGCCGACATCGGCTGGGTCACCGGCCACTCCTACCTCGTCTACGGGCCGCTCTCGAACGGTGCCACCGAGGTCATCTACGAGGGCACCCCGAACACACCGAACGAGCACCGCCACTTCCAGGTGATCGAGAAGTACGGCGTCACCACCTATTACATCGCGCCGACGCTGATCCGCACGTTCATGAAGTGGGGACGCGAGATCCCCGACGCCCACGACCTGTCGTCGTTGCGCCTGCTCGGCAGCGTCGGCGAGCCGATCAACCCCGAGGCCTGGCGCTGGTACCACGAGGTGATCGGCGGCAGTCGCTGCCCGATCGTCGACACCTGGTGGCAGACGGAGACCGGCGGCATCATGATCTCGCCGCTGCCCGGCGTCACCGAGACCAAGCCCGGATCGGCCATGCGGCCGCTTCCGGGCATCAGCGCCAACGTGGTCGACGACGCGGGCAACGCGGTACCCGACGGCGAGCAGGGCTACCTGGTCCTCGACAAGCCGTGGCCGGGCATGCTCCGCGGCATCTGGGGCGACGAGGAGCGCTTCAAGGAGACCTACTGGTCGCGGTTCGCCGATCAGGGCTGGTACTTCGCAGGCGACGGCGCCCGGTACGACGAGGACCACGCACTCTGGGTCCTCGGCCGCGTGGACGACGTGATGAACGTGTCCGGGCACCGCATCTCCACGTCGGAGGTCGAATCCGCACTCGTCGCGCACTCCGCGGTCGCCGAAGCCGCCGTGATCGGCGCGGCGGACGAGACCACCGGTCAGGGCATCGTCGCGTTCGTCATCCTCATGGAGGGCGCGGACGCCTCCGGCGACACGCTCATCGCCGAGCTTCGGGAGCAGGTCTCGGTCGACATCTCGCCGATCGCGAAGCCCCGCGAGATCAACATCGTCCCCGAATTGCCGAAGACCCGGTCGGGCAAGATCATGCGCCGACTGCTGAAGGACGTCGCGGAGGGACGGGAGTTGGGCGACACGTCGACGCTCGTCGATCCCTCGGTGTTCGAAGCCATTCGCGCACGCAAGAACTGACTTCTGAGGACACCTCTGACGACACCGCCGACCTGCCCGGGTCGGCGGTGTCGTTTCGCGCTACGACCCGACGTGGCAACATGAGACCGACCAACGATCTTCAAGGGAGTATTCGTGAGCGGAAATTCCGACACCTGGCCGAGTGAACCGAGCAACGCTCCCCGCGTTCCGTCGATCCCCATGTCGGACGCGAACCTCGGCCCGGGCGGTGAGCCGACGATCGGCAACCTGGTCAAGGATGCGACCGCGAGCGCGTCGACCCTGTTCCGCGCGGAGATCGCCCTGGCGAAGTCCGAACTGGTCCGCGAGGCCAAGAAGGCCGGTGCGGGCAGCGGTCTGATGATCGTCGCCGGCGTCCTGCTGCTGTACGCGAGCCTCTTCTTCTTCGTCTTCCTCGGTTTCCTGCTCGACGTGTGGCTCCCCACCTGGGCCGCGTTCGGCATCGTCTTCCTGCTGCTGCTGATCGTGTCGATCGTCCTGATCGTCGTCGGATACGTGTTCTTCAAACGTCTCAAGGCGCCGGAGAAGACCATCGAATCCGTCAACGAGTTGGCGACGGTGCTTCCGGGCCACCACGAGTCGACCGGCGGGATGGCGCATCCGCAGATTCCGCCTGCGCGCGATCCGATGCGCGGCTGATCGATCCTCTGCCAGATTGACTAGCGTTCCCCCCGATCCGACCCTGGTCCGCTTCGACGGGCCGTGGCGGCACTTCGACGTCCGCGCGAACGGGCTCCGCTTCCACGCCGTGGAGACGCAGCGGTTCGTCGCCGATCGTCCGCTGGTGCTGCTGCTGCACGGCTTCGCCGAGTTCTGGTGGTCGTGGCGGCATCAGCTCGCGGCGCTGACCGAGGCCGGCTACCGCGCGGTCGCCGTCGACCTCCGCGGCTACGGCGATTCCGACAAGCCGCCGCGCGGCTACGACGGATGGACGCTAGCCGGCGACACCAACGCGCTGATCCGCGCACTGGGCCACACGAACGCCACCCTGGTGGGCCACGCCGACGGCGGCCTGGTCTGCTGGGCCACCGCGACGCTGCATCCGGCGGTGGTCGACCGAGTCGCGGTCGTGTCGTCGCCGCATCCCCGCGCCCTCAAACAAGGCGTGCTGTTCAACTCCGAGGAGCGGTCGGCCTTCCTGGCGCCCTTCCTGCACAATCAGCTGCCGCGCATCGGCGAACGCCGCCTCACTCGCGGCGACGGCGCCTTCGTCGACGAGTACTTCCGCGAACGCTCCGGAGCCCACTGGCGTACCACCGGCGACTTCGCCGAGGCCGTCTCCCGCAATCGCCTCGCCATCCAGATCCCCGGCGTCGCACACTGCAGTCTGGAGTACCGCCGCTGGGCCTTCCGTTCGCAGTTCCGCAACGACGGCTGGCGGTTCATGGACCTGATGGACGAGCGCCTCGAGGTCCCGCTCCTCGCGGTCCGCGGCCACGATGACGCCTACATCCTCGACTCGCTGATGGCGGGCAGTCGCCGCTGGGCCGCCGACATGGACTACCGGACCATCACCGGCGCCGGCCATTTCGCGCACCAGGAGACTCCGGACGAATTCAACGCAATGCTGCTGGAGTTGCTCGAGCGGTAGTTCCGCGATGCCCGCGGGTGGCCGGAGTCGCCGTCATCGGCCTGTCCGCCGGGCTGCCTTCCATCGGCGGTACTCGTCGACACAGCAGACGCCGCACGGCCGATAGCCTGCGGCGATCGCGGTCTGCTCGTCGATGAAGAAGACGCGGTGACTGACGTATCCGCCGCGGGCGATGGCCCGCAGTGCGGCGGAGCAGTCGAGGCGGCCGTAGATCTTTCCGCGGCGGTGCCCGCCCCAGACACCCTTCACCGCAGATCGGTAACCGGTGCCGTCGGCAGCGGTCAGGACGTAGGGCAGGTCTGCGGCAGTCATGGTGATGCTCGGTAGACGGTCCGCATCGGCCGAACGTGAGGTCGCGGCCGGAAGGTGGTCATGCTGCCGCCGGCCTCCGCCTGCGTCGACCGATCACCCGGACACGCACTGCTTCGTGCTCACCTCGGAGTCGTTCTGCTCGGAGGCCGCGAGGTCGCTCTGCACCTGCGCGGCGGTCAGAACGAAGCCGGTGTCCTCGGTCGGATCCTCTGCCGCGCCGAAGACCACGCCGAGCACTTCGCCGTCCGGGGTGATCATCGGGCCGCCGGAGTTTCCGGACCGGATGTTGCCGCGCACGGTGTACACCTGACGCTGGACCGGCCGGGCACTCTGGTAGATGTCGGGTCCGTTCAACTCCACGGTGTTCCGGACTCGCAGGGGCGTGACCGTGAACGGCCCGTTCTCGGGGTAGCCGAGCGCGATGGCGTCGTCGCCCGTCTGCGCCTGATTCGACGCGAACTTGAGCGCGGGCGCCCGCAGTCCGGGCACGTCGAGGACCGCGATGTCGTTGCGCGAGTTGAACCAGACGACGGTCGCGTCCAGTTCCCTGCCGTTCGAGGTCTGCACGCTGACCGTGTCCGTGCCGGCGACCACGTGCGCATTCGTCATCACGCGCTCCGGAGAGACGACGAATCCGCTGCCTTCCAGCGCCTGACCGCAGCTGTGGGCGACGCCGGTGATCTTGATGACGCTCGGACGCACCGAGCGCACCGCCGGCTGCGCCGCGAGACCGGTGTCCGGCGGCCCGACGTTCGCGACCTGCGTCTGCCCGAACGGCCCGATGACCTCTTTCAGCCCCGAGCTCTCGACAAGACTGGTGAACTCGTCCGGCAGATTCCGCACCCACTGCGGTGCCACCTTGTCGACGGTCTGGATCACGGCGGAGTCGTCGATGGCCGAGGAGATGCTCAACTCCTCCGAACTGCGGAGCGGGAAGGCCAGGAGCCAGGCCGCGATGATGATGGCGACCGCCTGCAGGACCGACCCGACCCAACTGTCGACGCGCCGAATGCTCGGCGAGTGAATACTGCTGCGGGCCGCGCGCCCGAGGACCATGCCCGCCACCTCGCCGATCACCACGAGGACGACGATCAGCAGCACCCCGATCAGGAGCCGTAGCCGTTGGTCGTCGAACCGCTCGATCACCACCGGCGCCAGCAGGATCCCGGCCACCGCACCGAGCACGACTCCCAGGAACGCCAGGGCCGACGCCGCCGCACCCTGGCGGTATCCGCTGATCGCGGCCAGCAGGGCCACGCCGAGGATCACCAGGTCGACCCACACCGATCCGCTCATCGGTCTCCGTTCACGTCAGCGGCCACATCGCCGTCCGGCGGGGTGGGGAACCCCGACACCTGCCGACCACCGGTCTCCGCGATCATCTGCTCCAGCGGGCGCACGTCATCGGTGTCCCACGGGACGTCCCAGCCTGCGGCCTCACTGATCGCAGCGATCAGCCCGCCGGTGAATCCCCACACCAGCATGCCGTCGTAGAGGAACGCAGGTCCCTTGTAGACGGTCGCGCCGACCAGGGATCGGCTGACCTGGAAACGGTTCTCGGGCGCCAGCAGTTCCCGGAGGTTCACTCGCGTGACCCGGGCGGTCTCACCGTGGTCGACGGCGTAGACCGGGCTGGGCCGCTCCCAGTGCGCGAGCACCGGGTGCACCTCGAAGCCCGACGGCACCGGGAAGGCCGGCAGGTTGGCCAGGACGGTGACGCCGTCGTCCGAGAGTCCGGTCTCCTCCCAGGCCTCCCGCATGGCGGTGCCGACCGGGTAGTCGTCGCCGGGATCGCGGCTCCCTCCGGGGAACGCGATCTGGCCGCCGTGGGTGCGGAGAGTCGCCGCCCGTTCGGTGAGCAGGACGTCCGCGTCGGCGGGCAGTCCGCCCGCCGAGTAGGGGTCGGCGTCGAAGGATCCGGCGAACAGGACGAGTACGGCGGCCGCTCGCTGGCCGCGCAGTCCGGCGACCAGTCGTGCCCGGCCGCCGCCACGGTTCAGGACCTTCTCGTTGACCACCTCGGGATCGTCGGTCACCCGACGCAGCCACGGCGGGATCTGTTCCCGGGCGACGAGCGCCCCGACCGGCACCCGGTTCACTGAGCGGCCCCGACGTCGACACCGAGGTTCTCCCGAACCGCCTCGGCCAGTTCGGCTTCCGACTCGAAGACTTGCGGGAGCACCTTGGCGACCGTCCCGTCGGCCCGGATCATCACCGTCGACGGGAACACCCGCGGCGCCCCGATCGCCTTGGCGACCGCACCGTCCGGATCGGTGACGACCGGCAGATGAACACCGACCTCCTCAAGGAACTTGAGCACGAAATAGGGCTTGTCACCGCCTTCTCTGGCATGCACCGCGAGGACGTTCAGACTGTCGCCGGCCCGCTTGGAGAAGTCGTCGAAGATCGGCAGTTCGCGGC
This sequence comes from Gordonia neofelifaecis NRRL B-59395, assembly GCF_000192435.1. Lineage (GTDB taxonomy): Bacteria > Actinomycetota > Actinomycetes > Mycobacteriales > Mycobacteriaceae > Gordonia > Gordonia neofelifaecis. Next base: position 150,642 of record NZ_AEUD01000008.1, read on the forward strand.
GGCACGGCAGGCACCACACCGCCCACATGTTGATGACGAGTGGTTTGCCCGCGGTGGTGACCCCGAGGTCCACCGGAGCCCCGGTGGCCATGCAGGGCACGGTCACGCCCGCGAGGACGGCATCGGGCACCGCCGGTCCGGGGCCGTCGGGACACGGTGCGAGCGCCGCCGCCGCGCGTGCCTTGCTCAGTTCGTCGTCCGAGACCTGCTGATCGGTGATCCCCTGGGTCGACGACGCCGCGGGCGAACCGCTGCCCGACGACGTGTCGCCGGGACCGCTGCGCGGCCACAGCGCCACGATCAGCGCGGCCGCGACGATGACGAACGCCAGCGTTGCCCTCGCGGCAGGCTCTTTCAGGATCTTCACTCAGTCACTCCAGCAGTCACTCCGGCCAGTTCGAGCAGATGCTCGGTCTCCGGCCCCTTCACCAGCGCCGCGGCCTGATGCTTGTCGGTCGGGCCCTCCCCGTACGACGGGCAGTCCTTCGCGAGAACGCACACTCCGCAGGCGGGCTTGCGCGCATGGCACACCCGCCTGCCGTGAAAGATGATCCGGTGCGAGAGGTCGGTCCAGTCGCGCTTCTCGAAGAGCTCGCCGATCTCCCGCTCCACCTTCACCGGGTCCGTCTCCTGCGTCCAGTTCCAGCGCCGCACCAGTCGTCCGAAGTGCGTGTCGACGGTGATTCCGGGGACTCCGAACGCGTTGCCGAGGACCACGTTCGCGGTCTTGCGCCCGAATCCGGGCAGCGTCACCAGATCTTTGAGCCGGTTCGGAACCTCGCCGCCGTATCGCGAGACCAGAGCCTGTCCGAGTCCGATGATCGAGTTCGCCTTGTTCCGGTAGAAACCGGTGGATCGGATCATCTCCTCGAGCTCGGTGCGGTCGGCCTCGGCGTACGACCGCGCGTCGGGGTAGCGAGCGAACAGGGCCGGGGTGACCTGGTTGACCCGGACGTCGGTGCACTGCGCAGAGAGGATGGTCGCGACCGACAGTTCGAGCGGCGTGGTGAAATCCAATTCGCAGTAGACGTGCGGGAAGGCCGCTTCCAGCGATCTGTTCATCCGCCGCGCCCGCCGGACCAGGCCCAGCCTGGTCTCCTCCTTGCGTCCACTCACAACAGACCAGGTTAGCCGTCGTGCGCGGAAAGACGGGCCGTGCCGAACCCGCGACCTCGCGTAACCGCAGGTCACAACTCGGTGACGAGAGCCTTCTCGGTTTGGTAGACCCCCACGGGCCCGGTGTTTACTGTTTCTCATGCAAGGACTGGCCGGACTTCTCTTCCCCGCTGTGCTGATGCTCTTCGCACTCGCGATGGAGAAGGTGCAGGACAGCCTGGATCGTCTCTCGGTGGGACCCGCACACGTCGAGGAGTTCCTCGAGTCCGCCGACGACGCGGCGGTGAGCAATCTCGCGAAGGACGGCTTGCCTGCGGCGCTGGACGAGCTCCGCAGTCGCCGCAACAGCCCGCCCCTCGAATCCGACGAATCGGAGACCACCCGCGCCTCCTGACGGTCGTCGCCGGGTTCCGGAGGCATGTTCACCGCACCCGCCTGCACGTACGACGCGCGGTAGTTGTCTACTAATACGTACAGTGACCAATCCAACATCTATGATTTTTCACGTAGTCTTTGTCACTGGACGCGGCAAATGTAATTGAGAGAGGTTCTTTAGGTGGAAGAAGTACTAGCACGGGCAGGCATTTTCCAAGGTGTCGAACCCACCGCCGTCGCTGCTCTGGCGAAGGAACTTCAGCCGGTCGAGTTTCCGCGCGGTCATGTGATCTTCCACGAGGGCGAGCCCGGCGACCGTCTCTACATCATCCTGTCCGGCAAGGTGAAGCTCGGCCGCCGTTCCCCGGACGGTCGCGAGAACCTGCTCACGATCATGGGCCCGTCGGACATGTTCGGCGAGCTGTCGATCTTCGACCCCGGTCCCCGCACGTCGTCGGCGACGACGGTGACCGAGGTCCGCGCCGTCACGATGGACCGCGACGCGCTGCGCAAGTGGATCAAGGACCGCCCGGAGATCGCCGAGCAGCTCCTCCGCGTTCTGGCGCGTCGCCTGCGACGCACCAACAACAACCTCGCGGACCTGATCTTCACCGACGTTCCGGGTCGCGTCGCCAAGCAGCTGCTGCAGCTCGCTCAGCGCTTCGGCACGCAGGAGGGCGGCGCACTGCGCGTCACCCACGACCTGACCCAGGAAGAGATCGCCCAGCTGGTCGGCGCCTCGCGCGAGACGGTCAACAAGGCGCTCGCCGACTTCGCCCAGCGCGGCTGGCTCCGCCTGGAGGGCAAGAGCGTTCTCATCGCGGACTCCGAGCGTCTGGCGCGCCGGGCCCGCTGACGCGACGGCGCGACGGAGTCGCGGATTCGCGACGGAGTCGCGGGTTGAGCCGACTTCCGAGGCCGAAGGCCGAGGCGTCGGTCGAAACCTGGTGAGACACGCTGGAAGCCGCAGAGATATAGATGAGTGAGGTGCGCTGGGACTCCCAGCGCACCTCACTATCTGTCTCGGCAACGGGACTCCCAGCGCACCTCACGTGGTTTCGACCGATTCTCGGCCTTCGGCCTCGTGAATCGGCTCAACCCGCGACTCCGTCGCGCCGTCGCGCTACAACGCCCTTAGATACTCCAGCTGCGCCTTCACCGACATCTTGGCCGCCGGCCACAGCTTCTTGTCGACGTCTGCGTACACCGACCGGACCACCTTCATCGGCTTGGCCTTCTCCGGCGAGACGCCGAGGTCGTCGAGCGCGGCCACGATCTGGGCGAGCCGTTCCTCGCGATGCGTCTTGTAGTACCGGGCGATCGGTCCCAGCTCGGGGTGGTCGGGCCCGTGCGCGGGCAGCAGTGCCGCGTCTGAGGCCTCGACGATCAGCCGGTTCAACGAGTTGAAGTAGTCGGCGAGGGTGCCGTCGGTCGGATCGAGCACGGTGGTGCCGAAGCCGAGGATGGTGTCGCCGCTCAGGAGCGCCCGCTGCCCCTCCCACTCGACCAGAAAGCTCGTGGAGTCCGCTGTGTGCCCGGGAGTGTGGAGGACGGTGATGGTGAGTCCGGCCGCCTCGATCACCTCGCGGTCGCGCAGCCTCGGCGCGCCGACGGAGTACTCGTCGGTGTACGCACGCTGCGGTGCGCCGCTGAGCTTGCGCATCTTCTTGCAGGCACCGACGTGGTCGTGGTGCCGGTGGCTGATCAAGACGAGCTCGACCTCGCCTGCGACCTCGGCCACCTTCTTCACGTGCTTGCCGTGCTTGGCCGGCCCGGGGTCGAGCACCACGGCGGTCGGTGATCCGGGCGCCCGCAGAATCCAGGTGTTCGTGCCGTCGAGTTCGAACGATCCCGGATTGTCACAGAGCACCACCGAGGCGAACGGTGTGACCTCGCGCGGCACACCGTATGCGGGGTGCACGGGATTCTCGGGGACCGGAGCGGACGTACTCGCAGACATTCCCCCACAGTACCGAGCAGACGTTCGGTCGCCGTCTGGATCGGCCGGTCAGGACACCATCGGCGCCAGAAACCTCGTCGCGTAGTCGCGGATCGCCTGTACGTCACCGAGGTCGAGACGTCGGGTCCGGATCTGGGCGAGCGAGAAGGCGATACGCACGAAGTGCTCGGCGGCCAGCGCCAGGTCGTCGTCGGACATAGTCGCACCGGCGCGCCGCAGGGTGCTCGCGACCGCCGCGCTCGAGGATTCGAGGAAGTCTCCGGCCGTGCGAGACGTCTGACTGACCAGCACCTCGGCGACGTCCGGTTCTTCGACGAGGAGCCTGCGCACCAGCGGATCCTCGTCGAAGATCCGGGTGTACTCGACGAACGCCTCGACCACCGCATCGCGTGCGGAGAGCCCGCGGACTGCGCCGGCGAGGTGCCGGATCGTCTCGAAACCGATCACCTCACCGACTTTCGCCAGCAGGGCGTCCTTGTTCGGGAAACGCCGGTAGAGGGTGCTGCGGGAGACTCCGGCGGCCCGGGCCACCGCGTCCATGCTGGCCCGGCGGACTCCGACCTCGGCGAACTCGCGACGAGCGCAGGCGAGGATGGTCGCCTCCTGCTCCTCCGGCGGCGCTGACGTCCGCAGCCGGCGGGCTCCCGTGGTCACCGGATCACTTGACCTGGACGACGATCTCCACCTCGACGGGGACGCCCAGCGGCAGCTCCGCGACACCCACCGCGGAGCGCGCGTGCACCCCCGCGTCACCGAAGATCTCCCCGAGGAGATCGGACGCGCCGTTGACGACGCCGGGCTGTCCGGTGAATCCCGGTGCGGAGGCGACGAATCCGACCACCTTGACCACCCGGACCACCGAATCGATGCCCACCTCGGCGTGGACCGCGGCCAGCGCGTTCAGCGCACACAGCCGCGCCGCGGCGTTCGCCTGCTCGGGAGTGACGATGCCTTCGGCACCTTCGGACACCTTGCCGGTGATGCTGACCTGTCCATCGGTGACCGGGATCTGGCCGGACGTGTAGACGAGGTCGCCGACGCGCAGCGCCGGGGTGTAGCTGCCGACCGGCTTGACCACGGCGGGCAGTTCGATGCCGAGCTCAGCGAGACGCTGTGACCACTGTTCGCTCATCGGTCAGGCCTTCGGCCGCTTGAGGTACGCGACGTGCTGCTCACCGGTGGGACCGGGCAGGACGCTGACGAGTTCCCAGCCGTCCGCGCCCCACTGATCCAGGATCTGCTTGGTCGCGTGCGTGAGGAGAGGAACTGTGACGTATTCCCAGGCGGTGACTTCACTCATGGTGCCAACCTTAACGGTTGAACGCGGACTCGGTAGACACGGTCGATAAGGTGATCGACGTGGTCAACGAAGTTCACAGCGACGGCTCCGGGATGTGGCCGGACGATGCACGCGACGCTCGTCTGCATTTCGTGTCCGGCAAGGGCGGCACCGGCAAGACGACGGTGGCCGCCGCCCTGGCGCTCACCCTCGCCTCCGAGGGCAAGACGGTGCTGCTCGTCGAATGCGAGGAGCGACAGGCCATCGCCCAGCTCTTCGACGTCCCACCGCTTCCGCCGACCGACACCCAACTGGTCGCGATGGACGGCGGCGGATCGGTCTGGGCTCTCGCGCTGCAGATCGAGCACGCTCTGCTCGAATACCTCGACATGTTCTACAACCTGGGGTTCGCGGGCCGCGCGATCAAGAAGGTCGGCGCCATCGACTTCGTCACGACCGTGGCGCCCGGCCTCAAAGACGTTCTGGTGACCGGCAAGATCAAGGAACGCGTGATCGCCGCCGACAAGAGCGGCGCACGCACGTACGACGCGATCGTCGTCGACTCGCCGCCGACCGGCCGCATCGGCAACTTCCTCGACGTGACGACTGCGATGCGCGACCTGGCGAAGAGCGGGCCGATCCGCAATCAGTCCGAAGGTGTTGCCGCACTCCTACATTCCCCTGAGACAGTGGTGCACCTCTGCACCCTGCTCGAGGCCATGCCGGTGCAGGAGACGATCGAAGCCGTCGCCGAACTGCGGGCGAAGGACCTGCGCATCGGCGCGATCGTCGTCAACCGCGCCAATCCGCCGTACCTTCCCGAGGATCAGGCCGACGCGATCGCCGAAGGCCGCATCGACTCGGCGCGTATCGAGAAGAGCCTCGCCGACGCCGGCATCCGGCTGTCGGAGGAGGATCTCGCCGGGCTGCTCACCGAGACCATCGACTACGCGGCCCGGCTGCAGGCGCAGCACATCGCGCGCGCCGAGCTCGACGACGTCGAGGCCGCCCAGGTGGAACTGCCGACGGTCGAGAACGGCGTCGACCTCGGCGCGCTCTACGAACTGTCCGCCGTGCTCAAGGAAGCTGGTGCGTGATGCCCGACCTCAAGATGGGCTCGGTGCTCGCCGACCCGAAGACCCGCGTCGTGGTGTGCTGCGGTTCCGGCGGTGTCGGCAAGACCACGACCGCGGCATCCATGGCGTTGCACGCCGCCGAGCACGGCCGCAAGGTCGCGGTACTCACCATCGATCCGGCTCGCCGGCTGGCGCAGTCGTTGGGGATGAACGAACTGACCAACGAGCCGCAGCCGGTCCCGCTCGACCGTGCCGGTGAGGCGGGCGTCGGGACTCTCGACGCGATGATGCTCGACATGCGCCGCACGTTCGACGACATGGTCATCGAGCATTCGACGCCCGAGCGCGCCGAGTCGATCATGAACAACAGCTTCTACCAGACCGTGGCCTCGTCGTTCTCCGGCACGCAGGAGTACATGGCGATGGAGAAGCTGAGCCGGCTCCTCGACGAGGACCGCTGGGACCTGATCATCGTCGACACGCCGCCGTCGCGGAACGCGCTCGACTTCCTCGACGCGCCCGCCCGTCTCGGCTCGTTCCTGTCGGGTCGTCTGATGAAGATGCTCGTCGGCGGCGGCCGGGGTGTGAGCCGGGTGCTGACCGGGGCGATGAGCATGGCCATGCGCGGCATCTCGACCATCGTCGGCGGCGATATCCTGCGCGACGTCGCCACGTTCGTGCAGTCCCTCGACTCGATGTTCGGCGGATTCCAGGAGCGCGCCAATCGCACCTACGAGCTGTTGAAGCAGCCGGGGACCGAGTTCGTCGTGATCGCCGCACCCGAACCCGATGCCCTCCGCGAGGCGTCGTTCTTCGTGGAACGACTGTCGAAGGACTCGATGCCGCTGACCGGCCTGATCGTCAACCGCACTCACCCGACGTTGACGTCGCTGAGTGCGGCCGCGGCCGAGAACGCCCTGGCCACGGTCGACGACGACCTGACTCGCGGCGCGCTGCGAGTGCACGTGGAACGAGCCGCCACCGCCAAGCGTGAAGTGCACCTGCTTCAGCGGTTCACGTCGTCGCATCCGAGCGTGCCGCTGGTCGGCGTGCCGGCCTTGCCGTTCGAGGTGGCCGACGCATCGGCCCTGCGCGCCGTGGCCGAGCAGATCACCAGTCGCGGCTGACGGCCCCCGACCCCACCTACGACGAAGAGCCCGGCTGGTGCCGGGCTCTTCGTGTCAGTTCTGGTCGGGGACGGCGCCGAGCCGCTGACGACGGCGCTGTGCTTCGAAGAACGCCGCCCACGACGTCACCTCGGGATGTTGGCGGAGCAGAGCACGCCGCTGGCGCTCCGTCATTCCGCCCCAGACACCGAACTCGACCCGGTTGTCGAGCGCGTCCGCACCGCACTCGAGCTGAACCGGACAGTGTCTGCAGATCGTTGCGGCCTTCCGCTGAGCAGCTCCGCGGACGAAGAGATCGTCCGGGTCGCCTCCACGACAACGTGCCTGAGAGACCCAGGCCAGTCGAGCTTCTGAATCAACGGTGGACAAGGGCGCCAGAGTCATTGCGCGTTCCCGCCTTTCACAAACCCATCGACATGCGGTGCATGCATAAGATCCTGCTGTGACTCGTACCTACCAACGAGTTCATTTGTTAGGTAGCTCACGTCTCCAATCTATTGAGGAGGCCGATACAGCGCAAGTCGGTCGGCTATTGTTCTGCGCTCCGCGCCGATCCGGGCAACATTGCCGCAGGTCGATTCGCCGCACAGTGGGGGATCACACGTATCCTGGCGGTCGTGCGCAAGACTTCGAACCTCGCAGGCCTGGCCGTCGCCGTCGTGATGGCCGCCGTCCTCGTGGCCGGACTGCTCTTCCCCATCGCCACCGGAATCGGCGTGCTGTCGAATCGCGCGGCCGCCACGATGGAGAATTCGTCGTCCGAGCTGCTGGGCGGAACCGTCCCCGAAGTCACCACGGTGACCGATGTCAACGGGGATCCGATAGCCGTGCTGTACGACCAGTACCGCTATCAGGTGGGGTACAACGACATCTCGCAGGACATGATCCGCGCGATCATCTCGATCGAGGACCGGCGATTCCTCGAGCACGACGGCGTCGACTGGAAGGGCACGATCCGTGCGGCGCTGAAGAACTCGTCGTCGGGCGAGGTGCAGCAGGGCGCCTCGACGCTCGATCAGCAGTACATCAAGAACTATCAGCTGCTGGTGCTGGCGCGGACCGAGGCCGAGCGCGAGGCGGCGACGGAGACCACGCCCGCGCGCAAGCTGCGCGAGGTCCGGATGGCGCTGACGCTGGAGCAGACCCTGACCGACCAGGCCAAGCGGGAGAAGGGCCTGGACGACGCCGCGGCCAAACAGGATGCGAAGAAGCAGATCGTCACCCGCTATCTGAACGTCGTCCCGTTCGGCAACAACGCCTACGGTGTGGAGGCCGCTGCACAGACCTACTTCGGGCACTCCGCCAAGGAACTGACCGTCGAGCAGGCCGCGATGCTGGCCGGCATGGTGCAGTCGAGCTCCGGCTTGAATCCGTACACCGACCCGCAGGCCACCACGACTCGCCGGAACACGGTGCTCGACACGATGATCGAGAACTTCCCCGAGCGCCGCGCCGAACTCGAGGCGGCGAAGCAGAAGCCGCTCGGCGTGCTGCCCGCTCCGAAGACCCCTGTCCAGGGCTGCATCTCGGCGAAGAACAACGGCTTCTTCTGTGACTATGTGCTGCAGTACCTCGCGGACAACGGGATCCCCCGCGCCCAGGTGATGCGCGGCGGCTACCTCATCCGCACCACCCTCGATCCCCAGGTGCAGGCCAACGCGGTCCGTTCCGCGCAGCAGCACACCGCGCCGGACACCGACGGCATCGCCACGGTGATGAGCATCATCAAACCCGGCAAGGACTCCCATGACGTCCTCGCCATGGCCTCCAGTCGCGACTACGGCCTCAACAGCAGCCGCGACGAGACCGTTCAGCCGCAGCCCTTCTCACTCGTCGGCGACGGCGCGGGGTCGGTCTTCAAGCTGTTCACCACCGCGGCCGCGATGGAGAAGGGTCTGGGAACCGGTAGCGTGCTGCCGATTCCGTCGAACGTGGCGGTGTACGGCATGGGTGACAGCAACGGGGCCTTCGGCTGTCCGGTGAACGCCTACTGCGTCAAGAATGCCGGTGCGTACCCGGGCTCGGCCTCGGTGACCCAGGCGCTCGCCACCTCACCGAACACCACGTTCGTCCAACTGCTGCAGCAGGTCGGCGTGAAGCCCGCCGTGGACATGGCGGTGCGACTGGGGCTTCGGTCGTACAACGAGCCGGGCACGTCCGGGGTCGGCGACGAGAGCCTCGCCGAGTACGTGAAGAAGGGCAACTTCGGTTCCTTCACCCTCGGTCCGTTCGCGGTCAACGCGCTCGAACTGTCGAACGTCGCCGCTACCCTCGCCTCCGGCGGAACCTGGTGCCCGCCCAACCCGGTCGCGTCGATCCAGCAGGTCAAGCGCGATCAGTACGGCAACGCCGTGCTGGATCAGAACGGTCAGCGGGCGATGGTCAACGTTCCGTTCAACCCGCCCAAGTGCGAGCAGGTCGTCGAATCCGGGTTGGCCAACACCCTGGCGAACGCGATGAGCGAGGACGACAAGGGCGGCGGCACGTCGGCGGCCGCGGCATCCGCGGCCGGCTGGAAGCTGCCGCTGTCGGGTAAGACCGGCACCACCGAGGCGCACCGCTCGGCGGCGTTCGTCGGATTCACCAATCAGATGGCCGCGGCCGTGTACACCTACAACGACGGCTCGCACCCCGCCGGCATCTGCACCGGCCCGCTGCGCCAGTGCTACGACGGCAATCTGTACGGCGGCTACGAGCCGGCGCGCACATGGTTCTCGGCGATCGGTCCCATCGCCACCAAGTTCGGACCGGTGACGATGCCGCCCACGGATCCGCAGTACGTGGCGGGCAGCGACCGCGGACGTATCCCGCAAGTCAGCGGTCTGCCGGCCAGTCAGGCGACCTCCCGACTCCAGGAGGCCGGATTCAAGGTCACCGAACTCGAAGTGGACAGCACCAGACCCAAGGGCACCGTGGTCTTCACCGCGCCGTCCGACAGCGCGATGCCGGGAAGCACCATCGCGATGTACGTGAGCAACGGCCGGGGCAAGACCGCGGGCACGGACGGCGGCGACCAGAAGCCGGCGGAGAAGACTGTGCAGGTTCCGGGCGTCGGACCGGTGGTCATCGAGGTTCCCGGAGGCTGAGCGCACGCGGGTCCCGGCCGCCGCTCGACGCGTATCCTGAAGCCCATGGCTTCAGTTCCCGGATTCGGCGCGTCGTCGCCCGCCTCGCGTGATTCCTCCACCCTCGCCCGCGTGGCGGTCGGTGCCGCCGGTGCGGCTGCGGCCGGTCTGGTGTACTCGACGGTGATCGAGCGCAATGCGTTCGCATTGCGTCATGCGACGCTGCCGGTGCTCGAGCCCGGATCGTCGCCGCTGCGCGTTCTGCACATCAGTGACATCCACATGATGCCCAATCAGCATCTCAAGCAGGCGTGGATCTCCGAGCTCGAACGACTCGAGCCCGATCTGGTGATCAACACCGGCGACAATCTCGCGCATCCCAGCGCGGTGCCCGCCGTGGTTCAGTCGCTCGGCGGCCTGCTGTCGCGGCCGGGACTGTTCGTGTTCGGCTCCAACGACTACTTCGGCCCGAAGCCGAAGAATCCGTTCAAGTACTTCAAGAAGAACCACACGCGCACCCACGGCGAACCGCTGCCGTGGCAGGACCTGCGTGCGGCGTTCACCGAGCGCGGATGGCTCGACGCCACCCATACGGTCCGCGAACTCGAAGTGGGCGCGGTGCGGGTCGTCGCCGCCGGTGTCGACGACCCGCACATCGAGCGTGACCGCTACGAGTCTGTCGCCGGGCGGCCGAATCCCCTCGCCCAGCTCCGTCTCGGTCTGACGCACTCCCCCGAGCCGCGGGTCCTCGACGCGTTCGCCGACGACGGCTACGACCTCGTCCTGGCCGGGCACACGCACGGCGGGCAGCTGTGCCTTCCCGGCTACGGAGCTCTGGTGACGAACTGCCACCTCGACCGCTCCCGCGTCAAGGGCGTGTCGAACTGGGGCTCGACGATGAAGCTGCACGTGAGTGCCGGCCTCGGGACGTCGCCGTACGCTCCCGCGCGGTTCTGCTGCCGCCCGGAGGCGTCGTTGCTGACGCTCACCGCGGTCTCCAACGGCGGGGACGAGGACGTCGTCCAGCAGTCCCTGCCTCAGCTCGCGAGCCAGCTCAGCTGATCGCCGACGGCGTGCCGACCAACCGGGAACTGATGCTGTCGGGCGAGCTCTACGCCGACGGCGACCCGGAACTCGTCGGCATACGGAGAGCCTGCCAGCGACTCCTCGACCGCTTCAACGCCACGACGGCCGATCAGGACGCACAACGGACCGAGATCCTCCGCGAACTGCTCGGCGGCCTCGGTGACGACAGCTGGGTGATGCCGCGATTCCAGTGCGACTACGGCACGCACATCACCATCGGCCGCAACAGCTTCCTGAACTACGACGCGATCCTGCTCGACTGCGCGCCGATCACCATCGGCGACGACTGCTCGATCGGCCCGCGGGTCCAGCTGCTGACCGCCCTGCACCCGATGGACGACCATCGGGCTCGGCGGTCGCGCTGGGAGTCCGCCGCACCGATCGCCATCGGCGACAACGTGTGGTTCGGCGGCGGCGTGATCGTGTGCCCCGGCGTGACGATCGGGCGCAACACCGTCGTCGGAGCGGGCAGCGTGGTGACTCGCGATCTGCCCGACCATGTCTTCGCCGCAGGCAATCCGGCGCGCGTGATCCGTCAGTTGCCGGTGGAGGCCGATCGAGACGAGGCAGCGGTCCGTCCGGCTCCCTCCCCTTAGACAGGAGCGGGACGGACCGCTCTTCGCGCCCGTCCGGTTCACTACCCTCCCCAGAGCAACCGCCAGACGGGGCGGCGTCCGCTTGCATTAGTTAGCGGCGGACGTCTCCAGTCAATCAGGACCGTGACAACAAAACAAGACACGGTCCGCTTTGCGTCATGGGAGTTCGGACACTCTCGACGTTCCCCAGCCTTCCGCGGGGCCCTCTTCCACCTCGCGGGTGCTTATGCCGTTGAGCGTGACCACCTGGTGGTCACCATCAACGGCACAATGGCGACGGCCGCGTGCGGAAGTCCGCGCCACCGATACGAGGAGGCCCCCGGTCTGCATCTCTGCAGGCCGGGGGCCTCTACTGCTTCTCAACCAAAGCGTCGGGGTAGCGGGATTCGAACCCACGACCTCTTCGTCCCGAACGAAGCGCGCTACCAAGCTGCGCCATACCCCGTGTGTAACCTGGAATAGATTACAACGAAGGTGGCCGAACTATTAAATCGCCAGGTCAGGACGCGGTTTCGAGCGCATCGGAGCTCAACTGCCCGTCCTCGATCGCCGCGACGAGGCGCGTGTGATCGTTCAGGTTGATCCGGCTGTACTCCACCGAGAAGTCCGCGATCGCCGCGTCGAAGGCCTTGCCGACACCCGACAGGTACTCAGCGATCTCGTGACGTGCCGCAGTACGGGCGTGCGCATGCGCCAGCACCTCGCCGCACAGCTTGGCGTAATACTCCATACCCTCCGGTGACAGCGCCTCGACGACCACCGACCCCTTGCCGTCGCGCAACTGCCGGACGTAGAAGTCGGTGTCCGTGGCGCCCTCGAAGGCGACGGCCTGAACCCAGCCGAGAAAGATGTCGCTCGAAGCCTGCAGCAGTTGCTGCCCGAACACCACCCGATGCCCCTGGTTCCCGTACTCGTGCCCCGGAACGTAGGGCGCGAGAACTGATTCCGACGCCTCCTTGAACTGGAGGAAGAGCGGATCCGTCGCGTGCTTGCCGCCGAAGAGCGCGATCCAGCAGCGAGTCCCGACACTGCCGACGCCGACGACCTTCCGTGCGGCCTCGATGAAGGTGTACTGCGAGAACAGTTCGGCGACGTGACCGGGCAGGGTCTCCCGGTATCGCGCGAAGCCGTCGATGAACGCGGCGTTCATCTCCGCCTTCGACATTCCGACGGTCACCTCGTTCGCCGGCACCAGCAGCGGCGGATCGCTCTTGATGTGCGCGCCCGCGAGATCGAAGTAGCAGAGCTTCTCCAGCGCCTGCGCGCTGTCCCGGTGCCGGGCCTTCTGCAGCACCTTCTGAGTGTGGGACGACGTGGCCGTGTCGAACCGATCGCCCAGGTCGGCCGCCACCTCGTCGGCGTCGACACGGGCGTACCAGCAGTCGAGCGCGGTGCGCCCGGCGCTCGCGACCATGCGCTTGCGATAGGCCTTGGCCCCCTGCCGAGCGGCTCCGCGCGCGGTGGCCTCGTCGAATCCGTTCGCCTGCGAACCGATCATGAGGCTCGCCGCGAGCCGCTTGACGTCCCCCTCGAACGGTCCGGGATGCGTCTCGTCGAAGTCGTTGAGATCGAACACCATCGCCCGCTCGGGCGAACGGAACATGCCGAAGTTGCTCAGGTGCGCATCACCGCAGAGTTGGGTGATGACACCGCTGTCGGGCGTCAGCGAGAGGTCGGAGGCCATCACGGCGGCGGCACCGCGGTAGAAGGTGAACGGCGTCTCCGCCATCCGATGATGTCGCACCGGAACGAGCCCCTGCAGCCTTGTCCGGTCCTGTGTCTTGAGGATCTCCATCGGATCCCGGCGGTCCGCCGACTCCGGCACGGCCGCCAACTGATCGACAGACAACGTCATGACTGCTCCCCTTCCATTGGTACGCGAGGCACCAGGGAACAGAACGGTGTTTCCGTGGTCCGACGCGGAGAGAACACGAGACGGTCCTCGGTGAAAATTCTTCCACCCGAATCACGTTCGCGACAGGAAGCTCACCACAATTCGTCTCGACGGATTGACGTCTCTCACCCGACGGACGTCCGGACCGGCGTCACTCCGAATCGGCGGCGTACGAATCGGCGAAGGAGACGCGCGGCGTGGTGAGCGCCGCGTACACGGCGAGCACCGCGTAGACCACAGCGGCGAGGGTGAACCCGATCGCCAGCACGATGGACGCCGCCCAGGCGACGACGCCGACGGTGGCGTCGCCGCCGTCGAGCAGCAGCACCGCCGACGCCGACAGCACGGCGCCCAGGAGCGCCCACGCGGCCGATCGAACCCGCGGGCCGATCGCCCGGGTGTAGAACAGTCGCTCGTAGACCGCGGTCTCGAACTCGTCCACAGCCGCCAGCCGGACGGCGTCGGCCCCCGCCAGCTCCCGCAACGACACGGCGAGATCGGTGTCCCGCTTGAGCGCTACGGTCTCATTCTGTCGGTATCGAACGTATGCGATGGTCGCGATGGTGGCCGCCAGCACTCCGGCCGCGGCGACGATAGCCCAGTTGTTCACGAGAGTTCACCGTACCGGGCCTCGTGCCGCGAATCACACGCGCGATGTGACAGTGCTCGCAATATTGCCGCGCGTGGCCTTCGAGTACGGGCAGAAACCGTGGGCTGCCTGCGCGAGCTCGGCGGCCTCCGCGGTCTCCAGTCCCGGCAGGTAGACATCGATGTCCGCGGTGAGTCCGAAGCCGCCGTCGGCATCGTCGCCGCCGATCCCGACAGTCACCTTGACCGCCGTCTCATCGGTCAGCGTCGCGCCCTTGGTCTTGGCGACGTGCCGGAGCGCCCCCATGAAGCAGGCGGCGTATCCCGCGGAGAAGAGCTCCTCGGGGTTGCTGCCGTCGCCGTTGCCGCCCATCTCCACGGGCGGCGCGAGCACCAGATCGATCCGGCCCGACTCGGACACCACCTCGCTGTCGCGGCCGCCGCCGGTAGAGGTCGACGAGACGTGGTACACGGGGGACACGGTCATTGCGTTCTCCTTAGGTTCTGTCAGCTCGATGGCGGGGCGGACCGTCTCTCACGATTCGCGCACCCGCCTTTCCAAGCTACTCGCCGGACGGTCGGCGGAAGGGCTTCATCGCCATCGACTTCGGCAGCCACTCGTTGACCGGCCGTCGAAGGGTGATCAGTCCGGACAGGATCAACGCACCGCACTGCACCCACGCCAGCACCCGCAGGACCGGTGAGACCTCGTCGTAGTGGAACAGGAGGTCGGCGCCGACGATCGTGAAGAGCACGGTCACCGTGATGACCGACAGGTAGATGCTGCGCAGGTTCCGGCTGTGCGATGCGACGATGCCGAAGAGCAGCGGGTAGCCGAGCGCGGTGAACACGGGGATGCCGATCAGCAGCGCAGGTGTCCAGAAGGAGGCCATCGAGAGCGCCTTCGCCTCCGGGTCCACCCCGGGCAGCGTCTGCAGTCCGGGCTGCAGACGCTGCGCCATCAGACCCTCGAGCCACGACAGATTCGCGAACCCGTACACCATCCAGGCGGCACAGGCGAGGGCCCCGATCCCCCAGACCACCCGCGCGTCGCGAGTCAGCGCGACGGGCGGTGGCCCGGGGTCGACGGGGCGGCTCGGGTACCGGCTGGTGAGATCGCTGTCCTTCGACTTGCGTGCGATCTCAGCGAGATCTTCGGCGTCGAGTTCGGCCTGCGTGGGGATCCGATCGCCGTCGGGGTCGTCGAACGGTCCGGGAGTGCTCATGCCCTCGATGATGGCAGACGATCCCGCTGCGGCTACGACGCGATCTTCAGCATCCGGGTGATGGTGCCCTGCCAGAGCACGCCGCCGGGGGCGATCATGCCGGTGAGCTGCATCGGCTCGTCCGCGGGAGCGACGCCGACCTGGCGGGTGACCACCCGGCGGCCGGTCTGGAAATCGACCGCCACGTAGTTCACCGGGCCCACCTGCTGCGGGACGGGAAGATAAGGCCCGTACGCGAGTCCGTGGATCATGCCGTCCGCGCGCGAGAGCCGCGGCAGGGTGGCCATCCGGTCGGTGGTGTTCTCCCAGACTCGCTTGCACTCGCCGTCACGGACGTCGATGCGCGTCATGCCCCCGCGGAAAGGCGCGAACGCCGGATCGCTCGGGCCACCGCTGACCGCCATCGGCGGGTACTGGAAGCCGTACGTGCTCGGGATGACGAGGCTGTCGCCCCAGGCCATCGGCGAGTTCTCCGTGCCCTGGTTCGCCGCCGCGAACGCGCGGGTGCGGCACACCTGCGAGCCGTCGTCGGAGTTGTAGACGATCAGATTGGGCACCGCGGCACTGTCGACGATGGCGACCCAGCCGTCGCCGCCCGGCCCGAAGTACGTCGGGGTGGTTCCCGATCCCCAGGTCAGCTGCCCCGGTTTGCGGGCGGCACCGCTGTCGTAGGCGCGGCGCCACACCGTACGCGGCACGCCGTTCGCGTCGGCCTGCATCTCGTACAGAGCGTGCGTGGTCAGCACGGACGCCCCCGATCGCCGGATCGTGAGACCGTTGCCGAGTTCCTCGCCCTTCGGCAGATGAGTGGCGCCGATCCGACCGTCGGGCAGCACGGTTCCGATGACACCGCCGGTGGTCGCGAACCAGGTGCGCCCCTGGTAATCGGGAGCGAGCCCGGTGATGCCGTCGCCGCCGATCTGCTTCGAGACGTCGGTCGCCTCGTCGATCCTGAGGGTCCAGCCCGCACCGGCCCGGTGATGGCCGACCCGCAGGATTCGACCGGAGCCATCGGCGACGACGACGCGGTTCTCGTTGTCGAGGAAGCCGTACACCCCGCCGAGCAGCTTGCCCTTGGTCAGCGGCAGCCGTGCGACGACCTGCGCCGTGCGGGGGTCGAACATGGTGACGACCGGTGTGGCGAACTGCGGAGGTGTGCCGGCGACGTACGCCGTGCACAACGAGATCGGGTAGCCGTCGGAGCCGACGAAGGTCGCGGCACAGACTCCCCCGGGGACGCTCGAGGCGACCACGTGGCCGTTCTTGCCCGGACCGCGGTACGCCGTGCTGTCCGACGACTCCGGGTCACCATGCATCAGTGACGTCCAGGCGGGGCCGGAGCTCGGAACGGCAGGGCTCGCCACGGCGGTCGATTCACACACCGTGGCGAGCCCGACGACCGCCACCGCGGCAGCGATCAGGAAACGCTTGAAGACAGTCATGCGCATCAGTCGATCACACGATCAACTCCGCGCGCGAGACCTCACGGACAAAAGACTGGTCAGCTGTTCAACTCAGCGAGGATGAAACTCGTCGCCGGCAGCATCTTGAACAACATCGGCAGCGCGTGGTTGACGACCATGCCGGGGAAGATCGGCGGCGTGAAGTCGTTGTCGAGCCGGACGTCCGCGCCCTGGTTCTTCCAGTCGCGGTACAGCTGGACCACCTGGCCGTGCGGGATGACGTCGTCGCTGACACCGGTCGACAGAAGTACCGGCGCATTCGGCTTCAGGCGGCCGATCCGCTGATCGTCGACCGTCTTCTGGACCTCGGGGTACTTCTTGATCACGGCGCTGAGCGACTTGCCGTCGCGCGTCCACTGGCTGGTCCGCTGGAAGCCGTGCGTCAAACCGGTGTCACCGATGCACTGCGTCGACACCTCCTTGAGCGCCTGTCGGCCGGTGGCGTTGGTCTCCTTAGCCAGGATCGGATCGAGCGCCGGGTAGCGCGCGGCGAGACCGTTGATCGCGTAGCCGATCGCACCGGAGATGAACGTGCCGTCGATCTGATCGATCACCTTGTTGAGATCGGCGGGAGGCGCTCCCGCGTAAGTGGCCTTGACGTTGAGGTCGGACGCGTAGGTGGAGGCCAGCTCGGCTGCCGACGCCGCGGCGCCACCGCCCTGCGAGTATCCGGAGAACGCCACGGGCGCGTCCTTCGGCGCCTTCGCTACGGCGAGACCGGCGCGCGCGGCGTCGAGCACGGCACGGCCCGACTCGAGACGGTTCACGTAGGTGTGGATGCCCGGGGTGCCCATGCCGACGTAGTCGGTCAGCACCACGCGGACGCCGTTGAGCAGGAAGAGGTTCATCTCGAGACCCGAGTAGTTGACGCCGAGGCTCGGCTTGGCCGGATCGATCGACATCGGCAGCGACAGCATCTTCGATCCCGCGCACTGATCGCCCTGGCCCACGGTGCCCGGCGCCAACACGACGGTCGGACGCGGACCCTTGCCGCGCCATGCGGCGGTCGGCTCGACGACGGCGCCGGTCACCGCGGTGGGCGCACCGTCCTGACGCGTGGTGGTGTACATGATCCGCGTCGCGGTGCCCGGCCACTGATTGCGGACGCCCGGGATCTGAAGCAGGAGTTCAGTCGGCTGGGTGCGGACCACCGACCCGGGCTTGTCGGACAGGCGCGCGGGCGGCTGGTAGAAGTCGCGCGCCGCAGTCGCGTTGCCGGCCACGAGACCGGTCGCCACCACGGCGCCGACCGCTGCGATCGCACCGACGCGCTTCGCGCCCCCGGCGATGGATGAATGATTAGACGAGACGAATCCCCGAATTTTTCTCACGCAAGTAATCTACGCCATAAGTTACCCGTTGGTAAGTCCCAATTTTGACCAATGCGAGGCCCACTCAGCCGGTATTCCGTGACTTTGCAAGAAGCCCGCTCGAGTCGGCAGTGCGCGACGTACTGACGCAAGCGTCCCCGTGACAGCAAGTCGTGGACGAATGGTCCAGCAGGTGCCGTCACGGGGACGCGTAGGTCACGGAGGAGCGCCGGTGAACGACGCGAGCCGCGAAAGGTGCTACACCAACAGCTCAGCGATCTGAATCGTGTTGAGCGCAGCTCCCTTGCGAAGGTTGTCGCCGGAGACGAAGAGCGCGAGCCCACGACCGTCGGGTGCTCCCGGATCCTGGCGGATGCGGCCGACGAGCGAGACGTCGCCGCCCGCGGCGTCGAGCGGATTCGGCACGTCGGCGACGCGGACGCCCGCGGCGTCGGCGAGGATCGCCCGAGCCTCGTCCGGGGTCACCGCCTCGGCGAACTCCGCGTTGATCGAGAGCGAGTGACCGGTGAAGACCGGGACGCGCACGCAGGTGCCGCTGACGAGCAGCTCCGGGATACCCAGGATGCGTCGCGACTCGTTGCGCAGCTTCTGGTCCTCGTCGGTCTCGCCGGTGCCGTCGTCGACGATGTTGCCCGCGAGCGGAACCACGTTGAACGCGATCGGCGCGACGTAGTTGATCGTCTCGCCGAGATCGACCGCGTGGCCGTCGTAGACCAGCTTCTCAGCGTCCTCGACGCCCGCACGGACCTGACCGGCGAGTTCCTTGACACCGGACAGTCCACTGCCGGACACCGCCTGGTAGCTGGAGACGATCAGACGCTGCAGGCCCTTGGCGTCGTGCAGCGGCTTGAGCACCGGCATGGCCGCCATGGTGGTGCAGTTCGGGTTGGCGATGATGCCCTTGGGTGGGTTCTTGGCGAGCTCGCCGTTCACCTCGGACACGATCAGCGGCACGTCGGGGTCCTTGCGCCACGCCGACGAGTTGTCGATGACGGTCACACCGGCCGCCGCGAAGCGCGGGGCCTGGACCTTCGACATGGTGCCGCCGGCCGAGAACAGCGCGATGTCGAGACCGGTCGGATCCGCCGTGGTCGCGTCTTCGACGACTACTTCCCCGCCGCGCCACGGCAGCTTCTTGCCCGCCGACCGCGGCGAGGCGAAGAACCGGATCTCGTCGACCGGGAAGTTCCGTTCTTCGAGGAGCTGACGCATGACGCCGCCGACCTGGCCGGTGGCGCCGACTACTCCGAGTCGAATACCCATCTTCGCGACTCCTATCGTCCGGTTCCGCCGTACACGACGGCGTCCTCTTCGGCGCCCAGGCCGAAGGCTTCGTGAAGAACCTGCACGGCGTGGTCGAGGTCCGACTCGCGGACCAGCACCGAGATGCGGATCTCCGAGGTGGAGATCAGCTCGATGTTGATGCCGGCCTCGCTGAGGGACTCGCAGAACGTCGCGGTGACGCCCGGATGGCTCTTCATGCCCGCACCGACGAGAGAGACCTTGCCGATGTTGTCGTCGAGCACGACCTCGGTGAAGCCGAGCTCGTCACGCAGCTTGCCCAACTCGGTGACCGCGACCTCGCCGAGTTCCTTCGGGAGGGTGAAGGTGATGTCGGTCTTGCCGGTCTCACTGGCGGAGACGCCCTGCAGCACCATGTCGATGTTGATCTCGGCGTCGGCGACGGCACGGAACACCTTGGCGGCGTATCCGGGCTTGTCCTCGATGCCGACCACGGTGACCTGCGCTTCGCTGCGGTCGTGAGCGACGCCGGTGAGGATTGCTTCTTCCACGGGGATGTCCTCCATCGAGCCGGACACGATGGTGCCCGACTTAGTCGAGTACGACGAGCGCACATGAACTGGAACGTTGTATCGGCGCGCGTATTCCACGCAGCGCAGCATCAGGATCTTGGCACCGCACGCCGCCATCTCGAGCATCTCTTCGAACGAGATGTGGTCGAGGTGCTTCGCGTTGCTGACGATGCGGGGGTCGGCGGTGTAGATGCCGTCGACGTCGGTGTAGATCTCACAGACGTCCGCCTCCAAGGCGGCAGCGAGGGCGACAGCCGTCGTGTCCGAGCCACCGCGTCCGAGGGTGGTGACGTCCTTGGTGTCCTGAGAGACACCCTGGAAGCCGGCGACGAGAACGATCTTGCCGTCGTCGAGTGCGCTGCGGACCCGGCCCGGCGTCACGTCGATGATCTTGGCCTTGCCGTGACTGCTCGTCGTGATGACGCCCGCCTGCGATCCGGTGAACGACTGCGCGTTCTCGCCGAGTGCCTCGATCGCCATCGCGAGGAGGGCGTTGGAGATGCGCTCGCCCGAGGTGAGCAGCATGTCCATCTCGCGGTCGGGCGGGTTCGGGTTCACCTGCTCGGCGAGGTCGAGGAGTTCGTCGGTGGTGTCACCCATTGCGGAGGCGACCACGACAACGTCGTTGCCTGCACGCTTTGTCTCGACGATGCGCTCGGCGACCCGGCGGATGCGCTCGGCATCCGCCACCGAGGAACCGCCGTACTTCTGGACGACCAGTGCCACGTCGTGCAACCTTCCTTAATCTCTATAGCTAGCGGGACTTGCGCCGGGTTCACCTTACCCGCCGCCCCTGACACGGCACATTCCGTCGAAGCCGCCGTAGGATCTGCTGCGATGACTACCGCCCGCCCGTTGTCCTCGGTGACGCGCCTGCGCGCAGCACACGACTTCGCCCTTCGGTGCGTCGGCGTGTACGCCGTCGTGCGCGTCGTCGGAGTGATGGTTCTCGCACTCTTCGCCCAGATTCACGACACCGGGCTGCGCTCGCTGCTCGCCATGTGGGACGGCGAATGGATGCTCGGCATCGCCGAGAACGGGTACGGCGGAATCCCGCTGTGGTTCACCGACGGCAACGGGATCCACACCGAGTTCACCGCGTATGCGTTCTTTCCGGGCTATCCGCTGACGGTCCGGACCGTCGCGCTGGTCCCCGGCCTCTCGCCGTTCGCCGCGGCGATGATCGTCAACGTCGTCGCTGGCGCGCTGGCGGCAGTGGCCGTCGGACGGATCGGACGACTCTGCGCCGGACTCGTGCGGGAATCGCTGCGGCCGGCACCGGGCCGCTCGGCGACCGTCGGACTCGTCCTGGTCGCCCTATTCGCGGCGACGCCGATGTCGGTGGTGCTCAACATGGCCTACACCGAAGCGGTGTTCTGCGCGCTCGCCGCATGGGCGCTGGTCGGGGTCCTCGAACGCCAGTGGCTGCTCGCCGGGCTGTGCGCTCTCGGCGCCGGCCTGGTCCGGCCGACCGGTGTCGCGGTGATCGCGGCGGTGATGCTCGCCGCGCTGCTGGGTCGGCGCGACGGACCGCGCGCCTGGGCCGCGGTGGTCCTCGCCCCGCTCGGCTATCTCGGCTACCTGGCCGTGGTGTGGGCCCGCACCGGCTCGATGACCGGCTGGTTCCAGATACAGACCACCGGATGGAACACCACGTTCGACGGCGGACTGGCGACGTGGCGGTTCCTGAGCGAGACTCTCGGACACGAATCGGACTTCGCGGCCATCGCGACGGCGCTGCTGATCGTCTCCGTGCTCATCCTGTTCGGCTGGGCGGTCGCCGACCGCGTGCCCTGGCCGATCCTCGTCTACGCCGCAGGCGTACTGGCGTCGATCCTGCTCTCCGACGGGCTGATGATGAGCCGCGCCCGGCTGCTGTTGCCCGCATTCGTCCTGTTGATCCCGGTGGCTCTCCGGATCGCGCGCAGACCACGGTCGGAGATGATCGTCATCCTCGCCGCAGCCGCACTGTTCTCGGCCTGGTTCGGCGCCCGAATGCTGACCGTCTTCCAGTACGCGATCTGAGGCTCGCCCTGACCGACGACCTCACCCCTTGATCTCGAGCCAGGCCTTCGACCACTCGGCATAGTCGACGCACTCGACGTCGGTACGACCGTCCAGGCACTGGCGCATCGGTGTCGTCCAGTACCAGATGCGCGCGGCGTACGCCGGGTCGTCCGAGTGATAGACCGCGCAGTGCTCCCGATTCCGCATCAACGCACACGACTCCGAGTTGGCCGGGGACTCGCCGAAGTACTCGGCGATCCGCGCGTTGACCCGCGGTCCGACGACGTAGTCGATCCAGCGATACGCGCAGTTGCGGTGCGGGGTCCGGCCGGCGATCATCCACGAGTCCGACCATCCGGTCGAGCCCTCCTCCGGCAGCACCGTCGCCACCGGCGCTCCGCCGTCGCTCGCGAGATTGGCGGCGACCTGCCAGGCCGACCCGATCACGCTCCATCCGGCGCCGAACGCCTGCACCTCGCGGACGACGTCGTTCCAGTACTCGCCGACGGCCGTGCGCTGCTCGGTCAGCAGCGCGACCGCCGCCGCGAACTGAGTGGTGTCGAGCGCGTACGGATCGGTGATCCGCAGGTCGGGCCGATGGCGCATCAGGTACAGGGCGGCGTCGGCGATGTAGATCGGCGAGTCGTAGGCGGTCACCCGCCCCGCGTATCGCCGTGCGTCCTCGAACACCGCCCGCCAGGAGGTGGGCGCCGGGCGGACCACGTCGGTGCGATACATGAGCACATTGGCGCCCCAGCCGTGCGGGACGCCGTACACGGTGTCGTCGACGGCGTTCCACGGCTGGTCCTTGAGGAACGGATAGATGGCACCGTAGTTCGAGATCAATGTCGTATTGATCGGCTGCACGTCGCCCGCATCGATCAGCCTCCGCGAAGCGTCGCCGGAGGCCGACACCACGTCGAACTCGCCGGTTCGCATCTGCGCCACGGCCTCGTCGGAGGTGCCGAACGTCTTCACGTGCACCTGGCAGCCGGTCAACTGCCGAAACGGCCGCACCCAGTCCACCGCCCGATTGGTGCTGCCGTCCTCGGCATAGCCCGGCCAGGCCAGGACGTTCAGCACCTTCTCCGAGGGACCGAGCGACGACGGCGCCGACTGCGGCGGCACGTCGTCATTCGCGCAGGCCGCGGAGATCGTCATCGCCGCGACGATCACCGCCACGCTGACCAGCCTGCTGATCGTCGCCACGACTCTCCTCGCCGACCGCCGCGGGCGGCCTTCTCCCTCGAGTTCTACCGCACTCCGGAGTGTCACGCCGGGGATCGGCGGACCGCCCTGCGCCGCAGTCGGACCGCACCGAATCCGAGTCGCTGACCACCGCATATCGCGCGTAATCTGAGCGGGCCCCTCGAACAGATCTGGAGTCCCCGACCATGTCCGCCGCTGGAACCACCGCGCCGACCGCCCCCGCCGGGCGCGAGTGGTTCGGGCTGGCCGTGCTGATGCTGCCCGTCCTCCTGGTGTCGATGGACTTCTCGGTGCTCTACCTCGCCATGCCGACGATCGTGAACGCACTCGATCCGACTGCGACGCAACAACTCTGGATCCTCGACATCTACGGATTCATGATCGCCGGCCTGCTGATCACGATGGGCAACATCGGCGACCGGATCGGCAGGGGGCGCATTCTGCTCGCCGGTGCCGCCGTATTCGGCGGTGCCTCGATTCTCGCTGCGTTCGCCCCCGGCGCCGGCGCCTTGATCGCCGCCCGCGCACTGATGGGCGTCGGCGGCGCGACACTGATGCCCGCCAGCCTCGCGCTGATCGCCAACATGTTCCCCCGCAGCCGCGACCGTGCGCGCGCCATCGGCATCTGGACCTCGGCCTTCGCCGGCGGCGCCGCCATCGGTCCGGTCCTCGGCGGTGTCCTCCTCCACCATTACTGGTGGGGCGTGGTGTTCCTGATCAACGTCCCAGTCCTCGCAGTGCTGTTCGCCGTCGGGCCGTTCGTCCTCCCCGAATACCGTTCGGCCAGTTCCGATCCCTTCGACATCGTGGGCGTCGCACTGTCGTTGCTCGGCATTCTTCCGGCGGTCTACGCGATCAAGGAGTTCGCCACGTCCGGGGTCGCCCGGGGTCCGGTGGTCGCCGGACTGTTCGGTTCAGCGATGCTCGTCCTGTTCCTGTGGCACGAGTCGCGCGCGACGGCACCGCTGCTGAACCTGCGACTCTTCCGCAACCCGACTTTCAGCGCGTGCGTAGCGGTCGCGCTCGTCGGCATGATGGCCGAGGGCGGGATCGCGTATCTGTCGAACACCTACCTCCAGTCGGTGCTCGGGTACGACGTTCTAGCCGCGGCGCTCGCCGGGCTGCCGATGGCGGTGACCGTTGCCACGTTCTCGATCTTCGCCGACCGCGTCGCGCGCCTGACGGGTCCTCGCCTCGCGCTGGCCGGATCGGTGACGCTCGCAGGCATCTCGAACATCGGATTCCTGGCTCTCGGCACGGCGTCACCACTGTGGATCTTCATGGTCCTCAGCGCGGTCGCCGGCATCGGCTACGGCGTGGTGTTCTCGCTCGTGACCGACATCGTCGTGGGTTCGGCCCCGCCCGAACAGTCGGGCGCGGCGTCCGCCATCTCCGAAACCAGCTTCGAGTTGGGCACCGCGCTCGGTCTCGCGCTGCTCGGGTCATTGGCGACGGCCGTCTTCCTGTCAGACGACGACGGCCACGGATTCACCGAGTCGTTGTAGATCCCCGACTGCGCGAAGGCGACGCCGAGGTCGCCGATGATCGGAATCTCATGCCACTGGATGCTGCTGCTGCCCATGTTCATCTCCATTTCGACCGAGACCCCAAGCGCTCGGTTCAGTAGGTAATCCTAACCTAACTGATTGACGATGGATGTCGAGACCCACCCCGAACCCGGCCTACGAAGACACCCCCTGATCCTCCCCGTGATCAAGTGCTACCTTTGAATGCATGCAGCGTGCACTCCTTCTCGGTTGCCGCGGCGGGGTCTGATCCGACCGGCTCTCCGTCGCGGGGCCTCTTGACGTGCCGGTCAACCCCATCCTTTTTCATTCAGGAGATTGACCAATCATGGCACCAGCAGACGCATTCACCTCCGGCCCCAGCCGCATCGTCGAGCCGAACGGCCCCATCCCCGGCGGCCAGCCCGCCTGGAATCCGCAGCGCAATTCCGCGATGCCCGTCCACCGCTACCGCAGCTTCGCAGACGAGGTCGAGAAGATCGCCCTGCCCGACCGCACCTGGCCGGACAAGGTGACCGATCGCGCACCGATGTGGTGCGCCGTCGACCTGCGTGACGGCAATCAGGCGCTGATCGACCCGATGAGCCCGGCGCGCAAGCGCCGGATGTTCGACCTGCTGGTCCGCATGGGCTACAAGGAGATCGAGGTCGGCTTCCCGTCGGCGAGCCAGACCGACTTCGACTTCGTCCGCGAGATCATCGACGACGGCGCGATCCCCGACGACGTCACCATCCAGGTGCTGACGCAGGCCCGTCCCGAGCTGATCGCCCGCACCTACGAGGCATGCGCCGGTGCGCAGAACGTGATCGTCCACTTCTACAACTCCACCTCGGTGCTCCAGCGCCGCGTCGTGTTCCGCGCCGACAAGGCCGCGATCACCAAGATCGCCACCGACGCCGCGAAGCTGTGCCTGGAGGAGGAGAAGAAGTACCCGGACACCAACTGGCGCTACGAGTACTCGCCCGAGAGCTACACCGGCACAGAGCTGAGTTACGCCAAGGAGGTCGTCGACGCGGTCTCCGAGGTGATCGCGCCGACTCCCGAGAAGCCGCTGATCGTCAACCTGCCTGCGACCGTCGAGATGGCGACGCCGAACGTCTACGCCGACTCCATCGAGTGGATGCACCGCAACCTGGCGCGCCGCGACTCGATCATCCTGAGCCTGCACCCGCACAACGACCGCGGCGAGGGCGTCGCGGCCGCCGAGCTGGGTTACCTCGCCGGTGCCGACCGCATCGAGGGCTGCCTGTTCGGCAACGGCGAGCGCACCGGCAACGTCTGCCTGGTGACTCTGGGTATGAATCTGTTCAGCCGCGGTGTCGACCCGCAGATCAACTTCTCCGACATCGACGAGATCCGCCGGACCGTCGAATACTGCAACCAGCTGAACGTCCCCGAGCGTCACCCGTACGGCGGCGACCTGGTCTACACCGCCTTCTCCGGCAGCCACCAGGACGCCATCAACAAGGGCCTGGACCAGATGAAGATCGACGCCGACGAAGCCGACAAGGACGTCGACGACATCCTCTGGCAGGTGCCGTACCTGCCGATCGACCCGAAGGACGTCGGCCGCAACTACGAGGCCGTGATCCGGGTCAACAGCCAGTCCGGCAAGGGCGGCGTCACGTACATCATGAAGGCCGATCACGGCCTGGACCTGCCGCGTCGACTGCAGATCGAGTTCAGCCGCGAGATCCAGAAGATCACCGACGGCGAGGGCGGCGAGGTCAATCCCAAGGCCATGTGGGACGTCTTCGCCCGCGAGTACCTCGAGCCCGTCACGCCGCTGGAGCGGATGCGCCAGCACGTCGAGGCCGCCGAGACCGATGACGGCGAGGACACTGTGACCGCCGCCGTGCTGGTCGACGGCGTCGAGAAGGAGATCTCGGGCACCGGCAACGGCCCGCTCGCCGCGTTCGTCGACGCGCTGTCGACCATCGGGTTCGACGTTCGCGTCCTCGACTACTCCGAGCACGCGATGACCGCGGGCGGCGACGCCAACGCGGCCAGTTACGTCGAGGCCGAGATCAACGGTGAGACGGTCTGGGGTGTCGGCATCGCGCCCTCGATCACCACCGCCAGCCTCCGCGCGGTCGTCTCCGCGGTGAACCGGGCGTTCCGTGCCGCGGCGCCGGCCGAGACCGCCGCCGAAGGCGCACGCACCTGGGCACCGTGACTCGCTGAGCTCAGCAGGCGCGGTCCACGAGATCGCCCGCGGTGAGCGCACAGACTGAAGCGGCCCCACCCTTTCGGGTGGGGCCGCTTCGTCATCTCAGGCGTCAGAACAGGCCGTGGGTGAGGCTCGCCACGAGGCCGAGATCGCCCAGGCTGCCGGTTCCGAGGCTGCCGTTGCTGTCGCCGCCGTCGTCACCGCCGTCGCCACCGTTGTCGCCGCCGCCGTCACCGCCGCCGGGGTTGTCGGTCGAGACGTCGACGAAGGCCGGGGCCGAGATCGAGCCCTTGAAACCGTCGGTGCCGTTGTAGACGGCCGTGACCGTCCGCTTGCCGTCGGTGGTGAAGGTGTGCTTGAGCACGGCCTTGCCGTTGACCACCGTCACCGGTCCGCCGACTGCGACGCCGTCGACACTGAACTGGACGGTGCCGCCGTCGACATCGGAGGGCGTCAGGTTCGCGGTCAGGGTGACCTCGGCGCCGGTCTTAGCCTTGTCGGGCACGTCGACGGAGATCGTCGTGTCCTTATCGGTCGGGGCCGGAGCCGACACCTTGATCGTCTGCGCCGCCGACGTCGAACCGGTGAAACCATCGGTACCCGAGAACACCGCAGTGATCTCCCGATCACCCGCAGTCGCGAACGTATGCTTCAGAACAGCCTTACCGTCCTCGACGTCCACCGGACCACCGAGATTCGCACCGTCGGCCTTGAACTGCACCTTGCCACCGGTCGGAGCCGGAGCCACCGTCGCAGTCAGCGTCACCTCATCGCCGGTCGTGGCCGTACCCGGCACCGACAACGTCGTGGTCGTGTCCTTGTCCTCGTCGACCGGCGAGCCATTGCCGACCTGGATGGTGGCGAGCGGGCCGGCGCCGCTGTTCAGCGGGCCACCGTCGGAATCGCGTGGCGAGCAGCGGGTCGGCGCCCACTGGGTGCCGAGCACTGCAACAGTGGCTCTGGCGAGCTGAGTGTTGTAGTTGCCCATGTCGCCCTGGTTTCCGGCGGCTCCGGAGGTACGCAGCTTGGGCTGAATGGCTCCGTTACCGCCCGCGGTCAGGGTGACCTCGATCGCCGGAAGCTGGAACCAGGTGTCATTGGCGGAGTTCGCCGATCCGTCGAGGTTCTTCTTCGACTTGGCGACGACGATGCCGCCCTCCGCCTTGGCGTTCGAATTCGGGCCGTTGCCGATCGTCTCGTTGTTGCCCGACAGCCGCAGCACCGAACCGTTGGTATCGGGGTTGCCGTCGATGTTCACTCGCAGAACGCTCGGCGCGGCACCGCTGAGGCCGATGCCGGTGCCGGGAACCACAGTGGCACCGACGAACGTCGCGTTGTCGAGCATCTCGTAGTCGAACTTGATTCGCGACAGGTTGGTCGTCGTCGCACCCGAGTCCTTGTCCGGGTACGACGACGCGCTCGGCTGAATCCGGTAGGTGAAGGTCTCCCCCGGCGCGACCTGCGCGGGTGCGTCCACGGTCATCGTCGTCTGCGTGATCCGCTTCTGGTCGCCGATCACCGAGCCTGCGATGCACGAGTTCTTGAAATTGGGGGTCGACGTCTCGGCCGACGCCGGTGCGCTCACCGCCATGGCGCTCGCTATGAGTGCCGATGTGCCCGCGACTGCGAGCACCGGGCCAGTGGTCAGCCTCATCAGAGATCCTTCGTTCGAATGGAGACAGAAACTTCGTAGGACAGATATCTCAGGAAGTCTCAGACCAGGAACTCCGAAGTGTGACCCGAGTCACAGAACTCGGCATTACCCGCGAGTCCTCGCACGAGCAGACGACAAAACGGTACATAACCGTACATCCGGCCAACGGCCAATCAGTGCCATTCCGACGTTCCAGACGTCACACGAAGTGGATTCGCGTAGCTCGACGAACGATGCGGCGTCCGGAACGCCGCGACTGTCGTCGAGTTACGCGGATGCAGACTTCGCGGGGATCACCCCGGCGCACTGATGCAGACTGGAACCGTGCTGATCTCCAAAGTGGTGGCCGAAGGCATCCGGGACGGCCGGATCACCGCCCAGTACCGCCGGTGGGACGCGCCTCGCGTCAAACCCGGCTCCACCCAGCTGACCGCGGCCGGCGTCGTCCGCTTCACCCGCGTCGCCAAGGTCGCCGACGTGGACCGCATCTCCGACCGCGCCGCACGAGCCGCCGGAATGAAAGATGCCGCGGCGCTGCGCCGGGCCCTCACGCCCAAGCCCGACCGCAAACCCTCCGAACGCGGATCGAAGGGCGGCCACACGGTCTACCGGATCAACCTCGAATGGGCGGGCGAGGATCCGCGGATCGCACTGCGCGCGCAGGTCCCGACCCGCGACGAGCTCACCGAGATCGCCGGCCGGCTGGACCGCCTCGACCGTCGCCCGTCCGGGCCGTGGACCCGCGACATCCTGGAATGGATCCGGGACAATCCCCAGGTCGTGTCGAAGGAATTGGCCGCGATCCGAGGCGTGGAGTTGCTGCCGATGAAGGTCGACATCCGAAAGCTCAAAGCGCTCGGCCTCACCATCAGCCACGACGTCGGGTACGAACTCTCACCCCGCGGCGCGGCGTACCTCGACTCACTGCCGCCACGCTGACCTACGTCAGCGCTCCGCCAGATAGAGCGCCCGCGCCTCTCGCGCATTGCGGCCGCGCAGTTCGCGGAGAACCTCGGGCGGCACGTCGACGAACTCGTAGTCGGCGTCCAGCCCGCCGAGAGCGAGGGCGATCCACCCGGAATCGTCGGTCTGCATCGTCACCAGCGCCCCGTCGTCGTGCTCGGCGACCTCCGACCACCGCCCGATCCGCTCTCGGACGACCCCCGGCTCAGCGTGCACGACCACCCGCACGGAGTGCTGGTCGCGACCGCCGCGCAGACTCGCCCGCACATACGCCGCCGGATCTCCGCCCGGCAGCGTCCGCGGCGCGAACCGGCGCTTCTGAGGTCGCGCGTCGGCCAGCCGGTCGAGACGGAAGGTCCGCCAGTCCTGACGGTCGAGGTCGTAGGCGAGCAGGTACCAGCGACGACCCACCGGCACCAGCCGCAACGGTTCGGTGCGTCGCACACCGGGCGCACTCCCGGCGCGCGCCGCGGGATCGTAATGGAACGTCAGTTCGGTGGCATCGCGGCAGGCCAGCGCCAGCGTGGTCAGTGTCTCGGCGTCGACCGTCGGTGCCTGCTGCTCGCCGGGGAGGAGCACACTCATGGCGCGCAGCGCGTCCGTACGCCGCCGCAGTTTGGGCGGCAGCACCTGCATCACCTTGGCGAGGGCGCGCACGGACGCCTCCGCGAGCCCGGCCGCCGATCCGTGCGCGGCGGTGCGCAGCGCACTCACGATGGCGACGGCCTCCTCCTCGTCGACCACCAGCGGCGGCAGCGAACCGCCGGGCGCGAGCTGATAGCCGCCTCCACTGCCTCGCACCGACTCCACCGGATAGCCCAACTCGCGCAGCCGCTCGACGTCACGCCGCACGGTTCGCTCGGTCGTCTCGAGCCGGTCGGCGAGTTCGATCGCCGACCACAACCGGTGCGCCTGCAGCAACGCGAGCAGCTTCAGCGTGCGGGTGGTCGTATCAGCCATACCCGCATCATGCCCGATACAGAGGACAGAAACTGTCCGGAAAGATTCTCTCAGCTACCGGACAGAAACTGTCCACATGGGCTCATAGCGTCAGTGGTGCAACGCCGACCGATCCTCTCCGACCAGCAGGAGCATCTCATGACCGTCACCGCAGAACCGGCATCTCCCGCCGCTTCGACAAACACGCTCTCCGACGACGCGCCGCCGATCTCCGGTCGAGCGCGCACGATCGCGCTCATCTGTCTCCTCGCCGCGTCGTTCATGGAACTGATGGACGCCACCGTCGTCAACGTCGCACTGCGAACCATGAGCGACCACCTCAGCGCATCCACCACCGCGATGTCCTGGATCGTGGCCGGATACCCCCTCGCCTATGCGACCGGCCTGATCCTCGGGGCTCGCCTGGGCGACCGATTCGGCCGGCGCCGCCTGTTCCTGATCGGCCTCGTTGCGTTCGGCGCCATGTCGCTCGCCTGCGGCCTCGCTGACACCGCCGGCCAGCTTGTCGCATTCCGCATTCTCCAGGGTGGGGCGGCCGCGCTGATGATTCCGCAGGTCCTGACCAACATCCAGGTGCTCTATCCGCCGGCCGAACGCGGACGAGCGATGGGACTGTTCACGTCGATCATCGGGATCGCAGCCGTCGCGGGACCGGTCCTCGGCGCCGTCATCACCTCCGGTGACTGGTTCGGGCTGTCGTGGCGACCGGTGTTCCTGATCAACGTCCCGGTGGCAGTCCTCGCGTTGATCGCCGCGCGCATCTTCATCCCCGAAACCTTCGCCGCGCGGCCGGCGCCGATCACACTCGGTTCGGTCGCCCTTCTCGGGGGATCGTTGGCGGCACTCACCGCGCCGATCACGTTCGGCCCGGAGCACGACTGGCCGGCCTGGGGATTCGCGATGATGGCAGTCGGAGCTGTCGGACTCGTGCTGTTCGCGCGACGTCAGATCACGACCGCCCGCGCGGGCGTCGAGCCGCTGGTCCCGCCCGCGATCTTCCAGACCCGCTCGTTCACGACCGGCCTCATCGCCTTCACCGCGTTGAGCATTCCCACCGGCGGCTATTTCCTGGTGCAGTCGTTGCACGTTCAGCTCGACCACGGCTGGTCGGTTCTGCACACCGGCCTGATGTGGATTCCGTTCTCGATCGCCGTCCCGATCTTCGCCGGGCTGTCGGCAACCGTGCTCGCCGGCCGATTCGGCAAGCGGGTGCTGCAGGCCGGGGCGTGGGTGTTCATCGTCGGCATGACCGCGATGATCGTCGCCGATCAATCCATCCATCCGGCACTGTGGTTCACAGTGGCCCTGGCCGTCGCGGGCGCCGGGTTCGGACTCATCGTCGGAGCGGCCGGACTGCTCGTCCTCAACGACGTCCCCGTCGCGCTCGCCGGCGCAGCGTCCGGAGTGTTCAACACCGTGCAGGCGCTCTCGGTCGCTGTCGGCGCGGCGGTGATCGGAACCCTGTACTCATCTGTGTCCGAGTCCAGCGGATTCGCCGACGGCTATCGCGCCGCGATGCTGGCGATGATCGGACTCGCCGTGGTCGGCATCGTCGCCGCACAGTTCATGCCGCGCCAGGAGATCTCTGCGCCGGCAGAAGGCGCCCCGTCTGCTGGTTGAGCGGAGTGGCGCTTCGCCCGTTCGTTGAGCGACGCCATCCGTTAGTTGAGCCCGGATCCATCGATTGTTGGGGTGGCGGCTCGGGGATG